>NZ_CP117866.1:3043269-3651923 GCF_028736035.1 Streptomyces sp. T12
GTGAAGGTGCCGGTCAGCTCGACGGTGTGGAGGGTGTCGTGGGTGACGCCTTCGGGAAGGTCCGAACCCATCCACTGGATCTGGCCGCACGGGGCGGAGCCGGTGCCGAGGACGTTCCCCCCGTCGTCCCGGCACACGGCCCGCAGCTCGAAGCCCTTGTCGGCGACGGCGAGTTCGGTGTTCGGGTCGGCGCCGACGGCGTAGGTGAGGGCCCCCTCGGGGAGGGCGGCGGTGAGGCCGTCGAGCGGGGAGACGATCCGGTCGGGGAAGACGGTGGCCGAGCCGCCGCCGAGGACGCGGGCGTCGCGGGCGGCGGCGCCGATGAGCGCGACCGTGCCGTTCGGCCTGAGCGGGAGGGCGCCCTGGTTGCGGACCAGGACGAAGGAGCGGCGGGCGATCTCGCGGGCCAGCGCGATGCCGTCAACGGCCTCGGGGTGCTCGGTGACGACGGGCTCGGCACCCTCCAGGATGCCGACGCGGGCGGCGAGCCGCAGGACGTTGCGTACGGCGTCGTCGACCTTGGCCTCGGCCACCTTCCCGTCCCGTACCGCCTGGGCCAGGGGCTCGCCGTAGACGGTCTGCGGGCCCGGCATGGCGACGTCGAGGCCGCCCTCGATGGCGCCCTTCGTCGACCGGGCGGCCATCCAGTCGGAGACGTTGTAGCCGTCGAAGCCCCATTCGCCGCGCAGGACCTCGTTCACGAGGTAGTGGTGCTCGGTCATCGTCGTGCCGTTGACCGTGTTGTAGGCGGTCATGATGCCCCAGGGGTGGGCGTTCTCGACGATGATCTCGAAGGGCGCCAGGTACAGCTCCCGCAGGGCGCGTTCGCTCACGGTGTTGTTCACGGTGAAGCGGTCGGTCTCGGCGTCGTTGGCGACGAAGTGCTTGACCGTGGTGCCGACCCCGCCGGACTGGACGCCGTTCACATAACCCGCGCCGATCGTGCCCGTCAGATACGGGTCCTCGCTGTAGGCCTCGAAGTGGCGGCCGCCGAGCGGGGAGCGATGGAGATTGACGGTGGGCGCGAGCAGCACGTGCACGCCCTTGCGGCGGGCCTCCTGGGCGAGCAGCACCCCTGCCCTGCGGGCGAGTTCGGGGTCCCAGGTGGCGGCGAGGGCGGTGGGCGAGGGCAGCGCGACGGACGGGTCGTCGGCGGTCCAGCGCACGCCCCGGACGCCGATCGGGCCGTCGGACATGACGAGGGACTTCAGGCCGATCTCGGGGAGCGCGGGCAGCGTCCACATGTCCTGGCCGGAGAGCAGCCGTGCCTTCGCGTCGAGGTCGAGCCCGGCGAGGGCGGCCTCGACGACCGCCTCGCGCGCTTCGTCGGCCTGGGTGCGGGTTCCCGCCATCGCGGTGCCTCCTCGCTGAGTCACTTACACGTCTCAATGCTTCCTAGGTCACCGCGAAGGACTCGAAACCGCAAGCTTCCTCAGGCTGCTGGGCGAGAACGTGGGCTGACCGCGGCGACGACCTCCACCTCCACGAGGGCCTCCGGCCGGAAGAGCCTCGGCACCTCGAAGGTCATGCTGGTGGGCGGGGTGCCGGTGAGGAACTGCCGCCGTACGGTGCCGTATTCGTCCAGCGTGCCGATGTCGGTGAGGCAGGTGCGGATGTTGATGACGTCCGAGAACTCGGCCCCGTGGGCCTTGAGCAGCGCGGCGATCGTCTCGAAGATGCCGCGGGTCTGCTGGGCGACGGTGGCGCCCTGCGCGATCTGCCCGGAGAGGAACAACAGGGCGCCGCCGTCGGCGTGTTCGACGCGGGCGACCTGGGAGTAGTACGGGCTGAGGGGCTGGGGTGCGGAAGGCGGGTTGTCGAGGGTGATCTGCATGCCGTCGACGCTAGGTCCGCACTTGAGATGCGACAAGCGAATGTCCAGCATGGCTGCCATGCCGAATCAGCATGAGTTCCCCGAGGTGTCCACCGTGTGGCTGAGGGCGTTCCTGGAAGTCGCCCGGCATGGGTCGTTCACGGTGGCCGCGCGGACGCTGGGGTGGACCCAGTCGGCGGTGTCGCGCCAGATCGCCTCGCTGGAGGGGGCGTTGGGCGGCGCACCGCTCTTCGACCGGCTACCGCGTGGCGTACGGCTCACCGAGGCCGGGCGGACTCTCGTGCCGTATGCCGAAGCCGTCGCCGAGTCGCTGCACGGGGCCGTGCGTGAGCTGGTCGCGCTGCGCGAAGTCGCCGGCGGGCGGCTGCGGTTCGGGGCCTTCGCCACGGCGGACGCGGCGCTGGTGCCGCTCGCCCTCGGCGCCTTCCGCGCCCGGCACCCCGAGGTCCTGGTCAGCCGCGAGGAGGGCTTCACACCAGGCCTCCTGGACCGGCTCGGTGCGGGCCATCTCGATCTGGCGGTGGTCTCGACGACGGGCCGGGCACCCCTGGAGACGTTCGAGCTCCACCACCTCCTCGACGAGTGCCTGTACGTCGCCGTCCGCTCCGGCGATCCGTTGGCCGGGCGCGGCCCGGTCCGACTCGGCCAACTCGCCGACGCCGACTGGATCTCCGGCAGTGCCCGCCCCGAGGGCACGCTCCTCGACGCGGCCCTGCGGCAGGGCTTTCGGCCGCGCGTGGCGCACGTCGTCGGCGAGTGGACCGCCAAGCAGGGGTACGTCGCCGCCGGCCTCGGCGTGGCCCTGGTCCCGGCGCTGGCCGCCGCGTCCGTGCGACCGGACGTCGCGCTGCTGCCGGTGCTGGACGAGGGGGCCCCGGCGCGGGCGGTGTACGCGGCTACCGTGCGGGGGCGGTCGCCGGCTCCGGCCGTGGCGGCGTTCGTGGGGGCGCTGCGGGAGGCGGCGGCGAAGATTCCCCACACCATGGCGTAGACCACTCCCGTCACGGGATACTTCCGGCGTCCCGCACGACGCACGCACCGCCTCACCCCCCACCGTGACGGAAGGACCGGAACTCCCTTGAATTCCCTACGCGTTCGCACCGGCGTCCTCGGACTGGCCCTGCTGGCCGGCCTCTCGGCTCCCACGACCGGGGCTGCCGCCGCCGAGGCGGCGCCCGCGCCGACCGTCGAGGAACAGCGCCTCGGCGAGCCGGTCCCCCAGGAGATCCTGCGCCGCTCCGGATTCGACGCCCTGGCAACGGAGTTCACCCGCGATCTCGGTGCCGCGAACTCCTACGCGCAGGCCCGCCGCGTCGTCGTGCGCGAGGGATCGGCACTGTGGCGGAGGGCCGTCGACCGGGCGCAGGGGCGGGGGCCGGCGGAATCAAATAGGCGCGAAGCGCTTCCTCATAAGGGTGGTGGTGGGCGACGGGTGGGCCTGAGCCGGGACGACGATCGGCCGCTGTACTGGGCGCGGCTGTCGATGACGCGGGACGTGCGCACGTGGGAGCCGGAGTTCGGGTTGAGCGAGACCCAACGGTCCGCGCTGCTCGACGCGCTGGAACGGGGCTCGCGCGGACAGACCGAAATCCGCTACCCGCACGGCGACCACGCGGTCGGCGGAGTCAGCGGTATCCGGCGGATCCTGGTCACCGGGTTCGATCCCTTCACCCTCGACCGGGACATCCGCATCTCCAACCCGTCCGGCGCCACCGCGCTCGCCCTGGACGGCACGGTGATCGAGACGGCGGACGGTCCGGCGCGGGTGGAGACCGCCGTGTTCCCGGTGCGCTGGCAGGACTTCGCCGACGGCACGGTGGAGCGGACGCTGCGGCCGTATCTGAAGCAGGTCGATCTGTTCACGACCGTGAGCCAGGGGCGCGTCGGGCGGTTCGACGTCGAGCGGACCAACGGGGCCTGGCGGGGCGGCTTCGGGGACAACGACAACATCGGCCGCACCGAGACCATCCCCGTCGCCGACCCGGCCTCGCAGCCGCAGTGGACGTCGACGACCCTGCCGTACAAGGAGATCGTCGCCGCGAACACGGGGCGCTTCCCCGTGTACGACAACACGAGCGTGACCGAGATCCCGGCGGGCGGCACGCAGGCCGTCGTGCGCCCCGACGGGCCGACGCCCGGCTCGACCGCGCGGGCCGGGGGCGGCGGGGACTATCTGTCCAACGAGATCGCCTACCGGGCGACGCTGCTCCGGGACCGGCTGGGGCTGCACGACGTGCTGCCGGGCGGGCATGTGCACACGCCGGTGCTGCAGTTCGGGACCGGCAACACCGACCCGGCGACGGGGTCGGTGACCGACCCCGAGTTCGTACGGAACCGGCTGGACATCATCGCCCAGGTGCGCACGATCCTGAAGGTGGCGGCGGGCAGCCCGGTCACCGGCTGACGGTCTCGGAGTCGGGCGCGGGCGCCGCTTCCTCCTGGGTCTCCTCACCCAGCAGCTCCCGCGCCATGAGGGTGGCGCCCGCGACCGCGCCCGGCATCAGGAACACCGCGACGAACGGCACCAGGAAGGCCGCGGCGAGGGGCGTACCGAAGCCCCACACCAGCATCTTGCGGGAGCGGAGCGTGGCGAGGCGGTCGCGGAGTTCGACGCGGCGACGCTGGAGGGCGACCGCCGTGAGCTCCTCGGTGAGGAAGAAGCCGGTGACGACGACGCCGATCACCGGTACGACCGTCTGGCCGACGACCGGGATGAAACCGAGGGCGAAGAGCAGCACGCCCCACACGGCGGCGCGCAGCACGACCCGCAGGCTGTCGCGGCCCGAGATCCACAGCTCGCGCCAGAGCGGCAGGCCCGACTCGGGGGCCGTGCCGTCCGGGGAGACGTCCCGGTCGACCTTCTCGGAGAGGTTCTCGTAGAAGGGCTGGCCGATCAGGAGCGTGACCGCGGTGAAGGTGACGACGGAGAGGAGCAGGCCGAGGGCGAACAGGACGGCGGTGAGGAAGCCGCGGAACAGGCGCTGCCAGGGGCTCGACCAGTCGTCGGCGAACGGCGTCGACCAGGACACGAAGTCCTCGCCCCAGATCGCGAGCGCGACCAGTGCGGCCGCGTAGAGCACCAGGGCGATCAGGCCGGGGATCAGCCCGAACTCGTACTGCTTGCCGTGCCGGGCCACCCACCGCTGGCCCTGGAGGAGATACCTGAACCCGGTCCCAAGATCGCGCATGCAGCGAACTCTAGTCGGGGCTTGTCACACCCGAGTCACGGTCACTTCGGCGCCGGGTCACCGCGACGCCCGGTCACCCGCGACGCCCGGTCACCGCGGCCCTCACACCTGCGTCACCGTCACCACAACCCCCCGCTCCGCCGCCGGCGACACCGCCGCCGACACCCGTACCGCCACCGCCCGAGCCACCCGCCCCGCGCGCGACGCCCCGGCCAGCAGCACGGGCTGCAGCCGTTCCAGCCCGGTCACCAGGAGTTCCTCTCCGGCGATCAGGGCCGGGCGGGCCGCCTTCGTGGTGGCCGCCGCTGCCTCCGTGAGGTCGGCGAGGGGTGGGAGGGTCACGCGGACGACGTTCGCGCCGGCGGCGGCCGCGCGTTCGGCCAGGGCCACCTGAAGCGGCATCAGCGGGGCCAGCGCGGCGGTCAACGCGTCCGCGATTCGGCGGAGTTCGGGGGACGACTCGCGCAGGACCTCCGCCGCCGAACGGAGCAACGGGGTCAGCGCCAGCAGCGCGCCCGCGGCGACGCCCGCCGTCGCCGGCAGCAGGGGTGAGGTCGCCTCGACCAGTTCGCCGAGCGCCGCCGCGAACTCCTCCACCGCCGGCTCCACCGCGTCCAGCACCGGGAGCAGGCTGTCGCCCAGGGCCGTGAGCAGGGCCTGCGCCGGTTCGCTCACCGGGTGGACCGCGAGGGGTGCCCCGCTGGTGCCGAGACGGGTGAGGGTCTCGACGATGCGGTAGAAGGCCTCCTGGGCCTGCGGGGAGGCGCTCGCCTCGGCCAGTTCGGCGGTGGTCTGCCGCAGCACGCGCAGAACCTCGGCTCCCGATCCGTCCCTCGGGTTGAAGGTGTTGATGGCGATGCGGGTGATGTTTGTGGCCGTGTCCAGGAGTTGGCCGGTGATGTCGGTCGTGCTGCGTGCCATGCGGAGTACGTCGTCCCTGCTGGGGAGCGAAGGGATCGTTGCCATGGGCCCTCTTCCCTCGTGGTCGTGCGTCACCTGCCCGGCGCCCTCAGGATGCCCCCTTCGCGGGCCCTCGCATGGGCCATCCGGGGTATCCGGGGCATCCGTGACACCAACTCCCTCTTGTTGCGGTTGAGTCGAACAGGTACACCTCGCCGTACCGATCTCAGGAAGTTCCGGAGGAGGTACGCGTGCGCACGACGAGAACCGTTCCCGCGAGACCCGTTCTGATCACCGCCCTCACCCTCACCACGGCGGGCTCCCTGCTCCTCACCCCGCCGACCGCCGTCGCAGACCCCGAACCCCCGCACCGCGAGGCCGCGCTCGACCAGCAGGCGGCGCGGACACCCGCGAGCACCGCCCGCCGGGCCCTCGGCACAGCCGAGGCGTCTTCCGAAGCGGCCTCCGCGGCGATCGCCGACGACGGCCGCGGCTACCCCCGCCGGCAGGTCCTCACCCCCGACCCCGAGAACCCGGCCGACAAGTCCATCAAGCTGGGCCTCACCCCGTACCACGGCATCGCGCCGAAGCTGAACGCCCTGCAGTCCTCCGGCGACCGGGTGAGCGTCGAGGTCGCGGGCCGCTCGGCCGGCGGGCACCGGCTCTACCTCGTCACCGTCACCGCCCCGGAGACCGCCCGCCAGGCCCGCACGCAGGCGCGTATGCGCGAGCTCATCGAGAACGCGCCCGCCGTCGCCGCCAAGTCCCCGGAGATCAAGCGGACGTACAAGACCCCGGTCTTCTTCAACAACAACATCCACGGCAACGAGTGGGAGGGCACCGACGCCTCCCTGAAGCTCATCGAGCAGCTGGCCACCGCCAAGGACGCGGGCACACGCGACCTGCTCGCCCACAGCCGCCTGTACTTCAACATCACCGCGAACCCGGACGGCCGTATCGCGGGCACGCGCACGAACGCGAACGGCTTCGACATGAACCGGGACTTCGTCACCGCCTCGCAGCCCGAGGTGCGGGCGATGCGGCAGATCATGACCGTCAAGCAGCCGGCCGTCATGCTCGATCTGCACGGCTACGTCAACGGCACCCTCATCGAACCCACCACTCCCCCGCACGGCGAGAACTACGAGTACGACCTCTTCCTGAAGAACACCTACGCGGGCGCCCTCGGCATGGAGGCCGCCGTCAACGGCCTCGGCTACACGCCCGCGAAGGACGGCGTCGAGCCCGCCCAGATCCCCTTCCGCGACCAGGAGGAGGGCTGGGACGACTGGCCGCCGATCTTCACCCCGCAGTACGCGGCCTTCCACGGCACGGTCGCCGCGCACACGGTGGAGATCCCGATGGCGGTGAACAACACCGCGTACGACACCCTGCCGGTCCCCGAGCTGCGCCGCCGGTCCGCGATCAACGTCGACGTCGCCGGGGCCGCCCTGCGCGCCACCCTCGACTTCGTGCGGTCGAAGCGCGCCTCGCTCGTCGCCGACCAGATCGAGGTCTTCCGGCGGGGGGCCACAGGCGCCGCGCAGGTGCCGGTGTCGCCCGAGACCGTCCCGGGCGTCCCCGGCATCGGCCCCGAGGACGTCTACACGACCACCTTCCCACGCGCGTACGTCATCCCGGCGGCAGGAACCGCCTCCGCCCGGCTCGTCGACCACCTCCTCGTCAATGACGTACGGGTCACCCGCGCGAGCCGCCCCTTCCGGCTGGGCGGACGGACGTACCCCAAGGGCTCGTACGTCGTCGACATGCACCAGCCCAAGCGCGGGCTCGCCAACGCGCTTCTCGCGGACGGGCGGGACATCAGCGACAAGGTCTCGGTGATGTACGACATCTCGGGCTGGAGCCTCGGCCGGCTGTGGGGCGCGGCGGTGGAGACCCTGCCGCGGATGCCGTACGGCGGTGTCCTGCGCCCGGTCCGTGCGGCGGCCTCCGTCGCGTACGTCGCCCAGCGCGGCGATCTCCGGCTGCGGCTCGGCGACCCGAACGAGGTCGCCGCCCTCAACTCCCTGCTGCGCCAAGGCGTCGAGGTGCGCCGCGCGGCCGACGGCAGCGCGATCGTGCCGGGCTCGGCACGCCGGCAGGCCGTGGAGGCCGCCCGCGCGTACGACGTCGCCTTCCACGCGACGAGGCTCACCGGCACCGCCCCGCTGCACCGCACCCGCGTCGCCGCGGCCGTCACGGCGGGTGAGCTGTTCGCGCTGCGGGAGATGAACTTCGAGGTCACGCCGGTCTCGACGGAGGTGCTGAACGCCGGGTTCGACTGGTCGGCGGTGGATGTGCTGTTCGTGTCGGCGGGGCTCGACCGCGACGACCTGGACGCCGACGCCCGTGCGGCCCTGGACGCCTTCCTCGACGGGCACGGTCTGGTCGGCCGCGGTGCCACGGGTGCCGCGCTCAACTCGGCGGCCGGGCTGCTGGCCGCGAAGCCGGTCGAGGGCAACGGGGACGCCAACGGCGTGGTGCGCGTGGTGAATTCGGGCGGTGTCCTGATGGGTGGCGCCCCGGAGCACGGCTTCGTGTACGCGCCGGTGTGGTTCACCGATCTCGGGCCGAAGGTGCGGGTCGAGCAGGCGTACGCGACCGGGAACCCGCTCGTCTCCGGGCACTGGCGGCCCTCGCAGGACGGCTCCGGCGGCCCCGCGGACGCGGCGGGGCAGGCCTCGGTGATCAGCGGCCCGCGGGCCGTGCTGTTCGGCACCGAGCCGCTCTTCCGGGATCATCCGAAGGGGGAATTCGCCCAGGTCGGACGGGCGTTGTTCGCCATGGCACAGGCAAGCGGCTCAGGTGAGGAGAGCGGATGACGCAGGAGATCCACGGAACCGTCGCGGACGGCTTCGAGGAGGCGCGCGAGGAGTTCGCCGCGTTCGTGGCCGGGGAACTGCCCGACTACGAAGGGCAGTTGTGCGCGTATGTGCGAGGCCGCAGGGTCGTCGACCTGTGGACCGGTGACGGCTGCGCGGCCGACTCCCTGTACGGCGTTTTCTCCTCCACCAAGGGCGCCGCTCACCTCGTGGTCGCGCTTCTCGTGCAGGAGGGCACGCTGGAGCTGGACCGCAAGGTGACGTACTACTGGCCGGAGTTCGCAGCCGAGGGCAAGGGCGGACTGACACTGCGCGATCTGCTCGCGCACCGTGCGGGGCTGATCGGGCTCGACGCCGGGTTCACCGAGGACGAGCTGGCCGACGATGCCGCCATCGCCGAACGGCTCGCGGACCAGCGGCCGTTCTGGCGCCCCGGCACGGCCTTCGGCTACCACGCGCTGGTCATCGGCGCGCTCACCGGCGAGGTCGTACGGCGGGCCACGGGCCGTTCGCTCCGGGAGGTGTACGAGGAGCGGGTGCGGGCGCCGTACGGCCTGGACTTCCACCTCGGGCTGCCCGAGGAGCTGGAGCCCCGTTACCGCTCCGTGCAGCCGATGGCCCCGACGCCGGAGCAGCAGGCGGTGCTGGACTCGGTGCCGAGGGGGCCGCACACGCTGGCCTCGATCGCCTTCAACACGCATGTCCCGAACCCGGGCGAGCTGGTGGACCACGCCAACTCCCGTACGGTGCGCGCCAAGGGGCCCGCCTCGGCGGGCGGGGTCGCGGCCGCGCGCGGGCTCGCCGGGATGTACGCGGCGGCGATCAGCGAGGTCGACGGACGGCCGCCGCTGCTGAAGCCGGACACGATCGCCGAGGTCGGCCAGATCCATTCGACCGGGTACGACCTGGTGGCCCGGACGCACAAATCCTTCGGGCTCGGCTTCCAGGCGGTCTCCGACACCTGGTACCCGTTCCTGGGCGCGGGGGCCTTCGGCCACAGCGGGGCCGGCGGTTCGCAGGCGTTCGCGGATCCGCGCAGCGGGCTCGCCTACGGCTACACGCGGCGGCGTTGCGCCTTCCCTGGCGGGGCGGCGCCGGAGAACGAGCGGTTGGTGAGGGCGGTGCACAAGGCTGCGCTGGCGAGCTGATGCCGGTCAATTCCGCCTAGTAGCTCGGGGGGGGCGGTCGTATCGCGGGTGCGGCCGTGTGGGGGCTGATCGCGCCCACGCGGCGGAGCCGCATATCGACACAGCCCCGCGCCCCTATGGGCGTTGCGGCGGGCGGTGTTTCCAGCCGCCCGCCGCGGGCGAGGCCGCACCCTACGTCCAAGGGTGCGGCCTCCTCCGTACGCAACGACCCGTGTCAGACCAGCGTCACGGTGATGTTGCCGCGGGTCGCCTTCGAGTACGGGCAGACCTGGTGGGCCTTCTCGAGGAGCCCCTTCGCGGTCTCCGTGCCGACGTTCGGGATGTGCGCCGAGATCTCGACGATGATGCCGAACCCGTCGTCGTTCTTGCCGATGCCGACCTTCGCGGTGACGGTCGAGCCGGAGATGTCGGCCTTCTCCTGGCGGGCCACGACGCCGAGGGCGCCCTGGAAGCAGGCGCTGTAGCCGGCCGCGAACAGCTGCTCCGGGTTGGTGCCGGCGCCGCTGCCGCCCATCTCCTTGGGCGGGTTCACTACGACGTCGAGTTGGCCGTCGTCGGTGGCGACCCGGCCGTCGCGGCCGTTCTCGGCGGTGGCGACGGCGGTGTAGAGGACGTCGGTCTGCTGGATGGACATGCGGTGTCTTCTCCTCCTCGGTCCGCCGCGACTCGCGCCCACGATCGCGACAGAATTCGGAAAGAAGTTACCGCATGTCGGAAATCCAGCAACAGCCCTCCTGGGGCGTCAGAGCTTGACGATCATCTTCCCGGTGTTGTCGCCGCGCAGGACCCCGAGGAACGCCTCCAGGTTGTTCTCGATGCCCTCGACGACCGTCTCGCGGTACTTGAGCTGCCCCGAGGCGACCCAGGGGCCGACCTCCTGGACGAACTGCGGCTGGAAGTCGTAGTGGTCGCCGACGAGGAGGCCCTCGATGCGGCCGCGGGTCGCGATGAGGCGGGCGAGGTTCTTCGGGCCGGGGGCGGGCTCGGTGTTGTTGTAGACCGAGATCATGCCGCAGATGGCGATCCGGCCATGGACGTTGAGCTGCCCGATCGCGGCCTCCAGGTGGTCGCCGCCGACGTTGTCGAAGTAGACGTCGATGCCGTCCGGGGCGGCCTCGCGCAGCTGCTCGCCCACCGAGCCGTTCTTGTAGTTGAAGGCGGCGTCGAAGCCGTACTCCTCGACGAGCAGCTTGACCTTCTCGTCCGACCCGGCCGAGCCGATGACCCGGGAGGCGCCCTTGAGCTTGGCGATCTGGCCGACCTGGCTGCCGACGGCGCCGGCCGCGCCGGACACGAAGACGACGTCACCTTCCTTGAAGGACGCGGTGCGCAGCAGTCCGGCGTAGGCGGTGAGGCCGGTCATGCCGAGCACGCCGAGGTACGTGGACAGGGGGGCGGCGTCCGGGTCGACCTTGACGGCGCTCTTCGCGTCCACGGCCGCGAACTCGCGCCAGCCGAGGAAGTGCAGGACGTGGTCTCCGACGGCGATGCCCTCGGCGTTGGAGGCGACCACCTCGCCGACCGCACCGCCCTGCATGACCTTGCCCAGCTCGAAGGGGGCGACGTAGGACTTGGCGGCACTCATACGGCCGCGCATGTACGGGTCCACGGAGAGGTACTTGTTCCGGACGAGCACCTGCCCCTCGCCGGGCGTCGGCACCTCGGCCTCGACCAGGGCGAAGTCCTCGGCCTTGGGCCAGCCGACGGGGCGGGAGAGGAGGTGCCATTCGCGGTTGATCATGGGGGGTGCCCTTCCGGTTCAGCAATTTACTTCAGTACCTGAAACAACCATGCTCCTGAATATTTCATGATGTCAAGTAACCGGGTTACCCTGAGAGCATGGCCACCCCACACAAGACCCGCCGCCCCGATGAGCTGACCCTCGAGGTCGTCGACCTCATCGGCGCGGTCGTGGCCCGCTACCACGAGGAGTACGACGAGGCCGCCGCCCAGCACGCGCTGACCGGCGCGCAGGCGCGGCTGCTGAGCCTGCTGTCGCTGGAGCCGCTGCCGATGCGGAAGCTGGCGCAGCGGCTGCGGTGCGAGCCGTCGAACGTGACCGGCATCGTGGACCGCCTGGAGTCCCGGGGCCTGGTGGAGCGCCGCCCGGACCCGGCGGACCGGCGGGTGAAGCTGGCGGCGGCGACGGACGAGGGCCGGCAGGTGGCCCGCAGCCTGCGCGAGTCGCTGCGGTTCGCCCGTGAGCCGCTCGCGGGGCTCTCCGAGGAGGAGCGGCTGGCGCTGCGGGATCTGCTGCGGCGGATGCTGGGCGTGGAGGTCTAGGCCCTGTCGTTTGGATCAGGCCGGCTGAGAGGTGCGGTGCCTTTCAGCCGACCCGAGCCGGGGGCGATGGGGGTCCCCCCGCGCGAGCCGGGCGAAGCGGGTTCGAGCGTGGGGGAGTCGGCGAGTGACGACAACGCGGCAGATGGGCGTGCCAGGGCCCGCGACGCCGGCCTGATCCAAACGACAGGGCCTGGGTCGCCACTTGCGGGTGCCCCGGGCCGGGGTGAGGATCGGAACGTGGTGTTCTACCGCTCGGGCATCCGTGAGGGGTGTGATGGGCGTGAAGGCGCGCTCCGTCGGAGGGGGCCGTGGCGGTCCCGCCTTGAAGGCGGTGACTCCGGACGGTGACCCGGTGCTCGCCGCACGGCTCGCGGTGCCGGCGGTGCCCGGGACGTTCGTGCGCAGGGACCGGCTCGTCGAGCAGCTGGCCGAGGGTGCGCACGGTCCACTGACCCTGGTCAACGGTCCCGCGGGAGCAGGCAAGACGCTGCTGGTCGCCGACTGGATCACGGCCTACGAGCCGGGGGCCGTCGCCTGGTTGACCGTGGAGCCGCAGGACAGCGCGCCCGGCGTCTTCTGGTCCTACGTACTGCATGCCTTTCGGCACCACGGGGTCGCCCTGCCCGACGACATCGGCAGCCCGGCCCGCCCCGGCGAGGTGGACCACTCGCTGCTCGCCCGTCTCGCGGCCTGGCTGAACGCACGGGACAGCCGGGTGACCCTCGTCCTGGACGAGTTCGACCGGGTGGCCGGCGCTGCCGCCGTGGCCGACGAGCTGCACTTCGTGCTCCGCCATGCCGGCGACGGACTGCGCCTGGTGATCATCAGCCGCACGGAGCCGCTGCTGCCGCTGTACCGCTACCGGGCCGCCGGTGAACTCGTCGACATCCGCGCCGACGACCTGGCCTTCCGCGCCGAGGAGACGTCGGCCCTGGTCGACCGGCACGGGCTGCCGCTGTCGGCCGAGGCCGCGCGCGTGCTGACCGAGCGCACCGAGGGCTGGGCGGCGGGGCTGCGGCTGTGCACGCTGGCCGCGCAGCGGGCCGCCGACCCGGAGAGCTTCCTGAAGGACTTCGAGGCCGGGCACAGCACGGTGGCCGACTTCCTGCTGGGCGAGGTGCTGCGCGCCCACCCCGCCCAGACCCAGGACCTGCTGCTGCGCACCAGCATCCTGGAGGAGACCCACCCCGATCTGGCCAACGCCCTCACCGGGCGGGACGACGCGGAGCCGATCCTGGAGGAACTGCAACGGGCGAACGCGTTCGTCGAGCCCATCGGGCATTCCTGGTACCGGCTGCACCCGCTCTTCGCCGAGATTCTGCGGGTGCATCTGCGCGTGCGCCACCCCGGCCTGGAGCCGGAGCTGCACCGTACGGCCGCCGAGTGGCTGAGCCGGGCGGGCCTGCTCGACGAGGCCCTGCCGCACGCGGCGGACGCGGGTGACTGGGAGCTTGCCGCCGCCGAGCTCATCGACCATCTGGCGATCGGCCGGCTGCTGACCGGGCTGGCCGCCGAGCGGCTGGACGGCCTCTTCGCGAGGATGGCGCCGGAGGCGTCCGGGCCCGCCCCCGACCTGGTGCGCGCGGCGCGCGAGCTGGCCCGCCACGACGTCGACCGGGGTGTCACGTATCTGCGCCGCGCGGAGGAGAACCTGCCGGGCGGCGGCACCGACGACGCCGCGGCGGCGCGGTTGAGCTGTGCGGTGCTTCGGGTGCTGGCCGCCCGGGTCGCGGGCTCGGCGGACCTCGCCGAGACGGCCGCGAGGGACGCCGCGGAGGCGGAGCGCGCCCTGCCGGCCGACCAGGTGGAACGGCATCCGGAGCTGACGGCCCGCATGCTCACCGACCTCGGATCGGCCCAGCTGTGGGCGGGCCGCTTCGACGCCGCGGGCGCGACGCTGTCCGCCGCCGTGGACGCCGCCCAGGGGCGCTCGACGGCGTTCGCGCGGCACGAGGCCCTCGGCCGGCTGGCTCTGATCGACTTCCTGCACGGCCGGCCGGGCCGGGCCGAGGCGCATGCCCGTGGGGCGATCGCCGAGGCGGAGCAGTCGGGGCTGCCGGTGTCCGAGCGGACCGGGATGGCCCAGCTCGTGCTGGCGGCCGTAGCCATCGACCGCGACGACCTGACGCCCGCCCAGGGCCATCTCGACCAGGCGGCCGCCACCTCCGCCGCCTCCCGCGATCCCGTCGTGGCCGTGGAACTGGCGATCCTGCGCTCACGGATGCTGGTCGCGAGGGGCGACCCCCGGGCGGCACTGCTGGCTCTCGACGACATGGCGAAACAGCCCCTGGTATTCGCCGAGCCCTCCCCCTGGGTGAGCGACCGCATCGCCATGGCCACGGCCGCGGCGCATCTGGCCGACGGTGATCCGAAGGCGGCGGTGAAGGTCTTCGAGGAACAGCGGTCGCACAGCCCGGAGAGCCTGGCGGCCGAGGCACGGGCACGGGTGGCCGCGGGCGACCGCGAGCGGGCCCTCGGCATCCTCGACGAACTCCCCGAGCCCCAAGACCGGGGACCGGTCATCGAGGTGTGGGTGCTGCTGACCCGTGCGCAGGCCGTCGACGCGCTCGGCGACGCGGCCGCCGCGGAGAGCCTGGTCCTGCGGGCCCTGACGGCCGCGCGTCCGCATCACCTCAGGCGGCCGTTCCTGGAAGCCGGGCCGTGGCTCAGGCGGCTGATGCTCCATCGGCCCTCGCTCGCCCGGGAACATGCCTGGCTGACCAGCACACTCTCGCCGCAGCCCGCCGCCTCGCGGCAGCGGGACGAGTCCGTGGGCCCGAGCCCCGAGCCGCTCAGCACGCGGGAACGGGACGTCCTGGAACGGTTGGCCCAGCTCATGTCCACCGAGGAGATCGCCGCCGACCTGCATCTGTCGGTCAACACGGTGAAGACCCACCTGAAGAGCATCTACCGCAAGCTCTCCGCCACCCGGCGCGGCGAGGCGGTCCGCCGGGCCCGCGAACTCGGGCTGCTCTGACGCGTCACCTCACCCGGGTGATGCCACCCCGCGCCCGGTCGCCCAGCATGAGGTCATGCGCTACGAGATCCGCGTCGACGGGGAGATGTCGGACGAGCTGACCACGGCGTTCCCCGAGTTGGACACTTTCGTCGCCCCCTGCCAGACCGTGCTGTACGGCAAGGTCGACGACGAGGCGCATCTTTACGGCCTGTTGATCCGGTTCCAGTCGCTGGGGCTGCGCGTGGCGGAGTTCCGTCGGCTTCCGGAGTGAAGCGCCGGCCGCGGGGGGCGTACAGCACAACCGCGTCGTAAGCACAGGCCGTCGTACGGCTCAGCCCGCGAGTACCTTCGCCTTGGCCCTCTCGTACTCGGCGTCGGTGATGTCGCCGTGGTCGTGCAGCCCGGCCAGCTTGGTCAGCTCGTCCACGCGGGTCGCCTGGGGCGCCCCGGTCGCCGGGGCGCCGGCGGCCGCCTCCTGGACGTAGGAGCGGAATGCGTCCTCCTGCCGCTGCATCTGGCGCACATCGCGCTCACCCATGCCGCGGCCGCGGGCGATCAGGTACACGAAGACGCCGAGGAACGGCAGCGCACAGACGAAGACCGTCCAGCCCGCCTTGCCCCAGCCGCCCATGTCGTCGTCCCGAAAGATGTCCCCGATGACCCGGAAGAGCAG
Organism: Streptomyces sp. T12; assembly: GCF_028736035.1. Classification (NCBI taxonomy): domain Bacteria; kingdom Bacillati; phylum Actinomycetota; class Actinomycetes; order Kitasatosporales; family Streptomycetaceae; genus Streptomyces; species Streptomyces sp. T12. The sequence continues at coordinate 3,059,077 of NZ_CP117866.1, forward strand.
GACGAACCACATGACCCACAGGAAGAACCAGAGCATGGTCAGGAACGCGTTGAGCAGCGGATAGTCCACGGTTGCCTCCACATGCCGACCGCCGTGCCGCCACGGCGGCGCCCGAAGCCTGACGTGCTCCACGCTGCGCCTGTCGGCCGGGGACGGCATCACCCGGAGCGGGTGGGGTGTGCGCCGAGGCCGCGGTCAGGCGAGGATCAGCAGGATGAAGATCCCGCAGACGATGATGTTGATCAGCCAGCTGTGCGTGTTCATCCAGTCGCGCACATGCGGCATGGCGGCGATCGCCCTGCGGTGGAACAGCAGCAGGAACAGCAGGGGAAGCGCGGCGATGAGCACGGTCGCCGCGATGAACGGCAGTGCCTCGGCGAAGTTGGCGTCCGCCTGCGCCAGGTTCGTGCCCACCGTCAGCATGACGACGATGTCCGACGGCATCAGCAGGATGATGAGCAGCCCGACCTTGAGGGCTTTCCTGGGATCCGCCGACATGAGCGTGCCCAGCCATTTCGGTGGCTGAATGCTCTCGCGGCGGACCCAGTTCTTGATCGCGGCCGCCACCAGGAGGCCGACCAGCACATACTGGATGATCTTGCCGCTCGATCCGGAGTCGCCGGGGTCGCCCAGGTCGAACAGGGAGGCGAGGCTCCAGGTGATCGCGGTGCCGACGGTGGTGGCGGCGGCGACACCGACGAGGAAGGCGACCGACACCCGCACGGCTCTGGGTGTCGTGACGAAGATGATCGCCGACATGATCTGCGGGCCGGCCATCATGGTCACGGCCAGCGGCAGCACATTCAGACCGTCCACCTCGGCTCCTGCCTCAGGACGTCAGGACGTCAGGACCTTGGACTTGGCTTGCTCGTACTCGGCGTCGGTGATGGCGCCCCGGTCGTGCAGCGCGGCCAGCCTGCCCAGCTCGTCCGCCTTGACGCCCGGCGTCTTCGGTCCCGGTGCGGCGGGGGCTGCGGCGGCCTGCTGGACGTACGCGCGAAACGCCCGCTCCCGGTCCTGCGCCCGGCGCATCTCGCGCTCGCCCATCCCGCGCCCACGGGCGATCAGGTAGACGAAGACACCGAGGAACGGCAGCACACACACCGTCAGCGTCCAGCCCGCCTTCCCCCAGCCGCTGAGCGCGTCGTCGCGGAAGATGTCGCCGACCACGCGGAACAGCAGCATGAGCCACATGATCCACAGGAAGAACCAGAGCATGGTCAGGAACACGTTGAGCAGGGGATAGTCCATGATCGCCTCCGTCGGCCTGCTGCCGCGACGGCCGCGCGGCTCCTGAGGGCCCGACGCCTTTCACCGTGCGCCGGACCGGGTCCGTGCGGCATCACCCCTCACGGGTGGGCTGTGCGTGCTCCTCGACCCGGCCGCCGGCCGCGAGCACCGCCAGGACCGCCAGGACGGCGAGCAGGACGAGCGCGAACACCAGGATCGTGAGCGCGGTGGGCCGGTTCCACACCGCGAAGACGAAGGCCAGAACCGCCAGCGCGGACAGGGCGATCGAACGGCGGTGGGTCTGTGCCCACACGCCCACCCGTCCGGCGCGGATCTCGTGCCCGTAGGCCCAGCCGGCCGCCGAGTCCGCGGTGCGGTCGCAGGCGCGGCGGATCGCCACCGGCAGTCGGCCGGGGCCGATCAGATAGGCGCCGAGCGCGACCACGATGCCGAGCACGATCGTCGTGACCAGGGCGTAGCGCAGGAAGCGCAGCAGCGTGTCGAAGACGGCCGCCGCGGCCGCGTCCGACTGCACGGCGGCCGGGAGATGGTCCAGGTAGTAGCGGCGCACGACGACCAGGGCGATGACCACCACCAGGCAGGCGAAGGCGGCGCCCAGCGCGGTGCGGGCCAGCGCGCGCCGCCGTCGGCGGGCCACCAGCACCCCGGCCGCGCCGATCAGGACGGTGAGGACGGGCAGCCAGTGGCCGACCACGTCCAGCAGGTGCGCGCCGTCGCGGATCTTCTCCAGCTCCTCGGACTGGAACAGCACCAGCTGCTTGTCGACCTGGGGGATCTTCTCCGCGGGCGACAGCCCCGCTTCGACGAGCTGCTGTTTCACCTGCTCGACGACATCGCCGACGTCGAGGGTGACTGTGCCGCCCGAGACCCCCACGGCGCCCCGGCCCTCTCCGGTGAGGGCGTGCACGACGGCGTTGTGGGCCCGTTCGTTGGCGTTCTTCCACGTCGTGGCGAAGGCGTCGCTGTGCACGATCCGGGTGACGACCTTCGTCACCGCGCCGTCCACGGCCGAGTCGATCTGCGGCCCGAGTCCCCGTACGGCGGCGGTGGCCCGGGGCGGCAGGCCCTGGGAGCGCAGCCAGTCGGCGAGTTCCGCGGCGGCCTGGTCGCCGTCGATGCGGACGTCCACGGCCTCCGAGATCCGGTGGACGGCCGCGTCCTGGATGGCCGGCTCGGTGGCCAGCGGGGCGACCGTGGACACGTACCGGTCGGTGTCGAGCGCGATGTCGTGGACCCACACCGTGATCAGCGCGACGGGCACCAGGATGCAGGTGACCACGATCAGCACCGCGGACGCCGTGGCCCGGGCGATGCGCCCGGGCGCGGAGGGCTTGTGCGCGGCGCTCATGCGGACTCCGGTCCTTCAGGGGCCCCTCCCTCCCCTCCATTGCGTCCGCGCGGCGCTCAAAGGGCACGCCCGGCAGGTCCATACGGGTCATGCCCGCATCCGGGGCCTGGTCCGCATCCGGGGTCTGCCCGCATCCGGCGCCTAGTCCGCCATGGGATCCTTCCGCACCACGCACAGCGCCCAGATGATGAACGCGTACATCGCGATCAGCGTGAGCGACCAGACCGGGTAGTACGGGATGGACAGGAAGTTGGCGATCAGCAGCAGTGCCGCGATACCGATGCCGATGACCCTCGCCCAGGTCTGCGCCGTGAACAGGCCGAAGCTCACGATCACGGCGATCGCCCCGAACAGCAGGTTGATCCAGCCCCAGCTGGTCAGGTCGAACTTGAAGAGGTAGTTGGGCGTGGAGACGTAGACGTCGTCCTCGGCGACGGCCATGATCCCCCGGAAGACGTCGAGGATCCCGGAGATGAACAGCATCACTCCGGCGAACAGCGTCAGGCCGGTGGCGGCAGCCTGCCTCCCCTCCCGATGGCGGGGGGTAGCGGTGGTGGCCATGTCCGGCCTCCTTTCCTGACCGGGCTGCGGCGCGCAGCCGTACACCCCCGAGCCTGATCCCCAAGGGCCCCACCCGTCGTCACCCTCGAAGGGTGAGGACGCTCCGGCCGGTGCCCTGCTGCCATGGGACCAGGGAGTGGGCGCCAGGCCTGAGGAGGGCGGCTCGATGAGCGATGGTGCCTGGGCGGGGCTGGCGGTGGCGGGTGTCACCGCCGCCTACGCCCTCGGCTCGCGTCGGCTGTCGGCGACGCCGGTCACGTCGGCGATCGTGTTCACGGGCAGCGGCGTCCTCATCGGTCCCGCCGTCCTCGACGTCGTCGACATCGAGCACTACGCCGCCCCCGTCACGGCCCTGATGGAGGCCGCCCTGACCCTGGTCCTGTTCACCGACGCCATGACCGTCCGGCGACGGGACCTGACCACGGGCGGCTTCCTGCCCGCCCGGCTGCTCGGCATCGGCCTCCCGCTGTGCATCGCCGCGGGCTGGCTGCTGGCCTGGCCGCTGCTGCCCGGGCTGACCGTGTGGGAGCTGGCCCTGGTGGGTGCGATCCTCACGGCGACCGATGTCGCCGTGGGCAAGACCGCCATGACGGAGCCCTCCGTGCCGCCGCTCGTCCGCCACGGTCTCAACGCGGAGAGCGGTCTGAACGACGGCCTGGTGCTGCCGTTCTTCGTCGTCTTCGCCGCCGGCGTCCCCGGCACGTCCTACGCGCAGGAAGGCGTCACGGGCACCTTCTGGCGCTCCCTGCTGCTCAGCGGCGTCCTGGGCCTGCTGGCCGGCGACATCGGCGGGCGGCTGCTGCGGGCGGCGCGGGCCCGTGGCTGGGTCGCACGGCGGTGGGGGCAGTTCTACGTGCTCGGCGTCGCCGTATCCGCGTACGAACTGGCCGTCCTCACCGACGGCAGCGGCTTCATCGCGGCCTGGGTCGCCGGGTTCGCCTTCGGACACGCCGTGCGGCGGCACCGGACCGGCGGCGGCAGGCCGCAAGGCCCGGACCGCACACCCGAGTTCGCCGGGAACCTCGGCGCGCTGCTGGCGTCGATCAGCCTGATGGTCTTCGGGGCGGTACTGCTCGGCCCGGCGCTGGAGCACCTGACCTGGGAGATCGTCCTGTACGCCGTGCTCAGCCTGACGGTCGTGCGAATGCTCCCCGTCGCCATCGCCCTGCTCGGCAGCGGGCTGCGGTTGCCGACGGTCGCGTACATCGGGTGGTTCGGGCCGCGCGGTCTCGCCTCGGTCGTCCTGGGGCTGCTCGTGGTCGAGGAGCAGGTGCCGGGGACGCAGACGCTGGGTAGGGCGGTCGCCGTCACCGTCGCCCTCAGCATCGTGCTCCAGGGCATCTCGGCCGCGGCCCTCGCCCAGCGGTACGGCCGCTGGTACGCGCGCGCCTGCGCCGCAGCCCGTGAGCACGGCGAGCACGGGCTGCGGGAGGGCGCGTCCGTGCCCTAGATCGTGTCCGCAAAGTCCCGCCGCGCGAGCTCGGGTTCGCGAGTGGGGGTGCCCCCTCTGGGGGAGCGTGCCAGGCGTCGCGGGGCAGGCGGGACCTTGCGGACACGGCCTAGGGGCGCCTGGTCACGCCGTCAGATCGGTCCGGGCGGTGACGCGTCCCTCGGTCACGGCGTCGGCCAGCGCCCGGTGGTCGCGTTCGTTCTGGTCGGCGTAGGCCTGGGCGAACTGCACCAGGGCCCGGTCGAAGGTGTCGCCGCGGCCGAGATAGGCGGCGATGGCGATCGGGTCGCCCGAGCGGGCGTGTGCCCGGGCCAGTGCGGCGCCGCACAGGCGGGCGAACAGCCCCAGAGTTTCGGCGTCCATGGTCTCCGGACGGGCGATGCCCTTCCAGTCCCGCAACTGCCGTACGTAGAAGTCGCGTTCGCGGCCGTCGAAGCCCGTGACGTGCTTCCAGCCGAGGAAGATGTCGCTGGCGGCCTGCATGAGCCGTTGCCCGGCCACCACCCGCTCGCCCTGGTTCTCGTACGGGCTCGCGCCGCAGTGGGGGGCGAGGACCGACTCGCCCGCCTCCTTGGCCTGGAGCAGGAGCGGGTCCTCGTCGTCACGGCCGAGCAGCAGGATGATCCAGCAACGGGTGCCGACACTGCCGACCCCGACGACCTTGCGCGCCATGTCGGCCACATGGAACCGGCTCAGCAGGTGCCGCCGCTCCGACGACAGGGTGTCCGCGTAGCCGGCCACCAGTTCCCGCAGGGTCCGCCCCAGTTCCTCGCCTTGCGTGCCGGGCAGCAGCTCCGTAAGGGGTGTGATCAAGGGGGGATCCGAGATGATCCGGTGTTGGCCGTCCACCACTCGGGTCAGCTTCGCGGCCGCCTGCAGACTCGTCCGGCTACGGGCCTTCTCCGCCGCCCGGGAGGCCCGCCGCTCGTCCTCCTTGCCCGGCGGCTTGGGCAGGAGCGCCGCGATCTGGTCGAAGTCGTCCCGCGCGTACCAGACATCCAGGGTGGGCAGGGCGGCGAACTCCCGCATGCGCTCGCGGTAGGACTCCACCGCGGCGCGGACGAGGGTGTCGCACGCCTTCGCCGGGAACCCGTTGGCCCGGCCGGCGATCACCAGACTCGCGGCGAGGCGCTTGACGTCCCACTCGAACGGGCCCGGCAGGGTCTCGTCGAAGTCGTTGATGTCGAAGACGAGATGGCGTTCCGGGGAGGCCAGGAGCCGGAAGTTCAGCAGGTGCGCGTCGCCGCACAGCTGGGCGTACAGCCCGGTGTGCGCACTCGCGCCGAGATCGGACGCCATGATCGCCGCGGCTCCCCGGTAGAAGCGGAACGGCGATTCGAGCATCCGGCCGTAGCGGACGGGGACCAGCTCGGGAACGCGGGCGCCGGACTGCCTGTCGATGATGTCGACGGGGTCCGGCCGTTTCTCGTCGGGCTCGTAGACGGCATGGCCGGAGCGCGGCACGCGCGCGCGAGCCTCCTTGCCCCGTGCCGCGCGCTCCGCCGGGGAGAGCGGGCCGTTGTTCACCAGGGAGAGCGGACCGTCGTGCGTCGTCGCCATGACCGGACCTCCTTGCCCGCATGGTCACAGCCCGGTACCGCCGGTGGGATCACCCGGAGCAGGTGATGTGGGGCCACCAAGACGGTCTACGTGCACCACCAGAGGAACCGGTTGCACGTCTCCGACGGCGACGGGTCCGGCGTCGGGTCCGACGCGGTCGGTTCCTCCGTCGGCGCCTGCGTCTGCGGGTCGGACGTCGGGGCGGGGCCCGAGGTGGACGTACCGGAGCCGCCGCTGCCCGTCGTCGCCGACTGCTCGTCCTGGTCCGGGGTCTTGTCCGCGCCCTTCTTCTTGTCCTCGTCCTTCGGCGACTTCGAGGCCGAGGGAGAGGTCGAGGGACCGGGTGAGGGTGAGTCCTCCCCGGCCGTCCCCGTCGTGCCGTCCGTCGCGTCCGGGGACGCGGACACCTCTTCCGCCGCCGCGCCCTCCGCCGACTCGTCCCCGGCCGCCGCCGGCTTCGGACTGCTGCCCGGGGCGTCCATGCCGAGTTCCGCGAGGCTCAGCCCCCCGGCGGCCAGGACGAACCCCGCGGCGATCAGCAGGGCCCGGCGACGGCGGCGCCGGTGCGCGGCAGCCTTGCGATCGCGACGGCTCACACCGCCCGCGCTCTCCTCGTCGTCGTCCAGGTCGTCCAGGTCATCCAGGTCGTCGCGGTCGTCGTCGCTCTCCGGCTCGTCGTCGTAGCGGTCGCGGCCGTCGTCGTCGCCGTCCGGGTACGCGTCGCCCTGACCGCCGTCGCGGTGGCCGTTGTGGTCCTGGTACGCGCCCTCGTGGGCGGCGTAATCGCCCTGGTACCCGCCACCGCCGTACCCGGCACCCCCGTACTGCCCCTGTCCGTCGTACTGCCCGCCGTACTGGCCCTCGTACCCGCCGTACGCGCCCCCGGCCCCCATCGCCCCCGCCACCGCCTGCGCAGCCTCCGGCGCGGCCCTCTGGGCGGGTATCTGCTGGGCCATGGGAGGCATCTGCGGATACGCGTCACCCGCACCCGCGTACACGCGCAGCTCTTCGACCGCGGCGCCGCACCCCGGGCAGGCGAGGGCGCCATTCAGGTGCCGTCGGCACGGGTAGCAGTAGTCCATGACGCGGGAAGACTAAGGAACCGACCCACACCTTTCCTAGCGGCTGCTGTGAAAGTTGTGTGCGGAAATGGCCAACGTCAAGCGGCCCGTCGCACGTACGCCGTGCGACGGGCCGCGTCGGCCCAAGTGCCCAGGTCCGGCCTATGTTTGCTTGCGCGTAGTCATCGCCCGCTGGATCAGGATGAACGCGCCCAGCAGCACACCCGTGGCGATCTTCGTCCACCAGGAGCTGAGCGTGCCCTCGAACTGGATGATGGTCTTGATCAGGCCCAGTACGAGGACGCCGAACAGGGTGCCCAGGACGTAACCGGAGCCGCCCGTCAGCAGCGTGCCGCCGATGACGACCGCGGCGATGGCGTCCAGCTCCATGCCGACGGCGTGCAGCGGGTCACCGGACTGGATGTACAGCATGAACAGCAGGCCGGCCAGCGCCGAGCAGAAGCCGCTCACCGTGTACACGGCGATCTTCGTGCCGCCCAGCGGAAGCCCCATCAGCAGCGCCGACTGCTCGTTGCCGCCGATGGCGTACACCCGGCGGCCGAAGCGCGTGTAGTGGAGGATGTAGAAGGCGGCGGCGACGACGACCAGGGCGACGAGGGCGCCGATCGACAGCTCCCCCAGTCCGATCGACACCCGGGTCTGGGCCATGCTGCTCACCGTGGAGTCGCTGATGGAGATGGACTCCTTGCTGATGACCAGGCACAGGCCCCGGAAGAGGAAGAGGCCGGCGAGGGTCACGATGAACGGCTGGATCTCGAAGTTGTGGATCACATAGCCCATGAGGAAGCCGCCGAACGCGCCCACCCCCAGGGCGAGCGGGATGACCAGCAGCAGCGGCAGGCCCTGCCGCTCCACCAGCCACGCCGTGAACATGGTGGTGAAGCCGATCAGCGAGCCGACGGACAGGTCGATGCCGCCGGCCATGATGACAAAGGTGGCGCCGACGGCGGCGACCAGCAGATAGCCGTTGTCGATGAACAGGTTGAGGAAGACCTGCGGTTCGCCGAAACCGTAGTTCTGGTAGCGGCTGAGACCGCCGATGTACATCGCGAGGAACAGGCCGACCGTGACCAGGACGGGCAGCCGCCGGTCGCCGAGCAGACGCGCGGCCGTGGACGCCTGGGCCGGCGTGGACGGCGTACGGCCTTCCGCTGCCGTACGTGTCTTGGTGGTCGCGCTCATCGCGACACCTCCATCTTCGGGGCGGCGTCGGCCGGGGTGGCGGGCTCCGCCGGGGCGGTGGTCCGGGCGCGTCCCTTCGCGCCGAAGACCTTGGCCCGGAACTTCGGGGACTGCAGCAGGCAGACGACGATGACGACGGCGGCCTTGAAGACCAGGTTGGTCTGGGTGGGCACGCCGATGGTGTAGATCGTGGTGGTCAGGGTCTGGATGACGAGGGCGCCGATCACGGTGCCGCCGATGGAGAACCGGCCGCCGAGCAGCGAGGTGCCGCCGATGACGACCGCGAGGATCGCGTCCAGCTCGATCCACAGGCCGGCGTTGTTGCCGTCCGCGGCCGAGGTGTTGGAGCTGATCATCAGGCCGGCGATGCCCGCGCACAGGGCGCAGAACATGTACACCATGATCTTGATGCGCATGGACCTGATGCCGACCAGGCGGCTGGCCTCGGCGTTGCCGCCGACCGACTCGACGAGCAGGCCGAGCGCGGTGCGGCGGGTCAGGGCCACGGTGACGGCCACGACGGCGGCCACCACGAAGATGGAGAAGGGCAGGGTCAGCCAGTAGCCGCCGCCGATCAGCTTGTACGGCTCGCTGTTGATGGTGATGATCTGGCCGTCGGTGATCAGCTGGGCGACACCGCGTCCGGCGACCATGATGATGAGGGTCGCGATGATCGGCTGGATGCCCATCCGGGCGACCAGGAAGCCGTTCCACAGGCCGCAGACCACGGCCGCCACCAGGCCGATGCCCATGGCGAGGAAGACCCCCGCCAGCGCGTTCTGATCGGCCTGGTCGCTGATGTACGAACAGGTCAGGGCGCCGGTGATGGCAACCACGGCGCCGACGGAGAGGTCGATGCCGCCGGTGGCGATGACCAGGGTCATGCCGACCGCCACCAGGATCAGCGGCGAGCCGAACAGCACGATCGAGACGAGGCTGCCGTAGAGGTGGCCGTCCGCCATCCGGATCGCGAAGAAGTCGGGTGTGAAGGGGACGTTGACGAGCAGCAGGGCGATCAGGACCGCGACCGGCCAGAACAGGTGGTGGTGCGTCAGTGCTCGCCAGCGGGAGGGGGTGGTCGCTGATGGGGTACTCACTGGTGCTCTCCGCTCGCGATGGTCTCCAGGATCTTGCTGGTGGTGATCTCCGGCCCGTTGGTCAGCTGTGCCACGAGCTTGCGGTCGCGCAGCACTCCGATGGTGTGGCTGAGCCGGAGCACCTCCTCCAGTTCGGCCGCGATGTACAGCACGGACATGCCGTCCTCGGAGAGGGAGACCACGAGCTTTTGGATCTCGGCCTTGGCGCCGACGTCGATGCCGCGCGTGGGCTCGTCGAGGATCAGCAGCTTCGGCTGGGTGATCAGCCAGCGGGCGAGCAGCACCTTCTGCTGGTTGCCGCCGCTCAACTGGCCGACGCGGGCCTCGGGGTTGGCGGGGCGGATGTCGAGGGCCTTGATGTACTTGGCGACGAGTTCGTCGCGCTGGGAGGCCGGGATGGGCCGGGTCCAGCCGCGGGACGCCTGGAGGGCGAGGATGATGTTCTCGCGGACCGTGAGGTCGGGGACGAGGCCCTCGGTCTTGCGGTTCTCCGAGCAGAACGCGACACCGGCGCCGATGGCGTCGTTGGGGGCGCTCATCGAGACCTGCTTGCCGGCGACCGTCAGCTTGCCGCTGTCGGGCTGGTCGGCGCCGAACAGCAGCCGGGCCAGTTCGGTGCGGCCCGAGCCGAGCAGTCCGGCGAGGCCGAGCACCTCGCCCTTCTTGATCTCCAGGTCGAAGGGGGCAATACCGCCGGTGCGGCCGAGGCCCTCGGCCTTGACGAGCGTCTCGCCGACGTCGGAGCGCAGCTGGTGCTCGTGCAGCCCCTCCAGCTGGTCCAGGGCCTTGCCGATCATCAGCTCGATCAGCCCGACCTGGTCGAGGTCGGCCACCATGTGCTCGCCGACCAGGGTGCCGTTGCGCAGCACGGTCATGCGGTCGCAGATCTCGTAGATCTGGTCGAGGAAGTGCGACACGAAGAGGATCGCGACGCCCTCGTCCCGCAGCCGCCGCATCAGGCGGAACAGTTCGAGGACCTCGTCGCGGTCGAGGCTGGAGGTGGGCTCGTCCAGGACGAGCACCTTGGTGCCGGAGCCCTCGCCGTCGCTGTCGCCGTGGCCCACCGACCGTACGATCGCGACCAGTTGCTGCACGGCCAGCGGGTACGAGGACAGCGGTGCCGTCACGTCGATGTCGAGGCCGAGCCGGTCGACCATCTCCGCGGCCTGCTTGCGTATCTGCTTCCACTGGATACGGCCCGCGCGGGTGGGTTCACGGCCGATGAAGATGTTCTCCGCCACCGAGAGGTTGGGGCAGAGGTTGACCTCCTGGTAGACCGTGCTGATGCCGGCGTGCTGCGCCTCCAGCGGGCTGCCGATCCGCACGGCCTTGCCGTCGAGGGTGATGGTGCCGCCGTCCAGGGGGTGCACCCCGGTCAGCACCTTGATGAGGGTGGACTTCCCGGCTCCGTTCTCGCCCATGAGGGCGTGAATCTCGCCGGGGAAGAGCCGGAAGTCGACGCCCGACAGAGCCCGTACCCCCGGAAATTCTTTGACAATGCCCGTCATCTCCAGGACGGGCCGCGGCTCTGCCATGGCAGCGCTCCTCTTGAAATGCGTTCAGGCCCGCAGGGAGCCTCCCGGGACCGGATGGTCGTGGTCGGCCGGAGGCTCCCTGCCGGTGGGTGCGGTCGGTCAGTACTTACGGGTGGGGAGCGCGTCCTTGGCCTGGTCCTGCATGAAGTCGCTCTCCTTGGTCTTGATCCAGCGCTCGACCTTGCCGCCCTCGTGGACCGTCTTCACGACCTCCATCAGCTGGGGGCCGAGCAGCGGGTTGCACTCGACGATCGCGTTGATCTTGCCTTCCGACATGGCGATGAAGCCGTCCTTCACACCGTCGACCGTGACGATGAGGATGTCCTTGCCGGGCTTCTTGCCGGCCGCCTCGATGGCCTGGATGGCGCCGAGACCCATGTCGTCGTTGTGCGCGAACAGCACGTCGATGTCCGGGTTGGACTGCAGGAAGGCCTGCATGACCTGCTTGCCGCCGGCGCGGGTGAAGTCACCGGTCTGGCTGGCGACGATCTCCCAGTCGTCCTTGTGCTCGGCGTCCATGACCTCCTTGAAGCCCTTGGCGCGCTCGATCGCGGGGGCGGCACCGGTGGTGCCCTCCAGCTGGGCGATCTTCACCTTGCCCTTGTGGCCGGCCTTCTCCAGAACCTTCTCCAGGATCTTGGCGGCACGGCGGCCCTCGTCGGTGAAGTCGGAGCCGACCAGGGTGACGAACAGGGACTCGTCGCTCTCGACGGACCGGTCGGTCAGGATGACCGGGATCTTCGCCGCCTGGGCCTCCTTGAGCACGGCGTCCCAGCCCTTGACGACCACCGGCGAGAAGGCGATGACGTCCACCTTCTGTGCGATGAAGCTGCGGATCGCGGAGATCTGGTTCTCCGGCTTCTGCTGCGCGTCGGAGAACTGCAGTCTGAAGCCCGCCTCCTTCGCGGCCGCCTTCACCGAGTCGGTGTTGGCGGTGCGCCAGCCGCTCTCGGAGCCGACCTGGGCGAAGCCGAGGGTGATCGCCTTGCTGCCGCCGCCGGAGGAGTCGGAGGAGGAGCCGTCCTCCTTGGCGCAGGCCGCCAGACCGGCCGTGGCCGCCACGCCGACCGCCGCAGTGAGGAAGTTCCTTCTGTTGAGCATGTCTTCTCCTTTGAAGAGCCGGCCCGGGGATGGACCGCTGGTACTCGGTTGGTACTCGTGTGGACCGGCTGCACTGCGTCCAGCCTGTCGATCATCGTTCGAAATATCGGCCACGCTTGCCCGAAGGGCGAACGACGACCGGGTGGTGCGATGTCAGCCGGGAGCGGCTCCCGGTTGCGGAAGGTACGGGAACGTGCTTGCGCGGACGACGAGTTGGGGTTCGATGGAGACCTGGGACGTCCCGGAGGCGGTACGGCCCTCGATCAGGTCCAGCAGCAGGGCGATGCTCCGCTTGCCCACCGTCGCGAAGTCCTGCCGGACGGTGGTGAGCGGCGGGGCGAAGAACTCCGACTCCGGAATGTCGTCGAAGCCGGCCACCGCGACATCCTGGGGCGTACGCACGCCCGCCTCACGCAGCGCCCGCAACACCCCCAGCGCCATCTGGTCGTTGGCCACGAAGACGGCGGTCAGGCCGCGCCCCACCCAGCCCGCCAGTTCCTGGCCGGCCCGGTAGCCCGACAGCGGGCTCCAGTCCCCCCGCAGCAGCATCGGTGGTTCCACGTCCGCCTCTTCGAGGGTCGCCCGCCAGCCGGCGACCCGGTCCACCGCCTCCTGCCAGTCCTCGGGCCCGGCGAGATGCCAGACCCTGCGATGGCCTGCGGCGAGCAGATGGCCGGTGGCCAGCCGTGCGCCCAGATTCTGGTCCACGTTGACGCTGGGGACCCCGGCGCCCGAGCCGGTGCCCACGGCCACCACCGGGAACGGATGGCGGAGTTCGGCGAGGGCCTCGACCGCCGACCGCTGCGGGGCGATGGCGATGACCCCCTCCACTCCGCCCTCGCTGAGGCGGTCCAGGGCCTCGGACAGCGTCTCCACCGTCAGCCTGCGCAGACTGACCGTCGAGACCAGATAGCCCTCGGCACGCGCCGCCTCCTCCAGCGCGAACAACGTACTGGCCGGACCATAGAGCGTGGTGTTGGAGGCGACCACACCCAGGGTCCGGGTGCGCCGGGTCGCCAGGGCCCGTGCGGAGAAGTTGCGGCGGTAGCCCATCTCCTCGATCGCGCGCAGCACCCTGGCCCGTGTCTCGTCCCGCACATTGGGGTGGTCCCCCAGCACGCGGGACACGGTCTGGTGGGACACACCGGCCTGGCGGGCCACGTCGGCCATGGTGGGCGGCCGAAGCTGCGAGTGGGTCACAGCCGCACCTCCTTGGCGGTCGTCTGCCGATAAGACCTGCGCCGAGGGCCGATGGTTCGGCTCCGGCGGCGTCATGCCGGTGTTCCGGGGGGACCAACGGCACGGGGCGGGAAGGCGAGTTGAAGCACTGCTGACACGACGCTCATACCTCCTTGCATGCCGTCGGGGCCGACTGGTGAATGCGGACGTCATTGTGAGCGCTAACAATTCATGCCGGTCAAGAGGGCTGCGCCAGAGAAGTCGTCACGGTTGAATAACGCGACCGGCGGCGGAGGTTGCAGGGCCGAGGGTGTTTCGCCTGGTCAGGAGCGCTCCGAGCACCCACCATGGGAGGCATGCACGCACCCTCGGAGAGCCCGGCGACCTTCGTGGCACACCCCGTCGCATCCGCCTCGTCGGCCGTCTCCGCCGTCGCGTCGAAACCGTTGTTTGTAGACCCATTGACACTCGCATGTGGTCGTCCCTACTGTCGCGACCAGCATTTCGAACGAGTGACGAGATTTCGAACAGACCGAAGAGGACAGGGAGTACCGTGCGCATCACGGGAATCAGCACACACGTGGTCGGAACGCCATGGCGGAACCTGACCTACGTCCAGGTGCACACCGACGAGGGACTCACCGGCGTCGGCGAGACCCGCATGCTGGGCCACACCGACGCGCTGCTCGGTTATCTGCACGAGGCGAAGACCAATCACATTCTCGGCTCCGACCCGTTCGCTGTCGAGGATCTCGTCAAGCGGATGAAGTACGGCGACTACGGCCGGGCCGGCGAGATCGTGATGTCCGGCATCGCCGTGATCGAGATGGCCTGCTGGGACATCAAGGGCAAGGCGCTCGGCGTGCCGGTCTGGCAGCTGCTCGGCGGCAAGGTCACCGACAAGGTCAAGGCGTACGCAAACGGCTGGTACACCACCGAGCGGACGCCCGAGGCGTACCACAAGGCGGCCCAGAAGGTCATGGAGCGCGGTTACCGGGCGCTCAAGATCGACCCGTTCGGGACCGGCCACTTCGAGCTGGACCACGAGCAGAGCCTCTACGCGGTCTCCCTGATCGAGGCCGTGCGCGACGCCATCGGCCCGGACGCCGAGCTGATGCTGGAGATGCACGGCCGGTTCTCCCCCGCCACGGCCGTCCGCCTGGCCAAGGAGCTGGCGCCCTTCAAGCCCGCGTGGCTGGAGGAGCCGGTGCCGCCGGAGAACCTGAAGGCGCTGGAGAAGGTCGCCGCCAAGGTCGACATGCCGGTCGCCACGGGTGAGCGCATTCACGATCGCATCGAGTTCCGTGAGCTCTTCGAGAGCCAGGCCGTGGACATCATCCAGCCGGACGTCGGCCACATCGGCGGTATCTGGGAGACCCGTAAGCTGGCCGCCACCGCCGAGACGCACTACATGCTGGTCGCGCCCCACAACGTGGGCGGGCCCGTGCTGACCGCCGCCTCCCTCCAGGTCGGCTTCACCGCCCCCAACTTCAAGATCCTTGAGCACTTCAACGACTTCGCGGACGCGGAGATCAAGAAGGTCATCAAGGGCGCCCCCCAGGTGAACCCCGAGGACGGCTGCTTCCACCTCTCCCACGAGCCCGGTCTCGGTGTGGAGCTGGACGTCGACGCCGCCGCGGAGTTCCCGCAGCAGCAGGCCCGGTTCGACCTGTGGGCCGACGGCTGGGAGCAGCGCAAGCCCAAGGGCACTGAGTGAGCGCCCACACCCGCCGGCCCGGCATCGGGAGGACCCAGTGAGCACCGCCGTCGTGATCGAGGCTCCGGGCGAGCACCGGCTCGTCCCGCACGAGCCCCGGCAGCCGGAAGCGGGCGAGGCCCTGGTCCGGGTGCACGCCTCGGGGATCTGCGGCAGTGACCGCGAGGTCTTCCAGGGCAACCGGCCGGAGGGGTACGTCCGCTATCCGCTCACGCCGGGCCACGAGTGGTCCGGGACGGTGGCGGCGGTCGGTGACGGCGTCCCTTCGAGCCTGGTGGGCCGCAAGGTCGTGGGCGAGGGCTTCCGTAACTGCCAGGTCTGCGACCGCTGCCACGCGGGCGAGACCACCCTGTGCACGGCGGGCTACGAGGAGACCGGCTTCACCCAGCCGGGCGCCATGGCCACCACACTCACGCTTCCGGCCCGGCTGCTGCACGTGCTGCCGGACGACGCGGATCTGACGGCGGCGGCGCTGCTGGAGCCGGCCGCGTGCATCGCGGCCGCCGCGCTCAAGGCGAACGCGGTGCCGGGCGAACGGGTGGCCGTGGTGGGCACGGGGACGCTCGGGATGTTCGCCGTTCAGTTCCTGAAGGCGGGCTCGCCGGCCGAGCTGCTCGTCGTGGGGACGCGTCCGGACCGGGCCGAGCTGTCGAAGCGGTTCGGCGCCACGGACTTCCGCACCAAGGACGAGGAACTCCCCGACGACTTCGACGTCGTCATCGAGACCGCCGGGTCCGCGGACGCGGCGCGCACCGCCGCCGCCCTGCTGCGCCGCGGTGGACGGCTGATCCTGACGGGCATCCCGGCGCCGGGCGCGGACGGGCTCGACCCGACCGATCTCGTCGTACGGCAGCTGGAGGTGCAGACCGTGTTCGGCGCGGCGCCGCAGGCCTGGGCGCACACCGTGCGGGTCTTCGGGGCGGGACTCCTCGACCCGCTGCCGCTGGTCACGCACGAGCTGCCGCTGGAGGAGTTCCCGCAGGCCATCGAGTTGGTGGGGTCCGGCGACCCGAAGGTCGGAAAGGTCCTGCTGCGGCCATGACACACCCCTGAGCCGTACGCCGGTACGGGGTACCTGACGACTTCGTACCGGCGTACACCCAAAGCCCCGCACGACCAGAGCCGCGACCCTCGTCCGATATATCGAACATGAAGGACAGCTTGTGACCGACACCAACGCTCAGACGCCACGCCGCCCCGGCGAGCAGGCGCTCGCCGCACTCGGTCTGGGGGCGCCCGCCCTCGACCCCTCCGACGCCTCTCCGCACACCTTCCCCGGCGGTGGCCGCTGGCGCACCGAGGTTCCCTCCGTGGAGGGCCCCGAGGCGCTCGGCGTGGTCCTCAAGGAGGCCTCGCGGCTCGATGTGCCGATCCACCGGATCAGCCAGGGCAGCGGTATCTGGATGCTCACCGACGCCGAGATCACCGAGATGGTGGAGGCGACCGCCGAGCGCGACATCGAGCTCTGCCTGTTCACCGGCCCGCGCGGCACCTGGGACATCGGCGGCTCCACCCGTACCGACTCCAAGGGCGGCGGGCTGCGCGCCCGGGGCCACGACGCGGTCGCCGGGTGCGTCGAGGACGCCGTACGCGCCACCGAGCTGGGCGTGAAGTGCCTCCTCGTCGCCGACGAGGGTGTGCTGTGGACGCTGCACCGGGCGCGGGCCGCGGGGATCCTGCCGGCCGACACGACGCTCAAGGTGTCGGCGCTGATCGGTCCGGTCAACCCGACGGCGTACGCCGTGTACGAGAACCTCGGCGGCGACTCGATCAACGTGCCGAGCGACCTGACACTGGATCACCTCACCGAGATCCGCCGCGTCTCCGCCGCCCCCATGGACATGTACATCGAGGCCCCCGACGATCTGGGCGGCTACATCCGGATGTACGAGGTCGCCGAGCTGATCCGGCGCGGCGCACCGCTCTACCTGAAGTTCGGGCTCTCCAAGGCGCCCGGGATCTATCCCTACGGGCACCACATGCGGGACCTGACGCTGGCCACCGCCAAGGAACGCGTACGGCGCGGACGCCTGGCGTTGGACCTGCTCGCACGGCACGGAGCTGACGGCGATATGGCGCCTCTCGGTTCACGGCTGCCCGGGACGCTGAAGCGATTCGAAATTCCCGCATAACGTTCCGGATAAACCCTCTTCACAGAAGACGACGCAGTCGAACACAATCCGACACACCCTCGGTCAACCAGCACAGCCCTCGCGGCAGCGTCTTCGCATCGCCAGACCGAGCCCTGCCACACACACATCAAGGATGATGACCATGCGCACTCGCAGAGCCGCACTCGCCGCCATAGCCGGAGCCGCCTCCCTCGCCCTCACCCTGTCCGCCTGTGGCCAGAGCGGTGAGGGCGGCAGCAAGGACGACGGCGGGGACGCCAAGGGCGGGACCATCGGCATCTCGATGCCGACCAAGTCCTCCGAGCGCTGGATCGCCGACGGCAAGAACGTCGTCGCGGACCTGGAGTCCAAGGGCTACAAGACCACGCTGGTCTACGGCGAGGACGACCCGGACCAGCAGGTCTCGCAGATCGAGAACCTGATCACGCAGGGCGTGAAGGCGCTGATCGTCGCGGCCATCGACAACAAGTCGATGAACAACGTGCTCCAGCAGGCCGCCGACGCCAACATCCCGGTGATCTCCTACGACCGCCTCATCCTCGGCACCAAGAACGTCGACTACTACGCGTCGTTCGACAACGAGAAGGTCGGCGAGCTCCAGGGCAACTACATCGTCGAGAAGCTCGGCCTGAAGGACGGCTCCAAGAAGGGCCCGTTCAACATCGAGCTGTTCGCCGGCTCCAACGACGACAACAACACGCGCTACTTCTTCGGCGGCGCGATGAAGGTCCTGCAGCCCTACATCGACAAGAAGCAGCTCGTCGTCAAGTCCGGCCAGACCCAGCTGACCCAGGTCACCACCCTGCGCTGGGACGGCGGCACCGCCCAGAAGCGCATGGACGACATCCTGACCTCGAAGTACCGGTCGGGCAGGGTCGACGCGGTCCTCTCGCCGTACGACGGCATCTCCATCGGCATCCTCTCGGCGCTGAAGTCCGACGACTACGGCTCCAAGAACAAGCCGCTGCCGATCGTCACCGGTCAGGACGCCGAGGTCGCCTCGGTGAAGTCGATCATCGCCGACGAGCAGTCGATGACCGTGTACAAGGACACCCGCGAACTCGCCAAGGTGGCCTCGAACATGGTCGACGCCGCGCTCAACGGCAAGAAGCCCGAGGTCAACGACACCAAGACCTACGACAACGGCTCCAAGGTGGTCCCGGCCTACCTGCTCACGCCGGTCAGCGTCGACAAGACCAACTACAAGGAGGCGGTCGTCGACTCCGGCTACATCAAGGAAAGCGACCTCAAGTAACCACCCGCCCACTCTGATTGGAAGGCACGACCATGGCGGGACCCGTCCTGGAAATGCGCTCGATCGTCAAGACCTTTCCCGGCGTCAAGGCGCTGTCGGACGTCACACTGACCGTCCAGCAGGGCGAGGTCCACGCCATCTGTGGGGAGAACGGCGCCGGTAAGTCGACCCTGATGAAGGTCCTCTCCGGCGTCCACCCGCACGGCACCTACGAAGGGGACATCCTCTTCGAGGGAGATGTCTGCGAGTTCAAGGACATCCGGGCGAGCGAGCACCGCGGCATCGTCATCATCCACCAGGAGCTGGCGCTGTCGCCGTTCCTCTCCCTCGCGGAGAACATCTTCCTCGGCAACGAGCACGCCAAGGGCGGGTTCATCGACTGGCGGGAGACCCTGCGGCACGCCACCGAGCTGCTGCGCCGGGTAGGACTCAGCGACCACCCGGACACCCGCGTCGCCGACATCGGCGTGGGCAAGCAGCAGCTCGTGGAGATCGCGAAGGCGCTGTCGAAGAGGGTGAAGCTGCTCATCCTGGATGAGCCGACCGCCGCCCTGAACGACGAGGACAGCGACAAACTCCTGGATCTGATCCTGGAGTTGAAGAAGCAGGGCATCACCTCGATCATCATCTCCCACAAGCTCAACGAGATCCGCAAGGTCGCCGACTCGGTGACGATCCTCCGCGACGGCCAGACCATCGAGACGCTCGATGTGAAGGCGCCGGAGACCACCGAGGACCGGATCATCAGCGGGATGGTCGGCCGGGACCTGGAGCACCGCTTCCCCGACCGCACCCCGCACGAGCCGGAGGAAGGCGCGGCCCCCGCGCTGGAGATCCGCAACTGGACCGCGCACCACCCGATCGACCAGCAGCGCAAGGTCGTCGACGACGTGTCGATCCAGGTGCGGCGCGGTGAGATCGTCGGCATCGCGGGCCTGATGGGCGCCGGCCGCACCGAGCTCGCGATGAGCGTCTTCGGGCGCACGTACGGCCGTTACGCCGGCGGCACGGTCCTCAAGGACGGCAAGGAGATCCGTACGAAGTCCGTCCCCGAGGCGGTCAAGCACGGCATCGCCTACGTCACGGAGGACCGCAAGCACTACGGCCTCAACCTCATCGACACCATCAACCGCAACATCTCGCTCAGCGCGCTGGGCAAGGTCGCCAAGCGGGGCGTGGTCGACGAGCACGAGGAGCGGCAGGTCGCCGAGGGCTTCCGCAAGTCCATGAACATCAAGGCGCCGACCGTCTTCGAACCGGTGGGCAAGCTGTCCGGCGGCAACCAGCAGAAGGTCGTCCTCAGCAAGTGGATCTTCGCCGGTCCCGATGTGCTGATCCTGGACGAGCCGACGCGTGGCATCGACGTCGGTGCCAAGTACGAGATCTACACGGTCATCGACCAGCTGGCCGCCCAGGGCAAGGCGGTCGTCTTCATCTCCTCCGAGCTGCCGGAGCTGCTCGGCATGTGTGACCGCATCTACACGATGGCCGCGGGGCGGCTGACCGGCGAGTTCTCGCGGGCCGAGGCCTCGCAGGAATCGCTGATGCGTCAGATGACAAAGGACAAAGAGGTATCCCGATGAGCACGGATGTGACCGCCAAGACCCCGGCCCCCGCGCCGCCGGGCAAGAGCGGAGGGGCCGCGGGCGACGGCCTGCTCCAGCTGGTGATGGAGGGCATGCGCCGCAACATGCGGCAGTACGGCATGCTGATCGCCCTCGGCCTGATCGTGGTGCTGTTCGCCGTGTGGACCGACGGCGACCTGCTGCTGCCGCGCAACGTCTCCAACCTGGTGCTGCAGAACAGCTACATCCTGATCCTCGCGATCGGCATGATGCTGGTCATCATCGCGGGCCACATCGACCTGTCGGTCGGCTCGTTGACGGCGTTCGTCGGCTCGATGGCGGCCGTGTTCATGGTCAAGAACGACATGCCATGGCCACTCGCCGTCCTCCTCTGCCTGGCGATGGGCGCCCTCGCGGGTGCCGCACAAGGGTTCTTCATCGCGTACGGCGGCATACCATCCTTCATCGTGACCCTCGCGGGCATGCTGATCTTCCGCGGTCTGACGGAGATCTTCCTGGAGGGCCAGACGCTCGGCCCGTTCCCGGAGGGTCTGCAGAAGGTCTCCAACGGCTTCCTGCCCGAGGTCGGCCCGAACACCAACTACCACAACCTCACCCTCTTGCTGGGCTTCGCGATGATCGCGTTCGTGGTCTTCCAGGAGTTCCGGGACCGCCGCCGGCAGCAGGAGTTCTCCCTCGACGTCCCGCCCTTCAAGCTGTTCCTGCTGAAGCTGGTCGCGCTCGGCGCCGCCATCCTCACGCTGACGATGCTGCTGGCCAGCTACAAGGGCGCCCCGATCGTGCTGCTCGTCCTGGGCGTGCTGCTCGTCGGCTTCGGCTACGTCATGCGCAACGCGATCATCGGCCGCCACATCTACGCCATCGGCGGCAACCTGCCCGCGGCCAAGCTGTCGGGTGTGAAGGACAAGAAGGTCACCTTCCTGGTCTTCCTGAACATGGGCATGCTCGCGGCCCTGGCGGGTCTGGTCTTCGCCGCCCGCTTCAACGCGGCCTCTCCCAAGGCCGGCCTCAACTTCGAGCTGGAGGCGATCGCGGCCTCGTTCATCGGCGGCGCGTCGATGAGCGGCGGCGTCGGTACCGTCCTCGGCGCGATCATCGGTGGCCTGGTCCTGGGCGTGCTGAACAACGGCATGAACCTCGTCGGCATCGGCACCGACTGGCAGCAGGTCATCAAGGGCCTGGTGCTGCTGGCGGCGGTCGGGTTCGACGTGTGGAACAAGCGCAAGGTCGGTTCGTAAGCGCAGCAGGAGGGCCCCGCCGGAAGGCGGGGCCCTGTTCTTTTCAGCGACGGAGGCAATACGCCGGTGAAGTCCCTCTTCGGCAAGCTCGCCGACGGCACGGAGGTCTACAGCTGGTCGCTGGCCAACGGCGGCACGCGGATGAAGGTCCTCTCCTACGGCGGCATCGTGCAGTCCCTGGAGATCCCGGACCGCCGCGGCCGGCTCGCCAACGTCTGCCTGGGCTTCGACAACATCGAGGACTACGTCGCGGGGAGCCCGTACTTCGGCGCCCTGATCGGCCGGTACGGCAACCGCATCGGCAAGGGCCGGTTCACGCTCGACGGCAAGGCCTACCAGGTCGACGTCAACGACGGCGCGAACAGCCTGCACGGCGGCGCCGAGGGCTTCGACAAGCACGTGTGGGACGTCGAGCCGTTCACCAAGGGCTCGGACGTCGGCCTGTACCTGTACCACACATCCGTCGACGGCGAGATGGGCTACCCGGGCACGCTCAAGGTGAAGGTGACGTACACCCTCACCAAGCACGGCGACTGGCGCATCGACTACGAGGCCACCACCGACAAGGCCACCGTCGTCAACCTCACCAGCCACGTCTACTGGAACCTCGCCGGCGAGGGCAGCGGCACGATCGAGAACCACGAGCTGAAGATCGCCGCGTCCCGCTACACCCTCGTCGACTCGGGCCTCATCCCCAGCGGTGAGCCGGCCCCGGTCGCGGGCACCCCCTTCGACTTCCGCCGCACCAAGCGAATAGGCGAGGACCTGCGCGAGGCGCACCAGCAGCTGCTGTACGCCAAGGGCATCGACCACAACTGGGTGCTCGACAAGGGCATCTCGCCGAAGCCCGAGTGGATCGCCACCGTGAAGGACCCGTCCTCCGGCCGCACCCTGCGGATGGCGACCACCGAGCCCGGCCTGCAGTTCTACTCGGGCAACTTCCTCGACGGCACCCTCGTCGGCCCGAGCGGGCGCACCTACCGGCAGGGCGACGCGCTGTGCCTGGAGACGCAGCACTTCCCGGACTCGCCGAACAGGCCGTCGTTCCCGTCGACGGTGCTGCGACCTGGGCAGACGTACCGTTCGACGACGGTGCACTCGTTCAGCCGCTGACGCCTGAGACATCCCCTCTGACGGATCTTCACAGGTGACACACAAGTTCTCACCGATTTCTCAGTGGTTGAACAGCGCCACCCCAGCCTCCGTATGTATGGGCGGCCCGTGCTCCCCCGCGCGGGCCACCCAAGACGACGGGCCCGGACGTCCCCGCCGGGCCCGCCCCATACGGAGGTTCCATGGCCGACAACGTCACCTCGCTGTTCCGCAGCACCGCGGCACACAGCCCGTCGATGGCGGCGCTGACGCGTGAGGGCGGCGACGGGGCCGGTCCGGTCGACTTCTGCATCCCCTGCAACCCGTACTTCCCGACACCGGAGATGTTCGCGGACATGGGGGCACGGCTGCGGGACATCATCACCTACTACCCGAGCAGCGCCGACACCATCACGGCCGAGCTGTGCAGCCTGCTCCAACTCCCGCCGCAGTGCGTGGCGATGGGCAACGGCTCCACGGAGCTGATCACCTGGATCGACCACCTGATGGTCCGTGAGTCCCTCGCCATCCCCGTCCCCACGTTCGGCCGCTGGACCGACCAGCCGATGGAGACCGGCAAGCGGGTCGACATGTTCCCCCTGCAGGAGTCCAGCGGCTTCGCCCTGGACCTCGCGCAGTACGCCGAGTTCATCCGGGCCAGGGGCACACGGGTCGCGGTGATCTGCAACCCGAACAACCCCGACGGCGGCTACCTCCACAAGCACGCGCTCGTACAGTTCATGGACGCGATGGCCGACCTGGACCTGGTCATCATCGACGAGTCGTTCCTGGAGTTCGCGGACGCCGAGCAGGATCCGTCGGTGGTCCAGGAGGCGATGCTGCGCCCGAACGTCATCGTGCTGCGCAGCCTCGGCAAGAACTTCGGCCTGCACGGCATCCGCTTCGGCTACCTGGTCGCCAACCCGGCGCTCGCGGGCATGGTCCGCACGATGCTGCCGAAGTGGAACCTCAACGCCTTCGCCGAGCACGTGGTGTTCATGCTCAAGAACCACGGCCCCGAGTACGCGCAGAGCCTCCATCAGGTGCGCCGGGACCGCCTCGACATGGCCAGCCAGCTCTCCGCGCTGCCCGGTCTGACGGTCTACCCGTCCCAGGGCAACTTCCTCTTCGTGCGCCTCCCCGTCGGCGCGGAAGGCACCGTGGTCCGGGACCGGCTGCTCACCGAGCACCGGATCCTGGTCCGCGAGTGCGGCAACAAGATCGGTTCGTCCAGCCGCTTCCTGCGCCTCGTGGTGCGCCCCCAGGTGGACGTGCGTCGCCTGGTGTCCGGCCTGGAGCAGGTGCTCTACGGGTCCAGGAGGGGAGCCGCCGTACCCGAGCTGGGTACCGGGACCAACTACAGCTCGGGTACGGCGGCCGTGGACCGGTTGGTCAGCTCCACCAATGGCGCGGGTATGCAGGGGCTCGCCGCGCAGGCCATGGGCATGGGGGCGGGGATGCCCGCGGCGGCTCAACCGCAGCCGCAGCCGGCCGCCGCCGGTATGCCGATGCCGGCTCCGGTTCCGGTGGCTCCGGGGCCGGTTCCGGTGGCTCCGGCCCCGGCGCCGGTGCCCGCCCCGGCTCCCATGCCCGCCCCCGCCCCGCCCGCTCCGGCGCCGTTCCCCTCGCCTTTGGCGCCGGCTGCGGCGGCGATTCCCGGGCCCACCCCGCCGGGGGTGCCGGCTCGGGGTGGGCTTACGGCCGCGCAGGTGCGGGGTACTACGGGGCCGGGACTCGCCCCCGCACCGGCCACCGGATGGCCCAACAGTCAGAGTTGGCCGAATGCGGCGGGGATGGGGCAGGTCGGGTAGCGCCTTCTCGCTAGGCCGGGTTCAGGCGCCACTGTTGGCAGGTGTTGTTCAGCCACGTCCACTGGCGTACGTCCGCACCGTCCGCCGTTCCGCAGTTCGCCACGTCGGCCACCTTGCCCGTGGCCTGGTTGGCGATCTGGACGTAGCCGCTGTCCGTGGCGATGAAGCGGAAGCGCTGGCAGGTGTTGTTCAGCCAGGACCACTGGCGCAGGTCGGCACCGTCGGCGGAGGAGCAGTTCTCGGTGTCGAGAGCCTTGCCGCTGGCGACGTTGACCAACCGGTGGGTGTCGTCCCCCAGGTCCTCCAGGCGCCACTTCTGGTTGTTGCCGCCGCCGCACGTCCACTGCTGGACATTGGCGCCGTCGGCGGTCGAACTCCCGGCCACGTCCAGGCACTTGCCGCTGTTGCGGTTGACGATCGTGTACGTCGTGGAGACGCTGGACGGCTCCCCGGAGGGGCCGGCGAGGGAGGCGCCGAGACGGACAGGGGTGCCGAAGTTCGGGGTGCCGTCGGAGTTCCAGGTGAACTTCTGCGCCCGTGTCGTACGGCCGTTGTCGCAGCCGTCGCTCGCGCTGTCGTTGGCGTGGTAGACGATCCAGTTCTCGGTGCCGTCGGGGGACGTGAAGAAGCCGTTGTGACCGGGGCCGTACACGCCGTTCGCGTCACTGCGCTGGAAGACCGGTGTGGACTTCTTGGTCCAGGAGGAGGCCGACAGGGGGTCGGAGCCGGTGAGCGTCAGCTGGCCGAGCTTGTAGTCGGGGGTCCAGCAGCCGCTTCCCGAGTAGATGAGGAAGGTCTTGCCGCCGCGCTGGAGGATCTCCGGCCCCTCGTTGACCGTGCCGTTGCGCTCCCAGTCGTAGGTCGGCGTGGAGACGGTGGAGAAGCCGGTGGCGAGGGTGTACGGGTTCGACATCCGGGCCGCGACGATGTTCTGCGTGCCGCCGCCGGTCGCGCTGCCGAAGAGGTACAGCTGGTTGTTGATGGTCGCCACCGTCGCGTCCAGCATCCAGACGGAGTTGAGCTGGTTCTTGTAGGTGTACGGCCCCATGGGGTCGGAACCGGCGCTCTCCAGCACATGGGTGCGCTGGGTCGGGTTGTAGTCGGAGATGTTCTGCCCGGCGACGTAGTACAGGTACCAGCGGCCGCCCAGGAAGTGGATCTCGGGCGCCCAGATGTTGCAGCAGCGGCTCGCCGCGTCCCCCTTCCACACCTGCACGCTGGGGGCGGTGGCGAGGCCGGCCAGGGTGGTGGACTTGCGCATGGTGATGACGTCGGTCCAACTCGTCGTCACCATGTAGTAGTTGCCGTTGTAGTACGAGATCCAGGGGTCGGCGCCCTTCTGGGTCTTGACCGGGTTGGCGAAGGAGGCCGCGCTCGCGGACGGCTGCCCGATCGAGAAGGCCAGCAACAGTGCTGCCAGCAGGGTCAGTAGGCGACGGGCCATCCGGTGCTCCAGTTCAGAAGGTTGATGCCCAGCTTGGGCGTGCCGTTGTCGTTGCCGTCGTAGTAGTGGTAGACGATCAGGTCGCCGTCGGAGTCGTTCATGATCGACTGTCCGCCGGGGCCGATGACGCTGCCGTGCGACTCCAGGACCGCAGTCCCGCCGTTGTTCATCATCGAGACGCCGTTCTTGTCGACGTACGGCCCGGTGACGCTGGTGGCGCGGCCGACCTTGACCTTGTAGGTGGAGCTGGTGCCGGCACAGCAGGTGTCGTAGGAGGCGAAGAGGTAGTAGTAGCCGCCCCGCTTGACGATGTAGGGCGCCTCGACGGCCTTGGTGCCGGTCGGGCGGGAGGCGAGCGAGTACCGGGTGGTGTTGGAGGAGAGCTGCTTCCCGGTGGACGGGTTGATCTGGATCATCTTGATGCCGGTCCACCAACTGCCGAAGGACAGCCACCACTTGCCGTCGCCGTCGACGAAGAGGTTGGGGTCGATGGCGTTGTAGTCGCTGGCGGAGCTGGAGGTGTAGACGGTGCCCTGGTCGCTCCAGCTGCCCGGCCGGCCGGTGCTGGAGGTGGCGAGGCCGATGGCGGAGGTGTTCGAGCCGAACTTCGAGACCGAGTAGTACATCAGGTACTTGCCGCCCTGGTACGAGATGTCGGGCGCCCAGGCCTCCGGCACGGAGGAGTAGGTCGACCACCAGCCGGGGCGGCTGCCGAAGGCGTCGGCGCCCGCGCTGAAGGCGGTGCGGTCGGACGACGCCTTGCTGGCGATGCCACCGCCGGTGGCGTACAGCAGGTACTGGCCGGACGAGGTGCGGATCATCGTCGGGTCGTGCGTGACGACGGAGCCGGTGACCCGGCCGGGGTTGGGGTAGGCCGACGCCGTGGAGGGGATCAGGGCGAGGAGGGCGGCGGTGGGGAAGGCGAGGAGGGCGGTTCGTTTGCGGAGAGTGCGGCTCGTGCGGCTCATGCGGGTTCTCCTTGCGGGTGGGGGCATACTCTGCTCGATATTTCGAACAATGCTCGCAAGTTCGAACGGACCGTAGAATCGAACGTCTTGCGCGTCAATGGTTCGCGCACGAACCAGGTTTCGCTCAGGTGTGGGTTCCGGGGAGCGTGGGCCGTTCACCGGTCGGACGGTGGCGCCCTGGGGTAGATGTGGACGCATGATGCCGCTGAACGAAGCCCGGGACGAATTGCAGCATCTGCTGGACCGTTGCCAGCAGTGGTTGCGGATGGTTGAGGAGGCGTCGGATCTCCTCCCCGAGGCCGACGACCTGGAGTCGGAGATCGAACAGATGGAGGCCCTGAGCACCCGCGCCCTGTCGTCCATGCTCAAGGTGGCGCTGCTGGGGCGGCAGTCCTCCGGTAAGAGCTTTCTGATCAGCGGCCTCCAAGGCGGCCTGGAATACCGAAGGCTCATCGACGAGGACGGCGAACAGTCGGACGAATACATCGGCATCCTGCCCTCGTCGGCGAGCCCGACCACCGCCTGCCCCACGACGGTCATCCCTGCGGGGGACGATCCCACGGTCGACGCGGGAGAACGGGGGCTGCTGCTGGTCAAGTTCAAGGGGGTGGCCGGCTGGACGAAGATCGGCAAGGATCTGCACCGCGCCGAAGTGGCCGCCTACGCGGCGGCGGACGGCAACAGGGCGGACCGCCACGCGGAGCACGTCAACGAGCAGGTCGAGCGAGTGCAGCTCCTCATCTCCAAAGCGCGTCTGCCGATAGAGCTCTTCGATCTGCCCGGCTCGGAGTCCGAGGACGAGGAACGCGACGAGATCATGTACGAGGCCTGGAAGGAGGCCGACTGCTTCATCTACGTGAGCCAGGCCACCGAGGCCCTCACCGCAAACGAACTGCGCCTGATCCGGGATCTGTACGCCCACGCCGTGCCCGCCAAGAAGCGGGTTCTGTGGGTCCTCTCCGGGATCGACCGGGCAGCACAGATCGAGCACAACCAGGCGGCCTGGAAGAACGTACTGGCCACCAACAACCAGTACCTGCACAACCGTTATCGCAAGTCCGAGGCCTTCATCGGAGACGGTTTCCTGCCCGTCTCGGCGGCCTTGGAGGCCCAGGCCGAGTTCGAGGAGGCCAAGGGGGGCGACGGAAGCACGCTCAGACGCCGGGGCCGCATGGGCGAACTGCGCGACCGGCTCCAGGACCTGATGGAGTCCGGAGCCGGGCACAAACATCTGAAACAGGTCGGGGACGAGGCCGGCTGGCTCGTCCGGGGCAGACGGCGAACGATCGCCGACCTGCTCGACGTTCACCGTGTGACTGTGGACAACATGGAGGCTGAGCGAAACCGCCTCCGTGAACAGCTGGAGGGTATGGACGACTCCCTCGTACGGATGCGGGCGGAGCTGAACGACGAACTCGACCGCAGGATCCGCAAGGCCCAACGGCCTTTCGGGAACCTGGCGGACGAACTGCACCGGGGACTGGACGACTTGATCGACGCCGGCAACCTCAGCGCCGAGCATGTCAATGATGTCGACGTCCGCCATGTCCAGGTCTTCAACGAGTGGATGACGGCCCCCGAAGGACCCGGCACGCTCTGGGAGCAGGAACGCGCGGCACTCGACGATAGTGCCCGTCTGTTCCTGCGGTCGGAGTTCGGCGAGGACACCCAGTCCCAGCTGGTCGGGCCCGAGCCGCTCGACCTCGACGCCATCCCGCTGCAGTCGGACGGGGACACCCCCTGGCGGGCGTACGGCATGGTCCAGGCGTGGGCGAACACCCTCGGTGTCGCCAGCCCCCTCGCCGGCGGAGCGGTATGGCTGACGACCAGTCTCAGTCTCGCCACCATCGCGGTCCCGGTCGGGGCGGCCATCCTCACCGCCATCGGTATCGCCCGGATCACGGACGCCCTCAGAGAGCGGGAGTCCAAGATCCAGCAAGCCCGTAAGGAACGCAAGGAGATGATCGACGAGCAGGCGAAGGAGGCCCGCACCGGTTTCGAGGAGATGGTGCGCAACGACGGCCGGCGCGTGATCGACGCGGCCGAGGAGTACCACCACCGGCACAGGTCCCGGCTGCGCGCGACGCTGGAGGAGATCGTGCAGCGCATCAACGCGGACGACACCGCCAGGAGCCGCGAGATCGTCGCGCGCCTGACGCCGGTCGAGGAACGGGGCCGGGCCATCGGCACCGACATCCAGAACCTGCTCGACCGCAACAGGACGGACTGACGGTTCACCGCCCCGCCGCGGGCCTGAAGAGGGCTGACCAGTACGGCACGTCGACCTCCGCACGGACGGTCTTGCCGGGCGGCTGACGGTCCAACACCTCCCAACGGTCGGCGAGCACGTCCGCGAGGACGAGTCCGCGGCCGTGCTCGTCGAGGGGGTGGGGGCGCCGTACGTCGCCGGGTTTCGGAGGACGAGGTTCGGTACGGGTGTCGCTGACCTCGATGCGGATGCTGCCCGTCGGGAGCGACAGACGCAGCTCGAAGTCCCGGCCCGGGACTCGGCCGTGGGTCACTGCGTTGGCGGCGAGTTCGGCGACGATCACGGCGACGGCATCGGAGGCGTTGGTGCCGTGCGGGATGCCCCAGGCGTGGAGCTGGTTCAGGGATAGGTGCCGGGCGAGGCGGGCGCCTCGGGGGGTGGCGCTGAGGCGCTGGGTGAACGTACGTACGGTGACCGGGGGTTGGGGGGTGAGCGGTGCTGGCATGCCCTCAATCTGGCCGGGTTGGGGGCAGTTCACCAGGTGGGCGGTGCGTACGGTGCGGGAGCGTACGCGGTTACGGGGTGGACAGTACTCGTAACTAGCCGTAACCATGAGCGCGGGAGGTGACCGACCGTGGTCGATGGTGTGGTGGGTACGGGTGGGGAGCCGGAGTCGTCGGACAGTCTGCGGACGTTCGGGGCGGTGGTTCAGGCGTTGCGAGAGCATGCCAGCCTGAGCCGGGAGGAGTTCGGGGATCGGGTCGGGCTGTCCAAACACACCGTGGCCTCGGTGGAGCTGGGGCGTCGGATGCCGGATCCGACGTTCGCGGAGCGGTCGGAGGGGGTGCTGGGAAACACGGGGGCTGTGCGGAACGCGGCCAAGCATCTGGCTCGGCAGCCGGGGTTGGCGGCGTGGTTTCGGCGGTGGGCGCAGCTGGAGGGCACAGCGATCACTCTGTACACGTACGAATGCCGGTTGATCCCCGGGCTGTTGCAGACCGAGGCGTACGCGCGGACCCTGTTCACGAACCAGTTGCCGCCGCTGAGCGACGAGCAGATCGAGGCGCAGTGGGTCGCGCGAGCGGAACGGCAACGGCTGCTGCGGGAGCGGCCGAACACGGCATTCGCCTTCATCCTGGAGGAGCACCTGTTCCGGCGGCACACGGGTGGGGTGGAGGTCACGCGGGGCCTCATCGACCATGTGCTGGAGATCGCTCAACTGCGGAATGTGGAGCTCCAGATCATGCCGACGGAGCAGGAGACGCACGCGGGACTGGACGGCCCAATGCGCCTGCTAGAG
Source organism: Streptomyces sp. T12 (assembly GCF_028736035.1). Classification (NCBI taxonomy): domain Bacteria; kingdom Bacillati; phylum Actinomycetota; class Actinomycetes; order Kitasatosporales; family Streptomycetaceae; genus Streptomyces; species Streptomyces sp. T12. The sequence goes on from NZ_CP117866.1 coordinate 3,089,175, forward strand.
ACGCCGGAGAACAAGTGGTTCGCCTACTGCGAGGGGCAGGAAAGCGGCCAGTTCATCGCTGACTCGAAGGTAGTGAGCATGCTCCAGATGCGGTATGCCAGGATGCGCTCACAGGCTCTGACTCTCAAAGACTCCACGAGCCTGTTGCAGCGGATGCGAGGAGACCTATGAGCACCGGCGAACTGGCCTGGTTCAAGAGCAGCTACAGCGGCGGTTCCGGCGATGACTGCGTCGAAGTGGCCCTCTCCTGGCACAAGTCCAGCTACAGCAGCGGCGGTTCGGGCGACTGCGTAGAGGTCGCCACCTGCCCCCACACCATCCACGTCCGGGACTCCAAGCACCCCCACGGCCCCCAACTCGCCCTCTCCTCCATCGCCTGGGCCGGCTTCCTCGCCGAGGTCAGTGTCTCGGATGCCTCCGTGAGGGCATGAGCCGGTCGCCGAACGCTTCCGCGCCCACGATGTCGGACGTGGCCGGGACATCACCCCAGAGGTCGAGTTCCAGGTCGGACATCTGCGCCAGCTCACGTAGATCGAGCACCCCGGTGGGGCCGCCGTCCACCAGTCCGATCTCCAGCCTTCTGAGGCGGGGAAAGACCTGGCGCAGCAGACCCAGGTGCGCGTAGTCGCGCACCCCTGTGAATCTGAGGTACTGGATCCGTGGGTTCGGGGTGAGGGAGATCAGGTCGGCGAGGGAGTCGATGCCCAGGACGAGATCGGTGAGCCGGGGTGCGGGCAGAGCGGCGCGAAGGATTCCCGAGGCGTCCCGGTTGTAGCCGGTGACCGTCAGGGTGCGCAGTTTCACCCAGCCCTCCAGGCTTTCGAGTCCTTCGGCATAGTCGAACTCCACCGACAGGTCGCGGACGCTCGGTAGCTCGGGGAAGTCCCGAAGGGCCGGGCAGCCTCGCACTTCCAGTCGGCTCAGGTCCGGCCTGCTGCGAAGGAAGGCGAGGTCGTCAATCACGTCGTTGTTGTACAGGCCGAGCGAAACGAGGTGCCGCGTCGGCAGGTGGGCGGCCACGTCCGCCGCCTCGTACGAGCCGGTCAGCGTGAGCTCGGCGACCGACCCCAACAGGCCCAGTCGTACGAGCTTCTCGGGCCGGTTGACGACGAGATGGGGCACGTGCATCCCGGCCAGCACCTCGTCGGCGTACTCCGCCAAGGGACGCAGGTCCCAGACCTTCGCCACCTCAGTGCGGACCCCCCGGTCGGGATGCGCGGCGTATCCCTTCAGCTTCCGGTTCGCCTCGCCGCCGCGAATCAGGCCCAGGAGCCTGACCGTGTTCACGGTCAGGGGACCAACCGCCTGCTCGGCGTCCCGCTGCACTCCCACGGCCCATTCGCCCAGGCTCGCGAGGTCCTCGGCCTGTCCCACGTGAGCCGGCGGCATCAGCGCGGCCACCCGGCTTCTGACCGCCTCCATCAGCACGGGGTCCAACTGCCGCAGGCTGACGGCGCATCGGGCGGCCAGTACGTGTCGTTGGTACCGCTGATGACCGGCCGTGTCCCCGAGGGCGGTGATCTCCTTGATGAGATGCTCGGCGAACGGCCGCGTGGTGTGCCCCACGGTCAGCACGATCACGTCCCGCCAGGCCTCGTTGTCCACGTGCTTCAGCAGTTCGGGGACGTAACCACTGTCGTGGAACTCCTTGGCCGCCAGAAAGTCCTGGAACGTACGGTGGATGAACTGGATCGCGTCGTCCGCGCGTTCCTGGAGCAGCCCGCTGCGGTCCAACAGGAAGCGCAGGATGCGCTCCGGATTCCCCTGCTTCGCAACCTGGGGCATGTCCCGTACGGCCAGGTCGAGTTGCTGGAGGGCCTGCTCGTAGGTCATCTGCTGTTGCCCGGTCCGTACCAGCCAGATGGCGAGCCGCTGAAGCAGCGCGTGCTGATCGTCGGAGTCCAGGGTGACGGGATCGGCGTGGCGAACGCCGCGTCCCATGTCGCGCCCGCCGAGGAGCATGGCGAGGGCGGCTCTGAAGAGCGACCAGCGGGTGGTGGGCAGCAGACCGCGGCGGCGCCGGTGCAGTGCGCAGATCACGGCGCACAGCAGCGGGGTGCGGGCGAGGACCCGTAGTGCGGTGTTCTGCTCCAGTTGGTGCAGCAGATCCTCTTCCAGGGAGGCGAGGAGTTTCTTCTCCTCGCCGCTTCGGCGGGTGTCGTAGAAGTGGTCGCATTCGAGGCGAGCAGCCTGGTGCCAGGCGCGCACGAAGGTGCGGATGTCCTCGTCGCTCATGGGCAACAGCGTGAGTTCGACGAAGTGCTCCTCCTTGAGCCAGTCCTTGTCGACCGCGTTGGGGCGGACGGTCGCCAGGCACCGGGTGCGGGGGTAGCGGTCGAGGAGAGTGGAGAGCCAGCGCCGGGCCTCCTCACGCTCCGCTGCGGGTACTTCGTCCAGGCCGTCAACCAAGACCAGTCCCCGGCCCGCCTCCATGACGCGGCGGCACCAGCCGTCGGGCGGATCGTCCGTGAGGGACCGGCCGGCGCAGAGCAGCTCAGCCACCGACGGGTACCCTCTGCCGCGCGCGTGCACCTCACGCAGCGGGATCACGAAGGGGACCAGCCCGTTCAGCTCGGTCAGCTCCGCACCCAGGGTGTCGGCGGCGGCATGTGCCGCGAGCCACCACACCAGGGTGGTCTTGCCCGCCCCGGCTTCGCCCCGGAGCAGGGCACGGGGGCGGTTGGCCAGCAGGTTCTCGATGCGCTGGACGGCGTCCCGGTCCGGGGCACCGGTCCATGGGGTGTCGGACCACGGGTCCTGGACACCGGACCCCGCCTCCTCCACGTACGGGGCGGCCTCGGCCCGCAGGCTCAGGTAGGCGGTATCGAGGTCCCAGCGGGACTCGCTCCTGCCGAGTTCCTCGATGCCGAAGATCTCCGTCTTGCGGTACTGGGAGCTGAGATCCTTCGCGTACTGGTCCTCGAACCGCTCATCCTGAGGGTGGAAGTCGGTGATCCCCTCCAGCCTGATCCTTTCCCGGAGCGGCACCAAGCGGTCCCGGTCCCGCCGCGCCAAAGCCGTGATCGGTACCGCCTCGATCCTGAGGTGGTGCCGGTCACGCGGCACCTGGGTCACCACCCCGAGCAGCACGCGGCCGGCCAGGACCGGTGCGCCCGAGAGACCGCTCAGGGGAGAGGTGGCGCGCCCTCGTTCGTCGGCCGCCGACCGGTCGAGTTCACAGACCAGGAGGTCCCTCATCCGTCCGGCCATCGGCAACACGGTCGCGCGGTACTGGTCGTACTCAAGATCCTCGCGCTGCTCCCCGTATCGCTGAACCCGGGGGAAGCCGACGATCTGGCAGTGCGGCAGCGGGTCACGGGTGCGGACGTCGCCGCACCTGAGGCGGCCCAGGGGTGCGGCGTGCTCGGCGCCGAGCACGTCCGTCCCCAGGGTCAGCACGGTCACGTCCAGCGCCTCGTCCGCCCAGTCGACGAAGCACTGCACCGGCTTGCCAGAGGCGGGGTGGATCACTTCGACGGACGAACTGCCCGCCACCACATGCCACGACGTGAGCACCTCCCGCCGGTCGAGCAGCACCCCGCTCCCCTGCCCACGCCCCCACACCACGACCACCCGATCCAGGGCGCTCCCCCCGATCACCGCGCGTCATCACCTCCGCCGAACCGGCGGACGCTACCCCGGCTCTCGTTGCGCACCTTCCACGGCTGCCCGGTCCGGCTGTCCACCGCTCTGAGCGTGACCGCCACCCGATGCGTCCGGGTCGCGCTCCCGCCCCCGTCGGCCCCGGCCTCCACCACCCAAGCCTTCACCTTGACCCCGCCCGTGACCTCCTTGCGCAGCTCGACGCTGAACTCCAGCTCGATGTCGCCCACTTCGAAGGCCACGTCGTGGCCGGACGAACGAGCCGCGGCAGTGATCAGTTCGTCCCGTACCGCCTGTACGGCGTCGGCCAGTTCGATCCGGTGGTCGGTCATGTGCCAACGCTAGAGAGACCTTGGCGTGCGCCGCCATCGGTTCACGCCAACCGCCGTGGCCGCGAGACCGCGAGACCGTCCAGCAGCGCCATCCCCAGCGGCGTCGCCGCATGCAGCACGGCCTTCCCCGCCCTGCACGTGCTGAGCAACCCCGTCTTCGATCTGGATTCCATCCAACCCGCTTGTCCGGCAAGGAACTTGACCGATGCTCCCTTTGCCTAACTGACAGCCCATCAACAGAATCCGCCCTTACGGTGCCGTGTTCATGACAGACACTTCGAAGGCAACCCCCACCACGATCGGTCGCCGCACCGTACTGATCGCCACCGGCGCCACCGCCGCCTCCCTGGCCGTCACCGCCGCCGCGCCCGAAGCCCCCACAGCCGAGGCGGCCGACACGGCCCCCGTCGCCGCCGCGGCCGTCTGCACGCTCACGAAGGAGATGACCGAAGGTCCCTACTACCTCGACGGACAGTACGTCCGCTCCGACATCACCGAGGGCAAGACCGGCTTCCCGCTCAAGCTGGCCCTCACCGTCGTCGACGACGACACCTGCGCGGTGATCCCCAACGCCCTCGTGGAGATCTGGCACGCGGACGTCCTCGGCGAGTACTCCGGTTTCGTCGGCAACAACGGCCACAACGAACCCGACAGCGGCACCTTCCTGCGCGGCGGCGTCCTCACCAACTCCAGCGGCGTCGCCAACATCACCACGGTCTACCCCGGTTGGTACCGCGGCCGCTGTGTGCACATCCACGTCAAGGTGCACACGAACGTCACCCTGACCTCCGACGGCTCCTTCACCGGCGGCCAGGAACTCCACACCGGGCAGCTGTTCTTCAACGAGACGATCACCGCGAGAGTCGGCGCGCTGTCGCCGTACTCCGCCAACACCGTCACCCGCACCACCCTCGCCCAGGACTCCATCTACGACGGCGGAGGCTCCACATCGGGCCTGCTGACCCTCACGGCGCTCGGCAGTTCGCCGTCGGCCGGGTACGCGGGGACGCTGACCCTGGGGGTCGAGAACTGACCTGGCCCCACGAGCGACAGGCCGCGCCCGGCATGCACGAGCGGGCGCGGCCTGACGTACGGGCTACTTGCCGGGGCACTCCTTCCACGCCAGGTGGTACACCGTGCTGATGTCCCCGTCCGTCGAGTCCATCGTCATGAAGCTGACCTTGTCCGGCGAGGACGTGCCGGCGCTGACCCTCAGCTCGGTGTTGATGTTGAAGTTGCGCTGAACTCCACAGGGCGCCCAGACCAGTTGGGCCCAGTCGGTGCTGTCGGTGGCCTGCCAGTTGTCGTTGAGGGGGCCGCTGTAGGAGTGGTTGCGGAACTGCGTGTTCGGGGAGCCCTGGAAGTAGTACGAGGCTCTCTGGATGGCGCTCGCGCCGGGCTGGAGGGCGGCGAAGCCGCGGTAGTCGGCGCTGGCGATGGCGTAGGTGAAGCCCTGCGGGACGTGCACGACCAGGTTGAGCTGACAGTTCTTGCGGAACGCCGTGGGGTCGGAGTTGCCGCCGACCTGGGCGAGGTAGTCGCTGTACGTCACGGTGAACGCGGTGTTGTCCTCCGAGACGGCTACGGCGGTGGTGCCCTGCGGGCAGCCGGAGCCGTTCACCGTGGCGACCTTGATGACGATCTTGTCCGGCGGCGGGTCTTCGAACGCGGGGGTCGCCTGCGCGGGCAACGCCATGGTGAGCAGGGCGGCCAGCGCACCTCCGCTCAGCAGGTATCGCAGGAGTCCACGTGCCATGGAGCTCTCCTTGGGGTTGGGGGGTGGCTGCGCCCCCGACCCGTGGAGCCCTGTTGAAGCTTTGAAGAAACCGTGAGGTTTATGTGAAGGCCGGAGGCGTTGGAATCGTAGGGAGCCGCATGAGGGGCAGCCAGGGCGAACTCCAGCCATTTACCGCCGAGTTGAGCGATGCATCCCCAGGTGATTCACAGCCGCACATTAAGCCTCTCCTCAGAGAGACCCCTAATTTCCTTCACATGACGGGAAACACAGCGCACAACTCACAGCACAGTGAGCAACAGCCCGGCACACACCGGCGAGACCCGGGCGTCCGGCGTCGCCGCGTCCTGATCGGCGGTGGCGGTGCAGCCGTGGCCGGCGGTCTGGCCATCGCCGGGATCGCCTCGGCCGACACCACGACGCAGGAGAGCGAGACGTCGACCACCGCCTCGACGGAGGCCTCCACTTCCGCCGCCGCCGGCATCTGCGTCCTCAACGCCGAGGTCACCGAGGGTCCGTACTCCCTCGAAGGCGCCCTCGTGCGCGAGGACATCCGGGAGGACAAGGAGGGCTTCGAGGTCCGGTACACCTTCACCGTCGTCGACACCGCCGACGACTGCGCGCCGCTCGCCAACGCCCTCGTCGAGATCTGGCACTGCGACCACCTCGGCGAGTACTCCGGCTTCGTCGGCGGCAACGGCCACCAGGAGAAGGACAACGGCACCTTCCTGCGCGGCGGTCAGATGACCGACGACAGCGGCCAGTGCACCATCACGTCCATCTGGCCGGGGCACTACGTCTCGCGCGCGGTCCACGTCCATATGCGGGTGCACACGGACGTGACGCTCACCGACGACTCATACACAGGCGGCGAGATCGTTCACACCGGGCAGCTCTTCTTCGACCCGGACATCAACACGGAGATCCAGGCGACCTCGCCGTACTCGGAGAACACCACCCGCGAGACCCAGCTGGCGGACGACAGCATCTACGACGACGGCGGCGCGTCCTCCGGTCTGCTGACCCTCACCGCGCTCGGTGACAGCGTGGCGGACGGCTACAAGGCGACCTTGACAGTAGGCGTCAGCACCGCCTGATATCCCATCGGTCAGGTGCTGACGGGCTGCCGCTCCTCGGCGGACTCGATCCCGGCCGCCTTCCCCTCGTTCAGGTGGGCGCGGATCGAGTACGCCAGGGCGGCGGCCCACACCGCATACAGGGCGACGTACACCGCCGCGGCCGTCGCCCCGGACACCGCGAGCCAGTCGCTGTTCAGCAGTGTGCGGACGTTGGTGACGAGGATGACGCCGCCCACCGCCGAGCCCAGCACCCGCGGCGGCAGGATGCGCACCAGCCACGCGGCGATCGGCGCGGCGACCAGTCCGCCGAGGAGGAAGGCGGCGACCCACACGAAGTCGATGCCCTGCGAGCCCAGCGACAGCAGGAAGCCGAGGCTCGCGGCGACCGCGACCAGGAACTCGCTGGTGTCGATCGAACCGATGACCTTGCGCGGCTCCATCCGCCCGGAGGCGAGGAGGGCGGGCGTACCGACCGGCCCCCAGCCGCCCCCGCCGGTCGCGTCCAGGAACCCGGCGACCAGACCGAGCGGGGTGAGGAAGCGGCGCCGCAGCGGCAGGCCCACCCGGTCCTTGGGCAGCCCGCGGAAGGTGAAGCGGGACATGACGTACACGCCGAGGCCCAGCAGGATCAGGGACATCAGCGGTGCGGCGATCTCGGTCGACAGCTTCGACAGGACGGTCGCGCCGAGGAACGAACCGACCGCGCCGGGCACGCCGATCTTGCCTACGACCTTCCAGTCGACGTTCCCGAAGCGCCAGTGCGAGGCGCCCGACATCAGCGTCGTACCGATCTCGGCGAGGTGCACCGTGGCCGAGGCGGCGGCCGGGTTGGTGCCCATGGCCAGCAGCAGGGTGGTCGACGTCACGCCGTAGGCCATGCCGAGGCTGCCGTCCACGAGCTGGGCTCCGAGGCCCGCGAGGGCGAGCAGTATCAGCGTGCGCATGCGACCGGTCCCGTCTTTCCGAGGTTTCCTACCGGGTTGATAGGGATGGACGGGACCGGACATTAGGGCATCAAGCTGAGGGCGAGCTGAGAGTGTCCACGGTGTGGACACGTGTCCGAGATGCGGACATCAGCTCAGCCGGATCACGTTCCAGGACAGCGGTTCCAGTGCGGCGGTGAGGCGGTCGTCCTTCAGCGCGGTGCCCTCGACCGGGTGCGGGGCGACCCGCTCGGGGTCGTCGAGGGTGTTGCGGGCGTCCGGGTCGGCGTCCGCGAGGGCGCTGTGCTCGGCCACCCGCGTCAGGTCGAGGCCGTTCAGGGCGACCTCCAGGGGCAGCGCCTCGGTGCGGCTGCGGTTGACCGCGAAGACGGTGACCGTGCCGTCCTCGGCGCGCACGGCGGTGGCGTGCAGCAGGTCGGTCTCGCCGTACTTCTTCGTCTCGTACGTCGGGGAGTCCACGCGGACGTCCAGGACCTGGCCGCGGCCGTACTCGGCGGCCTGCGCGAAGGGGAAGAACGTCGTCTGCCGCCAGGCCGGGCCGCCCGGCTCGGTCATGATCGGGGCGATGACATTGACCAGCTGAGCGAGGCAGGCGACGGTGACGCGGTCGGCGTGCCGCAGCAGCGCGATGAGGAGCGAGCCGAAGACGACGGCGTCGGTGACGCTGTAGTTGTCCTCCAGGAGGCGGGGGGCCTCCGGCCAGTCGTCCTGCTCGAACTCCTTCGCGCGCGCCTCCCACTCGGGCAGGTACCAGACGTTCCACTCGTCGAAGGAGAGGTTGATCCGCTTCTTCGACTTCAGCCTGGCGCCCACGTGGTCGGCCGTCGCGACGACGTTGTCGATGAAGGACTCCATGTCGACGGCGGAGGCGAGGAAGGAGTCGATGTCGCCGTTCTCGGGCCAGTAGTAGGCGTGCAGCGAGATGTAGTCGACGAGGTCGTACGTCTCCTTCAGGACCGTCGCCTCCCACTCGGCGAAGGTCGGCATGGACTGGCTGGAGGAACCGCAGGCGACGAGTTCGACGTGGGGGTCCATCTGGCGCATGGCCCGGGCCGTCTCCGCCGCGACCCGGCCGTACTCCTCCGCGGTCTTGTGGCCGGTCTGCCAGGGGCCGTCCATCTCGTTGCCCAGGCACCACAGCTTGATGCCGAACGGGTCCTTGTCGCCGTGGGAGGCGCGCAGGTCGGACAGGGCGGTGCCCTCGGCGTGGTTGGCGTACTCCTGGAGCTCCAGGGCTTCGGCGACGCCTCGCGTGCCGAGGTTGACGGCCATCATGGGCTCGGCCTGGGGGCCGACCTTACGGAGGAAGTCGATGTACTCGGAGAGGCCGAAGCGGTTGGTCTCGGTGGAGTGCCAGGCCAGGTCGAGGCGGCGCGGGCGGTCCTCGGCGGGGCCGACCGAGTCCTCCCACTTGTAGCCGGAGACGAAGTTGCCGCCGGGGTAGCGGATGGCGGTGACGCCGAGTTCGCGGACCAGGTCCAGGACGTCCTGGCGCAGGCCCTTGTCGTCGGCCGTGGGGTGGTCCGGTTCGAAGATGCCGGTGTAGACGCAGCGGCCGAGGTGTTCGACGAAGGATCCGAACAAACGGGGGTTGACCTCGCCGACGGTGAAGGCGGGGTCGAGGGTGAAGCGGGCGGTGGTCTTGCTCATGGGGGCCTTTCGGGAACGGAGTTACTTGAGGACCGGCCAGCCACGGACCCAACCGAGCCTGTTCAGGCCCAGCTTCGGGGTGCCGTTGTCGTCCGCGTCGTAGTAGTGGTACGCCAGCCAGTCCTGGCCTCGGTCTCGGAAGACCGACTCACCGCCGGTGCCGACGTACCTGCCGTGGCCGGCGAGGAGCAGGTCGCCGCCGCCCTCCAGCATGGGCTTGCCCGTGCTGTCGACGTACGGGCCGGTGACGGTTGCGGACCTGCCGACCTTGATCTTGTAGGTGGAGTTCACTCCCGCACAACAGGCGTCGTAGCTCGCGAACAGGTAGAAGTAGCGACCGTGCTGCACGATGTACGGGCCCTCGACCGCGTACGGGGCGTCCGGGCGGGTGGCCAGGTGGTGGACGTCGGTGCCGGGGAGGGCCTTGCCCGTCGTCGGGTTCAGTTCGACCATGCGGATGCCCGTCCAGTACGAGCCGAACGACATCCACAGCCTGCCGTCCGCCCGGATGATCGCGGGGTCGATGGCGTTCCAGGTGTCGGTCGTCTCGGACGAGAACACCTTGCCGTGGTCCGTCCAGGTGCCGGGGAGGCCGGAGCGGGACGTCGCGACGCCGATCGCCGAGTGGTTGGTGCCCCAGGACGAGACGGCGTAGTAGAGCCAGTACTTGCCGGAACGGTAGGAGATGTCCGGCGCCCAGGGGTCGCCGGTGTCGTTGTACTCGTACCACCAGCTCGGCGGCTCGGCGAAGGCGTTGCCCTCGTCGGTCCAGTGCACGCGGTCCTTCGAGAGGCGGGCGCCGATGACGCCACCGGTCGAGTACGCCACGTACTGGCCGGACTTCAGCTTGATGACGGTCGGGTCGTGGATGATCTCCTGCCCGCCGATGGGCTGCGGATCGGGGTAACTCTCCGTCGCCTGCGCCGAGTTGGGGAGGAAGACCAGGAGGACCGCCGCCAGTACGGCGGTCAGCGCTCTGTGTGCTCTCACTGTCCCGCCAATCCCGTGTGGGCGACGCCCGCCACGATCTGCCTCTGGAAGAAGACGAAGACGACGATCAGCGGCAGGCCCGCCATCAGGCCGCCGGCCATGAGCTGGGCCCACTGGATGCCGTAGGAGTTCATGACGGTCGCGATGCCGTTCGGCATGGTCATCAGGTCGGGGTTGTTGGTCACCATGTACGGCCAGAGGAAGTTGTTCCACGACGCGATGAAGGTGAAGATGCCGACCGCCGCCAGGGAGGGGCGGGCCAGCGGGACGACGATCGTGAAGAAGACCCGCCAGCGGCCCGCGCCGTCGATGAACGCGGCCTCCTCCAGTTCGCGCGGGATGCCCTGGAAGAACTTGTAGAGGATGTAGACCATCGCGGCGGGCGCGCACTGCGGCAGGATCATGCCCCAGTAGGTGTCCACCATCCCCATCTGCTGGACGGTGGTGAACAGCGGCACGCCGAGGACCGCCGGGGAGATCATCAGGCCCGACATGACGATGCCCATGAGCACGCTCTTGCCGCGGAACTCCGTGCGGGCGAAGCCGTATCCGGCGAGGGCGCTGACCGCCAGCACGACGGCGGTGACGCAGACCGACACCACCAGGGAGTTGACGAACCAGTTGGTGACGTTGCCGGTCTCCCACAGCGACTTCCACGCCTGGACCGTCCAGACCTTCGGCACCCAGTGCGGCGGGATCTCGGCCGCCTCCGCCTCGGACTTGAGCGAGGTGAGCAGGGCCGCGGCGATCGGCGCCACGAAGACGGCGGAGACGGCGACGCCGATCAGTGTGAGGACGATCTGGCTGGGCGTCCAGGGCTTGCGGGACTTGCTGCGTGCGGTGCGTGCGGTGCGTGCGGTGCGTGCGGTCCGCACAGGCGTCTCGGCGGTGGTCATCGGCCGCCCTCCTCACGGTTGCGCAGCAGCCACATCCGCGCCAGGGCGACGACTGCGATGATCACGAAGAAGATGATGGACATCGCGGAGGCATAGCCCACGCGGTAGCTGGTGAAGCCCTGTTCGAGGGTGTACTGGACGAAGGAGCGGGTGCTGAGCTCCGGTCCCGGCGAGAAGTCCATCATCACGACGGCCTGGTCGAAGAGCTGGAGCGAGGCGAGGATCTGGAGCGCGATCACCAGGCCGGTGATGTTGCGCAGCATCGGCAGCGTGATGTGGACCATGCGGTGCCAGGCGTTCGCGCCGTCCAGTTTCGCGGCCTCGTAGAGGTGGTCGGGGATGCCCTGGAGGGCGGCGAGGTAGAGCAGGAAGCTGAAGCCGACCGTCCACCACAGGGTCTCGATGACGATGGCGAGCATCGCGTACGACTTGTCGGTCAGCCAGGGCGTGTCGAGCCCGAAGGTCTCGTTGATCAGGCCGATGCCCTGGGTGAACAGCCACTGGAACATGTTGGCTGCGACCGTCGAGGGCAGCAGGAACGGCACGAAGAAGCACAGCCGCCACAGCCATTTGCCGCGCTCGATGTTGTGGGCGAGCATCGCGAGCAGGAAGGCGAGGACCGTGATGCACGGGACGACCAGCAGCGTGAAGTAGGCGCTGTGGCCGAGCGCGTCCCACATCGCCGAGTCGTTCAGGGCCTCGCGGTAGTTGTCGAGGCCGACGAAGCTCGCGCCCTCGCCGGAGATGTTGGCGTCCGTGAAGCTGAGCCAGACGCCGCGCAGCAGCGGCCAGATCACGAACAGCACGAAGAGCGCCAGGAACGGGGCGACGAACCAGCCGCCGTGCTGGAAGCCCTGCTTGCGGCGGAGGGTCGCGGTGGCGGTCGCCGTCCTGGCGCGCGACGGCGCGACGACGGTCTGGGCGCTGGTCGTCATGTGAGCGCTGGTCGTCATGCGACCGCACCTCCCTGCGCAGCGGTCCTGCCGTCCATCGGGTTCTTCGAGGCGAGGAGCTTGGTGAGGTGTTTCTTCATCGTCCTCGCGACCGCAGCCGGCCCCGCGGAACCCATGGTCGAGGAGACGACGACCGGGCCGAGGTCCTGGGCGAGGACGCCGGTGGAGCCCGCGAACCACACCTTCGGCTCGGTGGCCTGGTGGTCCATGGCGCTCACGTACTCGTTCTGCGGGGCGAGCTTCTTGTACGCGTCCGTGGAGAGCGTCGGCGTGTACGCGGGGATGTGACCGCCGGCCGCCCACTGGAGGGCGTGCTTGACGACGTACGCGGCCAGTTCGTGCGCGCCCTCGTTGGTGGCGCCGCCGCGGCCCGACTGGTGCGGCAGGACGAAGGCGTGCGACTCGGCGTGGGTGGCCTGCTTGCCGAAGACGGGTGGCAGCGGGGTCGCGCCGTAGTCGAGCTTCGCGCCGGAGAAGACCGGCACCGACCAGTTGCCCTCCCAGGTGAAGGGGGCGCCGTTGATGAACTGCTCGCCGGTGGGGGCGCCGGGGATGACGTACCCGTCGGTGACGTGCCGGCGCAGGAACTCCAGGACCTGGGTGGCCTTGTCGGCGTCGAAGAGGACCTCGGTGTTGTCGTCGTTGAACCACTGGCCGCCGAGCTGGGTGTAGAAGGCGACGAAGAACCACCACTGGAAGTTCTGGTCGTTGGTCCACAGACCGATCGTCTGGAGCCCCTTCTTCTGGGCGGCCTTGGCCTTCTTCAGGACCTCGAACCACTCGTCGGTGGAGGTGACCGGGATCATCCGGCCGTCGTCGCCGAGCAGGTCCGCCTTCTTCAGCACGTCCCTGCGGTAGAAGCAGAGCTGGACGTGGATGTCGAGCGGGAGGGCGTAGAGCTTGCCGTCGATGACGCCGCGGTTCCACAGGGCGGGGTTGAAGTCCTCCTGCCGCACGCCGTATCTGGCGAGCAGGTCGACGTCCCACGGGTCGAGGAGGCGGCCCGGCGAGAAGCCGGTGACCCGGCCCATGTGCATGACGCCGAGCTCGGGGGCGCGGTTTCCGGCCGCCGCCATGGCGAGCTTGGTGTAGAAGGGGTTGCCCCACTGGAGGGTGGAGTCCTTCACGTCGATGTCCGGAGTGGCTTTCCGGAAGGCGTCCAGCATCGCGATCATGTTGGCGCCGTCGCCGCCGCTGAAGAGGTTCCAGTAGCGCACCCGTGTGTCTGCGCCGGAGGCGAGTGCGTCTGCGCCGGTGCCGAGCGCGGCGAAGCCGAAGCTGCCGGCCACCGCCAAGCCGCCTGCTGTGGCCAGAAGTTGCCTACGGTTCAGGCCAGGTCGTCCCATTCCCTGCCCTTACTGTTCGAGATATCGAATTGTGCACGTAACTTCGGACGGGACCGTAGGGTGAAAGCGCTTTCTAGTCAATGGGTCGTGCACGAATTCCGAGCAGCGCCCGAGCCCTGAGCGTCCCTCGCGGAGTCGACTACGGATTCGGCAACGCCCCTAAGGGGCGCGGGGAACTGCGCGACCAGCCACAACGGCCCCGCAGACGACCGACGACCCGATCCCGGCCCCACCCGCGGAGCGCTTCGTTCCCGGTTGAACAACGGTCGCCGGATCGCATGACGCGGACACTTCGGGTCGCATAGGCTCGAACAGCCCGCCGAGCGGCGGGGGAACAGGGGATGCGATGGACATCGCGGGCGCGCGCCAGAGGGCGGCCCGGGTCGCTTCGGCGCTACGGCTGCGGCGCTCTCCCGCCGCCTCCGCAATGCGCGACCTGGCCTCCGATCTGAGCGCCGCCGTACGGGCCAGACCCCACCCCCCGGCCGACGTACGCGCGTTGTGCCGCGCGCTGTGCGCGGAGATGAGCGCGCGGCGCGGCGGGCGACCCGTCGAGCTGCGCTTCGAGCGGTTCCCGGACGAGATCGAAGTGACCGGACTGTGGGTGGAGTTCCAGGACTTCGACCTGGTCATCGTCGAGGAGCGGGCCGAGGCGATGCAGCAGCTGGTCATCCTCGGCCATGAGCTGTGGCACCTGCACGCCGGGCACGGCCACGACCACACGGCCGGTCACGCCCCCACGGCGGCCGCGCACGCCCTCGCCGAGCGGCCCGGGTGGCCGGACATCGCCCTCGCGGTGGCCGCCCGCGACGGCTCCCGGCAGCGGGACGAGGCCGAGGCCGACGACTTCGGGCACCGGCTGGCCGCCGCCTTCCGGCCGCTGCTGTCGGGGCAGCGGCCGGACACGCCGCTCGGGCCGGTGCAGCGTTCGCTGGGCTATCGCGGCGGCGGGAGGGCGGCGCGGTGACCGGGCTGGCCATGGACCCCGCCGGATTCCTCGGCGAGATCTACATATCGTTCTGGATCCCGACCGTCGTCCTGACCGCCGCCCTGGCGATCAAACTGCCCACCATCATCCGGCTCTGGCGGGACCCGCTGCTGCGCGCGGTCGGCGGCCTGCTGCTGCTCGCCTGTGCCGTGTTCGTCTTCGCGGCTCCGGCGACGATCGCCTGGGTCAACCGCGTCACGGGCGTCCCGAACATCGCGGCGCCCCTGGTGTACTCCCTGCTCACCGCGTTCTGCGGCTCCTGTCTGCTGCTGATCATCGCCTGGCGCAACGGCCTGTCCGACCGGTCCGCCGAGACCCGCCGCGCCATGCGCCTGGTCGTCTGCGCCTACTCGGGTGTGGTCGTCGCGCTGTGGGTGCTGTTCGCCCTCGCGGACGCGCCGGTGGAGCGGGTGCGGGACCTGGACACGTACTACGCCAACACGCCGTTCATGCGCGAGGAGACGCTGCTCTATCTGCTCGCGCACTGCACGGCCGTCCTCATCACGTCCCGGCTGATCTGGAACTGGGTGCGCACCGAGGGCCTCGACGCCTGGCTGCGCTGGGGACTGGTGTTCCTGGGCGTCGGCTACGGCCTCAACCTCATCTTCGACGCCGCCAAGCTGACCGCCGTCGCCGCCCGCTGGACGGACCACGACCTGGACTGGCTGAGCACCGACCTCGCGCCGCCCGTCGCCGCCCTGTCCGCCATCCTGATCGCGGTCGGCTTCATCCTCCCGCACGCCGGCCAGTACCTGCACGACCGCTGGCAGCTGCGCCTGGCCCACCACCGACTGCGGCCCCTGTACCTGCTGATGAAGACCGTCAACGGCTCCGGCGTGCGGTTCATGCTGCACGCCACCCCGGAGTTGCGGCTGATCCGCCGCGAGACCTTCATCCGCGACGTCCTGCTGCCGCTGGCCCGGCACATCGACGAGGACCTGCGCAGGCGGTCGTACGACGCCGCGCTCGCCCTCGGCTTTCCGCCCTCCCGGGCGAAAGCGCTGGCCGCCGCCGTGACCATCCAGGACGCCGTGCACCGCAGAAGCCGGGCCCCGGCCGACGGCAACGGCACGGGCGGCCCCGACACCACGGACCTCCTCCAGGAGATCGGGGCCGTCTCCCGAGCCCTCCGCCATCCCGCCGACATCGAGGCGGTCCGTGCCCGTACGGCCGCCCCAGCACAGAACGTGCCCGTACATGACTGAACGCACCACCACCGCCGTCGTCCTCGGCGGCTCCCTCGCCGGTCTGCTCGCGGCCCGCGCGCTGGCCGACGTCGCCGACCACGTCACCGTCGTGGAACGCGACGTGCTGCCGGCCGGCCCCGAGCCGCGCAAGGGCCTGCCGCAGGCCCGGCACGTCCACCAGCTGTGGTCGGGCGGGGCGCATGCCATGGAGGAGCTGCTGCCGGGCATCGTCGGACGGCTGCGGGACGCGGGGGCGCACCGGCTGCCGGTGACCACGGACATGGTGGCGCTGTCGCCGTACGGCTGGTACCGGCGGTGGGCCGAGTCGCACCACATGCTGCTGTGCAGCCGGGACCTGCTGGACGCGACGGTGCGGGCGGCCGTCCTCGCCGACGAGCGCATCGAGGTCGTGCAGGGCGCCGAGGTGCTCGGGCCGGTCGGCACGGACGCGGCGGTGACGGGCGTACGGATCCGACCGCAGGACTCCCCCGAACGGACCCTGTCGGCCGACCTGGTCGTCGACGCCACGGGACGCGGTTCGCGCACGGCCGGCTGGCTGACCGACCTCGGCCTGCCGGCGGTCGAGCGGCGTGAGGTCAACTCCGGGGTGGCGTACGCGAGTCGGGTGTTCCGGGCGCCCGAGGCGGCGCGGGAGGCGTTCCCGGTCGTCAACGTCCAGCCGGACCCGCGCGCCGGAAAGCCCGGGTGCGGGGGCGTGCTGCTGCCCATCGAGGACGGGCAGTGGATCGTCACCCTGTTCGGGTCGCGGGGCGGCGAACCGCCCACCGGGGCCGAGGACTTCGTGCGGTACGCGCGGGAGGAGCTGAGGCATCCCGTCATCGCCGAACTGCTCGCGCACGCCGAGCCGTTGACCGACGTGGCGTACACCCGGACGACCGCCAACCGCCGCCACTACTACGAGCGGATGCCTGTCTGGCCCGAAAACTTCGCCGTGCTCGGGGACGCCCTGTGCGCGCTCAACCCGATCTACGGGCACGGGATGTCGGTCGCGGCCCAGGGCGCGGTCGCCCTGCGGGACGTGATACGGCGTCAGGGCTGGGGCTCGGCCGGTCTGTCCCGGCGGATCCAGCAGGCGGTGGCGCGACCGGCGTCGGCGGCGTGGGACCTGGCCCTGGGGATGGACGTGTTCTATCCCGGGGCGACGGAGAACGGCCCCACCCTGCGCGACCGGTTGCTGGCGGCGTACGTGGGCCGCCTGCTGCACACGGCCACCGGGAACGGGCGGATCGCTCGGCGGGTCACGGATGTCACGTCGCTGGAGCGGGGCGCCGAGGTGCTGCTCGCACCGTCCGTGCTGCTGGCGGCGCTGGTCGGCCCGCTCAAGCCGGCGTTGAGCGGGCCGCCGTTGACGGCGGAGGAGCGTAAGGCGGCGGGGTTGGGTTAGGCGGGGTGCGGCAGGCGCGGTGGGCCGGTGCGGTGGGCCGGTGCGGGCGGGGGTGACCCGCCCGCAGCTCCTCAGCCTCCGCAGCTCCGCTGGTCAGCCCGCGAACGCCGGTTGCGCGAGGCCCTTCCCCGCCCCCGGCACCACGAACACCGACCCCGCCAGCGGAGGCGGTGACGCCAGTCCGACGCGGGCCGTCGTGATGTAGAGGTCGGTCAGGTCGGGCCCGGCGAACGCGCACGCCGTCACCCGGGGCACCGGAAGCGGGATCACCCGGTCCAGCTCGCCGTCCGGCGTGTAGCGACGTACGGCCGAGCCCTCCCACAGGGCCACCCACACGCACCCCTCGGCGTCCACGGTGAGCCCGTCGGGGAACCCGGCGCCGTCCTCGATCTCGACCAGCGGCCGCCGGTTCACGGCCCGGCCGTCGGCGTGGTCGAAGACGTCGACGCGCCGCGTCGGCGAGTCGATGTAGTACATGAGGCTGCCGTCCGGGCTCCAGCCGGTGCCGTTGCTCACGGCCACGTCGTCGAGGACCACCTCGACCGAGCCGTCACCGGTGACCCGGGACAGGGTGCCGCCGCCCGGCGCCTCGTCGTAGCGCATGGTGCCCGCCCACAGGGAGCCGTCGGGGGCCACGGCGGCGTCGTTGGCGCGGCGGCCGGGGACGGGCTCGTGGTGCAGCCAGCGGAAGGTGTCGTCCGGGTCCAGCAGTCCCACGCCGTCCCGGAGGTTGAGGACGAGGCCGCCGCCGGCGCGCGGCTTGACGGCGCCGATGTGCTGCGGGGCCGTACGGACCGAGCGCCGCCCGGAGACGGGGTCGTAGGTGTGGATCCGGGACCCCAGGATGTCGATCCAGACGAGCCGCCCGCTCTCCGGATCCCAGGTCGGCCCCTCACCGAGCTCGGCCTCCGCCTGGACGGCCACCTCGTACGCGGTGTCGCCACGCTCCGTCATGCCACGCTCCGGTGTCCGAGACGCTCCGACAGTTCGGCGGCACCCTTGGCGGCGAGCTGCTCCAGCTCGACGCGCCGGTCGTCGCTCCAGCGGATCATGGGGACGGAGATGGAGAGGGCGGCGACGACCTGCCCGGCCCGGTCCCGCACCGGAGCGGCCACGCACGACACGTCCGGGTTGGACTCCCGCCGTTCGACGGCGATCCCCCGCTCCCGAATCTCCGCAAGGGCCTCGCGCAGGGCGACCGGGTCGGTGATGCTGTTCGGTGTCATGCCGACGAGCTCGGCCCCGTCCGGGACGCGTGCGGTGAGCTCGGGCTCGGGAAGGGAGGCCAGCAGCATCTTGCCGACCGATGTGCAGTGCGCGGGCAGGCGGCGGCCGGCGGCGGACACCATCCGCACCGCGTGGGTCGAGTCGACCTTGGCGATGTAGATGACGTCGGTGCCCTCCAGGATCGCCACGTGCACGGTCTCGTCACAGGTCTCGGCGACGGACCGGGCGACCTGCTGCCCCTCGGCCGCGAGGTCGAGCTGCTCGGCGTATCGGCTGCCGAGCTGGTAGGGCCGCACACCGAGGCGGTACCGTCCGGGCTGACCCGGTACCTGGACGATGTACGACCGGGCGGCGAGCGTGGTGACCAGTTCGTGCACGGTGGTGCGCGGCAGCTGGAGCTTGCGCACGATGTCAGGGGCGGAGAGCGTGCCGTCCCCGTCGAGGAAGAGCTCGAGAATGTCGAGAGCTCGGGTCACGGCTGGTACGAGGCGTCCCACGTCCGGCCCCCTCCCTTGGGTGTCAGTGAGGCTGCGTTCGAGATTTCAACAGCCGATCGGAATAACGAACACAGGCTACTCAAAATACGTTTGCCCCGGCAATGGGCGTGCGATGCCTTGCTCCCGTTTACGGGCTCCCGGAGTCGGCGTATCGTGCCAGATATGAGCCCTACGGGCGAAATGTACGGCGTACATTTGCATGTGAGCCAGAACAAAAGAGCCGGTTTCCCACACCCGAGCCCTCCCCCGGCGAGCAGCCGGGTATCCCGCGCGACCAGCACAAAGGGGCGTCGTCATGCGACGCATACTCGTCCTCATCCCCATGGCCATCATCGGCATCATCGCTCTCCTCGCGCCCAGCGCCTCGGCCGTCAGCCCCCATTTCGTCAAGGGCCCGACGGCCACTCGCTCGGGCGACAGCCTCACGGTCTCCGGGAAGGAGGCCGGACTCGGCAATTCGCTGACCGTCACCATCGAGGTGAGCGCCACTGCCGCGTGCATCAACCCTGGCGGCAAGGACCCCAAAGCCGCAAACAAGCAGAACCTCGCCGAGGACGGACAATTCCAGGTCCGCAACGGCAGCGCCAACTTCTCGGTGACCCTGACAGCGTCCTTCCAGCCGTCGTGCAGTCCTCCGATGACGGTGCAGTTCAGCAACGTCGTCGTCACTGACGTCGACAACGGCCTCTCGGTGAAGCTGCCGGGCACCTTCTGACACCTCGCCACCCCGGGGCGAAGAATCCCTGAACGGCCTGCGGCGCGTGCGCTCGCGGGCCGCAGCCATGTCTCCCCCGGTAGGCGTGGGAGACGCCGCGGCCGTCGGCGTAGAGGACGGTGAACGGCGCCGCTCTCCAGCCTCTGCTCGGGAGCGGGGTGCTCGTGCGGTCGGGCGGAGCAGCCGGAGCGTCGTCGGGTACGCCGACGCCAGTACACGGGGTTACTCCCGCCGTCAGACGCCTTGACCGCCCCCGCCCGGCACGGTGGTGCTCATGAAACTGAGCCGTCCCGCCCGCCGGGTCTCCCTCGTCGTCCATGTCGTCGCCGCCGCGAGCTGGCTCGGGCTCACGCTCGGGCTGCTCGCGCTCGGGATCACCGCGGCCACCACCGGGTCCGCGGTGACCGTGGAGGCGTCGGTGCGGGCCATGAAGCTGTTCGCGGACTGGCTGCTGCTGCCCGTCGCGTTCCTCACGCTGGTCAGCGGGCTGGTGCTGTCCCTGGGCACACAGTGGGGACTGGCGCGGCACCGGTGGGTCTACGTCAAGTTCTGGGTGACCCTCGCCACGACCACCGCCACCGTCTTCGCGCTGCGCCCCGGCGTGAACTCCGCCGTCGCCGCCGTCGCCGGGGGCGGGCCGCTGCCCGACGCCGGTGACGTTCTGTTCGGACCGATCGTGTCGCTGTCCGCGTACGTCTTCATGACGGTGATCTCGATCCTCAAGCCCTGGGGCCTGACCCGCCGCGGCCGACGCCTGCGCGCCGCGTCCGCCCGCACCCCCGTCGGCACCACCGGCCCGGCCCGCCAAACCGCGTGACCCGGCCCTCGGCAGCCTGGCAGGATGCGCGCATGGGGAACACACATGTGCGTGGCCCTGTTGCCGTCCTGAGCGCGCGAGCCGGCTACGGCACCCAGCCGGAAGTGATCGCCGCCCTGGTGCACACCGTCGGCGAGGCGGCGGCGGTGGTCCTCTCGTACGACGAGGATCGGACGGTCGCCGCGCTGGGCCTCAACCGCTTCGGCACCATCGGGTCGACTCGTCTGGACTGGCGGGGAGCCGAGGTCCTGGAGCGCTCCGCCGCTTTCGATGCCGCGCAGTTGCGCGACCTGCTGCGCCGGCACACGCAGCCGGGTGAGACGGCGGTCGTGTTCTGGGGGAACCTCGCCGTGCCCTCGGTCGCGCTGGACGCCGGCCTGTTGGCGGCTCACGCCGACACCGTGCTGGAGTGCTGCCACGAGTGCTGGGTCCATCTCCTGGACGCCGGGCTGCTGATCGAGTTCCAGGACGGTGAGGGGTTTACCGTCGGGCGCGTACCGCGGTCCTAGTCAGAGGTACTGCCCGTCATCCGGTCAGAGGTTCCTACCGCACGGCGGGCAACCTCCACCTCCCCCGGCGGCGACATGCAGGTGAAGTCCCGAAGTCCGTTCCCCACCAAGGGAGTTCACCATGCGCACCCGCCTTGCCCGGCTCGGCGCCGTACTCGCCGCGATCATCGCGTTGATCGCCGCGCCGGCCGTCACCGCGGCCCCCGCCCAGGCCGCCGACCAGTGGAACCCGCCGGCCAACCTCGTCCAGCCGCTGGGCGAGGTCTGGAACCACGTCGAGTCGACCTACCCCGACCTCTACGGCTTCCGCAACTACGGCTGGGACCAGGTCATGGCCAACCGCGGCAGCGTCAACTACTGCGTCCGCTGGGAGTCCGACGCCCCCGTCAGCGCCGCCCTGCGCGACCAGATCCACGCCGCGCTGAAGAAGCAGTTCGGGAAGTGGATGGCCGCCATGGTCGAGAGCAACGGCACCGGACACAACGCCTGGCCGTACACGAACGTACCGGTCAACATTGTCGGTTGGGCCGTCAAGAACCGCTCCACGCTCCAGTGGACCGACAACTCCGTCGACATCTACACCGGCCTGGACAGCGGGGGCGCCCCGCAGTGCGCGCCCGACTGCGGCCGGTTCTTCCACCAGGACGGCAACTACTCCAAGTGCCCCGGCGGAGCCGCCCGCCACTACGACCAGTCACTCTGGCTGACCAAGGGATTCCAGGGCGGCGCCGGCGGTGACTGGGGGCAGCGCGTCGGGCAGGAGTACTTCACCTCCGCGCTCGGCCAGGAGAACATCCATATCTATCTGCACGAAGTCGGCCACACCTTCGGGCTCGACGACTTCTACGACTGGACCCCGACCGGCCAGTGCTGCTTCCTCATGAATGCCGGATCCGCCGCGCAGATCACCGAGTTCGACAAGTGGATGTTCCGGGACTTCTGGCGCCACCTGAAGAGCCGCTACGGCTTCTGAGCAGCGGAGCAACAGAGCAGCCCGAGCAGCAGAGCAACCCGAGCAGCGGCTATCGACGCGTCTCTCCCAGCACCCCCTTCAGCCGCTGCGCCCGCAGCACCAGCTCCAACTCGAACCGCCGGTCCGGGTCGTCCATCTCGTCGCCCCACAACTCCCGGATCTGCCGCAGCCGATAGCGGACCGTCTGGGGATGCACCCCCAGGCGGGCCGCCACCTCCGGCGCCCCGCCCCTGGTCTCCAGCCACGCCAACAAGGTCTCCGCCAGCCGCCGGCCGTGCGTGGGCCCGCAGTGCTCCAGCGGGGCCAGGCACCGCAGGGCCAGGTCGTCGATCAGTTCCTCCGGCTGCAGGAGCACCAACGCCTCCGTGTGCTCGGTGCAGTACAGGACGTCGCCGGCCGGCAGCAGCCGCCGTTCCATGAGGCGTACGGCGGCCTCGGCCCAGCGCAGCGACTTCGCCGCGTCGGCGAGGGGGACCGGGGGACCGATCGCGCCCGCCCAGCCGGTCAGTGCCCGGTGCAGCAGTTCGGGGCGGCCGGCGGCGTCCGGTTCGGGGACCACCATGCGCGGCTGCTCGTACTCCATGTCGAGCAGGACACCCTGCCCCACCGCCGGCGCCATCGCCTCCCGCGCCGGGCGCAGCAGCACGCCCACGGCGACCTTCTCCGGCAGCGGCCAGCCGATCCGGGCCGCCCGCTCGGACAGGGCGTCCGCCGGATCGCCCCGGTGGTGTTCGGCCAGCAGGAGTTCCATCAGGCGGCGTTGGAGGCGTAACCGCTCGCCGGCCTGGCGCGCCGCCGCCTCCGCGTATCCGCGCACCGACTGGTCGACGAGGCCGTCCAGGTACTCGTAGCCCGCGTCCACCAGCTCGTACATCGCGGGCGGCGGGATGTCGACGCGCTGGCCGATCTCCGCGAAGCGACGCCAGGCCAGGCGGACGCCCATCCGGTAGATGGCCTGGAGCGAGTCCAGGGAGCGGCCGTGCAGGCCCTCGCCGCGGCCGAACTCCTGGAAGACGCCCGGCGGGACGGTCGGGCGGCCCTCCGACGTCTCCAGATGCTGCACGAAGACCTCGATCGCACGCCGGATGCCGACCATCGCCATCGGCTCGCCCGACTCGTCCAGAACGACCGGCAGATGCGGGTACTCGCGGCGGATCTCACGCAGGATCTCCTCGGCGAGGGCCGGGGCCTCGGCCAGGGCCAGCTCCGCGAAGCGGCGGACCTGGAAGCGGGGCACGTCGCGCCAGGCCGAGCGGGTCGTGACGGGCGGGGTG
The DNA here is from genome assembly GCF_028736035.1 of Streptomyces sp. T12. Lineage (NCBI taxonomy): Bacteria > Bacillati > Actinomycetota > Actinomycetes > Kitasatosporales > Streptomycetaceae > Streptomyces > Streptomyces sp. T12. Next base: position 3,112,295 of record NZ_CP117866.1, read on the forward strand.
GTCGGGGTGGCCGGAGAGGCCAGGGAGGCCGGGGAGACCGGGGAGGCGGCCGGGGTGGTCGTGGAGCGGGTGGCTGCCACGGTCAACTCCCCTGGCCCGCTTGCTCGTATGTGATCAAGGGTGTGTTCGGCTGGTCGGGCGTCGCTTCCAGCAGCGCGACAACACCGAGCGCGGCACCCACCGCGAGTACGGCGGCGAGCGCGACGGTCAGCGTGGCGGCGAGCAGTCTGGACATCGCAGGGTCAGCCTCTCTGCATCCGGAGGTCGTCCCACCCCGGTGGTGCCAGCCTGATCCCGACCCCTGCCTGTCGGGTTCAGTCTCGACAAGCCGGGTCAGCCCGTCAAGACATTGACACTCCGTCAAGGGACGCCTACGGTTCCCGGCCCAAGAACGGCCAGGCAACGACCGTGCACCGACCGTGCATCGACCATGCGTCAATCCCCCCAGGAGTGCCGGATGCGCCGTACCGCCTCACCTCTCTCGTTGATCCTGCTGGGCATCGGCACGTTTCTGCTGGTACTGGCGCCCATGCTCGCCTGGTACGTGACCCCGCGTGCCGCCGTGAACCCCATCGACATCGACACCACCGCCGTGTACAAGGGCACCGGAAGTGTCTTCGACACGGACAAGATCGAGACCGTGCCGGACCAGAGGATCACCGTCACCCAGCGGGTGCGCGGCAATGTGGCGGAAAGTGAGCGCAGCGGCAACGCCGTGTGGGACGTGATCACCACCGTCGACACCGACAAGTCGCTGCCGGCCGCCGACCCGCACGACGCGCTGGACTTCACCCCGCACCGCTGGGTGATGGACCGGAAGACGACGAAACCGGTGCACTGCTGCAAGGAGACCCCGTACATCGAGGGCGAGGCCTATCTGAAGTTCCCCTTCGACGTCGAGAAGCGCTCCTACCAGTGGTGGGACAACACCGGCGGCACCACGATCACCCTGCGGTACGACGGCACCGAGAAGATCCAGGGGTACACGGGATACCGGTTCACCGGCACCGTCGCACCCCGCAAGGTCGGCACCCGGCTCGTCCCCGGCAGCCTCGTCGACCAGCCCAAACGCCCGCAGGTGCTGGCCGAGGAGTGGTACTCCAACCACGGGTTCAAGCTGGTCGTCGACCAGCGCACCGGCCGGGTGATCTACGCGCAGACCGGCCCGCGCCGCACCCTGCGGGCGCCCGGCGGCGACAAGGACGCAGCGGTGCTGCTGGACAGCGAGAAGATCGCGTTCACCACGGCCACCCAGAAGGAGGCCGTGCGGCAGGCGAAGCGGGACAGCGGTCAGCTGCGCATGGTGGGCGTGACGCTGCCGATCGGGGCTGCTGGGGCGGGATTCGTGCTTGCGGTGGTAGGCGGGGTTTTGGTGGCACGAGGACGTAAGCGCCCTGAATCGCCGGGTACGGTCGAGATGCCCCAGCCCTCGCTCACAATGTGACGTGACGTCAGCTCTAATAAAGCCCGAAATTGTCACGCCGGTGAGTAGCCGTGGCGAACGGCTGGGCGAAAACTGTCCAACCCCACCCGGACACAGCCTGTCCACACCCCACGCACAACGACCGTAAGTGACCAAGAAACTCTGAAATTCCCCCACGGGACCCCAAACCCGAATCTTCCCCCACGCTGAGTTCCGCACCCTGAGACGAGTTGGAGCACCCATGCCCCAGCACGTGCCCTCCCCTCCCCCACTCTCGAATTCGCTCGAGCGGGGGGACCCCCATCGCGCCGCCGGTCTCCCCTCGGCGTCGCAGCACCACCCTCCGGCGCTCCCCCCACATCCGCGCCGAATCGTTTTTCTCGCCCACCGTGACCTGGGCAACCGATCCGCCGGCGGCTCCGAGCTGCTGGTCGACCGCCTCGCCGACGGCCTCACCCGGCTCGGCCACCAGGTCACCCTGCTGTGCGGCGGCCCGGCGGCGTACCGCGACTACCGGGTCGTGTCGGCGGGTGGCGAATTCGGCCACTTCCTGCGCGCCCGGTCCGCCTTCACCCGCCAGGTCGGCGACTGCGATCTGCTGGTCGAGGTCTGCAACGGGATGCCGTACTTCGCCCCCCTCTGGCATCGCGGGCCGACGTTGTGCCTGGTCAACCATGTGCACACCGACCTGTGGAAGATGCGTTTCGGCGGGGCGCTGGCGCCTGCGGCGCGGCTCGGCCGAAGACTGGAGCACTGGGCGCTGACCGGGGCGCAGCGGCGGAGTCTGCTGGTCGCCGTGTCGCCGTCGACCGCGCATGCGCTCCGCGGGATCGGCGTCGAGCGGGAGCGTATCCGTGTGGTGCACAACGGGGTCGAGGAGCCGGGCCCTCTGAGTGACCGCTCGCCGGAGCCGCTGTTCGTGGCCGTCGGGCGGCTCGTCGAGTACAAACGGATCGATCTGCTGCTGCGGCTGTGGGAGCGGGTGCGGCCCGTCACCGGCGGGCGGCTCGTCATCGTCGGGGACGGGCCCGAGCGGTCGTCTCTTGAGCAACTCGCCGGGCCCGGCGTCGAGTTCGTCGGTCATGTGTCGGAGGCGGAGAAGCATCGGCTGCTGTGTGCGGCATGGCTGCTGCTTCATCCCTCGGCCGTGGAGGGGTGGGGGCTGGTCGTCACCGAGGCCGCCACGCGCGAGACGCCGACCATTGCCTTTGATGTGCCTGGGCTGCGGGATTCCGTCGTGGACGGGGAGACCGGGGTCCTTGCGGGCGGTGAGTCCTCCTTCGCGGCCGCGTGGTGCACGCTCGCGTTGTCCGGGCATCGGCGGGAGTTGATGGGGAAGGCTGCGCGGGACCGGGCCGCACGCTATCGCTGGGATCGGACGGTACGGCAGTTCCTTGCGGTTGCCTCGGAGGCCGTGCGCCGTGACGCCTAAACGCCGTGATGGTTCGGCCGACTCGCGAGTGCCGGTACGTCTTGGCTGGTCGCGCTCACGCGGCGGAGCCGCAGAGGTCACAGCCCCGCGCCCCTATCTGGGCGCTTCACCACCCCCAGTCACCAAGGACCCCTCCTTTCGGCGGTCCCTCGCTCTCTTCCGGGCCTTTCTCCGTGAGCAGGACGACCCCGAAGCCTGCTACTCGCTGCTCGCCCGTGATGCCGCCGACCAGGTCGAGGCCTACGACGGTCCCGTCGCCGGGCGTACCGTCGTGGACGTAGGCGGTGGCAGCGGGTACTTCACCGAGGAGTTCCGGCGGCGAGGTGCGCAGGCCCACCTGTTCGAGCCGGACGTGGCGGAACTCGGTGCGAAGCCCTCTGAAGGAGCCGTCGTCGCCGACGGGTATCTCCTACCCCTGCGGGACGGGGTCGCCGACGTCACCTTCTCCTCCAATGTGCTGGAGCATGTGGCCGATCCGCAGACGTTCCTCAGTGAGCTGGCGCGGGTGACGCGGCCCGGTGGGCTGATCTACGTGTCGTTCACGAACTGGCTGTCCCCTTGGGGCGGCCACGAGTGGGCGCCCTGGCACTACCTCGGCGCCGAGCGGGCCCGCGCCCGGTACCAGCGCCGTACCGGGCGGCCCGCCAAGCACACCCTCGGCGAGAACCTCTTCGCCGTGCACATCGGCGCCACCCTGCGGCAGGTCCGCGCCCGCGACGACGTCGAGGTCGTGTCGGCGCGCTCCCGCTACTGGCCGTTCCTCGCGGAAACCGTCGTGAAAGCGCCCGGCATACGCGAGTTCGCCACCTGGAACCTCCTCCTCATCCTCAGGCGGTGTCCACCATGACGACGACCACGGTCCAGGCTCCTCCCCCGGCAGCCGTGCCCACCTCCGCGCCCGCCTCGGGCCCGCCGGAGGGGCCGCGGTCGCGGCGCTGGCTGCTGGGGTTCTGGGCCGTGGTGTTCGTGCTGTTGCTGGCGGTGCAGCCGGGGCGGCAGACGTTCGACACCAAGCTGGGTGTGACGGTCGATCCCGGCCGGTTCCTGTCCGACCTCGGGCAGTTGTGGTCCGACCAGGGCAGCTTCGGCGGGATCCAGAACCAGTACTCGGGCTATCTGTGGCCCATGCTGCCGTTCTACTGGCTGGCCGATGTCGTACGGCTGCCCGTGTGGCTGGCGGAGCGGTTGTGGCTGTCGCTGATCGTGTCGGTCGCCTTCTGGGGCGCCCTGCGGCTGGCCGAGCGGCTTCGGGTGGGGAGCGGGGGGTCCCGGCTGGTGGCGGCCGTCGCGTATGCGCTGTGGCCCGTCTTCACCATCGTGGTCGGGTCCACGTCGGCGGCCGCGTTGCCGGGTGCCTTCCTGCCGTGGGTGTTGCTGCCGCTGACCAATGAGCGGTATGCCGCGCGGGTCGCCGCCCTGCGGTCGGCGTTGATCATCCCCTTCATGGGCGGCGTCAACGCCGCGTCCACCCTGGCCTCGCTGCTCCCCGTCGGGCTGTATCTGCTCTCCCGCCCGCCCGGGCCACGGCAGCGGAAGCTGATCGCCTGGTGGGTGCCGGGGGTCGTCCTGGCGACCGCCTGGTGGGTGATCCCGCTCCTGCTGCTCGGCACGTACGGCGAGAACTTCCTTCCCTACGTGGAGAGTTCGCAGACCACCACCGAGACCATGTCGGCGACGGAAGCGCTGCGCGGGGCCGGGAACTGGGTCGCCTATCTGCACTTCGGGGAGGCCTGGCTGCCGGCCGGGTGGACCGTGGCCTCGTCCGTCGTCGTGATCGTCTGTTCGGCGCTCGCGGCCGGACTGGGGCTCGCCGGGCTGGCCCGGCGGGACATGCCGGAGCGGCGATGGCTGGTGCTGACCGTCGTGACGGTCGCGCTGATCCTGCTCGCCGGGTACGGCGGGGCGTTCGGGGCGCCCTTCCACGGGGTCGTGCAGGACTGGCTGGACGGGGGCCTCGTCCCCTTCCGGAACATCTACAAGTTCCAGACGGGGCTCGCCCTGGCGCTGGTGCTGGGGCTCGCCCATCTGGCGGGCGTGGCCGCCGAGGCGCGCGGGGCGCGGCCGGTGCGGGGGCGGCGGTTCGCGCCGCTCATCGCCGCCGTCCTGGTGCTGCCGGGTCTGATGTGGCCGTATCTCAACGGCTCGATCCTCAACCCCGGTTCCTTCAAGGAGATCCCCAAGTACTGGCAGGCCACCGCCGACTGGATGGAGAAGTACTCCCCCGACGCCCGCGCCCTCGTCGTCCCGGCCACCGCGCACGGCATCTACACCTGGGGCTCCACCATCGACCAGCCCCTGGACGTCGTCGCCGGCTCGCGCTGGGCACAGCGCGATTACGTCCCCTTCGGCACCCCCGGCAACCGGCGCGCCATGGACGCCGTCGAGCAGGCGCTGACGAGCGGCGGCGAAGTTCCGGGACTGGCCGACTACTTGAGCCGGGCGGGTGTCTACTACGTCGTCGTCCGCAACGACCTCGATCCCGATCAGATCGGGCAGGTGCCGACCACGACGGTGAAGCGGACCCTGGAACAGTCCGGGTACGAGCGGGTCACCGGCCTCGGACCGATCATGACCGGAGGGACGATCGCCCCGGGCACCCCGCTCCAGGTGGAGGGGCTGTATCCACGCCAGCGGGCGGTGGAGATCTACAAGCCGGTGAGCGCGGACGTGCCGCGCCCGCACCAGGCCGGGCTCCAGCCGGTCTCCGACACGGCCGTGGTGTCCGGCGGTCCGGAGGCGCTGCTGCCGCTGGCGTCCCGACTGCGCGGCCGGGCCAGTGTGTTGACCGGCGACAACCATCCCGGACTCGGCTCGCCGCAGGTGCAGGTGGTCGGCGACGGGCTGCGGCGCGCGGACACGCGGTTCGGGCTGATCAACGCGGGCACGTCGTACACGTACACGCGCAGTGAGCGCAACGCGCCCGACGCCGCCCAGGACGCGGGCGAGACGCCGCACCAGATCCTGCCGACGACCGGCCTGGACCACCAGACGGTGGCCGAGCTGCGCGGCGCACGGTCGGTGACCGCGTCCTCGTACGGCAGCTGGCTCTTCCATCTTCCGCAGTTCGACCCGGTCAACGCCTTCGACGGCAACCCGGACACGGCCTGGACCGAGGGCTCGGAGGGGTCGCCGGACGGGGAGTGGCTGCGGATCGCCTTCGCGGGCGGGTCGTACGACATGCCGTCGTCGTTCAAGGTGGCGCCGCTGCCGCAGGAGGGTGTGCGGGAGGCGCCGACGCGGGTGCGGGTGGAGACGGAGAAGGGGTCGGTGAGCTCCTTCCTGCGGCCGGACGGCTCGGCGCAGTCGGTCAAGGCGCCTGCGGGCGCGACGAGTTGGATGAAGCTGACGATCACGGACTCCGTCTCCCGGCGGTCCGGTCTGACCGGGGCCGGCTTCTCCGAGATCGCCCTGCCGGACGTACAGGTCACCCGGCTGCTGCGGCTGCCCACCGACGCCGAGGACTCCGGGGCCGCCGCCGAGATCGTCTCCCTGTCCCGCGCGGCCGACCCGACCGGGCTGTCGCCGACGGGCACGGAGGCCGGCCTGCACCGCAGCTTCGCCACGTCCACCGCGGGGACGTACGAGATGCGGGCGAGCGCGGTGCCGGTGGCGGGCGAGGAGTTGGACCGGCTGCTGTACGAGGTGGCGCCGGACCAGCAGAACCGGATCGTCGCGACCGCCGACTCCACGGCACGGCTGGGGACGGGCCTGTCCCCGCGCAACCTCACCGACGGCGACCTGACCACGGCGTGGATCGCGGGCGACCGGCCCACGATCCATCTGCGCTGGCCCGGAAAGCAGGCGGTGGGAGAGATCGTGCTGGCACCGGCGGGCGGCCTCACCACGCGTCCGACCGAGGTGAACATCAGCTCCCCGGACGGTGCGGTGATCGCCGGGGTCGACGAGAACGGCTGGGTCCGCTTCCCCTCCATCACCACCGACCGCCTGGACATCACGATCACGCAGACGGCACCGCTGACCCTCTACAACCCGATGGTGGGCGAGGACCTGCAACTGCCGGCCGGCCTGACGGAGGCCTACATCCCCGCCCTCGACCAGTACCGGACCCCGCAGCCGCGAGACTCCCGGCCGTTCTCGCTGCCGTGCGGCAAGGGGCCGGTGGTGTCGGTGGACGGGGAGCTGTACGAGACGAGTGCGCGGGGGACCGTACGGGATCTGATGGAGCGGCGGCAGATCGATGTGACGCTCTGCCAACGAGGCCGGGACGACGCCGAGTTGTCGCTGTCGGCCGGTGACCATCGGGTCGAGGCCGGGGACGGCGGACCCCTCACGCTCACCGACGTCACGCTGACCCGCGGCACGGTCGCCGAGGCCGCGACGGCGGGGCGTGACCTGGAGATACGGGACTGGCTCGGCGACCGGCGCGCGGTGACGGTCGGGTCGGGGGCGGCGAGCTACCTGACGACGTACGAGAACTTCAACGACGGCTGGCGGGCCACGCTGAACGGCAAGGAACTGTCGCCGGTACGGCTGGACGGCTGGCAGCAGGGCTGGCGGATCCCGGCGGGCGCCGGCGGCACGGTCGAGCTGTCGTACGAGCCGGCGGTGATGTACGAGGGCGGGCTGATCGGCAGTGCGGTGGCGCTGGCGCTGCTGGCCGGGCTGGCGCTGTGGCGCCGCCGGGCGCCGAATCCCGACGAGCCGCAGGTCGCTCCGCCGCTGCCCGGACTGTGGCTGGGCACGGTGGCCGTGACGGTGGTGGGCGTGTTCATCGCCGGGTGGTTCGCACTGCTGGTCCCCGCGCTGGCGGTGGTGGCGTGGCGCAGGCACGCGCTGCTGGTACCGATCGCGGCGACGACCCTCGCCGGGGCGGGGATCGCCGCGGCGGTGGGGGCCGGGGAGCCCGTGGGGATGGAAGAGGGCGCCTTCGGTCCGGCAGCTCAACTGCTGGCGTTGATCGGGCTGTTCGCGGGGGTTGTGGGTGTGCGGGAGCGGGAGGGGGCGGCCGGGGTGCCGGCTGTCGCCGGGGGCGGTGTTCCGGCGGGGGCTGGAGGCGGTGTTCCGGCGGGCGCTGGAGGCGGTGTCCCGGCAGGCGCTGGAGGGGGTCTTCCGGCGGGGGCTGGAGGCAGTGCCCCGGCAGGGGCTGGAGGCAGTGTCCCGACGGGCGCTGGAGGCCGTGTCCCGACAGGGGCTGGAGGCAGTGTCCCGACGGGCGTCGCGGAGGCGCCGACGCGGCCGTTGCCGCATCGGGAGCGGGGGCGTAGTCCGCTGGGGGCCGAGCCCTACGGTCAGCCCTACGGCCCGTCGTACGGCCCGGGTCCGACGGAACCACCCCGGTCCGAGTCGGGGCCGACCGTCTCCGCACGCGGCCCCGGCGGGCCGGACCCGGATCCGCCGACGGCGCGCGTCGCGCCCCGTAAGCCGCGATTCCGGGCGACCGGCCCCGGAGTCGCGCCGGAGTCCGACGACACCGGGGAGGGCGACACCGGGGACGGCGACACCGGGAGGGCCGACATCAGGCAGGGCGAACCCAAGCAGGGCGAACCCAGGAGGGCCGACAACAAGCAGGGCAACACCAGGCAAGGCGACGCCAGGCAGGACGAACCCAGGAGGGGCGACATCGGGAAGGGCGAAGCCATATGACCGCACTGCAGCAGCCCGCACGCGCCGACGGTCCGAGCCGGCCGGCGGTGCGCGTCCCGTTCCCGGTCGTGGACGAGGTCGCCCGGCACTGCCTCCAGGAGGAGGAGCCGGAGACGGTGCACATCGAGGTGCACCTTCCGGGGCGGCTGGACGCGGGGCGCCTGCGTACGGCCTTCGCTCAGGCGCTGCGCCGGCATCCCCGCATCCTCATGCGGGAGGCGCCGGGGCCGTGGTACCGGCGCCGGTACGAGTGGGAGCTGACGGCAGAGCCGGACGTGGAGGTGGTGAGCTTTCCGGCGCCCGGGCGGGACGAGTTGCGGGATGCGCGGACGCGGGCGCTGACGGAGGCGCCGCCGCTGTCCCTGTCGCCGCCGATACGGCTGGAGGTGGTGGAGGGAAGCGGGCCGGTCGAGGGGAGCGAGGCGACTGACGCCGTAGGTGTACAGCCGCACGGAGCCGACGGTCCGCAGCCATGCCCACGCCCAGCACAAGGAACCGTCCTCTTCCTCACCATCAACCACACCGCCCTCGACGGCCCCGCCTGCCTCCGCGTCCTCGCCACCGCCGCGGAGCTGTACGGCGGCCGGGACAACTCGCCCGCCGCCCCACCCACCCGTACGACGGAAACCCCACCGCCCCCCGAAGCGACCCCGTCCAACTGGTCACCCCCCGCCCGCGTAGCCCCCGGCACCCCCGAACCCTCCCCCGGCAACGGCATGCTCGTCACCGAACTCCCCCTCCCGCACCGCCCCAAGGGCTCCCCCTACACGGTCAACGACCAGCTCATGGTCACCACGGCCCTGACCCTCGCCCACTGGAACAGAGAACACGGCGCCCGCCCCCGGCACCTGCGCATCACCATGCCCGTCGACGACCGCCCCCGCGACGCCACCATGCCCATCGGCAACGGCACCCGGCTCGTCGAAGTCCCCTTCATCCCCGAGGAGTTGGCGGCCCACGCCCCGGCCGACATGCCCGCCCTCCTGCACCGCACGGCCACCCGAACCCGCGCCCTCAAGTCCCTACCCCGCCCCCAACTCGGCCACGGAGCGGCCCTCCTCACCGCCCCGATCACCCCCGTCTCCTGGCGAGCGGCGCTCACCCGGGGCCTGCGCAGAGCCGCCGCGCCCTGGACCTCCACCACCCTGCTCAGCAACATCGGCCGGATCCCCTACCCCCTGGACTTCGGCGAGGAGGCCGGCCGCGCGCACGCCGTGTGGTTCTCGGCGCCCGCCCGGATGCCCCGCGGCCTCACCGTCACCACCGCCTCCACCGCGGGCCGCCTGCACCTCGCCCTGCGCTGGTCCCGCGCCCTGCTCAGCCACGGCGACGGGGCCCACCTGCGGGACCTGTTCGAGCACTACCTGCACACGACGGAGGTGAGCCCGTGACGACCACCCCGGCGAAACCCCCCGAACTGCGCGACTTCTACGAGAACCCCGCCGTCCCCGTCGCCTCCGGCACCCCCCGCAGCCGCCGCCAGGCCCGCATGCTCGCCGAGGCCCTGGGACCGGCGTCCCCCGGCCGGACCCGCACGATCCTCGACATCGGCTGCGGCGACGGCACCGCCGCGGCCACCGCCGCCCCCTTCCTCCCCGGCCACCGCATCGTCGGCATCGACTGGTCCCAGGACGCCCTGCGCCGGGCCCGCACCCGGATCCCGTACGCCGTCCGCGGTGAACTCACCGGCGGCGGGCTGCCGTTCAGGTCCGGCGCAGCCGACGCCGTGCTGTTCAGCGAGGTGATCGAGCACCTCGTCGACCCGGACGCCGCGCTGGACGAGATCCGCCGCGTGCTGCGTCCCGGCGGCCACCTCATGCTCTCCACCCCGAACCTGGCCGCCTGGTACAACCGCGCCCTGCTGCTCGCCGGGGTGCAGCCGGTGTTCTCGGAGGTCAGCCTGCGGGCGATCCACGGCCGGCCGGGACGTGAGGTCGTGGGGCATCTACGGCTCTACACCGCCCGTGCGCTACGGGAGTTCGTGGCCGCGTCCGGATTCGAGGTCGTACGCCTCGCGGGCGCGCCCTTCCACGGCGTACCTCGTCCGCTGCGTCCCCTCGACCGGCTGGCCTGCGCAAGGCCCTCGCTCGCGTCGATCCTGCTGCTGCACGCGCGGCGGGCCTAGGGGGCGTGGACCATGTGGTGGGGAGTGGCCGCGGCCCTGATCGCGAACACCCTGTACAGCCTCGGTTTCGTCCTGGAGAAACGGGCGCTCACCGCCCTCCCGCAGGTGAGCATCCGGCAACCCGCCCGGCTGTTGCGGCTGGTGCTCGGCAGCCCGCTGTGGATCGGCGGCTCGCTCGCCCTCGCCGCCGGTTTCGGAGCGCAGCTCGTCGTCTACCGCACGCTGCCGATCGCCGCCGCGCAGGGCATCTTCGTCTCCGGGCTCGTGCTGCTCGTGCTGCTCTCGGCGCGGCTGCTGGGCGAGGAGACCAGCGGGCGGGAGCGGTACGCGATCGGCGCGATCCTCGCCGCGCTGCTGATGGTGGTGCTGTCGCTGCGGGACGAACCCGACGGCGGGGAGACCGTCGGCCGGGCGGCCCCGTATCCGCTGATCCTGCTGGTGTGCGTGCCGTCGCTGGCGGCGGGCGTGTGGCTGTACAACTCCGCCGAGCGCAGGGCCCGGCACCGGCACCGGCTGCCGACGACCGGCGTCGAGTACGGCGTGGCGGTGGGGCTGCTGTACGGGGTCAGTTCGCTCGCCATCAAAGGGGTGTCGAGCTACCTGACGGCGACCGGAATCGGCGGCGCGCTCCTCGACCTGCTCCGCTCCCCGTACCCGTATCTCCTCCTCTTCACCGGCGCCTTCGGGCTGGTCATGTCGCAGGCGGCGCTGCAACGCTGCCGGGCCTCGCTGATCGTGCCGGTGTGCACGACGGTGACGTCCCTGTACACGGCCGTGCTCGGCACGCTGTCGTTCGGCGAGGCGCTGCCCGAGGATCCGCTGCGGCTGGCGCTGCGCGTCGCGGGTACGGCGCTCGCCCTCGCCGTACTGCTGTCGATGCCCCGGCACGACCGCCCCGCGCCACCGTCTCCGCAACCCCCGCAACCCCCTATCGGTGCGAAGGAGTTGACTCCACCATGAAACCCGACGACCCCCTGCTCCAGATCCTGGCGTGTCCCCTCGACAAGGGGCAGCTGCACCTCGTCGTACCGGACGGCCCGACGACACCGGACGAGGTCCTCTACAACCCGCGTCTGCGCCGCCGTTACCCGGTCGTGGACGGCGTCCCGCAGCTGCTGCCGTCCTCCGGGGAACAGGTCTCGGACGACGAGCACGAGGAACTCCTCAAGCGGATGACCCCATGACGTTGGCCGCGAGGATCGCCCCGTTGCTGCCCACCCGGCTGGTGGCCGCCGTCGCCCGCGCCGTGTACCCGCGCTTCGAACCGGAGTTGGCCCGGCTCGCCCAACTGTGTCCGGCCGGGTGCGGGACTGCCGTGGACGTCGGCGGGTGGTACGGCCCGTGGACGCGGCGGCTGGCCGGGCGGGCGCACCAGGTGGTGACCGTGGAACCGGTCCCCCACCTGGCGCGGCTCCTCGCGGCGACGGCCCCGCCCAACGTCCGGGTCGTGCAGGCCGCGGCGGCCGAGCGCCCCGGGACGGCCCGGCTCTGGCTGCCGCCGCACGACGCGGGCGACCGGGGGGTGTCCTCCCTGGTCCGCCGCGACATCCACGGACAGGCCCTGCAGGTCGGCTGCGTCACCCTCGACGAACTCGGCCTCAAGGACGTCGGCTTCGTGAAGGTCGACGTGGACGGCAGCGAGCTCGCGGTGCTGCGCGGGGCGACCGCCATCCTGGCCCGCGACCGGCCGGCCCTGTTCGTCGAGCTGGAGTCCCGTATCCAGCCGATCGGCCCGGTGGTGACGTATCTGTCGCTGCTCGGCTACGACGGCTGGGTGCTGCCCGGCCGCGACTGGGTGCCCCTGAGCCGCTTCCCCCTGGAGGCCCACCAGGCGGAGGCCTCGTACGTCGTCGCCCAGGGCCTGCTGCGCCGAGTCCTGCCCTTCCGGGGCCCGCGATACGTCAATTCCGTCCTCTTCCTGCCCGACGGCCGACGCCCGGTGGGCGACCATGGATCCCATGCCCTCCGGAAAGCCCCCCGCTAGCGGGAACAACCCCGCCGGCCCCTTCACCCCGCTCCACTTCCAGCTGGTGCTGCTGCGCCGCATGGCCGACCACAACCCGGACCTGGTGGAGGACGCCCGCCGTGAACTGGGCGTCTCCCTCGCCGACATGCGCGAGGCGAACAAGCGCTGGCAGGCGATGGTCCGCTCACCCCGTTCCCGCGCCGCCGCCTCCCGGTACCGCTCGGTGTTCGGCAAGCCCGAGTCGGTGATCTCCCGCAAGGTCGGCGACCTGGAGTGCGAGGCCTGGCTGTGGCCGGTCCCGCTCTGGCCCGACCTGCGCTTCGAGGTACTGCTCGCCCCGAACGGCGCGGTGTGGAACGAGTGGCTGGTCCGCGCCCCGGACGCCGAGAGCCCGTCCCTGCGCACCCTCGCCGACCTCACCCCCTGGTCCTGCACGGTCGACGAGGCCGCCCACGCCTTCGCCCCCGCCCGCCCCCTGGAGGGCACGGCCCCGACACGCTGGGGGCTGGCCTTCACCGCGCCGGACGGGGAGGGGGTGCGGCGGGAGGCGGTGGCCGAGTTCACGTGGGGGTTGTTGCAGCGGGTGGCGGTCGCCGACTAGCGACCAGCGGGGGGACGGTCGACAACCAGCGGCCGGCGGCTAACGGTCGGCGGCCAGCGGCTAACGGTCGGCGGCCGGCGGCTATCGGTCGGCGGCCGCCGCCAGGATCGCCTCCACCACCCTCGGCACCGACCCGGGGTGCAGTGTCAGGAAGAGGCTCGGCTCGACGAGTTCCAGCTCCATCACCCGGGGCTGCCCCTCCTCCCCGTCGACGAGGTCCACGCGCGCGTACAGCAGCTCGGGCGCGTTCGGTACGGCGGCCAGGGCGCGCTCGGCGACGTCGAGTTCGGCCGGGGTCGGGGTCCAGGGCTCGAGTCCGGGGTGGGCGACCTTGCGCTGGTCGTAGGGCGTGCCGGGCGTGAGGATGGCGCCCTTGCGGCTGGCGTGCAGCAGCCGGCCGCCGTAGAACTGCAGGGCCCGTTCCCCGCTGACGTCGATGCCCCGCACATACGGCTGCACCATCGCGGTGAACCCCTCCGCGTGCATCCGCGCGAGCTGCCGTACGGCCGTGTCGTGCTCGTCGGGCCGGTACCGGGCGGCGAACCGCGCGCCCGCGCCAGAGGTGGGCTTGACGACGTACTCGTGGTCGACGGGGAGGTCGTCGACATCGTCACCGGGGGCGAGGTAGCGGGTGGGCACGACCGGCACCCCGGCCTCGGCGAGATCGCCGAGGTACCGCTTGTCGGCGTTCCAGCGCACCACGTCGGCCGGATTCGCGAGCCGGGTCACCTTGCCGCACCCCTGCGCCCACTGCACGAACTCCGCCGCCCGCCAGCTGTAGTCCCAGGTCGAGCGGATCACGGCGAGGTCGTACCCGCCCCAGTCGGCCTGCTCGTCGTCCCAGGCCACGGAGTCCGTCTCGGCCCCGGCGTCCCGCAGCGCGCGCACCAGCACGGGGAGGTCGCTGTCGACGGCGATCTCGGGGCCGGGGCGGCAGGTGACGAGGGCTATGCGGGGCACGGCGGGCTCCTTCGGGCGAATCGGTCGGGCGGATCGCAGGCTAACAACCACTCTCGCAACCGAAACAGCCAGCTTGACCTTCACCTTCGGGGAAGCCACAGCATCGGAGCGAGGAACCGGAAGGGATGAAGGGATTCGGGAAATGACCAGGACGGGATCGGGATCGGGATGGGCATGGGCATGGGCATGGGCATGGGCATGCTGACGATCGGCGCCTTCGCCAAGGCCTGCCGGCTGTCGCCGAAGGCACTGCGGCTGTACGACGAGCTGGACCTCCTGAAGCCCAGCCGGGTCGACCCGCACACCGGGTACCGCTACTACGCCGTCGAGCAGCTGGAGCGGGCCCGCCTGGTGGCGTGGCTGCGCCGACTCGGCATGCCGCTGGCCAGGATCCATCAGGTGTGCACCCTGCCGCCGGCCGACGCCGCCCGCGAGATCCGCGCCTACTGGGCGCAGGTCGAGGCGGAGACGGCGGCACGGCGGGATCTCGCCACGTTCCTCGTCGACCATCTCTCGCTCTTGGCAGCACCGAGGAAGGACACCACCATGCTGGAGCTTCACTACTGCGCCCACTCGGACCGAGGCCGGGTCCGCCCCGCCAACCAGGACACGGCCTACGCGGGCACCCGCCTGCTCGCGGTGGCCGACGGCTGCGGCCCGGCGGGCGCACCCGCGAGCAGCGCCGCGGTGGAGGCGCTGCGCTTCCTGGACGCGGCGGAACTCCCGGCCGGGAACGTGCTCAACCTGTTGGAGGAGGCGGTGCAGGGCGCGACGGAGGCGGTCCGGGACGCGACGAACGGCGCGGAGGAGTCGGGTACGACCCTCACCGCTCTGCTGTGGACGGGCTCGCGCCTCGCCCTGGTCCACATCGGGGACTCCCGTGCGTATCTGCTGCGCGACGGCGCCCTGTTCCGCATCACCCACGATCACACAGTGGTCCAGTCGATGATCGACGAGGGCCGCCTGACCCCGGAGGAGGCGACGTCCCACCCCCAGCGCATGCTGCTCCTCAAGGCCCTGTCCGCCACCGCTCCCGCGACCCCCGACCTCCGCCTCCAGGACACCGAACCCGGCGACCGCTACCTCCTCTGCTCCGACGGCCTCTCCCGCGTCGTCCCCGACACCCACATCCGCCACCTCCTCACCTCCGCCCCGGCCCCCGACGCCGCCGTCCACGCCCTGATCGACGCGGCGAACGAGGCGGGCGGGCCGGACAACGTGAGTTGCGTGGTGGCGGATGTGGTGGAGGGGGCGGCCTGAGGAACGAGGGTGATACAAGGGCCGCGGTATCCCTGAGCCTTGCCGGAGGCTTCTAGGAGTCGGCGGCTGCCCTGCCCGCAAGAAGCAGTGCCAGGGGGCCACCCTGCTGCCAGGACCGCTGCCGCGAGCATATTGAGGGCTGGTGCCGAGTGCTGCCGGTTGCTGGGGTTGCCGAGTCGCTCACGACCGTCTACGGGCGCCGACTCCCGCTATACAGGCGACCGATTCGGCTGGGCCACTTCAGGACTTTCGACAGATCATGGGTCTTCATGCTGTTTCTTGACGAGAACGGCAGCTCGCTGGTGGCGTGCACCGGCGTCCGGTGAACCCAACCGGACAGGGCACAACCAGACACCTGCTAACTCGCACAGCCAACGCTTTCCAATTTCATCTCGAGGGCGGGGAGGGGCGAGGGCGTCCTGACCTGGGTGAATGACACCAAAACTGAGACCAGGGATCTGTCGCGGGCTACGCCGGACCGAGTGGTGATAGAGCCTTGCACGTCCAGGTCGTCGGCCCCGATGCATTCCAGTCATGCTGCATCAGCGGGGCAAGGGATGACAGCACTCCCTGCACACTGCGCCTGAAACCACGTATGACACACCCACAGGGCAGGGCGCGGATGAACTCGTTTGCCTTCTGAGTGGCGGGTACAAGCCAACCTTCATAACTGGCATGGCCTCGCCATGATCCGCTGTATAACGTTCAACTCGTTGATCTTGCGACCAGTGCAAGAAGACCGAATCAACGAGGGGGATAAAAGTGCTGATGAAGAAGCTGGCCGTCGGCGCCATAACGGGTGTCGTCGTCATGACGGGAACGAGTGCCTACGCCTTCGGGTCCAAGAGCACGCAGTTGTCGAACGGCGTCCTGAGCGTCGCCGCCGACGACGGGTGTCAGGTGAGCGGCAACTGCTCCCTGTTCTACTCGGCCACGACGTACAAGAAGACAGGTGGCAGCAAGGTGACAGTCCAGCTCGCTCTGGACACGTCAAACGAGCTCTTCAAGGACTCGGCGAAGTCAGTCTCCAAGGGCCAGACGGTGAAGCACAACTGGGGAGGCCTGAGGAAGTCCAGGGTCCAGGACTGCAGCGTCGTCGGCTACATGGAGGCCGATACCGGCCAGTACTACACCCCGCCCGTCAGCGTCTGTTAGCCGACCGTGATGATGCCTGGGGCGCATGACCAGCGCCCCAGGCATCGTGTCTTGAAGGCCATTCCTCGTGATTGAAGCGTCCATCGCGGCCGTACCCGGCCTGATCGTCTCCTTCCTGATTCTCGCTGTCGTGCTCGCGCTGCCCACGGCGCTGGTGGCAAAGGCCCGCAACAAGCCCTGGCCTTTGAGAACGGCCTTCGCCGTCTACCTGGCCGGCATCCTCGCGGTGACGCTGCTCCCCGGCGACGCCGGCCTTGAGTCGTGGCAGTGCGACACCGGAGCACCCACGCATCTGTTGACCTCGGCCAGTTCCCTGCTGAACATCGCCCTCTTCGCACCGGCTGCGTTCCTGGCCGTCCAACTGTTCAGGCGCCCGATCACCGTCGCGGCAGGGGGCGGGTGCGTGAGCGCGATGGTAGAGCTGACGCAATCGGGGGCCAGCATCGGCCGTTCGTGCAGCGTCAGCGATCTCGCGGCGAACACGGCAGGGGCCTTAGTCGGTGTTCTGGCCGGAGCCGTTTGGCTCTACCGGCGGCGCGTGCCTCCACGCCGACCCATGCGCGACCTCGTCTGGGGCGCCGTCCTTGCTGTTGTCGGCGCAATGGCGGTGACGGCAATCTTCGACAGCCGCATCACCCCCGTGGACCTCGTCGCCCAGGACGACCGCAGACGCAGCCTTGCCGAGTCCTCCGACCAGGCCGAGGAGTGGATCGCTGCCGCGGCCAAGGGCATTTACGGCAGCGACACCGAGGTCACGGGATCCGTTACGCAGAAGAGCGGAGACCGGCTGAAGATCACCGCAGAGACGAACCGCGGCAGCATTTCAGGCTGGTGGCCCGACAAGGATCTGGTCGGTGCGTGGTCGTCGAACACGCGTGGCGACGAAGGACCCCTCAGCGAAACCGAAGTCGCGAAGGCAGCCGACAAGTTCGCGCGTCAGTGGTTTCCGAAGAGTGTCGCCGGAAGCAAGCAGAAGATCCGCTCCATCGGAGACGGCCCCACCCGGGCCTACACCGTGCTCTACCGGCGTTATGCGGATGGTGTGATGATGCCGATGCGCCTCGACCTCACCATCACCACCACCGCACGGGTCATCGGATTCTCCGCCACGCCGTCGGACGATCCTGCCCTGCCGCGGGTAACTGTCGGTGAGGCCAAGGCAAGGGACCTGGCACACAACGAGACCGGCCTGCCGACCGACAAGTCCGTCCTCCTCGCCCAACGGGTCGCAGGTACCTGGCGGCCAGTCTGGATCGTCGGAAGCGGCAGACAAGACATCACCATCGACGCCGCCAACGGCAGGATCGTTCCCAGCGCACCGTCACCCTGACCCGGATCGAGTCCTCTCGGGGTCGCACGCGCGGGTGCGGGGGCCGCTGGAGGACGACTTGCATTGCCGCAGCGCCCGCCGCCAACGACGTGCTTCTCGCCCATGTGAGTCTCCCTAGCGGCTCGAAGTCGACTCACAGGCCAGTGACGGCCGACCCGGTGAGCGATTGGGCAAGACTCTCCGTTGTGAATGAGGGGCGCGAAGGTGATCGCGCGGGCGGCGTAGGAAGGGGATAGGCGGCTGAGGGGAACGCGACCGTGCGTCTGGCCCCAGGCTGACGGTCTCGGATGAAGATCGTCGGATAGGGGGCCGTTCTCGTAGCCCAGAAACCACGAGGCTCCGAACACACTGCGGTTCGGAGCATCGTTTCGCCTGGTCAGCCGTGGCGGAGGATACGAGATTCGAACTTGTGAGGGGTTGCCCCCAACACGCTTTCCAACTGTCCGCGTGGCCGTACGGGGGCGTTCGTAGGGGTTCAGTCGGCAGGTCAGAGGGGGCGCATGTACGGCAGCGAACGGTGGCAGTCGTCAGCGCACTGGACAAAACCAGGACAACTAGCGGCTCGCAGGCAAGACTGAGCCGGCAGATTTGCAGCGGGCTCCATCCACCTCAACCTGCATGTTAGCTTCCGCCTGCCGTCGGCGGGGGCACCTGGGGAATGCGCTTCGTCGTGGCCCTGAATCTCCACCAGTCGCCTGCATCGATCCGGTGCTGACGTTTCCGGCCGGAGTGTCGAGAACGAGGCTGTCGGGTTCCGCCCGCACCCCAGCGCGACGGGGTACGCACGCTGCTGGCCCTCGCCAAACCCGCTGGAGCCTCATGTTGAGCTTCACTGCACCAGGAATCAGCTCGATCCTGGCGTGCCCAAAAACTGGAACCCGCACCCTGGCAACCCACAGGCAGTGCATAATCCGTCCATGAAGTTTGACCTCTACCAACCGGGCCCGCGTCAGTTCGAGAACCTCGTTCAATCCATCGCCGTTGCGGAACTCGGGCCGCACGTTTCAGTATTTGGGGCGGGGCCAGACGGTGGGAGGGAAGCTACATTCGACAGCCTCAAAGTGTCGCCAACCGGCGCGACAGCGTGGGAGGGCTATGGAATTCTCCAGGTGAAGCACAAGGAGACGCCCGCCTCTCCCGCAGACGAAGCAAAGTGGTTGATCTCGGAAATCCGTAAAGAGTTCAAGGAATGGCGCGAGTCGTCAAAACGCAGGCCCAAACCGAAATACGTCATCTTTGCATCAAACGTTTCACTCTCTGCGGTACCCGGAACGGGTGGATTCGATCGAGTGCAGGAGGTAATGCAGGAAGAGTGTGGCAGACTAAACGTCGAAGATTGGATAATTTGGCACGCGGAGAATGTTAATAGATTTCTTGAGATTCATGATGGAATCCGCAAGTCGTACGCGGCATGGATTCTCCCTGGCGACATTCTGGCTTCCATCTATGAAGAACAAGAAAAGCGCAAGCGTGAAGTCGTGTCCGCCATCAAGTCGTTTTTGTCGAGAGAAATCCTTCGGGAGAGGTTTGCAAATTTGGATCAGGCTGGCTCTGCGGACGACCGGACAATTCCTCTAGCGGACGTTTTTGTCGATCTCCCTATCAGCCTCTCGGACGGCTTTCAAGCCAACGAAGAGGCTAAATGTCTGGAAACACTGATTGCGGTGTGCGACACTGTTAATCGCCCGGACGAAAGGGGCAGCGAAAACCTGATTCACCAATCTAATAGGTTTGTTCTAGTTGGCGGCCCAGGGCAAGGCAAAAGCACTGTAAGTCAGCTTATGTGTCAGCTCTATCGCGCCCATCTGGTTAGAGAGACGGAACTGTACGCGCGAAACACAGAGTTGCGGGCTGCCGTGAATAGAATCACGGCTCTGGCGAGCCGTGAATCACTTTCCCCGCGCGCTCGTCGATGGCCATTTAAGATTCCCCTAACTAGTCTGGCGGACGGGATCGCCAAGGGAAGCTTTAGAAGCATTCTTGAATACGTCTCCCAAAGGATATCCGCGGTAAGTGCCGTCAACGTTGAGGCAAGTGATCTGCGGGAATGGCTAGCCGATTTCCCATGGCTGCTCATCCTTGACGGTCTGGATGAGGTGCCAGGATCGAGCAACCGAGACGACGTGCTTAACTGCATCAACGACTTTTTGCTTGACGCCGACGAGGTGAATGCAGATCTAGTTGTTGTGGCCACTACTCGGCCGCAAGGATATGCGGACGAGTTCTCTCCGAAGCACTACCGGCACTATTCTCTGCTGCCACTTGACCAAGAAAACGCTCTTACGTACGGGCAGAAGCTGGCTCAAGCCAGATACGGTTCGGCTGCCGATGACAAGGTGCAGCGGTTGATGGACCGTCTAGAGCAGGCAGCCGCAGAAGACTCAACAGCGCATTTGATGACAACACCTCTCCAGGTCACCATCATGGCTGTGTTGCTCGACAGAATGGGGAAGGCTCCAAAAGATAGATACACCCTCTTCGCTGACTATTATCGAGTCATTTATGAGCGCGAGCTAGAAAAAGAGGGGCCGTCCAGTAACCTGCTGCGAGACAGGCGAACCGATATCAACGCAATTCACGCTGATATCGGGTTGCTCCTACAGACCAAGAGCGAAAGGAGCGGCGACACAGCATCACGTCTTACAATTGCAGAGCTCAATGTGATTATCGCTGCCCGACTCGAGGGCGAAGGATTCAAAGGCGACGCGCTAAAATCATTGACAGCGTCGATCAGCCGAGCTGCGACCGATCGTCTTGTCTTCCTCGTACCATCACGTATTGATGAGGTGAGTTTTGAGATTCGGTCGCTACAGGAGTTCTGGGCCGCCCATGCAATCATGAACTGCCGTGAGGCCGAAATCCCGGAACGCCTTAGGGCAATGTCGGTGAGCGCCCATTGGCGCAATGTGCTGCTCTTCGCGCTCGGTAACATTTTCGAGAATCGGAAGCCGTTGCGCGACGCGGTCATTACTCTTGTTGCCGAACTCAATTCCGCCTCGACCCAGTATGGCAACCTGCAACGTCGCGTCCTAACCGGTTCTCGCCTGGCTGTCGAGATCCTCAGAGACGGCATGGTGCGAGCGCCCCGTTACGAGTCTATGCTGCTGGAAGAGGCACTTAAGGTTCTCCAGCTTCCGCCTTGTATCCACGTCTCCCTTCTGGCCGCATCAATCAGCCCCGACGGAATGGAGATAGCTCGGGACTTCTTGCAGTCAGAGTTGCCCAAAGATGGCATTCCTGGTGCATCTGTTCTCATTTTTCTTGGTGTCCGTGCTGCTCATGAAGATCGCTGGGCCACTGACGTGCTCCGTACCATCTACAGAAAGAGCAGCTCGGAAGATCGCCAGGAGCTTATGGCTACTGCAAGCGATTCCGAGAACTTGACGCTCACTTCGTGGGCCATGCCAAGCATGACTGATCCAGGTAATACGATTCGTGCCGCTCGATCGATGCGATTGACATCGACGCACAGGCGCACGACGAATCCCAAGCGGGTTCGACGCGATCTGCCTTCCCCGCTCGGACCCTTCGCCTTCCCAGAGTGGGCATCTCCCATTTCCCAAACTCTTTTTGGTCCGTCGACTGCTCGTCCGGCATATAGGTTGAAGTTCGATACTCCACGGCTAAGCATGCAGATCATGGTCAACCAATGCCATACGGCTAATCCCCGGATCCGGGATGCGATTGATTCAGGCTTTCCGAGGGAGCACTGGCTCTCTAAGATCTATCTATTTTCGATTAATCCGAACAAGAATACCTTGGCTGACGTCGTACGCATTGAGGGGCCTGATCTAGATGAGTACGAAGCTTGTGCACATCGTTTCCCTTGGATCATCCTGTATGCCCTTCGGGTTCGTGAAGAGTTCGGCGATGAAGCGGCTCAGATGATCGAGTCCGGATACCTTGGAGACCTTGAGGACTGGAACGCAGTTGAAGACTCCTGGGATACTGAAGACTTTAACACGCTAGCTGAATCAAACTTTAGATCGTGGCGAGAGAATGGAGAGCCTTTCTTTCCCTTCGCGGCGTCAAACTTCTCCATTATGACCCACGAGCCTGGTGCCTGGGATTCGAGCGACATCTATCTGCTGGTCGACATTATGGAGACCATCGAGGACCAGCACCCGCGTTGGAGAATGGCAAACCTGATATTTAACGTGCCGACACGACATAGCGCTCGCCACTCCAAATTTGCCATGCCTAAGCCGTTGTTCGAGAGGATTCTCAGCTCTATCTCCGGTAAGCCTATTTACTTGGCCTGGTTGGATGAACTAGAAATCGACGAAAGTTGGGTCGACGCCCTAAACGCTCTCGGCGTAAACGTACGGCCTGGGTACGCCTGGAGCCCGCGGCTACCGGACTTCGTGGTAAACAACTGGGTCCGAGACTTTAGTCAGGTGGGTCTCGGCCGCATCACCATGTCGATGGGTGGCTTTACGCCCGCTCACCGCCGGAACGCCGTCCTCATGAAAGCTGAGTGGGAAAGGACTAAGTCTGATACTGGCGTAGATCTCATCAGGAAATTCTTAGTTGCTCTGGCTGTTGTGGCCTCAGAACCGCCTCACGAACGGGATGATAGAGATCTGCTGCTAAAGGTCCTAACTCAAGGGATTTTGGCAAAAGAACTCTCACTTCATCATGTATTCGGCCTGATGAAAAACGGAGACGAGCCAAGCGACTACACCTTCCTTGTTGAGCTCTTTGACTCGACTAGGCATTTGTTGAGCCCAGACGAACTTCGTTTTGTGTACGAGTATCTCCTGAGCTACCAATCGAGGCAGTGGACGGAGATTTCTTTTCACGAGATGCGTCCACTCTCATGAAGAAGGAGGCTGCCTAGGCGATTCCACTCATCGCGTAGTGGCCTTGTGGCGGCAGTCGCGGAGAATCTTCTAGGCCTTGCTAGCGAGTGAAGGCGTGCTCAAGACGGGCACGAGCCTGGAGGTTGGAGTGTTGTGTTTCTCCTTCTAGGCAGGCAGTTCGCTCAGGCAGTGCGGGATGACCAGGCCGGCCAGTAGCCGCCGTCAGCGATCATGGCGGTGTGGCCGACGGCGTCCTTCGACCCAGACAATGCCCATGCCTTGCAATCGTTGCGGGTTGCCGGGCACCGGCCGACCGACCCTGGTGGTTGGTGGAGTAGCGGTAGGCCTTGCGCCGACATGGGAAGCTGGACTAAGCCCACCAAGCCCTAAGAAGAGAGGGAGCGTGCCGCAGGCTCAAGTCCATCGGTAACGAGAAGCTTGTCGTCGACATGCTCGTCGGTGATTTGCAGCGGGTGGCCGAGTACCCGAAGCTCGGCTTCGCTGTCGAGCAGGACGTACCGACGGATGCGTATGGCCCATATGAGTGACTTGTGCATGCCAGCTTCGACGGCGACTTGCCGCTCTCTGATGGCGGTTCAGCCCCGAAGCTCCTTGACCATGACCGCGAGCAGCGGAGCGTCGGCGAACGGCCGTTGCTCGCCGACCCTCACGTATCCCCACGACCCGTACAGCGCCTGAACCTTGGGGTGCGTGACATCGACCAGGAGTACGGCGAGGTCTTCGGTCCGTTCCTTCAACAGCGCTTCGTGGAGGCGTTCGGAGGTGCCTTGCTTACGCCACCGGGGGCGCACCATCAGCTCGGATACCGCGTAGGTGGAGGTGTAGCCGTTGTTCGGTTCGTAGTCGGTGGAGCGCCACCACTCGCGGCCGGCTGTGAGCGGGGCGCCGTAAGCGAAGCCGGTCGGCTCGTCTCCGTCGTACGCCACGACGCACGTGAAGTCGTCCATGCCCGACCAGTGGTCGACGAACCAGGGGAAGCGCTGGTTGAACGGATCGTCCATGGCGTCGGCATAGGCGTCGTCGTGAACGTCGATGAGCATCTGCCGGAAGCCCGCGGGGAGGTTTCCGTGCTGGAAGTGACGCAGGTCGATCACGTTCAGCTCCATTCGGCTCGTAGGCGATCCGCCCAGTCTCGTGCGTAAGTGGTGGAGGGGGCCATGACGAACAGGTCTCTGTGGAAGTCCCCGATGAGTGTGCGCATGCGGCCGGGAAGAGGATCGCCATCCATGATGGTGAAGACGTTGGCGGCGGTGGCCGTGGCCTGTTCGGCGTCTCCCTGATGGAGTTGGGCGAGGGCGAGTTGGGCAGTCGCCAGCGCCCTGTTTCGGCGGAAGACGGACGGGATCTGTGCGAGGGCGCGGTGTGCCATGGCTTCGGCGTGGGCGTGACGTCCGCTGCGACCATTGATGATGGCGCCGAGGTGGTCGAGTTCGGCTGGGCCGTAGAAGGCCGTCCATCGGGGACGCTGGCGCTCACAAGCCTTGGCGAAGGCGTCCTGTGCGGATCCGAGAGAGCGAAGCGCGTCGCGGCTGTCGCCGAGCGCGGCGTAGGCGAGGGCGACGCGGACCCGTCCCAACGAGTCGAAGAACGGGTCCCTGCGCGCTTCTTGCGTGGCTTGGGCGGCCTGGGCAGCCGCGAGGGCATCAGGCCAGTTGCGGCGTTGAGAGGCGAGAATCGACACGGTGACCCACACTCGCATCGCTGTGGGGCCGTCCTGCGAGAGTCCGGCGTACGTCGTGGATTCGTTCAGGTGTCTCTGCGCTTGATCGAGGTTGCGTACGTCGATGCAGGACCAGGCCGCAATGGCGGTGTACTCGGCGGCCAGCGCGTACAGGGCCCGGCGGACGCGCTCTCCGGCGTTGCGCTGCTGCAGCTCCAGTACGCCGTCACGGCCCTTGAGGGCGTCCCGCTCCAGTTGTGTGTGCCCGCCTTGCCGGTCATCGGCCTCAACGAGTGCGTTCATCGCGGCGGCGGCCCGGGCCACGTCGGACATGCCGACCGCGCGCCGCTGTACCACGAAGGGAACAGCGGAAGCCGCTGTCCCGGTGGCCGAGGCGATGAAGGCGCGGCGCCGCACGGGACCCTCCTGCGGATGCTGCATGGTGCGTGGTGCTCTGAACCCTAAGTCCTCGACGGGGCAGCCGAACACCCGCTCCAGCGCCGCGCATGTACGGCCGATGGGGCGGCGGGACGTTCCGTTGAGCAGGTTGCGGACGGTGCGGGCGGAGACGTCGCCGGGCCTGCCGGTGATCTCTGCCAGCGCAGTGTTCATCCGACCAGCCAATTCATCCTGAGTGAGCCCGAGTTCATCCATCCGGCTCTTGAGGATGGCGTTCGCTCCCATGCCACTGACCGTAGACCGGCGATCACCGACCGAACCAGACCCCAGGTCACGGGAACGCAAAGTCTTCCGGGTTGGGGCGACCAGCGCGGGCACGACTTTTCCTGTTCCTCACGGGCCACAGGCCGTTGACTCGGTAGCAGCCGGTCGAGGTCCTGATTCCCCTTTCCTCGACGGCTTGGAGGAGAGCCCGCCCCGGCGCCACCCCGTCGCGGGGGCGGGCGTCCACCCCCGGAGGGATGTTCCTGTGACCATGACCGCAGCCCGACCTACTGCGACCGGCACCCCCGGTTACACCGAGACGATGCCGTGCGAGCCGGAGTCCGCTCGCCTGGCACGCATGCTCGTCTCGGCCGCCCTGAGCACCTGGGGCATAGGCGAGTTGGCTGAGGCCGGGGTGCAGATCGTGGCCGAGCTGGTCAACAACGCCATCGACCACACCCGGTGCCGGAACGTCCGTGTCCTGGTCACGCGTCCCAGCCAGGGCGTGGTGCGTATCGGCGTCGCCGACACCTGCGCGGACGGCCCTGAGCTGGGCGGCCCCGACGACGACGCCGAGGAGGGGCGCGGTCTGCTCCTTGTCGAGGCCCTCAGCTGGAGATGGGGATACGACCGGAAGCGCTGGGGCAAGGTCGTGTGGGCCGAGCTGGAAGTGCCGGCCAAGTGCTGAAACCTCGCGTGCTCTTACGGCTGGTGCCCGCTGACGAGTTGGCGGACGATCCCAGCCCGGAAGCGTGCGTGGAACTCATCATCCTCGCCCCCCTCCGCTCGACGAGTGACCCCGACACCGCGACATTCGCCGAGCCCTTGCGCATCACCCCTGCGGAACTCCTCAGGCTGCACATGGAGTCGGCTCATGCACTCGGGGAAATCCGAGCCGAAGCCACGTGGGCGGAGATCGAGTATCAGCGGCGTCTCAACCGGTGGCATGAGGACGGCCGAGTCGCGGTCGATTCCATGGAGCCGGAGGTAGCACTCCTTGCGCGCGTGCTTGAGGCACTGCGTCGGCAAGCTCTCGCTCCGGTCTGACCCGGTTCCAAGGGGCGACCGGCGCTCCACGACTTCCGCTTGGCGACTCGATGTCCGAGGCGCTGGGCGGACGAACAAGGCAGTCAGAAGCTCAGATCTTTCCTGGAGAAAGGAAGACCGTGTTCAACTACATGGACCGATTCCCCACCGGCAGCCCGCTGCCACAGGGACACCTGACCGCCGCTCCTTGGGGCCTGCGCCGCATCGCCCCATACCCGCCCGTAGCGGCGCCGGACTACGTGACGGTGGAACTGGACCCGGCGACGCAGACCGCCCGGTACCTGGACGCGTCCGGAGCGCCCACCATGTCTCCGGGGCACGGCACATCGTCCGGTACCAATCCGTCAACCGGTACCACGGGCCAGGGCGACCGCAACAGCGACTCCCCGGACAGCGACACGGGGAACGACACCGACCAGTGAATCCAGTGACGAACGACGATCGTCCGGTTCTGGTCGTCACGAACCTTGACGACCCGACCGCGGACATTGTGATCAGCGAGCTGCACGACCGGGGTGTCCCGGTCGTGCGGTTCGACTCCGGTGACTTCCCGGCCGCCCTGTCGTGCTCCGCCTCCATCGGCGACACCGACAGGTGGCGAGGAAGCGTGCAGACCCCGAGCCGGCGTGCCGACCTGGGCGCCGTGAGGTCCATGTACTACCGGCGCCCCTCTGGGTTCGCCTTCCCCTACCTCGACAGGCAGGAAGAGCGGTTCGCCATCGCGCACGCGCGCTACGGGCTGGGTGGCATCCTCACCTCGCTGCCCGGCTGCCTGTACGTAAATCACCCCAACCGCATCGGTGACGCCGAGTACAAACCGGCCGGGCTCGCAACCGCGGCGGCGGCCGGCTTCACTCTGCCGCCCACGCTGATCACCAATGTGCCTGACGACGCGCGGGCGTTCATCAAGGATCACGGCCCGGCCATCTTCAAACCCATCTCGGTCCCGCTCTACCTGGTCGACGGCAAGGCCCAGACAGTTCCCGTAACTGAGGTGACCGCCGACGAGATCGACGACGCGGTGGCCGGCACCATGCACCTGTTCCAGAAGTGCGTGGAAAAGATCGCGGACGTCCGGGTGACGGTCATCGGCGAGCAGGTCTTCGCGGTGCGAATCGACTCCGGCCTCCTAGACTGGCGCACCGACTACGGCACCCACACATACACGCCCGTCACCCGCCGCCCGAGGTGGAGCGCGCCATGCGTGCCTACCTGAAGCACTTCGGGCTTGTCTTCGGGGCATTCGACTTCGCCTTGACCGACTCCGGCGAGTGGGTCTTCATCGAGTGCAATCCTTCGGGGCAGTGGGCATGGATGGAGCCGCCGACCGGGCTGCCCATGACCGCGGCACTCGCCGATCTCCTGGAAGGAGGACTCCGTGGCCAGTGAGCCTGATGCCGAGACAACGGCAGCCGACCTCCGACGGCAACTGGCAGCCGGACTGGAGAAGGACGGCTGGCTGCGCTCGCCGGAGTGGCGGTCCGCCGTTGAGGCCGTGCCCCGCCACGTGTTCATCCCGCGCTTCTACCGCGAGAACGACGGCCCCGGTGTCACCACCTGGGAGCCGGTCACCGAGGCGAGCGTCGGCCAGGACGAGTGGCTCCGGCTCATCTACTCCGACGAGACTTGGATGACCCAGTTCGACGGCCGGGACATCGACTGGGCCGATCCGAAGCCGATCAGCAACGCGGTCCCGACCTCATCGTCCACTCTGCCGAGTCTCGTGGTCCGGATGCTCGAAGACCTGGACGTGCACGCCGGCATGAACGTGCTGGAGATCGGGACAGGTACCGGCTACTCGACGGCACTCATGTGCCACCGGCTCGGCAGCAAGGCCGTGACCTCGATCGAGACGGACGAAGGGGTGGCACGGCGAGCCCGCGAGGCTCTCGCGAGGTCCGGCTATACCCCTGACCTGGTGGTGGAGGACGGCCGCGTCGGCCACCTCGACGGAGCCCCCTACGACCGGCTGATCGCCACGTGCGGCTTCCGCAACATCCCCCCTGCCTGGCTGGATCAAGTGCCGCCCGGCGGCGTCATCCTCACCACCCTGCGCGGCTGGATGCGCTCCCTCGGCCTGGTCAAGCTCATCGTCACCGGCGCCAGCGCGAGCGGCTGGTTCAGCGAGGACGAACCGAGCTTCATGATCGCCCGCCAGCAGGACGCGCCGGAGAGCCTCGGCACGGTGCCGGGCCCCGACGATGGCACGAAGCGGAAGGTCACGTACGGGCCAGAAGTCCTCACCAGCTCGGGGCCCGGCTTCATGGCACAGCTCGCGGCGCCAGATGCCCGCTTCTTCTCCATGCCGGTCGACGGCGGACCGGTGAGCACGTTCGTGCTCGACAGCCGCACTGATTCGTTCGCCGTCCTCGCTCCCACGGACAGCGGCTGGAAGGTCCGCCAGGGCGGCCCGCGCCGCCTCTGGGATGCGGTCGAGTCGGCGGTGGCCACCTGGGAGGAGTACGGCTCACCGAGCACCGCCGCGTTCGGGGTGACGGCCTCCCGCGATGCGCAGGTGGTATGGCTCGGGAACCCGAACGGGCCTCAATGGCCGCTTCCCGCCTCGTGATCAACGCTGCCGAGCGTGATGCTCCTGCGCAGGCGGTACGGCTGGGTGCTCTGGCGCATGGCGGGCATTGGCTGCCTGCGCTCTCGGTCCCGGCGCGTGGCGTTCGCCAAGGCGGCGGACGCGCCGAGTAAGGCGCTCGGCGTGCTCGGAGCGGCACGGTCACCAAAGTGGTGCCGTTCGGGGTGTTCGTGTGCGCCGACGAGGGCGTCGCAAGGCTGGTGCACCACGACGCCCTCGCAGACTCGGTCGTCCCCGACGTCGGCGACGAACTGTCCGTCGAGGTCGCCGGCGTCAATCTCGTACTACGCCGGGTCACCCTGACTCCGCTGCCCTGCCCCGGGGACGCAACTGATCACCGCACCGCAGGCTCCGGCTCCGGCTCCGGCTCCGGCTCCGGCTCCTGCCGCGGCTCCGGCACCGGTACCGGCTCCGAATAGAACTCCCGCGGTCGTCCCTTCTTGTCCCGCAACCCCGCCAGCAAGCCCCCCGGATACTCCACCACCCAGTAGCTCACCGTCGCGACCAGCACCCCCGCCGCGACCACGAAGAGCACCGCCAGCGGAAAGCCCGCCTGGGAGCGGGGCAGGGCGCCGGCGTCGTACAGGGCCAGCATCAGCGGCTCGTGCCAGATGTACAGGCTGTAGCTGACCAGGCCCACGCCCGTCAGCCATCGTGAGCGCAACAGGGCGTGCCAGCCGGGGCGGGCCGGGGTGCGGATGTGGAGCGTGGCGTAGAGCAGGGCGAACCAGAGGAGCGCGGCGAGGGGGTGGTAGTAGGTGTGCCAGGTGTTCTCCGGGTCGGAGTAGTACGACAGGGCGTACAGACCTGCTGCCGCGGTCACCGCCGACAAAGTCGCCGGGCGTGCGCCGATACGGCCTCGCTCGCCCAGCGCCACCAGCAGCACCGCCAGCAACATCCCCGCCGCGAAGCCGCCCAGGCGGGCCTGCGGGCCGAAGTACACGGGCCAGTTGGTGTGCGGGATGCCGAGGGCGTGGTGGGCGACGGCGATCCAGGCCACCGGTGCCAGGTAGAGCGCCGCGCAGCCCGACGCGCACAGCAGCGCGCGGGCGCGGCGGGTGCGCAGGCGGCGGCAGGCGCGGATCGCCGGGGGACCGACCGCGACCAGGGTGAGGTAGAACGCGATCTCCAGGGAGAGTGACCAGGTCGGGCCCAGGGTGTAGAAGATGCGCTGCTGGTCGAAGACGTGCGTGAACGTGAGGTGTTCCAGCAGGTCGCGCCAGTCGCCGGGGAGGGACGGGTTGCGCAGGGACCAGACGAGGAGCACCGCGAGGAAGTAGAGCGGGAGGATGCGCGTCGCTCGGCGGAAGAGGAAGTCCCTCGCCGGGCGGGTTCTGTCCTCGCCGTCGATCGCTGCCCGGGCGTAGGAGAGCGTCAGCAGGTACGCCGACATGACGAAGAACAGGTCGATGACCTCCAGGGAGATCAGCGCCCCGAGGTAGGGGTTGTCGACCGGCGGGTGGGCGCCCTGTGCGTCGTAGACGTAGTACTGCTGCCAGACGTGGAAGACGACCGTGCTGAGGGCGGCCAGGCCCCGGAAGCCCTGGAGTTCGGGGCTGCGCATGGTGCTCACTCGGCGTGTGGCGCTCACTTGGCGTGTGGTGCTCACTCCTGCCCCACCGCCTTCGCCGCCGCGCGGGGTGTGACCCGCCAGCGGCGGTCCCCCAGTAGTTCCTTGAGGTGCGACTGCCGGGCGACGATGTTCTTGAAGTGGGTGTAGAAGACCGTCGAGATCAGTGCGTGGCGCCAGAACCAGCCGCGCCTGCTGCGCAGTTCGGGCAGGGCGAGCCGGCCCGCGAACGCCGTCTGCACGAATCCGGCCGAGAGGGTGAAGGCGAAGGCGAGCAGGCATGCCGGGGTGGCCCAGTCGATGCGGTTCGCGCCGCCCGCGCGGACCGCCGAGTGGAGCAGGATCGGCAGGATCTGCAGCGACAGCCACGGCTGCACCTCGCGCCAGCCCAACAGCACTACGAGTCCAGTCTTCTGACGGCGCGTGAAGGAAGGCGAACGCAGCGCCTGCCCCAGGTGCCGGAGCGACACCTGCAGCCAGCCCTGTGCCCAGCGCGAGCGCTGGTTCCACAGGGGTTTGAGACGGGTGGGCGCCAACTCCCGCGAGATCAGCGTCCGGTCGCTGGCGATCCGCGCACCCTCGCTCAACGCGCGTAGCGTCGAGTCGATGTCCTCCGTCAGCATCGAGCCGTGCATCCGGATACGGGCCAGCAGGTCGGTGCGCCAGAAGCCGTTGGAGCCGCCGAAGATGCCGAAGCCGTACAGGCGGGTCCGGCCGGGGTGGCTGACGGCGTAGATCGCCTCGAACTCGGCGGCCACCTGCCGGGCCACCCAGGAGCTGTCGCCGTTGCGGATCACGCAGTGGCCCTGGACGACGTCGTAGCCGTGGGACAGCCAGTCCCAGGCGTGGCGGAAGGCGTCCGGCGCGGGGTGGTGGTCGGCGTCGAAGATGCCGACGAACTCGCCGCGCACACGGCTGACGGCAGCGTTGACGTTCTGCGCCTTGGAGGTGCTGCCGGCCACCGGAAGCAGCACCAACCGCCGGTCGCGGCGGGCGATTTCCCGCAGGGTGTCCTCGACCGGCAACGCATGGGGCGTGTTGTACGCGAGGACGATCTCCAGGTCGTTCGGGTAGTCGAGGCGCAGGAAGGACTCCACGGTGTCGACGATCGTCGCTGCCTCGTTCGGCAGGTACGCGGCGATCACCGCGCTCGCGGGCGGGTACGGCTGCGCGGGCGCCGCGGGCCGGGTGGGCGCGTCGAGCGAGAAGAGGCATTCGAGGAGGATCAGCGCGGCGGAGAGGACCAGTCCGGCGACCACGACCCAGTAGACCGCCGAGGCCACGTCCCAGCCCAGCACCGCGTACGCCTGCTCGTACAGCGCGAACGGCACGCCCACGCCGACCAGCAGCGCGAGCAGCGGGGAGAGGGCGAGCAGCAGCGGTCGTACGACCTTCTTGGCGCGGCGGCGTGGGGCGGCGGCCCGCATCCACGGCTCGTAGCGGACGGGCCGCAGATCGCGGTGGCGCAGCGCCTCGGCGACGGCGTCGGCGGCCTGCTCGACGGCGCGTTCGGCGATCCGTTCGCTGGGCCGTTCGGCGGGCCGGCCGTCGGCGTCCGCGAGGGGCAGCCAGCCGACGGCAGGCGTCAGCCGTACGTTCTCGTCGGCGACCACGAACCGGGTGCCGGCCACGGCGGAGGCGAACTCCGCCAGTGCGCGCCGGGCCGTCTCCTCGTCCACGCCGGGCATGAGGACGAGCAGCCGCCCTTCCTCGTCCCAGCCGAGCCGGTCGCTGCCGTTGCCGAGGCGCTCGGCGACCCCGGCGAGGCGTTCGGCGACCTCGCGGCGCACCCGCGCCCCGAACCGTTCCTCCAGCGCGTCCGCCTCGGCCACGCCGACCACCGCGAGGACGCCGTCGCGACGTCCGGGACGGCTTTGGGGGCGGCGCAGTTCGCGGTCGAGTTCGGCGTGGAAGTGGGGTGCGGAGTACAGGCCGGTGCGCGGGTCGAGGGCCAGCCGGTCGACGGGGACCGGGACGCGGTGCAGCTTGGCCGCGATCCGGGCCGACAGCTCGACGGGGTCGGCGGCCTCCGGCAGGCAGTCGTCGGCGCCGCTGCGCAACAGCCGTGCCACACCGGCGGGTTCACGGTCGGTGGTGACCATGACGAGGGGCAGGACATGGCCTTGGGGCGCGGTGCGTATCTCCCGTACGACGGCCACCGCCTGTTCGACGCCGCCGTGGCCCTCGAGGGCGACGATCGCGTCGGGCGGGGCCTGCTGGACGCTGCGGCCGACGTCTCCGGGGACGGCGTGGGTGACCGCGTAGCCGGTGGATTCGAGGGTGCGGGTGAGCCTTTCGCGCCGGGGGCCGGGGGTACCGACCGCGAGGACGTGGCTGTGCTGGGGTGCTTCGAACTCGTCCGGTTTGTCGTCTGGTTCGTCGAACTCCTCGGTCGGAGGGCAGGCGAGAGTGTTCCGGGGCGCGGGTGAGCGCCTCAGTTCGGTGTGCATGTATGTGGGTCCAATCCTGTTCGGATGTGGGGGGAGGACCTTTTGTCGGTACGTACGTGTTGTCGGTACGTGCCAGTAGCCTCACCGGACGCTGTGACACCACACCTGCGTCGGTGTAAAACGTTGATTGCCTTTACGTGCCCACGCCAAGGAGATGTGTGAGGGCACCGCGCAACGTGGAACCGGCGGCTAGCTTTCCCCGTCCGGCTCCCAGTCCAGCAACCGCACTTTCGCCACCGTACGGACATGCCGGCGCATGGCGGCGGCCGCCTGTGCGGGGCGGCCTTCCTCGATCGCGTCCAGGATGGCCTGGTGCTGGGCGAGGGAGCGGACCGGGCGGTGGGGCTGGCGGAGGGACTCGGTGCGGCTCTCGGCGATCTGGTCGGCGATGGAGCGCATGAACTCGGCGAGGATGCTGCTGTGCGCGGCGGCGGTGACCGCGGCGTGGAAGAGGCGGTCACCCTCCACCCCGTGACCGTTGTCCTCGATCTCCTTCGCCATGTGCGCGAGGGCCGACCTCATCGCCGCGAGGTCCTGCTCCGTGCGGCGCTCGGCGGCCAGTTCGGCGAGCTTGGTCTCCAGCGCCTCGCGAGCCTCCAGGACATCGGGGAGGCGCCGGCGGCGCTCGACCATCCGCTCCACCGGCTCCGCGTCGAGGCTGTCCCGCACGAGGTACGTGCCGCCCCCGTGCCGCACCTCCACCAGGCCCTGCACCTCCAGGACCACGATCGCCTGCTTCACGGAGGCCCGGCTGACCCCCAGCCGCTGGGCCAGGTCGCGCTCGGTCGGCAGCCGGTCCCCGGCACCGAGGCCGCCCTCGGCGACGTAGGCGCGCAGCCGGTCGAGCACCTGCTCGTAGAGGCGCTGCTTGGTCATGGGGCGCAGGGCGTCGTCGGTCACGGGGTCCCCCTCTCGCCGGGAGCGTAGCACCGGGGCGGATGAGTGGCCGGGCGGCCGAGTGGTCGAGTGGCTGAGCCAATTCAGCGCTACCTCTTGACGTCCCGTCGCCGCGCGCCCACGCTATCCAGCCATCACCCCGAATTGGCTCAGCCACTTGGCCACTGCCACT
This sequence comes from Streptomyces sp. T12, assembly GCF_028736035.1. NCBI lineage: Bacteria > Bacillati > Actinomycetota > Actinomycetes > Kitasatosporales > Streptomycetaceae > Streptomyces > Streptomyces sp. T12. Next base: position 3,146,020 of record NZ_CP117866.1, read on the forward strand.
ACGCGGTGTGGAACCCGCAACCGCTCCGGGACCCAAAGACGGGAGCCCGTATGTCCCCCGAACTCATCTCGATCCTCGTCCTCGCCGTGGTGTTCGTCATCGCCACCACCCGCTCGATCAACATGGGCGCGCTCGCCTTCGCCGCCGCCTTCGCAGTCGGCACCCTGGTCGCCGACCTCGACGCGGACGGCATCTTCGCCGGCTTCCCCGGCGACCTGTTCGTCGTCCTCGTCGGTGTCACGTATCTCTTCGCCATCGCCCGGTCCAACGGCACCACCGACTGGCTGGTGCACGCCTCCATCCGGCTCGTACGGGGCCGGGTGGCGCTCATCCCCTGGGTGATGTTCGCGCTCACCGGCGCGCTCACCGCGATCGGAGCCGTGAGCCCCGCCGCCGTGGCGATCGTCGCGCCGATCGCGCTGAGCTTCGCCGCCCGCTACGGGATCAGCCCGCTGCTGATGGGCGCGATGGTCGTGCACGGCGCCCAGGCCGGCGGCTTCTCGCCGATCAGCATCTACGGCTCGATCGTCAACGGCATCGTCGAACGCGAGAAGCTGCCCGGCAACGAGGTTGCGCTCTTCCTGGCCTCCCTGATCGTCAACATCGTCATCGCGGGGGTCGTGTTCGTCCTCTTCGGCGGGCTGAAGCTGTGGGCGCAGGGGGCGGTGGACACGGACGACCGGCAAGAGGCCTCCGACGGCTCCGGTGACGACTCCTTGCCGGCCGACGGCGGCACCGGCACCGGCACCGGCACCGGCACCGGCACCGGCACCCGCACCGCTCCCCACGAGGGCGGCGGCACCACCGTCACCCGCCCCGCCCCCACCGCCACCCCGGTCACCACCACCCGCCTCACCCCCGCCCGCATCGCCACCCTCCTCTCCCTGGTCGCCCTCGTCGTCGCCGTCCTCGCCTTCGACCTGGACGCCGGTCTGACCGCGATCACCCTCGCCGTCTTCCTGAGCACCGCCTGGCCGCAGGACAGCCGCAAGGCGGTCGGCGAGATCGCCTGGCCTACGGTGCTGCTGATCTGCGGTGTGCTGACGTACGTCGGCGTCCTGGACGAGATGGGCACCATCACCTGGGCCGGTGAGGGCGTCGGCGGCATCGGCGTACCGCTGCTGGCCGCCGTACTGCTCTGCTACATCGGCGCGATCGTCTCGGCGTTCGCCTCGTCCGTCGGCATCATGGGCGCGCTCATCCCGCTGGCCGTGCCGTTCCTGGCACAGGGCGAGATCGGGGCAGTCGGCATGGTGGCGGCGCTCGCGGTGTCGGCGACAGTGGTGGACGTGAGCCCCTTCTCGACGAACGGCGCGCTGGTGCTGGCCGCGGCACCGGACGTCGACCGTGAGCGTTTCTTCCGGCAGCTGATGGTGTACGGAGGGATCGTGGTGGCGGCGGTGCCCGCGGTGGTGTGGCTGGTGCTGGTCGTGCCGGGCTGGGGGTAGGCCGGGGACGACGGCAACAGTCAGTGTCCGTCACACAGTTGAATTCAAGTGAATTCAAGCACTTCTCAAGCTCTTAAGGAGTACGACGCGTGTCCTCTCTCTTCCCGGCCCTGACGGGCGCTCCGGCGGAGCGAGCCGCCCTGCGGTTCGGCGACCGTTCCCTGACGTACGGCGAGCTCGGCGCCGCCTCCGGTGCCCTCGCGGCGCGGATCGGCGGGGCGGGCAGAGTGGCCGTGTGGGCGACCCCGGCGCTGGAGACCGCGGTGGCGGTACTGGCGGCACTGGAGGCCGGTGTCGCCGCCGTTCCGCTCAACCCGAAGTCCGGGGAGAAGGAGCTCGGGCACATCCTGTCCGACTGCGCGCCGCAGGTGGTGCTGGCCGCCGCCGGAGACGAACTCCCGGCCCCTCTCGGCGACTTGACGCGCATCGACGTCGACGTGCGGGCCAGGGGCCCCCGCCCCCTCCCCGACCCGCAGGTGTCCGACGAGGACCCCGCCCTGATCGTCTACACCTCCGGCACCACCGGCCCGCCCAAGGGCGCCGTCATCCCCCGCCGCGCCGTCACTCACACCCTGGACGCGCTCGCCGACGCCTGGCAGTGGACCGGCGAGGACGTACTCGTCCACGGCCTGCCCCTGTTCCACGTCCACGGCCTGGTCCTCGGCATCCTCGGCCCGCTGCGCCGCGGCGGATCCGTACGCCACCTGGGCCGGTTCAGCACGGAGGGTGTGGCGAGCGAGCTGAACGAGGGCGCGACCATGGTGTTCGGCGTGCCGACGATGTACCACCGCATCGCCCAGGCCCTCCCCGAGGACCCGGGGCTGGCACAGGCGCTGGGCAAGGCCCGCCTCCTGGTCTCGGGCTCGGCCGCGCTCCCCGTGCACGACCACGAGCGGATCACGGCCGCGACCGGGCAGCGGGTCGTCGAGCGGTACGGCATGACGGAGACGCTGATGAACACCAGCGTCCGCGCGGACGGCGAGCCGAGGGCCGGGACGGTCGGCGTGCCGCTGCCGGGCGTGGAGCTGCGGCTGGTGGAGGAGGACGGGACGCCGATCACGGTGTACGACGGCGAGACCGTGGGCGAGATCCAGGTGCGCGGCCCGAACCTGTTCACCGAGTACCTGAACCGCCCCGACGCGACGACCGCCGCCTTCACGCAGGACGGCTGGTTCCGCACCGGCGACATGGCGGTACGGGATCCCGACGGGTACGTCCGGATCGTCGGCCGCAAGGCCACCGACCTGATCAAGAGCGGGGGGTACAAGATCGGGGCGGGCGAGATCGAGAACGCGCTCCTCGAACACGCGGGTGTGCGGGAGGCCGCCGTCACCGGCGAACCGGACGCCGACCTGGGCGAGCGGATCGTGGCGTGGATCGTCCCGGCGGATCCCCAATCACCGCCCCCCGCCGAGGAGTTGGCGAACCACGTCGCCGCGCGCCTGGCCCCGCACAAGCGCCCGCGCAAGGTCCACTACCTCGACGCCCTCCCCCGCAACGACATGGGGAAGATCATGAAGCGGGCCCTGACCCATGACTGAGCGGCGCCTGTCGGCACGCGAGGTCATCGCGCGACTCGCCGACGACTCCACGTTCACGGAACTCCCCCACCCGGAACGGCAGTCCGGGCCGGACGGCCCCCTCTCCTGGCAGGGCTACGACGCCTCCCGCGCGCGTGCCGCCGAGCGCACCGGCGAGGAGGAGTCGGTCGTCTGCGGCACCGCGAGCGTGGCGGGCACGCGGGCCGTGCTGCTGGCCTTCGAGTTCGGCTTCCTGGGCGGCTCGCTCGGCGAACGCACCGGGGACCGGCTGGAGTCGGCGTACGCCTACGCCCGCGCCCACCGGCTCCCCGTCGTCCCGCTGGTCGCCACGGGCGGCAGCCGGATGCAGGAAGGCATGCTCGCGCTGACCCAACTCCAGTGCGTGGCACGGCAGTCGGCGCTCACACGAGAGGCAGGCCTGCCCCAGATCGCGGTCCTCCGCGACCCGACGACGGGCGGCGGCTGGGCCACCCTGGGCGCGGGCGCCGACGTCATCCTCGCCCTGCCCGGCGCCCAGGTCGGCTTCGCGGGTTCCCGGGTGCGCCCACCGGACGCGGATCCGGCGGCGTACACGGCTCAGGCGCAGGTGGCGGCGGGGGCGGCGGACGCGGTGGTCCGGCCGCAGGAGCTGCGGGAGGTGTTGGGGCGCTGGCTGCGGCTGCTGGCGGGACCGCCCGCCCAGGAGGCCACGGTGCCCCGCGCTCTGGGCGTGCCCGACCTGCCCGCCACGGGCTGGGACGCGGTCCAGCGGGCCCGGGCGCCGCAACGCCCGCGCGCCGAGACCTACTTGGACGCCTACTTCACCCACCGCGCCCCGATCAGCGGCGACCGCTGCGGCGGAGCCGACACCGAGGGCATGCTCTGCGGCTTCGGCGCGTACGAGGGCCGTACGGTCGCCTACGCCGCCCAGACCGGCACCGCGACCCGCCCGGCCGGCTACCGCACCGCCGCCCGGCTGATCCGCTTCGCGGACCGGCTCGGCGTACCGGTGCTGACGCTGGTGGACACGCCGGGCGCCGCCAATGACGCGGAGGCGGAGCGGCAGGGGGTGGGCGCCGCGATCGCGGACCTGTTCGGGGCGGTGGCCGGTGCCCGCGTCCCGATCACCACGCTGGTCATCGGCGAGGGCGGCTCAGGCGGGGCACTGGCCTTGGCGGCGCCCGGCAACACCTGGGCCACGCCGGACAGCTACTTCTCCGTCATCGCACCGGAGTTGGCGGCGGCGATCCTGAAGCGGGGACCGGAGGAGGTGGAGGCGACGGCGGATCAGCTGCGGATCCGGCCGCAGGACCTGGTGGAGCTGGGGGTGATCCGGGGAGTCGTCGAGGGGTAAGAGACCTCCCTGGCCGCCGTTGGGCGCAGCGGAACGGAAACCGGGACAATCTCAACGGCCGTCCGGAACAATGGACCTGCTCGACGGACGACGGTGACGGGGGCGTCATGACAGGCCTGGAGGATGCCGAGTGGCACGCCCGGATCGAGTGCGGGGGCAGGGTGTCCGGTGCGGGCTTCCTGGTGGCCCCGGACAAGGTGCTGACCTGTGCGCATGTCGTCGAGAACAGCGACGTGGACCCGGTGACCGTGACCTTCCCGCAGCGCCCCGGGGCCGCTCCGGTGGCCGCACGGGTCGTGGCGCACGGCGGCTGGGACGGCCGTGTCCACGAACTGGGCGATCTGGCTGTGCTGGAGCTGGACCGCGAGATGGCCATCGCCCCCGCGTCGCTCGCACCGGCCGACGTGGCGCACGGCGACCGCAAGCTGGTGGCCTACGGGTTCCCGGCCGGGTACGACGACGACGGCACGATCGCCGAGTTCCGTACCGTCGCGGCGCAGTTGCTGATCAGCGGTGAGTGGATCCAGCTGGAGGCCTGGAGCGGGCACGGCCAGCCACTGGCCGTCGGTTTCAGCGGCGCCGCGGTCACCCTGCTCGACACCGGCCAGGTCATCGGCATGGTCACGGCAGCGGCCGGCGCCCACGGCGTACGCACCGGCCGGATGATGCCCACACACGTCCTGGCCCGCTACTGGCCCGGCCTCAGCGCCCTCGTGCCGGTGCCGGGTTCCGGGCAGGTGTGGGGGACACCGGGTCAGGGGCCCGCGCACGTCGGCGGGGTGCCGGGGCGGGGCCTGGCGCCTCCGTACGGCAGGCCGACCCCGTGCGCTCCCACCCCGACCCCCAGCCACCCCGACGGCCCCCGACTGCGCGCCCTCGTGGAGAAGGCCGCCCGGGCCGGCCTCGACTGTGACCCCGTCCGGCTCTACGCCGGCGCGGCCGGGCCGTTCGATCCGTTGCCGCCTGCGGAGGGCTTCGGGTCGTTGTGGTCGGCGGCGTGGTTCGTGCTGTGCGAGGTGGACGACCCGGACACCGTGACGCGGTTCGCCGACCGGCTCGACGCCCTGCTCACCGCCCCGCCCCCGGCCGAGACCGGCGCCATCCTCGTCGAGCTGGGCCACAGCGGCGCCGGTGACGACCTGGTGCGGGTCGAGGTGTCGGCGTACAGCGCGGGGCGTCGGCATCCGGTTCCCGCGGAGACGGTCCCGAAGGCCCGGCTGTGCGCGTACGTCCAGGACCGTATCGAGGACGCCTTCTGTCATCTGACACCCGGCGCCGATGAGTTGATCGCCTTCGCGCTGCCCCGCGACTGGCTGGACTGGCCGGTCGACCGCTGGGAGAAGGGACCCGACGACGCCACACCTCTCGGCTGCGTCCACCCGGTGGTGGTTACCGACCACGCCCGCCGCAGAACCAGCACCCGGCACGTTCTCACCAGCGTCTGGCAGCGCCTGGACTCCCGCACCGGCGCACGCGTGCACCGCGTCGCATGTGGCGGCGCCGAGGACCCGAGGAAGCTCCGGCTGGCCTTGCTCCAGTCCGAGGTCTGCCTGGCGGGTTTCGGCGCGACGGCCCGTTCGGCCCGTACCCGGCCGCACTTCGAGGCGTCGCTCACCGCGCCGGCGCCGGTGATCGTGTGGTCCCGACGGGGCTGCGACCCGGACGAGGCCGACTGCGCGGGTAGCCACGACTGCCCTGGTACCGCGTTCCTGAACGCCCTGGACAGACTCGTCTCCCGGGTGCCGCCCGCCCAACTCCCGCGCCGCGTCCTGAGCCTGCGCCAGCACGCCGACGCGGAGGACGACCACTGGGCGCGTGACATCCAGCTCCTGTGGGACGACCCACGCCGCTTCACCGACCCGCACGCCACGGCCGTACACACACGGTCACCCGTCGCCTGACCCACCCAGAGCCCGGCCCCGTCCACGGAGAGCAACCGGAGAGAGCGCCCCATGCCGCACTGGTCCGTCTACACCGGCACCAACCCGCCGCACGACGGCATCGCCGAACTGCCCGCCCCACCGCCCTGGCGGGCGTTCGACGGCGGCCCCGCGCTGCCTGCGCCCGGCGACGCCGACGACGACGCGGCGGTCTCGCCGGACCGCGTGCACCGGGCGAGGACCTACGTGCCGACGCCGGAGAGCGTCCAACTGGTCAACGCCGCGCTGTGTCTGCGCCGTCCGCTGCTGGTCACCGGCCCGCCCGGCACGGGCAAGTCCTCCCTGGCCTACGCGGTGGCCCGGGAGCTGCGCTTGGGCCCCGTTCTGCGCTGGAACATCACCAGCCGCAGTACCCTCGCCGACGGCCTCTACCAGTACGACCCGCTGTCCCGCCTGTATGCGGCGCGGCGGGACGACCGCCCCGGCCCCGCCCCTGACGGCATCGAGGACCATCTGCGCCTGGGTCCCCTGGGCACGGCCCTGCTCCCCTACGACCGTCCACGCGCCCTCCTCGTCGACGAGATCGACAAGAGCGACCTCGACCTCCCGAACGATCTGCTGAACATCCTGGAGGAGGGCCAGTACGAGATCCCCGAACTGGTCCGCGCGGCCCGCCACACCACCGACGGCAGTGCCCAGGTCCTGACCGACGGTACGGACACCCCCGTGCCGGTCCTACGGGGCCGGGTCCGTTGCCGCGCCTTCCCCTTCGTCGTTTTGACCAGCAACGGCGAACGCGAGTTCCCGCCCGCCTTCCTCCGCCGCTGCGTCCGTCTGCGCCTGCGCCGCCCCGAACGGGCCCAGCTCACGGACATCGTCCGCGCCCACCTCGGCGAGCCCGACCCGGAGGCGGAAACCCTGATCACCGAGTTCCTGACCCGCGCCGGCACCGGCGAACTGGCCACGGACCAGCTCCTCAACGCCATCTACCTCACCGGCATCGCGGGCCTGCAGGCCGGCTCCCGCGAGAAGTTGGCCGAGCAGCTGATGCCGTATCTGAGCGCGGCGGCTGACGGCGATGGGGTCTGACGGGTGGAGGTCCGCCGTTGCCCGGCTGGCCACCGTACTGGCCGCCGCCACGGGAGCGGAGGCTTCCCCGGATGCCGGGCCCACGTCCCGTGAACTGGCCGAACTCCTTTGGCTGGCCGAGCAGTTGAGAGGGGAGCGGGAGAACAGGACGCCCGGTCGGGCAGCGCCCGCCAACGATGGCCGCCCCAAAGGCACATCCGGTGCACCTGTGGACCCCACCCCCACCGCCCCGCCACCGCACTCCGGCCCCCAGGACCCCGAGCACCCCCACCGGCCCCCATCCCCCGCCCCACCCCCCGACGGCCGAATCCCCCTCCACCTCCCGGAGCCCTCGCACCCCGACGCGCCGGGCCCACGCGGCGGCACCCCGCTGCTCGCCCCCGCGCCCCCGATGCTGCCCCACCCGCTCGCCCTGCAACGCGCCCTGCGCCCGCTCAAGCGCAAAGTCCCCTCACCCCGCGCCCGGCTCCTCGACGAGCACGCCACCGCCGACCGGATCGCCCGGCTCGGTGCGCACCCCGACGTCTGGTTCCCGGTGCTGCGCCCGGCGCCGGACCGCTGGCTGCGCCTGAACCTGGTCCACGACGCGGGCCCCACGATGCCCGTCTGGCGCCCCCTGGTGCGAGAACTGCACACCGTGCTCGCCCAGTCGGGCATCTTCCGCACGGTCACCGCGCACCGCGCCACCCCCGACGGCCGCGCCCACCAGGTCCCGGCACTGGCCGACGGCCGCACGATCACCCTGATCGTCAGCGACTGCATGGGCCCGCAATGGCGGCCGGGCCCGGCCGGCGACCGTTGGTACCGGACCCTGCGCCACTGGGCGTCCCGCATGCCCCTGGCCGTCGTACAGCCGCTGCCCGAACACCTCTGGCACACCACGGCCCTGCCCGCCGCCCCGGGCCTGCTCACGGCCCCGACCGCAGCAGCACCCTCGGCCGCGCTCACCTTCACGCCGTACGACACACACGACTCCTACGACCGTGCCGTCCCCCTCCCCGTCCTGGAACCGGCCCCGGCCTGGCTCGCCAACTGGGCCGCCCTGATCGCCGCGCCGGGTGGCGGCCACGCACCCGGCGCCCTGGCCTGGCTGCCGCCCGCGCCACTGCCGCCGACCGGACCGGCCCCCGACATCGCCTCGTTGCCCGCGCAGGACCTGGTGCTGCGCTTCCGAGCGACCGCGTCCCCGGAAGCCTTCCGCATCGCCGGCCATCTCGCCCTGGCCAACCCGTCCCTGCCGGTGATGCGCCTCGTCCAGCGCGCCCTGGACCGCGGTCCCCGCCCCCAGCACCTGGCCGAGATCATCCTGAGCGGCATGCTGACGGCGACTCCGGGGCCGCCGGGGTCGTACGAGTTCCGTCCGGGTGTGCGGCAGCTGCTGCTGCGGTCGCTGCCGCGTACGGCGCGGACGCGGACCCGCGAATTCCTCGCCCGGGTCGGCGGGTTGATCGACGAAGAGGCGGCCATCAGGCCGGGCGAGTTCCGGGCGCAGGCGAGAGGAGGCGACGGTTCGGGCGGTGGGGGTGCCGCCTTCGCGACGGTCAGGGGAGAGACGGTACGGCGGCTCGGTGGAGGTGCGGGAGGGGACTTGTTCGCCGGGCGGTACCTGCTGCTGGGGCAGCGGGGGCCCAGTCAGCGCATGTGGGCGGCCGTCGACGTATGGACCGACCTGCCGGTGGTCGTGCACCGCTATCCGGTCCAGGCGGCCCCGCAGGAGCGGTTCTTGCGGGAGGCGCGGGCGCTGGCGGAGCTGCGGCATCCGAACGTGGTGCGCGTGCTGGACTTCGGTGTGGAGGGCGAACGTCCTTATCTGGTTGCCGAGTTCGTGGACGGCGTCACCCTGGCCGAACTGCAGCTGGGCAGTGGGCCGGGGGTCTCCTTCCGGGTGTTCGCCCAGCTGGTGGCGGATGTCGTGCCCGCGCTGGAGGCCCTGCACCAGTGCGGCCTGGTGCGCGGACAGGAGGGCTGGGACGGTCTGCTGCTGCGGCCGGACGGGTCGGTGGTGATCAGCAGGTTCGCGCTGGGGGAGCAGTCCGAGGGACATGACGAGCGGTCGGACTTCCTCATGTTCGGCTCGCTGCTGAGGGATTTGGCCTCGAACAGTCCAAACAGCCTGAGATTCCAGCGGATGCTGGCGGAACTGGCCCGGGGCGAGAACCCGGTCGACGCCGTACGGCGACTACCGCGCTCGACCGCCTTCGACTGGTCACTGAGCGGGATGGAGGCCGACCGACTGCGCATCACCCTGCTCGGCCCGTTGAACATCAGGCGTGCAGGACGCTTCCTCACCCTCCCGCCCCCTGATGCCCAGGCCCTGCTGTGCATGCTCCTTCTCCAACAGGGCCGCCGCGTCAGTCTCGACATACTGGCCAAGGGCCTGTGGGAGCAGCCTCCTTCGGGATCGGAGGCGGCACGCCGCCTTCGCGAGGTGACGACAGAGCTGCGGCAATGCCTCGGCCCCGGCACCCTCGCCGAACTCTCCGACGGCTACGCCCTCCACCTGCCCGGCGGCCGCCGCAGCGACTACCTCGACATACACCACTGCGAGGAACTCGTCGCCGACCGTACCGACGACCTGGCTCCAGAAGCCCAACGCTCCCTCGTCCAGGACGCCTTGAGCCTCTTCTACGGCGACCCACTGGACGGCGTCCCCGGTCCGGCCGCGAAGGCCACACGTGCCCGCCTGCGCGCCCTGCGCCTGAGCCTGTACACCACCCGTGCCGAACTCGACCTTGAGCTGCGCGACTTCGAAGAGGCCGCGACCGCCCTCACCGCCCTCATCCGGGACCATCCTGACCGAGAGGACTTCCGTCGGCTGCACATCCTGGCGCTGAAGGGGATAGGGCGGGTAGCGGAGGCCATGGAGGCGTACGAGTCCTACGCGGAGTTCCGCCAGCGACAACACGCCGATCCGGTCGACCCCGCCCTCCAGGAGCTGTACCTCGAACTGCGGGCCGCACCCGGGCGGGAGCGGCCGACGATCGTCTTCGAGGCGGCCGGCCTGGACGAGCGGCCCGACGCCCGGGACGCCCTGGGACGCGCGGTGACCCAGCTGCTGTCCCGCGGGGATCTGGCCTCGCACCAGTACGAAGTGCTGACGCGCGACAACGGCTACGTGGTCCTGACCGAGCCGGACGCCTACGTCCTGCCCGTGCTGGTCGCGCTCCTGCGCAGCCTGCCGCAGGCCCTCGCGGGAGTCGAGGACCCGCCACGGTTCCGCGTGACGTTCTGGCACGCTCCCTGGTTCGGCGACTCCACCCGGCCCGTCGTGCCGCACGAGGTCCAGGCCGTGCTCGACGCCGCCGACGCGGACATCCTGGTCGTGCTCTCGCCCATCCTGTACGAGGAGTTCGCGGACAGCACCGCGACGCTGGGCCCGGCCCGATTCGAACCGTTGCGCACGGGCCGAGGGCCCAGCGCGCCCATCGCCTGGTACAGCGCCCTGCACCTGCCGAACCGTGAGCCGGAGCAGGCGCACAGCCTCGTGCGCGGCCCGTTCACCACGCCCGATTCCGGGCGGCTCGGCACTCCCGACCCGGGCCGTACGGCCATCGTCCTCGCGTTGAGCGACGACCGGATGATCACCCTGCACCCAGCCCACCCCCTCGCAACAGATCCGCCGCCGCGCACGCCGTACTACGAGGTCGACCTCACCGTCCACCGGGCCGGCACCACCGTCTCCCTCCCCGGTTCCGGTGGCGGCACTTTCCTCGCCACGGCCGAACTGTTCTGGCACGTCGAGGACCCGGCCGCCCTGGTACGCAGCGAGACCACCGACATCGCCGACCGCCTCCTCCGGCACCTCGCCACGGAGGCGAGCCGTATCACCCGCCGCTATCCGCTGCGCCGGGCGGGCGCGGCCCAGCACGCCGTACGTGCCGGGCTGCACAACTGGCCGGTGCCGGGGCTGTCGGTGACGTGTGCGGTCCAGCTGGTGGGCGAGGGACAGCCCGGCCCCGCCCCGCAGCGGCCATCCGCCGGCACCTCACCGGCCCCGGCCGACCTCCTGCGCCTGTCCCAGTACGTCCTGCTCGGCTTCGAAGGCCCCCTGACCAGGCCGTTCTCCACCAAGGCCGCCCGCAGCGCCGCCCTCGACCTGCTTTCCCTGGTCGTCGACCACCGCGACCCGGAGGACGCACTGGCGGGCCGCCCGCTCACCGGCGACGGCGGGGGCCCCGTCCCGCTCCAGGAGGAGCTCGTGCACCCCTTGGACGTACTGCGCGCCTTCGCCGACAGCAGCATCGCCCCCCTCCTCCGCGACCGCCTCGACCACCTCGAGCTCCGGGCGGTCACGACGGCCCGCCCGACCCCGCACGCCGGTGACCTCGTCCTTGCCCTGCGCGACTCCGGTCGCCGCGTGGCCGTCGTCACGGACTTCAGCCAGCAGGCCGTTCACCGCCATCCCGGCTTCCGGGAACTCCCCCTGACGGCGGTCTTCGGCCGCCGCGGCCGACCGCTGATGCCCGATCCGGAGTGCCTTCGCCTCGCGCTGAACCACTTCAGCCGGTCCGCCACCGGCCTGCTGATCTCCTCCACCGCCGCCGAGGTCACCGCCGCCCGGCAGTTGGGCCTCCCCGTCATCGGCTACGCCGACTCCCCCGCCACCGAACGACGCCTCCGCAAGGCCGGCTGCGACGTGATCGTCGACTCCCTCCAGCCCATACTCGAAGCCACCCTGCCCTTGTGATCCGACACGCCGCCTGACTCCCCATCAGAAACAAAACCCCCATTCAGCGGCACCCCACCCGGCCCCCTCCAAAGGGCGCCCCCCTCCCGGCCGCCCGCACGATGCGAGGGAGGCCGCCACACACGCCGGCCCCGCACACAACGACCGACACCCCAAGCGAGGCCCGCCACCCACCCGGCGGACCCATGGTCTGCGCTCTCGGGAGGACCCCCATGACCGCCACTCTGGAGCAGCTGCGCCGCTGCCACTTCGCCGTCGACCTGGGGGCGGCCAGGACCCGCGTCTATGTGAAGGGCGCCGGACTCGTCGTCGACCAGCCCTCCGCCGCCGCCGTCAACACCCGGACCGGTGCCCTCATCGCGGTCGGTGAGTTCGCGGAGCGGATGACCGGCCGCACCCCGGACTACATCCGCGTCGTACGGCCCGTCTCCGGTGGCACCGTCGTCGACATCGAGATGGCACAGCGCATGCTGCGGCAGCTCCTCGGCGACAAGATGCGCCGCACCCTGCGCCGCAAGCCGTTCCTGCGCGCCGCGGTCTGCACTCCGCACAACGCCGATCCGCTCGCCCAGCGCGCCGCCATCGAGACCCTCGTCGGGCTCGGCACACGGCGTGTGGAGCTCGTGGACACGCTCATCGCCGCCGCCGTGGGCTGCGGACTGCCCGTGGAGCAGCCCGAGGCCAGCATGATCATGGTGTGCGGGGCGGCCGCGACCGAGGTCGCCGTGCTCTCCCTCGGCAACATCGTCACCGCCGAACGCGTCCGGGTCGGCGGCGAGGCCGTCGACCACGCCATCGTGCAGCACCTGCGGCACGAGCACGAGCTCATGCTGCCCAGCCAGAGCGTACGGCCCCTGCAGCTGGCCCTGTCCGGGAACGGGCTCACGCCCCACGGCCCGGCCTCCACCGAGATCCACGGCCGCGACGTCTGCACCGGCCTCGCCCGCAGCGTCCAGGTCGACACCGCCGCCGTACGGCACGCCATCCAGACCCCGCTCACCGTCGTCCTCGACAGCATCGGCAAGGTGCTGCGCGACTGCCCGCCCGATCTGGTCGCCGACCTCGCCGACCGCGGGATCATGATGGTCGGCGGCAGTGCGCTGCTGCCCGGGTTCGACCAGATGCTGCGGCAGGCCACGCGTATGCCCGTGCACATCGCCGAGCGGCCCGACATCTGCGCCGTGCAGGGCCTGGGCACCATGCTGGAGGGCAGGATCGAGCCGATGGAGCTGGACCCGGCCGCCTGAGGCGCCGGGCACGCCTACAGCGCCACTGCGGCCGGTGTCAGCGCGTCAGCGCGTCAGCGCGGCGATCTCCTCCACCAGGCTCGGCGCCAGCTGTCCGGCCGCCGTCATGTCCTTGCGGTCTGCGGCCTCGCGGGCCGCGCGCAGGTCGGCCGTGACCGCGGCCGCCTCGGCCCGGGGCGCTTCGCCCTTCAGCCGCTCCCAGACGAGTTCGAGGCTGGTGACGTCACCCGCGACAGCTCCCTCGTCGCCGGCCCTCGCGTCGATCCCCAGCTGCCGCGCCCACAGGTCGAACCGGTCCAGGTCCACCGTGCGCACCGGCTCATGACGCAGCCGCAGGTCCGACGTGTTCTGCGCCACCCGCAGGGCGGCGCCCTGCATCTTCTCCTCGTCCTTCGCGCTCGCGGCCTCGTCGAGCGTGTCGAGGTCGCGCGTCATCTGCGCGTGAAGCAGCTCGGGTACGGCGTCGGAGTCGCGGTACGCCGTCCACGCGTCCTGCACCGCGCCCAGGTCGGCCTCGGTGACCTGGCCGTCCTGCGCGGCCTGCGCCGCCCGGTCGAGTTCACCCAACTCCCCTGGCAGCGGCCCCTGTTGGGCGTCGGTGGGCACGGCGAGCGACACCGCCTCCAGGTCACCGCCGTCGTTTCCGGTGGAGAACTCGCCGTAGCCGGGAGCGAAGGTCTTGTCCTCGGTCGAGCCGTCCATGTGCAGTTCGCGCACGGTGATCGCGCCCTTGACCTTCCCGTACGGCCCGTCGACGGTCCGGTCGACCTCCTGCACCGTGACCTCCTCGAAGACGACGCCGGGAAGGTTCTCCGGCCGGTAGACGTCTCCCTTCTCCGGCTGCGCGGGCATGATCATCGCGGCGGGCGCGTCGTCGCGGCCCGCCTGCCAGGTGCCCTCCGTGTCCGCGACCACGCCGTCCTCGTAGTTGAAGACGTCCTCGCCGAGGTACCAGACGGAACCGTCGTCGGCCTGGGCGTACCAGTCGAGGGCGACCTCCTGGATGCGGCCGTCGGCGAAGGCGACGTACTGCTGGGTCAGGGCCTGGACGGTCCTGCCGTCGAACTCGATGGTCTTGGTGCCGGGCAGCAGGCTGACCTCGGTGCGGAAGGCCTCGTCGTCCACCTGGCCGCCCATGACGACCTGGTCGACCTCGCTGGTGGGGTGCAGGGGGTTGGTGATCCGGGTCGGGTGCGTGAACGTCGGTTCGGCCAGGTCGACGCGCTGGCTCTCGGGCGCGAGCGGCAGACAGTCCTTGCCCGTCCTGCCGGTCTCCTCGTCGACGACGTGCACACAGTCGCCGGCGCCCGTCCGCTCCGATCCGCCGGCGCTCCCGGAGCAGGCGCCGGCCATCAGCACGGCGGCACCCACGACGGCCCCCGGCCACAGCATCCTGCGATGGGTGTTCATGGCGGCCTCCTCGATGCGGGTCCGATGCACCGAGGGTCCCTCTCAGCCGCTGAACGTCCCCTGAACGCAGCTGAACTCCGTGTCAGAAAGCGAGGCGGGGCGGGATCGTACGAGAACCGAGTCACTCCCCCGCCGACGGCAACGTCACCGTGAACCGCGCCCCGCCCAGCCCCTCGGCCACCCCCGCCTCCACCCTCCCCCGGTGCGCCCCCGCCACCTCCGCGACGATCGCGAGGCCCAGCCCGGCGCCGCCCGCCCCGCGCGCACGGGACTCGTCCAGCCGTACGAAGCGGTCGAAGACCCGCCCCCGTTCGGCGGCCGGAATGCCAGGGCCGTCGTCCTGCACCACCAGCCGCACCCACCCGTCCCCCGCGTCCGTCAGCGCGAACGCCACCCGCGTGCGGGCGTGCCGCGCGGCGTTCTCGCCGAGGTTGCGCACCAGGCGCCGTAGCGCCTCCGCGTCGCCGGTCACCCGGGCCGCGCCCACCGCCGTGCTGTCGACGCGCAGGCCGGGCGAGGCCGAGCGCAGCCGCCGTACCTCCGCCAGGACCAGGTCGTCGAGGTCGACGGGACGCGGCCCGCCCCGCAGCAGGGCGCTCTCGTCGGCGCGGGCGAGCAGCAGCAGGTCGTCGACGAGGCGCTGCATGCGTACGGCCTCGTCGAGCACCGTCCCGGCCAGGGAACCGGCGTCGGCCCGCTCGGGGTGGGCGAGAGCGACCTCGGCGTGCTGGCGGACGGTGGCGACGGGTGAGCGCAGTTCGTGCGAGGCGTCGGAGACGAAGCGGCGCTGCGCGGCCTCGGAGCGCGCCACGCGGCGCAGGGCGCGGCCGACGGCCGCCCAGGTCGCGGCGGCCGCGAGGACGAGCAGCACGGGCAGGCCGATGAGCAGCAGCCAGGTGACCGTGTCCGTGGCCTCGGCGACTTTGGAGGCGTCCCGTCCGTCGAGGACGACCAGTTCGCGGCCGGGCTCCTTGGCGCCGACCGCCACCA
The DNA here is from genome assembly GCF_028736035.1 of Streptomyces sp. T12. Taxonomy (NCBI): domain Bacteria; kingdom Bacillati; phylum Actinomycetota; class Actinomycetes; order Kitasatosporales; family Streptomycetaceae; genus Streptomyces; species Streptomyces sp. T12. The sequence goes on from NZ_CP117866.1 coordinate 3,161,645, forward strand.
CCAGGAAGGGGTCGTCGTCGAGCGGGGTGTCGACGGAGGTGCTCTCGCCGGGGTCCAGCCGGGCCAGCGCGGGCTGTCCCTCGACGTTCTCGCTGGCCGCGACGACCGTGCCGTCCGCGGCGACGACCTGGAGGAACTCCTCGTCGGGCGCGGACACGGTCGGCGCGGGCACCCCGCGTCCCGCCTCGATGACCCGGGCGACGTCCGAGGCCCGCGCCCGGGCGGCGTCCCGCACATCGCCGCTGAGTTCGGTGCGCAGCCCCACGACGAGCCCGACACCGGCGGCGACCAGGGCGAGCGCGACGGCGAGCACGACGACGACCGTGGCCCGGACCCGTACGACCCGCAGCCGACGCTCGTACCGCTCACCAGTCATCGGGCGTCAGTCACCTCACCCGTCCACCTCACCGGTCATCGGGCACCAGCCGATACCCGTGCCCCCGCAGGGTCAGCAGCGACTGCCGCCCGAAGGGCCGGTCGACCTTGTTGCGCAGCCGCCGTACATACACCTCGACGATGTTCGGATCGCCCTCGAAGTCGTCGCCCCACACGTGGTCGAGGATGGTCCGCTTGGACACCGCCTCCCCGGCCCGCCGCAGCAGGAACTCCAGCAACGCGAACTCCCGCGCGGTGACCTCGATGTCGCGTCCGGCCCGGCTGACCGTCCGGGCCGCCGGGTCGAGCCGCAGATCACCCGCGGCGAGCACGACGGGCCGCTCCCGCGCCTCGCGCCGCAGCAGCGCCCGCAGCCGGGCCAGGAGTACGGCATAGGAGACGGGCTTGGTCAGATAGTCGTCGGCGCCGGTGTCGAGGCCCTCGATCTCGTCCCACTCGCCCTCCTTGGCGGTGAGCATGAGGATCGGCGTCCAGTCGCACTCGGCGCGCAGCGCCCGGCAGACGCGGTAGCCGTTGAGCTTCGGCAGCATGACGTCGAGGACGATCGCGTCGTACGTGTTCTCGCGGGCCAGCCACAGCCCGTCCACCCCGTCGAGCGCGACGTCGACGGCGAAGCCCTCGGCCTCCAGCCCGTCCCGGAGCCCCGCCGCGAACCGCTCCTCGTCCTCGACGACCAGCACCCGCATGCCCTCACGCTACGTCGGTGAGGGCGGACGGGCTCGATGTCGGTGCGGACGGGCTGGGCCGCGGGCCGGTGTCAGTACGGCAGGATCCGCCCCGAGGGCGTGCGGCGGTCGATCTCGCCCCTGGTGTCGCGGGGAGCGGCCGGCCGACGGGTGACGCGAACGCGGACGTGGGTCTGGCGGTTCATGGCGCCCTCCTCGTACCTCGGGTCCGTTGCGACCAGCCTTCTCTGCGCAACCTTTCGGCACATCGTGCCCACGGAGACACTTGTCATGCCTCCGCGGCAGGAGCGGATGTGTGCCGGGCTGCTTCCCGGGGAGGAGGGCGCGCCCCGGGTCAGCTCGGGGTGGATCGCCGTGCGCCGTCGGGCGACCGGCGCCTCCGGGGGCGCAGGGGCCCGGACGCGGTCTTCGCCCCGCGCGGTATCTGCTGCTTGAACGCGGCCAGGGCTATGTCGCTGTCCGGCGGCACGACGGCCATCATGCGGCGGCGTTGGTGCCGTCGGGCAGCCTCACCCACAGCTCGAAGTCGTCGAACCGGAAGTAGTCCGCGGCCTTGACCGGCCAGGGGTAGTGGTGCTCACCCGCCGCCTTGGGCAGGACTCCCGAGTGGTCGGGGGTGCTGAGCGGCACGCACGCGTTGAAGAGGGAGTCGGTCCACGCCTCGACGCCGTCGGCGTCCTCGATCGGCGTGTCGAGCAGCTTGCGGGCCCGCTTGTAGCCCAGGTCGTCCAGGGCGTCCAGCGTGTCCGGAAAGGCCGTGATCAGGTCGGCGGCCTCCCGCCGCAGCCGGTCGACCTTCGCGGGGTCGGCGCAGAACTGCGCACTCCACTCGATGCCGACCCGGGCCCGGTACATCCGCCAGCCGTCGGCCGCCTTCACCCACAGGCTGCCGCCGATGGGGGTCCCCCCACGCCCTTAAGGCAGTGGGGGAGCATCTCCCAGGGGCCCGGCCCGTACGGCGGCTCGCCCCCGTCGGCCTCCATCTCCTCAAGGATCTTGATCGCCGTCTTCCGTGCGGCGACGAAGTGGGCGGACCTGGTGCGCGGCGGGTGCTTGACGACCCGTATCTCCCAGGGGTGGTCTTCCTGGCCCCGAGGGCGTCGACTCGCGCTGGACCCGGCCCGGGAACAGGCGCACGCTCATCAGTAGGGTTCCCGACCCCGTACGGAAGTGATCTCGATGGAAGACAAGAACTGGACCGTCCGGATCCACATCACCGAGGACGGCGACGACACCCGCGCCGAGGCCGTGCTGACCACGCAGGACGCATCTCAGAACGCATCTCAGGACACGCCGGCCGTCACCGGCCGGGGCGTGGCCCACCGCAATCCGATCGACCGGCCCATCCCCGAGATCGGCGACGAACTCGCCGCCAGCCGCGCCCTGGAGGACCTGGCCATCAGACTGCACGACATCGCGTCCGACGACATCGTGGAGTTGGCCGGCCCGGTCGACCAGGGGGGCAGCCGGGCGTGGGAGACGCCCTAACCGTCCAGCCAGCTGTACCGCCGCTCCGGCCGCCCCGCGTGCCCGTACCGCAGCGACACCTCCGCCTGCCCGGTGACGCTGAAGTGCTCCAGGTACCGCCGGGCGCTGACCCGTGACACCCCGAGCCGGGCCGCGCACTCGGCGGCGGAGAGGCTGCCGTCGGCCGCGCGCAGCTCCCGTTCGATCAGCTCGGCGGTCTCCACGCTCATGCCCTTGGGCAGGGTGGCCGCCGTGGCGAGGGGCGCCGCGCCCCGCGCCAGCGCCCGGTCCACGTCGGACTGCCCGCTGACCACCGCCGCGTAGAGGTTGCTCCGCCGCGCCGCGTACTGCTCGAGGCGCGTTCTCAGATCCCCGGCGTCGAACGGCTTGAGCAGATAGTCGACGACGCCCTGCCGTACGGCGCCCCGCACCGCGTCCGACTCACGCGCGGCACTGATCACCATGACGTCGCAGTCGTGCCCGGCGGCCCGCAGCCGGGGAATGATCTCCAGGCCGAACATGTCGGGCAGATAGAGGTCGAGCAGCACCAGGTCGGGTTGCAGCTCGGCGACGGCGGTGAGCGCCTGCTCCCCGCAGTTCGCCGTGCCGATCACCCGGAACCCGTCGACGTCATTGACGAACCCGCGGTGGATCCGCGCCACCATGAAGTCGTCCTCCACGATCAGTACGTCGATCATCGGACTCCCTCCGTCGCTAGGTCGGCCGGACGGCCGACGGACATCCGGGCGGTGAACATGGCGCCCTCCTGCGTGTTGGTCACCGACACCTCACCGCCCCGGCGTTTGCACACCAGCCGGGTGAGCGCCAGGCCGATCCCCCGGTCACCGCCCTGCGCGGCCTTGGTGGTGAACCCGTGCGAGAACACCTCCTGCGCGAGCTCGGGCGCCACCCCCGGCCCCGAGTCGCGTACGACGATCTCCACGCTGGAGGCGTCCTGACGCAGCTCGACCTCGACCCAGGCGTCGTGTTCGTCGTCCCCCGCCGACGGTGACACGGCTCGCGACCCGCTCGCGGCCGCGTCCACCGCGTTGTCCACGAGGTTGCCCAGCACGGTCGCCACGTCCGCCGAGTCGGTCGGCTCCAGCCGTTCCAGGGCGGTGCGCTCGGAGATCTTCAGCCGTACCTTGCGTTCCGCGGCGAGCGCCGACTTGGCCATGAGCAGCGCGGCGACGGCCCGGTCGCGGACCCGGCTGGTGAGGTTCAGGTCGAGCGACTCTCGGTGTTTGCGCAGGGCGCGGACGTACCGTACGACCTCGTCGTGCTCGCCGATCTGGATGAGCCCGGAGATGGTGTGCAGCTGGTTGGAGAACTCGTGGGCCTGGGCGCGCAGCAGCTCGGTGGTGCTGCGGAAGGAGCCCAACTCCCGTTCCAGCTGGGCGAGTTCGGTGCGGTCCCGCAGGGTCGTCACCGAGCCGAGGCGGCGGCCGTCCTTGGTGACGTCCATCCGGTTCATCACCAGGACCCGGCCCCGGCGTACGACGACCTCGTCGCGCCGCGCGAGATCCTGTGTCACATCCCCGGCCAGGACGTCGTAGAGCCGCCCCTCGATCCCCAGGTCGGCCAGGCTCATCCCGACACAGTTCTCGGGCAGGTCCAGCAGTTTGCGGCCGACGGCGTTCACGAGGGTGAGCCGCTGCTGCGGGTCGAGGGCCACCACGCCCTCGGCAATCCCGAACAGCATCGCCTCCCGGTGTTCGGCGAGCCCGGCGATCTCGCGCGGCTCCATGCCGAAGGTCTGGCGTTTGATCCGCCGGGCCAGCAGCCAGGATCCGGCCACCCCGAGGACGCTGGCGACGCCGAGGTAGACGAGCAGATAGGACGAGGCGCCCACCAGGCGCTGCCCGACCGACGGCGAGGCCCGCCCGATCATCACGGTGCCGAGGTGGTCCCCGGCCTTGAGGCGGCGGGCCTTGTCGTCCTCCGCCTGGAGCACCGGCGCCTGCGCCACCAGCTCGGTGACGCCGTTCACCGGCAGCTCGCCGGACCAGCCGCGGCCATCGGCGGCGTCCTGGCCGGAGCTCGGCAGCCGCGTCCCGAGGAGGGTGGGGTTGGTCGAGGCGACGATCTTCCCGTCGGAGTCGGCGACCGTGGCCGAGGTGACCCCGGACCTGGTCAGCGTGGACTGCAGCAGCGGCGCGAGCATCTCGGCCGGAGCGGGCCGGACCAGCTGGGTGCGCACGAGGGGGTTGCCCGCCATCTCCTCGGCGAGCGCGGTCACCCGGCGCCCCTCGACCCGGTCGAAGGTCGCCTTCGACTGGGCCAGCGAGACCGCGGCGACGGCGGCCAGCACGATCACGACGATGGCGAGCTGCCATCTCAGCAGCTCACCGGCGAGCGTGTGACGTCGTGACGTTATGACCACTATGAACTCAACCTTCAATGGTCACACAAGGGAGACGGGGTGTCTCAGGAACCGCACAATCATGGCGCCGGATCGGCCCAAGCGAAAGAGATGAGCCATGAGAACTCGACGAGCCGCACTTGTCGGAGCTCTTGCCGCGGCGTCCATGCTCGCGGTCAGCGCATGTGGTGCCACCGCCGACAAGGACGAGTCCGGGAGCGGAGGCGGGGACGGGAAGCCCGTGACGGGCCTGCGCCTGATGGTCCCCAACACCCCGGGCAGCGGTTACGACCTCACCGCCCGCACCGTCACCCAGGTCATGCAGGACACCAAGGTCGCCTCCGGCGTCCAGGTGTTCAACCTGCCCGGCGCCAGCGGCACCGTGGGCCTGCAGCGCCTGGTGAACGAGAAGGGCAACGGCAAGATGGCCATGCAGATGGGCCTGGGTGTCGTCGGAGCCTCGTACACCTCGAAGTCCAAGGCGACGCTGACCGACACCACGCCGATCGCCAAGCTGATCGAGGAGGCCGGCGCGATCGTCGTGCCGAAGGACTCGCCGTACAAGACGATGGACGACCTCGTCACCGCCTGGAAGAAGAACCCCAAGAAGTTCGCCGTGGGCGGCGGCTCGTCGCCGGGCGGCCCCGACCACCTCCTGCCGATGCAGCTGGCGAAGGCCGTCGGTATCAAGCCGAAGGACGTCAACTACGTCTCGTACGACGGCGGCGGCGAACTGCTCCCCGCCATCCTCGGCAACAAGATCGCCTTCGGGGCCAGCGGCTTCGGTGAGTTCCTCGACCAGGTCGAGGCGGGCCAGGTGCGGGTCCTCGCGGTCAGCAGCGAGAAGCCGGTCGACGCGCTGAAGGACGCCCCCACCCTCAAGGACTCCGGCATCGACCTGGTCTTCACCAACTGGCGCGGCATCGTCGCCCCTCCGGGCATCACCGACGAGCAGAAGAAGACCTGGATCGACGCGCTGACGACGATGCACGACTCGGCCGACTGGAAGGCGCAGCTGGAGAAGAACGGCTGGGTGGACGCCTTCGCCACCGGTGACGAGTTCGGCACCTACCTGACCGAGCAGGACAAGGCGGTCGCCGACCTGCTGGCCGAGCTCGGGCTGGCATGAGCGCCGAAGTGAACGAAGAAGTGAAGGACGAACGGACCGTGGAGGACTCCCCTCCGCCCCGGGAGGGCGGGGACCGCGCACAGTACGGCGTGTGCGTGTTCCTCGCCCTGCTGGGCATCGCGGTGATCGTGGACGCCCTCGGCATCCCGCACATCACCAGCGGCACCGACCCGGTCGGCCCGCGCGCGGTCCCGCTGATCCTGGGCGCCCTGCTCGTGCTGATGGCCGTGCTGTACGCCGTCGACGTGGCCCGCGGCGGCCGCGGTGAGCCGGAGGCGGGCGAGGACGTCGACCTGTCGAGCGGCAGCGACTGGCGCACCGTCCTGCTGCTGATCGCGGTGTTCCTGGCGAACGCCCTGCTCATCGAACGGCTCGGCTGGGTGATCAGCGGCTCCCTGCTCTTCTGGGGCACGGCGTTCGCGCTCGGCAACCGCCACTACATACGCAACCTCCTGATCGCGGTGACGCTCTCCCTGACGACGTTCTACGCGTTCGCGATCGGCCTCGGCGTGAACCTCCCCGCCGGTGTCCTGCAAGGAATCCTGTGAGGCCTGGCCCGTGATGGACAACCTGAACAACCTCATGCAGGGCTTCGCGGACGTCATGGCCCCGCTGAACCTGCTGCTCGCCCTGGTCGGCGTCGTCATCGGCACCGCGGTGGGCGTCCTGCCGGGCATCGGCCCGGCGATGACGGTGGCGCTGCTGCTGCCGGTGACGTACGGCATGGAGCCGGTGCAGGCGTTCATCATGTTCGCCGGCATCTTCTACGGCGGCATGTACGGCGGCTCGACGACGTCGATCCTCCTCAACACCCCCGGCGAGTCCTCGTCCGTGGTCACGGCCATCGAGGGCAACAAGATGGCGAAGGCAGGCCGGGCGGCCCAGGCCCTGGCCACGGCGGCGATCGGCTCCTTCGTGGCGGGCACGATCGGCACGCTGCTGCTGGTCCTGATCACCCCGTTCGTGGTCGACTTCGCGGTCAGCCTGGGCGCCCCCGACTACTTCGCGCTGATGCTGCTGTCGTTCATCGCGGTGACGTCGGTCCTGGGCTCGTCCCGCATCCGGGGCTTCATCTCCCTGCTCCTCGGCCTGACGATCGGCCTGGTCGGCATCGACTCGGTGTCCGGCCAGCAGCGCCTGACCCTGGGCGTACCGCAGCTGGCCGACGGGATCGACGTCGTCGTGGTGGCGGTCGGCATCTTCGCCGTCGGCGAGGCGCTGTGGGTGGCCGCCCATCTGCGGCGCAAACCCGCCGAGGTGATCCCGGTCGGCCGCCCGTGGATGGGCAAGAAGGACTGGCGGCGGTCCTGGAAGCCCTGGCTGCGCGGCACGGCGTTCGGCTTCCCCTTCGGCGCACTGCCGGCCGGCGGCGCGGAGATCCCGACCTTCCTGTCGTACGCCACGGAGAAGCGGCTGACCAAGCACCCCGAGGACTTCGGCAAGGGCGCGATCGAGGGCGTGGCGGGCCCGGAGGCCGCGAACAACGCGTCCGCGGCGGGCACACTCGTCCCGATGCTGGCGATCGGCCTCCCGACGAACGCCACGGCGGCGGTGATGCTGGCGGCCTTCCAGTCGTACGGCATCCAGCCCGGCCCGCTGCTCTTCGAGCGCGAGGCGAGCCTGGTCTGGGTCCTGATAGCGAGCCTCTTCATCGGCAACCTGCTGCTGTTGCTCCTCAACCTCCCCCTGGCCCCGGCGTGGGCGAAGCTGCTCCAGATCCCGCGCCCGTACCTCTACGCGGGCATCCTCTTCTTCGCCTCGATGGGCGCCTACGCCGTCAACGCCCAGCCCCTGGACCTGTTCCTCCTCCTCACCCTGGGCCTGCTGGGCTTCGCCATGCGACGCTTCGGACTGCCGATCCTGCCGCTGATCGTCGGTGTGATCCTGGGCCCGCGCGCGGAGTTGCAGGGCCGACGCTCCCTCCAGCTCTCCGGCGGCGAGCTGTCAGGCCTGGTGGGCGGACCGGTGTCGTACACGGTCTACGGGGTGATCGCGCTGGTCCTGGTGTGGCCGCTGATCGGCCGGTTCGTCGTACGTCCCCTGCGCGCGCGAAGCGCAGCCTGAGAGATCTGGAGATCGAGATGACCATCCTGGTCGGCTACGTCCCCTCCCCCGAAGGCGAGGCGGCGCTGCGTGCGGGCATCGACGAGGCCCGTCGGCGCGGCGAGAAGCTGCTGGTGGTGAACACCACCCGGGGCGACGCCTACGCCGACCCCCATTTCGCCCAGGATCCCGACCTGAGCCACGTACGCGAGGACCTCGCGGCACTGGGCGTCGACTTCGACCTCCGCCAGGTCCTCGGCGCCCGCGACGCCGCCGAGGAGATCATCGACCTGGCGGAGAAGACGGAGGCGTCCCTGGTGGTGATCGGCCTGCGCCGGCGCAGCGCGGTGGGCAAGCTGATCATGGGCTCGGCGGCGCAGCAGATCCTGCTGGGGGTGGGCTGCCCGGTACTGGCGGTGAAGGCGCCGGGCGCGTGACCTGAAACATACGTGGTCTGCGACATAGGCGTTTTCGCCCGATTATGGCTAGCTGGATGTGCTTGCCTCGCGCACAGCGGTGCGTCACCCAACGCGCCGTCCCAGCCGACCATCCGCCCGGGAGACCCATGCGCCTGCGCGTACCCTCCGTCCCGCGACATCCCTCAGCTCCCCGTATCGCCTCCCTTCCGCCCCTCGCCCTGGCCGGCGGCGCGCTGACCGTCGGCATCGGCGGCCTGTACGTCGCCGGGCTGATGCTCGCGGGCGGCGACATAGACGCCGGCACGGCGGTGCGGGGTGTCGACATCGGGGGCCTGAGCCGTGCGGAGGCGGTCCGGAAGCTGGAGGACCGGCTGGGCCCGGCCGGGTCGCGAGAGCTGGCCGTGACGGTCGGTGACCGCAAGGGCACGGTCGATCCGCGGCAGGTCGGCATCACCTTCGACTACGACAAGACGGTGGACCGCGCGGCCCGCACCGACGACGCCAACCCGTTCACCGTGATCGGCGGCCTCTTCCGCTCGGGCGGCGCCGTCGAGCCGGTGGTGAGCGTCGACGAGGACCAGGCCCACGCCGCCCTCGGAAAGCTGGCGAAGTCACTCGACCAGAAGGTCCGCGACGGCGCCGTCACGTTCGCCGACGGCGAGGTCCGCCAGGTCGCCCCGCACAACGGCTACGCGCTGGACACGGACGCCGCGGTCGACCCCCTGCGCACCGCCTTCCTCAGCGGCAAGGCCGACTCCGTCACGGCCCTGCCCGCCCGCGAGACGAAACCCGAGGTCACGGCGGCGCAGGTGCGGCAGGCGGTGCGCGAGTTCGCGCAGCCTGCCATGTCGGCGCCGGTCAGGCTCGCCGCGGCCGGCGAGCGGTTCACGATCGACCCGGCCGTCCTCGGCGCGTACCTGACGATGCGGCCGGACGACACCGGCAGGCTGACCCCGAAGCTGGACGCCAAGGGCCTGCGCGCCGCCCCCGAGGTGGCCGAGCCCCTGTCCGACCTGCCTGCCGAGCCCCACAACGCCACGCTGGACCTCGACGGCGACGAGGTCGTGGCGGCCGACGACGCCAGGCCCGGTGTACAGGTCACCGACGAGGCACTGGGCAAGGCCGTGCTGCCGCTGCTCACCAAGTCGGGCATCTCCGCCCGCACCGGCGAGGTGGCCGCGCGCGTGACCCAGCCACAGGTGACCTCCGAGAACGCCGCACGGCTGGGCCTGACGGAGAAGATGTCCTCCTTCACGGTCAACTTCGAACCGGCGCCGTACCGCACGAAGAACATCGGCCGGGCCGCGGAACTGATCAACGGTTCCGTGGTGATGCCGGACAAGACCTGGAGCTTCAACCGCACCGTCGGCGAACGCACCGAGGCCAACGGCTTCACCGAGGGCATCATGATCCTCAACGACGAGTTCACCAAGGCGCCCGGCGGCGGTGTCTCCGCCGTGGCCACGACCATGTTCAACGCGATGTTCTTCGCCGGGGTCAAGCCCGTGGAGTACGGCGCCCACTCCTTCTACATCGAGCGCTACCCGGAGGGCCGCGAGGCGACGGTCGCGTGGGGCAGCCTGGACCTGCGGTTCAGGAACGACTCCGGCAACGCCCTCTACATCCAGGCCGAGGCCACCGACACCTCGGTGACCATCACCTTCCTCGGCACCCGGAAGTACGACGAGATCGAGTCGGTCACCGGGCCGCGCGAGAACGTCAAGCAGCCGGAGAAGAAGGTGAGCACCGACAAGAAGTGCGTGCCGCAGACCCCGCTCGAGGGCTTCGACGTCAAGGTGGAGCGAGTCTTCTACGCCGACGGCCGGGAAGTGAAGCGGGAGCCGTTCCGCACCCACTACACGCCGCGTGACGAGATCGTCTGCGAGTGACGCACGGTCCGCATCACTCCTCCGAGTGGCGCATCCCGCCGTCCCCGGAACAATGGAACGCGGCCCTCATAACCTGTGGAGCACATGTCGTGCCGGGACGATGACGCGCGGTAGGTGATCTCGGTGCCCGTACCGCACAAGCGAGCCCTCGACGACGACCTGGCCATCGCACTCGTCGACCCGTCAGGCCGTATCGCTCTGTGGACTCCCGGGGCGCATGCCCTGACCGGCCACCCGCCGTCCGAAATCATCGGCCGTGATCTGTCGGTACTCGCCGACCGCCCCGCCGCGCACGGCAGCGAGCTCGTCGCTCGGCTGGTGGGGGCCGGTGGGGGTGTCCGCACGGACTGGCTGCGGTGCGGTGACGGCACCTGCCGCAGTGTCCGGTGGCGCGCCCTGCCGCTCCCACTCGCCGCCGGTACGAGAGTGCCTGGTACGGAAGCGCTCGGTACGGAAGCGCTCGGTACGGGAATGCTCGCCGTGGCCGGCCCTGGCGAGCAGCGGATCCAGCGATGCGATCCCGCCGCGGCCGACCTTCTCCTGCACTCCTCGCCGATCGGCCTGGCCGTCCTCGACAACGACCTGCGGTACCGCTTCATCAACGACGCCCTCGCCCGCCTCAACGGCCTGCCCGTCACCGCACACCTGGGCCGCAGCATCCTGGACGTCCTCGATCTGCCCGACCCCCAGGCGTACGAGGACATGCTGCGACGGGTGACCGACGGCGGCGAGACGATCGACAACCTGCACGTGGCCGCGATCAGACCCGACGGCACCGCGTACGCGGCCGTAGGCACTCTCTTCCCGCTCCGCGACGCCGATGGCCGCATCGTGGGCCAGGCCGGCGTGGTGCACGACCTGGGCGGCACGAGAGCGGAGCTGCTGGACACCGCGCGCAGCCAGCGCCGCCTGGAACTGCTCAGCCGGATCAGCGCCGCCCTCAGCCAGGGGCTGGACGTGGCAAGCGTCGCGACGAAGCTGTCGGCGGCCTGCGCCCCCGCATTCGCCCGGACCGTCACCGTCGACCTCCTCGCCAGCGCGGTGCCACGGTCCCCGGACGCCCCACCGCACTCACTGGCCGAGCAGGTCGAGCAGGCCGAGCAGGCCGACGCCATCGGCTCGGACGCACCTGCCGCCCCGCGGGTCCATCGGCTGAGCGCCTCCACCGACAGCGCCCCCGCGCAGCCGGAACGGGATCTGCCACGCCCCCTCGCGGCATCGATCCCCGTGAGCGAGTGCATCCTCTCGGCCGAGACAGTGGCCTCTCGCGTGCGTGTGCTCGGGGAGGGGGATGCGGACGAGGCCCGGGAACCACCGCACCACGCCCTCGCCGTACCGCTCCTGGCCGCCGGTCAGGTCCTGGGAGCGATCACCTTCTGCAGACCCGGCGGCTTCGATCCCGACGACGTACTCACCGCGCGTGACATCGCCGCCCGCACCGCGATGGCCCTCGACAACGCCCTGCTCTACCGGCGCGAAAGGCTGGCCACCCTGGCCCTCCAACGCCATCTGCTGCCCGCCCGCCTGCCCGACCTCCCCTGGGCCAGATCGGCACACCGCTACCTCCCCGCCGAGAACGGCACTTTGGCCGGCGGCGACTGGTACGACTGCGTGCGACTCCCCGGGGGCCGCGTCGGGCTGACGGTCGGTGACGTCATGGGGCACGGGCTGGGCGCGGCCGCGGCCATGGGCCGCTATCGCTCCTCCGCGCGCGCTCTGCTGGCCGTGGGCCTGGAACCCGGCCAGCTCCTCACCCGCCTGGACGGGCTGGACGACGGGACCGACAACGACCTCCCCGCGACCTGCGCCTGCGTCGTATACGACGCGGTCACCGGAGACCTCCGCCTCGCGCTGGCCGGCCACCCGCCGCCCCTGCTGATCCACCCGAACGGATCGGCGGACATACTGGCGGCCGACCCCGGCCCGCCCGTCGGCATGGGCCTCGACCACGTGTACGAGCACGCCCACCACCTCGTCCCACCGGGGAGCCTGCTCGTCCTCTACACCGACGGCATGATCGAGGACCGCAGCACGTTCCTCGACCTCGAGCAGGGAATCGGCCTGCTCCGCCGGGCGGTTCACCGCACCGAGACCTCCCTGGACGAGGTCTGCGACGCTCTGCTGACCGCACGCCCCACCAACTCGGCGGACGACGCCACCCTGTTCGTGACCCGCCTCACCCGCATCCAGCCCGTGACGGTGGCCGAATGACCGCTGCTCGGCGAGTGCCGACGCGCCTTCGCCCCGTCAGAGGGCCGGGCGCGCTTCCCGCGCCCGCAGCCGGTGCGCGAGCCGGCCGAGCAGCACGGCGTTGAACAGCCCGGCCAGGCCCGCAACGGCGGAGAACAGCACCGGGCTCAGCCAGGCGAGCGAGGAGGCCCACTCGACGGGTGTCGTCACCAGCAGGGCGAGGATGCTGAGCGGCGCCGTGGCCATGAGCGGCCAGATCCCCGCGAACCCCGGGTCCGGCGACAGGTACACGGCCCACAGGAAGAACCCCAGCGACGCCGCGACCAGGGCGAGGTATCCACGCGCGAGCCAGTTGTCCACCGCGGGCGCCAGCAGATCCCGAACCCGCCCCGGGCGGGGCCGCGCGGAACTCGCCCCGTCCGTCGCGGCGGACGCGGACCTCGTGACGAGGGCACCGAGCGCGGCGGCGTTCACGAGAGCGCACACGAGCAGCCATACGGCCCAGAAGCCGACGGCGAACACCTCGGCCGCCCCGCCGCCCTCGGTACCGGGACCGAAGGGGAGGACCACACCCGCGAAGGAGAGCGGCGCCGTGAGCATCATCGGGCTCTGGGCGAGGCCGCTGTCCGGGAAGAGGACCATGACCAGGACGCAGACGGCGACGACAGCCAGATAGCCCCGGGCGAGCCAGTTGTCCGTGGCGAGCGCGAGGAGCCGGCGCAGCCGCGGGAAGCGGCGCGGACGGGACGCATTCGGCGACGCGTTCGGCATCGGGGTTCCCTCGGGTCGGTCCGGATCGGTGTTCTCCACGGTGGACCGGAGGGCGCACTCGGGCATGAGTACGGGTACTCAAGGGCAGGGCGGCACAGGACCTACTTCAGCCGCCGAGCAGGGGCAGGGACAGGCCGCACCGGACGGGCTGTGCGTGAGCGGGGTCGAGGGCGTTGCTCACGAGTTGGGCGGCGTTGGTGTCGTACGCGAGCGACAGGTGGTCGGAGACGTCCTGCGGGCAGATCTCCTGGATCAGGATGTTCCGGACGGTCGCGCCCGGCCCGGCGGTCAGGAAGTTGTTCGGGTACGGGGTGGCGAACTCGTCGTACCGGGTGGCGATGACGGTGTAGTGGACCCCGGGCTGCGTGTCCCCGTCCCGGTCCAGCTTCTTGTTCATCTCGGAGCCGACCATCTGGTCCGACCACGCCTGGCCGACGGCGGCGGACACGGTCGGGTTGAGACCCAGCTTGGTGGTCAGGGTGCCGATGCCGGAGATGTTCCCGCCGTGGTTGGACGGAGCCAGGGCGATGAGACTGCGTACCTTGTTCCGTTCCGGATGCGCGGGGTTCGTGCCGCCCTCGAACCGCAGATACCAGCGGGGCGCCGGACCGCCGCCCTGGGAGTGCCCGACGAGGTCGACCTGGCGGGCGCCGGTGGCCTTGCGTACGCGGTCGACGTAAGCGGCGATCTGCCGGGCGGAGTCCGCGATGGGCCCGGTGGCCTTGAACGGACTACCCGGCGCCCCGCCGTAGTTGGGGGCGAACACGCAGTACCCCTGCCGCTTCAGCCACGGCGACAGCATGCTCCAGTTGATGTAGGCGTTGGCTGCGGACCCGTGCAGCAGCACGACCGGGCGCGGATGCTTGCGCGTGGGCCGGCAACTCCAGTCGTCGGCCCCGGCCGGCGGCGCGTCCGGGTGCAGGAGCCCTCCGGTCAACGCGGCGGGGGTGTCGAGGATCCGCCCCTGCGGTCGTACAGGCGCGGGTGGGCCGGATGCGGCGGCCACGCCCTGCAGCGCCATGGTCATCGACAGGCCGAGACCCGCACAGACCGCGGCCCACTTGCCGTACCGCCGGCTGGACCGTCCCCGGGAAACATTCCGGTACGACATCAGGCCACTCCTCGCCTCAGAGCCGGCCGAGCGCCGACCCGAAGATGATCGAGGAGCGGATCCCCGCAGCGTTCAACAGCCGCTCGCGGCACCTCTGATGGAGCAGATCGTTTTCATCCGTCCAGACCACGGCGTACCGGGGCTCGGGAAGGCGGAGCCGATCGAGGTACAGACCGCCCGGCTCGCCTCTGCCCGGACGGAGAGGACGCCCGGGCCTCGGGGGTAATGGTCATTCGTCTGGGTGGTGATTGGTCCCTGAGCGGCTTTCGTTGCGCTGAATGGGGGACGCGCCCTTTAGCGTGCGGGCGTGACGAACTCCATCGATGCCCCTCGTGAGGCAGAGCAGCCGTTTGTGTGCCCGGATGTGAGCGGGCTACGTGTGGTTGTCACGGGGGCAACGGGGTTCGTGGGCCGTCGGCTGTGTCGCCGGATTGTTGAGAGCGGTGGCCGGGTGACGGCGCTGGTGCGGCCGCAGTCCGATCGCGGAGTACTGGACGGCTGTCCGGTCGACGTCGCCGTAGTGGATCTGCTCACCGGTTCGGGGGTTGTGGAGGCTGTCTCGGGCGCGGATGTGGTGATTCATCTGGCGGCTGCGGTACGGGCCGCGTCACGGGCCGAGTTTCGACTGGCCAACACCGTGGCGACTGGCGTGCTGGCGGGTGTGTTGGCTTCCTCGGATGCGCCGCCGCGGCTGGTCGTGTGTTCGTCGCTGGCTGCGGCTGGTCCCGCGCCCGTGCCGGGGCGGGCACGGCGGGAGGAGGACCGGGCCGGTCCGGTGTCGTGGTACGGAGCCAGCAAGCTGGCCGGGGAGCAGGCGGCACGGCGGTTCGCCGGGCAGGTTCCGACCGTGATCGTGCGCCCCCCGATCGTGTACGGGCCGTCCGATGTGGCGTTCGTACCGAACCTCGCCGCGATGGCCCGTACAAGAGTGGCGGTGCGGCCCGGCCCGGCGACTCGCCTCTACTCGGTGCTGCACGTGGACGATCTGTGCGACGGGCTGATCGCCGCGGGCTTGCAGGGGCGTACCGCTGGTCCGAGCGAGTCCCACAGTGGCGTCTATCACCTGTGTGACGGGGTTGAGTACACCCTTGCTGATCTGGTGCGGACGGCTGGTGCGCTGCTGGGCTGCGGCAGGCCACTGGTGCTGCCCGTGCCGTCGGCTGTGGTGCGGGCGGCCGGTGTGGTGAGTGAGGCGTTCGGACGGTTGCGGGGTGGCGTGCCGGTGTTCAACCGGGACAAGGCGCGCGAGGCGGCAGCCGGGCCATGGACCGCCACTGCGGACCGCGCGAACAGGGATTTCGGGTTCCGCGCCAGGGTCGGGCTCGAAGACGGCCTGCGAGAGGCTTTCAAAGAGATGCTGCATGGCTGAGACCAGCGGTCGGGTACGCGGTGGTGATCTCGGTCTTGGCCCTTAACGCATGACGCGGCGTGCTCACAGTGCAAAAGCCCCGCGGGACATGAGGATGATCTACCACATCGAACCAGTGGTCGTTCCGGGGACGAACTGGTCCAGGTAGCGGACGAACCCGCCGGTGCCATCCTCAGCTGCGATTCCACCGGCGATGAGACGCGCGCGTCTGCGGTAGACGGGGTTGTGGACGGCTGCGCGGATGGCGTCTGCGAGCGTGTCGCTGGTCAGCCGCGAGAAGGGCACCGCGCGGGGGCTGACGCCCAGCGCACGCAGTCGCGCTGACCAGAACGACTGGTCTCCGTAGACCGGTGTCGGGACGGCCGGCACTCCTGCCCGCAACCCCGCAGCCGTGGTGCCGGCTCCGGCGTGATGAACCACCGCAGCGGTGCGAGGGAACAGCCACTCGTGTGCGACCTGGCCCACCGTGAGGACATCATCGCTGTGGGCTGCGACGCCTGCCCAGCCGCTTTGCACCACTCCCCGGGTGCCCGCCTTGCGCAGGGCCTCCACAGCGAGCTGACTCATCTGCTCCCGTTGGCCTGGAATCATGCTGCCAAACCCGATGAACACCGGTGGCGGTCCTGCCGACAGGAAATCCTTCAGGGTTCGATCCGGCTGCCACGTTCGAGGTGTGGCAGGCCACCAGTATCCGGTGATGGCAACGTGCGATGGCCATTCCGGCGGGCGCGCGATCACCAGGGGGCTGAAGCCGTACGCGACTGGCCGGCTGTCGCCCATCCGCCGGCGCTGGCCGCTGGTGAGCGGTGACAGGCCCATCTCTGCGCGCAATCGCTGAACGTTTGGTCCTGCGGCCAGGCGCATCAAGGTGACTTGCGCACGGCCGGCCAGCAGGTTTCCGGTACGTCCCAGTGAGTGGCGCCCCAGGCCCACCGGGGCGAAGGACCGGGTCGGCGTGTGCGGCTGCAACAGTGCCAGGAGCGCAGGAATACGAAGCCCGTCTGCCACCGCCAGGCCCAGGACGGCCGTTGGACTGGACAGCACCATGACGTCGGTGCCTTCCCGGGCCGCCTCCAGGGTTGCGTCGGCCATCTGTGTCAGGGCCGGAACATAGGCGCGAGCAGCAGCGACTGATCCACGCAGCCCGTCCGAACGCCTGGGCAGGCCGGCTCCATGAGTGGGGATGAGAGCCTGCGGATCTCCCGGCAACGGCCGAAAGCCCAGACCACATTCGCTGATCAGGGCTCGGTAGTCCTCATGCGTCGCGACGGTCACCTGGTGACCCGCTTCACGTAATTGGCATCCCACACCAGTGAACGGGGCTACGTCCCCTGTTGTTCCGGAGGTGACGATCAAGACGCGCATGGTTTCTCCTGGTTGGCGCTCTCCTGCGTGCAGCAGGAATCGGTATGCGTTGAGGCGCCGGCTGCCACAGGCCGGTGGGACGGGGAGCTCCAACCCGACCGGACCTGTGCCCACGCGTCGTTCAGGCGAGGCGCCAGCAGGCGTCCCGCTGCAGCCAGGACCAGGCCGGCGATTACGTCGGTCACGTAGTGCCAGCGCAGATACATGGTGGAAAGACCGATGGCACCGATGAGCGGGCACATCAGCAACCACAGCCGACGACAGTCGCGCCAGGCGAAACAGCCGACCAGCACAGTGGTCGCAATGTGCAGACTTGGGAATGCGTCGGAACCTGTGGAGTGCGAGCGATAACTCGCAATCCACCAACTGTCGCCGAGCGAGACGCTGAACCGATCGGCCAGCCCATACCAGGGACCCACCGCAGGTACCAGGAAGTAGCCGATATATCCGGCGTATTGCACGAGGACAAGCCCGAGCAGCAGATCGGACAGTTCACGGTCGCGGCCCCGTGCGTACAAGAGGAAGCCGAGAGCGACCCCCGGCACCCACGCGCACGAATAGGCGAGCCCCAGGGCCGCGGTCGACAACGGGTGAACCAGCGGATCGAGCAGGGGCAGAGGATCCCTGCCACCGAACATCCATCGGTCTGCAGCCGCCAGAGCGCCGTCGTAGTGACTGTCATGTATCAGTGGCACAGCCCAGCGCGTACTCGGATATACGACCATGCACAGCGCCAGGACGAGCAGATCGCGCCCGAGTCGGGCCAGTCGCGAACTTGTGCCGAACCACGACGGACAACCTGCGGCGGCCCCGCACCACACCGCGATCAGCGCGGCGGATCCAATGAGCGCGCGCCGGGAGTCCGGATGCTCAACCGTAGAAGGATTCGCTGCGGCAAGCCCGCCCAGGAAGACCACGACCGGCACCGTGAGAGCTTCTTTGGCGTCCAGCAGAGACACCAAGGACTTAGCCCCGTTGCCCAGTTTGGCCATGGCCAGCTGCATTCTCCTCCTTGTGAGTCCCGCGCCGCGATCAGGTGGCCCGAAGGATGAGTGCGGCGTTGGCTCCGCCGAAGCCGCTCGCTGTGGTCAGCACGGTGTGCAGGCGCGCCGGTCTGGCGGCCTTGCGGACGATGTCGAGGTCGATGGCGTCGTCCTGGTTGTCGAGGTTGGCTGTGGGTGGGATGGCCTGATGCCTGAGGGTCAGCAGGGCGCCGGCGGCCTGGATGGCGGCTGCTGCCCCCAGGGCGTGTCCGAGCGATCCTTTCAGGGCTGTGACGGGCGGGGGTGCGGCGGAGAAGATGCGGTTCAGCGCGTGGGCTTCGGCGACGTCTCCGGCTGGGGTGGAGGTTGCATGGGCACTGACATGATCGATGTCGGCAGGTGTCATGTCCGCATCGGTCAGGGCTGACTTGACGGCCTGCCGCAGGCCGCGCCCCTCGGGGTGAGGGTTGACAGGGTGGTGGGCGTCGGCAGAGGCGCCGTATCCGGCGACGACGCCGTGGAGGGTTGCACCGCGGGCGCGGGCGTGGTCACCGCGTTCGAGGACCAGGACGGCCGCGCCTTCACCCAGGACGAAGCCGTCGCGGTCGCGATCGAAGGGGCGGGAGGCCCCGGACGGATCGTGCCGGCGGGTGGACAGGGCACCCAGGCGGGCGAAGCTGATGGCGCCGAGGGGGGAGCGGCCGGATTCCGCACCGCCGGCCAGCACGATGTCGCAGGTCCCGGAGCGGATGAGGTCGCGGGCGATGCCGATGGCGTGAGCGCCTGAGGCACAGGCGCTGGCGACAGTGAAGTTGGGACCCCGGTAGTCGAGGTGGGCTGCTACTTCTCCGGCTGCCATGCTGGGCACGCTGCGTGGCAGAGCCAGTGGGGACACCAGGTGGTGTTCACCGGCCTGAAGGAGCTCGAAGACCCTTCCGTATCCAATAAGGCTGTTGGAGCCGACGCCGAGGACGACACCGATGCGGGTGGGTTCGGCGGATCCGGGTGCGAGGCCGGCGTCCTGAGCGGCCTCCTGAGCGGCGGCGAGCGCGAAGTGGATGAAGGCGTCGGTGCGCCGCACCGTTCGCCGCGGTAGGTGATCGCAGGCGTCGAATTCCAGAACGGGGCAGGAGAGGTCCACAGGCAGCCCCGTCAGCAGCGGATCGTGGGCCGTGGCGAAGGACTGTCCTGAACACAGGCCCTGCCAGGTCGAGTCGGTGCCGGTGCCCGCCGGGGTGACCAGTCCGATTCCAGTGACGGCGATATCGCAGGTCACTGCACCGCCACCGAAGGGACGGCAGCGGCGGTCGAGGACTGCTCGGCCACTACGGCTACGAAGTCGGCGATCGTGCTCTCCGGCGTGAGGTTCAGGTTGTCTGCCACGTCGACTTGGTGGCGCTCAGCGAGGACGACGGCGAATTCGACCAGGAGCAGGGAGTCCATTTCTACGTCCAGCAGGGTGGTCTGCGGGGTGATTTCGTCCTCGTCAATTCCCGTGATTTCAGCGAGAATCGAGACGACGTTGTCATGCGTGAGCGGCATGGGTGTTCTCCGGGGCGGGTCGGGCATGGGCGGCGAGGCATGAGCATGGCTCGCTGTGGCGTACACAGCGTGCGTACAGGCGGTGGCGTTTGTGGACTGTGGCTCCCGCGAAGGCCAGCGGCCGGTTGGCAGCCTTGTTGTCTTCCAGGACCCAGGACACGTCGACCTCGCTCCAGCTGCGCATGCGGGCGCCGGCCAGGGCGTCGGCGACCAGGGCGAGAGAGGCTCCTCTGGCGCGGCTGTCTTCGGAGGCGCCCATGGCCATCAGACGGCCGCGGTTGATGGAGCGCCGGCTCTGCCACACGCGCCAGGCCCCGATCGGCCAGCCATAGCGGGTCAGGTGGCCTTGAGCGGGGGCCAGTGCCTGGTTGAAGTCGGGCAGCATGATGCTGAAGCCGAGGGGGGTTCCCTCATGCTCGACGATGCGGACACTGGTGGGAGCGAGCCGCCGGATCTGCCTGGCCAGGTAGGTGAACTCCGCGTCGGTGGCTGGTGCGAAGCCCCAGTTGTCCTGCCAACAGTCGTGATACAGCTTCCGCACAAGAGCAACTTCGCTGCGGAAGCGATGCCAGTTGGCCGGCCGCACCGTCAGACCGTGCTTGCGCCGCAGCGCGTCACCATGAGCAGCCAACTGGGCGACCCTGTGGCTGGTCGGCGACAGCCGCCAAGACAGCAGTTCCTTGACCGGGGTGAAGCCGCCCGCTGTGAACAGGTCCGCGTAGTAGGGAGGGTTGTAGGGCATACCGACGCGGGGGGCGTCGTCGAAGCCGTCGACGAGCAGTCCGCACTCGTGATGCATATTGGGGTTCATCGGGCCCAGCACCGTGCACATTCCCCGCTGCCGCAGCCAGTCCACTGCCTGTTCCCACAGGGCGCATGCTGCGCCGGCATCGTCGATGCACTCGAAGAAGCCGACCTGGCCCTGGCCGGCCGACCCGTCAGGGCCGATGATGGCCGCGACCCGCCCCACGGGCGTCCGGCCGCGGCGGGCCAGGAAGTAGCCGATGCCGCTCTGGCGCAGGTAGGGGTTACGCCGCGGGTTGAGGAACTGACGCCGCTCCACTTCCAGCGGGGCAACCCAGTGCGGATGCGCCTGGTACAGCTGGTAGGGCAGCCTGATGAAGTCATCCAGGTCGGCGCGGCTGCGGACCATCACGATGTCGGCAGCGCCTTGCGGCGGCCGGGGCGCGCTCATCAGGCGGGACACGGGATCGGTTCCGCTGCCACGCCAGTCGTGTCGCCGGCCGGCAAAAGTTGGCCCACGACCTCCAGAATGCGGTCGATATGCGCTTCGGTGTGGGCGGCGGTGACGGCCAGGCGCAGCAGGGACGTTCCCGGCGGCACAGCCGGCGGCATGAACGGCGCAGCGAACACACCGGCCTCCAGCATCGCCCGCCATGTGTGCAGGCATTGGTCGGCGTCGCCAGCCGGGAGTGTGACGATGGGGCTGGCCCAGGTGGGACGGGCGTACCCCAGCTCGGCCAGTCCGTCGTGCAGACGGTCCGCCAGTTGGGCCAGTACGGCGCGCCGTTCGGGCTCGTCCCGGATGATGCGCAGCGCGGTGAGCGCCGCTGCGGCGGTCGGTGGCGGCATGGACGCCGAATAGATGGTGGCCTGCCCGAACGCGCGGCAGTGCTCGATGAGTTCGGTGCTTCCGGCGATGAATCCGCCACCGGCACCGAACGCCTTGGAGAAGGTCCCGGACAGTACGTCGATGTCCTGCTCGCAGCCGAGGTGCTCACCGGCTCCGCGCCCCGATGGGCCCAGGATCCCGATGTCGTGCGCCCCGTCGACGATGAGCGTGGCCGCATGACGTCCGGCAAGATCGGCGATCTCCGGCAGTACGGCCAGCTCCCCGCCCAGCGAGAACGCTCCCTCGGTCAGAACCACCGGCAACAGGCCCTGTCCCGACGCTTCTTCCAGCAGCCGGGCCAGGTGGCGGGGCGTGTTGTGCCGGAACCGGCGGTTCTTGGCGGCTCCCAGCCGCACCGCATCGACGAGAGAGGCATGGATGTGCCGGTCGGAGATGACCGCACGGTCCTCGCTGAACAGACAGGCCAAGGTGAGATTGGCCTGGAATCCCGTCGTGGCCAGCAGCACTGCCGGCCGGTGCAGGAAGTCGGCGAGTTCCTCCGCAAGTTGCGCGTGCACCGACCAGGTTCCGATCACCACGGGTGAGCCGGAGCAGGAGGCGCCCAGCTCGCGCGCTGCGCCCGCTGCCGCCTCGCGTACCCGCGGATCCGCCGCCAGGCCCAGATAGTCACCGGAGGCCGCGTTGACCGCCCGCATGCCCTCGACGAAGACTTCTCCCGGAGCCGGCTGCCCGGTGATCCGGCGGTAGAACGGATAACTGCCGGTTTCCCGGGCCCTGTTGATGGCGGCCCAGGTAGCGGCCGCTCCACTCACATCTGACATCGCTTACCTGCCCTGTCACAGCATGACTCCAAGATCGCGGCAACCGTAGCCCATTGGAGTCATGTGATGACAAGCTGTAATTGTGAGTGTCTCCTATCCGGAGATCCGACACTCAACGCAAGGGTGCACGAGGTCCCTTGACCGCATCTGATCAGCGGAAACCGCCCCGGTACCGAGGGCCGTACCTTGCACCGGCCCCTGCCCGGACGCTGCGCGGAGGGCCCTCTTTCCCCGCACAGCTATCACCCGTTCGGGCCACATCGCTGGTCGCCCGCCGATCTCACACCCATGTGGCGGCCCGACCTCTTCTGAGGGCTGTGCAGAAAGTGACCCGCGGGTACCTCGTCTTCGCTGCCACGGCGGTGGTCTGGGGCCGCGAGGCCGTACCGCACGCCGCGGGGCTGACGAGGGCCTGCGCGGCCGTGGCCGGCTTCGTCCTCGCCTGCGCCGTGGCACACCGCCGCCGGGCACCGCCGGCCCTGCATGGCCGCCTGCTCGACGACGTCATGCCGGCCTGGGAACAACAACTGTTCGGCGCCCATCCCAACCTCCTGCTCGGCGGCCTCGCCTCCAGGCCCCTCACCGAGGTGCTGAGCCTCAGCTACAGCTCCTCCTACCTGTACTTCGTGCTGCCCCCGGCCTACTTCCTCGCCGAAGGTCCAGCCCCTCAAGGCGCAGCTGATGGCGAGTTCCGACCCCGCCCGGCACCTGTTTTCCCCTCTCATGTCGCAGGCGCCTGGGCAGCGGCACCCGCGGGAATGGCCACCGCCGCGCTGGCCCTCGCCCTCACCAGCCGGTTCACCGACACCGCGGCATCGGCCGACCGCCGTCGCGGTGGTCAGTGAGCCGCGGACGCCTCTGCGGAGTTCTCGGCAACCGCGTCCGGTTCGCGGTTCGGATCACGCGCTTCGGGCGTGGCAGGTCGTTTGAGGCATGCCGGGGCCCACCAGTTGGCCCGCCCGGTCAGCTGCATGAAGGCCGGCACCAGGATGCCGCGCACGAGCGTGGCATCGACAAGGACCGCCACTCCGAGCCCCATGCCCATCATCTTCAGTGTCGTGATGGCGGAACTCGCCAGTGCGGCCATGCTGATGGCGAAGACCCCGGCGGCCACGGTGATGAGCCGGCCCGTGCGGGCGATGCCCTCGACGATCGCCTCCTGGTGATCACCACAGGCGTCGTAGTGCTCCTTGATCCGGGCAAGCAGAAAGACCTCGTAGTCCAGCGACAGCGCGAACGCGATCGCACACAGCAGCGGCGGAATCGTCATGTCCAGGAAGCCCGTGGCCGTGAAGTCGCCTACCAGCCACCGCAGATGGCCCTCCTGGAAGATGTAGACCATGCTCCCCAGGCTGGCCGTCAGGCTCAGCGCGGCCATGGCGACGGCCTTCAGCGGAATCAGCACCGACCTGGTGTACAGCAGCAGCGCGGCGAGTGTCGTGGCCGACATCAGCAGTACGGCCCACGGCACCCCATCAGCGAGAGCCGCCTTCGAATCAACATGACGGGCGGGCGAACCCCCCACCCAGCGCGGTCCGGGCGCAGG
Organism: Streptomyces sp. T12; assembly: GCF_028736035.1. Lineage (NCBI taxonomy): Bacteria > Bacillati > Actinomycetota > Actinomycetes > Kitasatosporales > Streptomycetaceae > Streptomyces > Streptomyces sp. T12. Next base: position 3,185,328 of record NZ_CP117866.1, read on the forward strand.
AAGCTCCCGCACCCGCTCCACCAGGCGTGCGGCCGCCACGGACCGCGGATCCAGCCCCGTGGATGCCTTCAACCACACTGCCGTCGTCCTATCCGAAACCGCTTTGACGACCGCGGTGCGATGACGGTCGTGGTAGCGGCCCTTCGGGGCGCTGACCTGAACAACGCCCGGCAGCGCACTGATACGCCGCGCGTACTGGTCGACCTCCCGGTCGCCGGGCACCGGGGTCAGTACGACGATGAGATCGCGGTCGGGCTGGGCAGGGAAATCAGCGCGGAGGCGTTCGGCGAACTCCCGGGCCTGCGAACCGGCGGGGAGCGCACGTTCGTCAGCGAACCCCCACTGGGTTTGGCCGAACGGCCACACCAGCGCGGCCATCAGCACCGCGCAACAGGCCGCCCACGGCCACGGCGCCCGGGTCACCCACCGGGCGAGCCGCCGCCAGGCCGGACTCGACGCCGCCCGGCGGTGCCCGATCCGGGACCCCAGCATCGTCAGCAGCGCCGGCAGCAGGACGACGCTCGCCGTCGCCGCCAGCAGCACCACCGCGATCCCCGCCACGGCCGTCGACCGCAGCCACGGGAACGGGAACACCCACAGCGCGGAGAACGCCAGGGCCACGACGCCGGCCGAGACGAGCACGCTGCGACCCGCGGTCCGGGCCGCCTTGACCGCGGCATCCGGCACAGCCAGCCCTCGCGCGCCTTCCTCACGGAAGCGAGTCACCACCAGCAGGGCATAGTCCACTGCCAGCCCGAAGCCCAGGGCAGTCGCGATGTTCAGCGAGAGCGCCGACACTTCCATCACACCACCCAGCAGGCGCAGGAACGCCCATGCTCCCGCCACCGCCAACGCCCCCACCAGCAGTGGAAACAGTGCCGCCAGCAGTGACCCGAAAGCGAAGGCCAAGCACACGAACACCACCGGGGCGGCCGCCAATTCGGCCCACACAAGGTCCCGTTCGCCCTGCTCGGCTGCCTTGATGTCGACCCACACCCGACCGCCGGGCGACACCCGCAGCGCGCCCTGCCGACCCGTCACCCGAGGCACAATCCGCGACGCGGCCCCCGCCTGCGCCGCCTCATCCCCCTCCAGTGCGACACCGATGAGCGCCGACCGCCCATCGTTCGCCCGCAGGGCAGGCGAACGCGACGTCCAGTACGCCTCCACCGCGGCCACTCCCGGTTGAGCAGCAACCCGCCGTGCCAGCGCCACCCCGTCCGAACGCGCCCGTGCCGAGTCGACCGAGTCCTTCGACCTGACCCGTAGCACCAGCCCCGGGTCAGCGCCCATGAACTTCCGCAACAGTCCATCAGCATGCGCGGACTCCGTTCCCACGGAGTTGTATCCCCCCATCGACAGGGAAGCCGTGGTACCGAGCACCGCCACGCACACCACAGCCGCAGCGCAGAGCACCGCCGCCCACACTGTGCACCCGGGATTCCTGACACTGCGACAGGCCAGCCAGTACAGCCATCCGCACCCGTCTGCACCCACGCCCACCTCCGGTCGGCCCGGCATCGCTCCGCTGCGACTCGGCACACAACCGTCCCGCGGCCCGCTGGCATCACGGTCATCACACCCAGAACTGAAGGTCACAGAAGTCCCCCCGCGCCGCACACAAGGCCATGCACCGAAACAGACAGATCGGTCGTACTTCCGGGGGCGGCACGAGCGGCAATCGGAGTGATCAAAACGGCGGCCGCATCGCCAACGGCGCGAGGGAGACACACGAGCGGGATTCCTCTCGAAGATCACGGACAAGTCGGCGATCTTCGTATCGGGCACCGTCTCCGCCCGTACGAGGTTTGGCCGTGCACTCACCCTCCCGGGCGGCAAATCACATGATCGGCAGGGAGGGTTCCACCAGCATGACCGTGGAAGCCGTAGAAGGTCAGCGACGAGCTCTGGGCTCTGATCGAACCAATGCTGCCGAAGCATGAGCGGCGATTCCGGTTCCGGTGTCCAGTGCGAGTACCTGGCGCAGCCCGAGTGTGGACGTGGCTTCGCTGTCGGGCGCGAGTTGCCCGCAGATGATGCGCAGCGTCGTCTTGTCAGCCCCAGATCTGGTCCGGCCAGGTGCACCGATCTACTGATCATCGTCACCCGCTGCCCAACGACTGCGCGATTGCCACGCCACTGGGGCTGCACAGCACACTCGGCAGCAGAACCCATGGGCAGGCCGACAACATGATCGACGGTTTACCTCTTCAAGGTGACCCGTCGTAGATGCCCTTGTCGCACGGCACGTGATCATGCGCATCCTGGCCGCCTGACATCCGGGGAAGCCCCTGAGTTGTTCCGCGACCCATTTCTCATAGGAGTTGGCGACATGGTCAGCCATCGGCCCAGGAAGGCGACGGCCGTGATCGGCGCATGCACAGCGATCACCGCCGCACTATCGGGCGTGTTCCAGGCACCAGGTGCGAGCGCGGACGCACCGTCGTACGACAGTGGAAGCCAGCCGGTATACGCCGTCGCCCACCGCGTGCTCACCTCAGAAGGGGTGGTCAACGCGCTGGCGCACGGTGCGAACGCTCTCGAAGTGGACGCAACCGCGTGGACCGACGGCGGCTGGTACGCCGATCACGACGGGACCATCACCAGCCGCGGCGACACGCTGGAAGAGGTATTCGACCAGGTCACGACAGAGCGAGCCCGGGGCGCACGCATCAACTTCGTGTGGCTGGACATCAAGAACCCCGACTTCTGCGGCGGCAGTTCCCCGCAACGGACCCACTGTTCGGTGGCGGGTCTAAGGGACCTGGCACGCAGGAAACTTGAGAACCGAGGGGTTCGCGTCTTGTACGGCTTCTCCACGTCGAGCGTGGGAGGTGTCGGCTGGAAGGCCGTGAACGACGGGCTGAAAGCCAAGGAAGGCGTTGCCATCAGCGGCAACTATGACGACGTGCGGACGGCCTTCGCCAGACTCGGCACCAACATCCCGCGCAGCCAGCGCGTCATGGACAACGGCCTGTTCGACCCCAATCTGAACTTCGCGTCGATCGGCCGGCAGCTCCGTCTCGGGGCTCAGGCACGCGAGCGCGGCGAACTCGCCGGCGTCTTCGGGTGGACCATCAGCGGTTCAGTGGGCCACACAGGGGCCGCACAGGTAGATGCCTATCTCGGCTCCCGCGGCTCTGGCGCAGACGGCTTGATCTACGGGCACTCAACCCGTTGCTATCCCGACGGTGTTCCCGCTCCAGAGGGGTGCGGGAAGGACGACTCTGCCGCGGAGAGGTCCCTGCGCTACATCACCGACTGGGTACAGGCCCACAGCACCACCCAGCATCTCGCCACCAACGGCGACATTCCCTTCGGATACTGACCACTCCTCCCGTGGCGGTCGGCTGAGGCATGCCTCCGAGCAGAACTTCGTCGCGACCCGTACACCACATGGCGTAGGCCTCGCGGCCGTCCCGTCCTCATGTGGGCGCTCATCCGTGAACTGGTCCTTGACCTGGTGATCCGTGCCGTTTTCGGACCGAACCCGGACCTCTTGGCCGCTCGCGCCTCGGTACTCACCGGGACACTCTGACAGGCAGCGAGCAACCCCCTTCCACTGAACCCCTGGACCCGGCGCCTTCCGGGCAGCTCCTACGGCAACGTCCTTCGCACCCGAAGCCAACTGGTGGATTGCATCCTGAGTGCCGTTCGCATGCGCTCCCAGGCTGGCGGAGGGGACGGGCTGCTGGGTGACCTGACGCGGGCCCGCACCGAGGACGAACTCGTCAACAGGAACACGGCCGACAGCAAGAGCGGACACCGATGCCTTGCCGGACCTGGTGGTCCAGGATCGCCCAAGACGAGGGCAAGCAGCACCGGCGGCGGTCGGTGGACGGCACATGGGACCGCGCTTCTACGCTCCCACGGCACGTAGGGACGAAACCGCAGGTCACAGCCGCGCGAGCATCATGCTGGACGCACACGAAGCGGAGTTCGCTGCACCACCGCGCAACCCTCGCTGCACGCCACGCACCCACGAAACGGCGTTTTCGCAGGCCAGAAGGTTTCTGCTCGCGTAGCGAGTGGTGGGGCGGGTGGGACTCGAACCTATTTTGGTGATGCGTCTCACCTGCGACGCTGCAGCAGGAACGGATATATCCGTCTGTTTCCATTCGGCTGCATCCTCCTCGATCCTGCTCGATCGGGCACCGTTAGGCGTTCGCCACACCGCTTCCTTGCCGCCCCTACGGGACCGGGAGGCACGCGGTGACCCTCGCGACTGTCCCAGGGCTACTGGAACGCCCTTGCTCTGCGACGAGGCGTCGCGGCCTATGGCGCACAAATACACCCCGCCGCCGCGATTACGTTCCGTAACTGGTGAGGTCGCTACGGGCCACCGCTGCCGCCGTCCCGCATGACGATCGCGTTGCCCTCGCCGCTGCGCAGGTAGTTGACGCTCGGGCCCGGTCCCTGCGCCACGCCGTCCGCCCGGACCTCCCGGAGAGGTTCTCGGTCATGGCCGGTCACCCGAGTTTCGGGGACCTAGGAAGGGCACACCATCGGTCCCGTTCGTGACACTCGCACTACCCCCGTGCCCCACGACGATCGCACTCTCGTCCCCACTGCGCAGGTTGCCAGCGGAGGGCCCGGTCCCCGGTGTGTGGCCCGGCGCGGTCTCCTCCGGATCCGGCTCCAGGTCCAGCTGCCGTGTGTCCGCGCCCTGGTCCCAGACCCAGGCCTCCCCCCGGCGTTCCTTCTCCTCGACGCTCACGCGCCGGAAATTCCTCCGCCGGGATGCCGGTGTATGCCTCCTGTACGACCTTGTGGAAGACGGTCGCCGACACCGCGACGGCCAGACAGGCGTACGGCGCCCGGGCCAGGGCGGTGCGCAGGGGTACGCAGTCGAGGATGCGGCTGGTCTCGACCGGGGCCCGCTCGACGAAGCCGTTGGCGCCCAGCGCGGCCGAGCCGAGTGGACGGCCGCGCGCAGACGGAGCCAAGGCCGCTGGCCCTGGCCGACGTTGAAGGCGCGCAGGCCGGCGTCCAGGGCGCGCATGAAGTCGTCGACCAAGGCGGGCTCGGAGGCGTCCGCGGGCAGAACAGCGAACAGCGAGTCACCACCCTCCTGCGTCACCCATGCCTCGCGGTCCAGTCCGGCCGTGGCGGCCGCCGAATCCAGCAACGCCACAATCACTTCCTGGAACTGCCGCTGCGTTTCCGCGTCGACTCCGCCGTAACCCTTGGCATCTACCGTCTGCAGCGGCCTGCGCCCGAACGCCCTTACGGCGCCCGGCTCGTCCACGCCGGGCCGCCCGGATGAGGCAGCCGAACGCTGGGAGGAACGGCCCGCCCGTACCTTGACTTGCTCCAGACGGGGAATCAGGAGATGTCCCGTCCGGCTTCCTGGAGGCGACGAGCGAGCTCGTCACTTTCGTTGCCGTCCACTCATGCCTCCTTAGTTCCGTAGTCGTCGGCCATCAGACCGGCCAGGGCCCGGCGGGCATCGTGCAGCTGTGACTTGAAGACCATCGAGTATCAAAACGAGGGATGGTCCCGCTTCGCCCCCGGGGATCATCCCTGCGGACACGGGGAGCACCGGGCGACCTGGGCGGACAGCCGTACGGCGGCGGGACCATCCCCCGCAGGCGCGCAGGGAGCAGGGACCCGGAGATGCCCCCGGCGTTCGGGGGGGGCGGGACCATCCCCGCGGGTGCGGGGAGCACACTTCGCGACCTGCTGCTTTAAGGGTGGCAGGCCAGATCCTCTGGCACTTGTACAGGTTCCGGCATTTCACACAGATCCGCCATCTCGGACCTCAGCCCCTGAAGCGGCGGCGTTTGGCGGCGTGCTCCAGCCGGTTTTGGGAGCGGTGTTGGTGGGCTGGGTGTTGGCGTTCGGGCGGCGGATGAGGGTCAGTCCCTCGTGGTCGACCGGGTGCCAGCTGTGGTCGTGCGTGCGAAAGGTGAAGCCCTGTTCATTGTTCGTGGTGTGGGCGAGGAGGGCGCGGCCCTGTCCCGCGTATTGCTGGACTTCGTTCCAGAGGGCGTCTCGGATGCGGGCTGAGGGGTTGCCGATGAAGACGCCCGCGGAGATTTCGAGGAGCCAGCGGGTGAGGAACCCGCGTAGTCCGGGCGGGCAGTTGGTGAGGACGATTACGGTCACCAGAGCACCGCTTCCTCGTCGTCTCCGTCCGCGTAGTTGTGTCCGGAGGCGACGTGTTGGCCTCGGTCGCTGTGGAGCGTGACGCGGTCCCGTTCGTCTGCCGGGTGGTCGCCCGGGCCCGTGGCGCCGGGCATGACGAGGTCTTTGATGTCGTCGACGCAGCGGTCCAGCAAGGATGTTGCGTTGATGCGGTCGCGCAGGGCGCGGCGGGTGCGGGCGCCGACGTCCTGTTCGTCTTCCGCAGCGATGTCGAAGGCGAGGGGGATTCCGATCTCGGGATGGTCCCCGGGGGCTGACGCCGTGGGCGATGGGGTCGGTGTGCTCCCCGCACCCGCGGGGATGGTCCCAGCGACCGGTGGGGGGCTTGCGCGGAAGTATGGCGCCGCAGGTCAGCACGTGTTGCGGAGCGCCCTCGAGAACGCGGTGGGCGCAACCTGGGAACGTGTATCCCCGCAGTGGCACAGGTCTGGAGAAGTCATCGCTTGGCGGCGCGAGGCCGTTGTGTGTTCGGGATGGCCGACACCGGTTCAGGCGGTGGTGGGTGAGCCAGTGTGCAGCGGCCGGTACACGGTGGTAATGGGGGCGAGGGGGAGGTCAGGACGCATGCGGGTGCGGGGGAAGAAGCGGGGCTGGCGGGTGAAGGTGACACCCTCGATCGCGCCGTTCTTGTACACGGGCCCGACGAGCCGGTCAGCCGCATCGCGGACCCCGATGCACACGCCCGGCTTCCAGTGAGCTCGCCGCCAGGTGCCGGTGGTGAGCGGTGTGCCCGTGTCGGTGGGCTCGGCACGCTCGGGTGGGGGCTCATCTGGTGGCGGGGTGAAGTCGAGGACGCGAACGTGGTGCCAGCCGCCGCCCTGGCCAGCCTCGCTGCGGACCGCACGGGCGAGGGCACTGCGTGAGCCGGGTCGGCTGCCGGGACCAGGGTCGGGAAGTGTGGGCGGCTGCAGCCAGCGGGCGAAGGCGAGTTGAGCCGCGTAGCCGTACAGAACACAGCCGCCAGCGTGGTCGCCGTAGGCGGCGTGCTGCAACATCCACAAGCGGCGGCCGGAGCCGTCCAGGGCGGTGAGCAGGAGGAAGCCGGCCGTGGTGTCGAGGGAGCCGTCGTCGCTGGCGGCGAGCAGACCACCGAGGATCGCTGGCTCGTGTCCGGCACACTGGCCGGCCTCGATGAGTTGGGCGAGCTCGGTGTCGTCGGCTTCCGCGGCTGCCAGGGTGACGGGCTCGTGGACAACGAGCGACCACGGCGCGGGCAATCGCAGCGCGGTGAGCGTCTCGGCGTCCAAGGGCGAGGCGGTGACCACGTCCAGGGCGAGGCTGGCAGGGATCATGTGGGCGGCGGAGAGGTAGGCGGCGGTCCCGGTCAATGCGCGCACCAGCCGTTCGATCCGCACCTGTTTGCCGCTGTAGTCGCTGGTGCGGAAGTCCTTGGGGGTGAGTAGGCCGGAGCGCAGCGCGCCGACGTCGGCCGGGACCAGGCCGACCAAGTCCTCGGGCATGCTGCGGCGGATGCGTGCGTAGCGGCCCTCTCGCTGCCAGTCCTTGATCCGAGTGCGCAGCGCGGCCGCAGCGATGTCGAGGACTTCTCCGTTGTGCGTGCCGACGGCGAGACAGATCTTCGTCTCGTGCGGCAACTCGTTCCACACGATGTTGTGATCGGCTGCGAGTTTGTCAGCCGCCCCGCACTCTGCGACCACTCGCTTCCACATCGTCCCCAGGCGCGCGTGCCACGGTCCGGGCTCGGCGCCGAGGAGGGAGTTCTTCCACGCATTGGGCCTCATGTCTGAGATCCGGTAGCGGCCGGTCCTGATCCTCAACCAGGCGCTGGAGGACGACAAGGTGGTCCTCTTCGAGGGCGGCCAGGGCACCCTCCTCGACATCGACCACGGCACGTACCCCTTCGTCACCTCCTCGAACCCGACCGCGGGCGGCGCCTGCACGGGTGCGGGCGTGGGCCCGACGAAGATCAGCCGCGTGATCGGCATCCTCAAGGCGTACACGACCCGCGTCGGCGCCGGCCCGTTCCCGACCGAGCTCTTCGACGAGGACGGCGCTGCGCTGCGCCGCATCGGTGGCGAGCGGGGCGTGACGACCGGCCGTGACCGCCGCTGCGGCTGGTTCGACGCGGTGATCGCCCGGTACGCGACCCGTGTGAACGGCCTGACCGACTTCTTCCTCACCAAGCTGGACGTCCTGACCGGCTGGGAGCAGATCCCGGTCTGCGTGGCGTACGAGATCGACGGCAAGCGCGTCGAGGAGCTCCCGTACTCCCAGACCGACTTCCACCACGCGAAGCCGGTCTACGAGATGCTGCCGGGCTGGAGCGAGGACATCAGCAAGGCCAAGTCCTTCTCCGACCTGCCGAAGAACGCCCAGGCATACGTCAAGGCGCTGGAGGAGATGTCCGGCGCGCCGATCTCCGCGATCGGCGTGGGGCCGGGCCGGGACGAGACGATCGAGATCAACTCGTTCCTGCAGGCCGCGAATACCTGTTCCCCGCCGGAAGCCCTCCGGCGGGGAGTATGCATATAAGCGTTTGAGTGACTTATCGAGATTTTACGTCCCATGCGCGGTAGGACTCACTTCGCATCGCACCCCCCAGTCGAAGAGGAGAACCTTCGTGCGTCGTGTCCTCAAGCTCCTGACCATGACGTTCCTCACGCTCGCCCTCGGCGTCTCGCCCGCCCTCGCGGACAGCCCGCATTTCATCGGGTCCCCGACGTGCACCCCCAAGGCGATCACGCAAAGTGGTGCGTCCATCACGTGCAGCGGCAAGGCGGCCGGCCTGGGAACGGGTCCTGCCGCGGCCTTTGTGACGGCCGATCAGGTCCGCGTCCAGTACATCTGCGTCAACAGGGGCGGGAACACTGCCCCGGGTCACCCGGCCTTCTTCGGCCCTGTGACGGGCGCGACCCAGAACATCAACCCCCGTGCGGGGCAGATCACGTTCAGCGTGTCGCTCAACACGCCCCCGAACCCTCCGGCGAGTCAGGTGTGTCCCAACGGCAACTGGCGGGTGCAGGTCGTCTCGGCGACCTTCGTCAATGTCGTGCTGCACGTCCAGCAGCCGGCCGGCAACGACATCCTTACCTGGTTCTTCCATGACATCGACCCGTCGTAATCCGCGGGTTGCGTCCGTGCAGGTGTGAGTGAGAAGCACCCGGCCAGGTATCGGCCGGGTGTTCTGCAGTGGGTGTCCCTGCTCAGGAGCCCTTATGCCCGTCAGTCCCATGAACCGCCGGGAGTTCATGCACAAGTCGGCGGCATCGACGCCGTCAGCCAGGTGAACGCCGGCCAGGGGACGCCGTTGCCTCGCAGCCGCGTCGGCATCGCGCTGGCGCGGCTCGGGGAATGCCTCGCTAAGTAGGGCCTGGACACTCACATCAGGTGAACGATCCCCCCCTCAGGTCACTCGCAGATCCGTTTCTACTTCGCGAAGGACGGGCGGCACATACGGGACCCCCAGCAGCGGCAGGCCGCGAGGAGTTCCGTACACAGTTTCGCGCAAGGCCCACCGGTGGGCCGCGGTCGCGGGCAGGCCGTGCTCCCCGCACCCGCGGGGATGGTCCCCACTCCCAGACCACCCACACCATCGAACGCGCGTGCTCCCCTGGCTGTCTTCACAAGCTTGGGCTCTGGCTCAGCTTCTGTGGCCAGTGGCAGAGAGCTACTGGGCTCGGCCCACCTGTTCAATCACATCACGGTTGCCCAGGCGGTTAGCGTGTCCGGATGCCATCTGTGAACCTGCGTCACTCGGTACGCGCGATCATCCTCGACGAGGACGACCGCATCCTTCTCTGTCGGTTCACGATTCCAGAGCCGGCGGGAACGGTGGTGTGGGCAACTCCGGGCGGAGGGATCGAACAGGACGAGACGCCACTTGCCGCATTGCGTCGCGAACTGCGGGAAGAGGTGGGCCTCGCTGTCAGGACCGATCCCCCGCACGTGTGGCACCAGGAAGTGGTGGCGCCTGGGCACGCAGCTGGCTACGACGGCGTCGTCAATGACTACTTCCTCGTGCGCACTGCGGGGTTCAACCCGCGCGGGACGCTGTCCGATGACGAGCTCGCCGCGGAGAACATCAGCGGGCTGGAGTGGTGGCACCCGCAGGAAGTCGCCAGTTATGACGGTCCGGACTTGTTTTCCCCCCGCGACCTTGCGACTCCTTTGACGACGTTGATCACCTCTGGTGTTCCAGCCGGACCTGTGCTGCTCGGCCTCTGAGTAGACAGCCCGCGTCATGGCGCGAGCAGGACTCGTTTTCGCAGGAGGGCGAAGCCCGCGCGGCCGAACATCTGGCGCTTGAGGATCTTGATCCGGTTGACCTGGCCTTCGACGGGGCCCGAGTTCCAGGGCAGGGTGAGGCCCGCGATGACGGCGTCACGGTCGCGGTCGATGCCTGCGGCGAGGGTGTGGAGGCTGGGCAGGTCGTCCGGTCGGACGGCGTCGAGCCAGTCCGGCAGGCGCTCACCCTGGCGCTCGGTGAGCATGGTCGCGAAGGAGCGGACATGGCGGGTGAGGGAGTCCAGTTCGGGGCAGTGGGCCCGGATGGTCTTGAGGCGGAGCTGGTCGGTCTCGGCGAGGTTTCCGGGCGACAGAGGATCCATCCGGCGACGGCCCGGGGCGAGGGCGGCCGTGCGGTCATGGGCCGCGGTGAGGGGCGCTTCTGGTGCAGGTCGGCGCGAACGCGCTGGTAGCTGCACTTGTAGCCGAGCGGGACGATTTCCTCCCAGAGTTTCCAGGCGTTGGTGCACCCCTCGCTCCAGCGGTCGTCGAGGTAGGTCTTGTACTCGTCCAGGACGGACGACCGGGTCTGCCACTGACCGGTAAAGAGGTCTTCGGGCTTGGCAGCCTCGGCGTACCGCTTGACGGTGCGGCTGGTCATGTGGAGCTGCCGCTGGACCGCGCGGCGGCTGTGGCCCGCTTTCAGCAGCGTGTGGACGGCGGCGTGTGTGCTTCGGGTGCGGTCGGCGAACCGGTGCCCGGTCGGCCAGGGCGAGCCGGATGCGTCTTCCGCCCGGGCCTGTTCAGGCTCGGGCTCAGGTGCCTCGGGGACCAGGACGCACAGGCAGCGGCGGTGTTGTGCGTCGGTTCGCTCGGCGGCCTCGCTCAGGTTGTGCCAGAGGCGCTACCTGTCCGCGACCTGGACGGCCTGCGGTGCCCTGGCAGCAGCGCCTTCGGCGAAGAACGGGGCTCGGTCGCGGCAGACGACCTCGGCACCGGGCCGCTGCGCCAGCCATGCGGCCAGAGTCGGTGCCTCCCGATCGGGCAGCAGGTCGACGGGGCGCCGCGTCTCGATGTCGACGAGGACCGTGCCGTAGTGGCGGCCCTTGCGGGTGGCGTACTCGTCGACGCCGACCACCCGCGGCGCGGGCACTTCCGGCTCGGGAAGCGCGTCGATCAGGCGAAGGGCGGTGCTCCGGCTGATGGACATCCCAAGGACGGAGGCCAAGCGGGCACCAGCCCGGCCCGCCAGGGCAAGCCCCACTGCGGCCAGGGCCGAACGCTGACACTCGGTCCGCTGACCGTGCCGGCGGGTCAGACCCGGTATCTGCTCGACGAAGGTGCGTCGCACGCACGAGGCGTTCTGGCAGATGAACCGACGGACCCTCAGCTGGAGAACAACGCTTCGCCCGGCGCTCGGCAAATCAGCGGGAAACCGCAGGTAGGAACCATGGACCCGGTTCGACCAGACTCCGCACACCGGACACGTCGCGCCATCCATGGTGCAGTACGCATCGACGCGCACCATCGCGATGTTCACGGTCACCGACAGCACCGCAACGCCCGCGATCGACGGGAACAACAGCTCCTTCAACCGGAGCACGACCTCTTCCACGGCCCCGAACTGCCGGCCCAACCACCTTGACCACGGCTCAATTTCAGGCGACTTCGCGCGCCGCCACGAGAGGCTCAGCCATCACTCAGAATGACGGCCTCACAGAAGCTGAGCCAGAACCCCTACTCGTGAACAACGCCACTCCCCGCACCCGCGGGGATGATTCCAAGGCCAACGTCTACGCCGCGACGCTCGGGAGGTGCTCCCCGCACCCGCGGGGATGGTCCCTGCACGTTGATCTTCGCGGCCTCGTTGTCCGTGTGCTCCCCGCACCCGCGGGGATGGTCCCCTGCTGCGCCTCGCCCGTGAGAACGTCGGCATGTGCTCCCCGGGCCCGCGGGGGTCCCAGCTGGCGGCAGATGAATGCGTCGAGTGTTCCGTGCTCCTTGCACCCGCGGGGATGGTCCCTCGCCGGTGAGATGCGGGACTTGACCGACGTTGCGCTCCCCGCACACGCGGGGACGGTCCCCAGCCGTATGCCCTCGGCGTGGGCCTGCTCGCGTGCTCCTCGCACCCGCGGGGATGGTTCCAGTGACCGTTCACATGCAATGGCGCAGCACTCCTGCTCCCCGCGCCTGCGGGGATGGTCCCAGCCAGGCCGTGGCCGTGGGGCAGGGCGCCTAAACCTACTTTGAGTTGCAGGCAGCCCCTACCTGAACGACGGCTGCCCGGTGAATCACTCACCAGCCGTGGGACCGTCCACCACCGATCCCACCCCAAAAGCCCAGGTCACAAAGGTCCAGGGGTCTGGGGAACACACGAAGTCACGCTTTCGCCACACCGATTCCGGGCAGCCGCCACATGCGAACCCCCCTTCCAACCTCGTTTCCGAAGGTCAGAACGTTTCTGCATGGGTAACCACTGGTGGGGCGGGTGGGACTCGAACCCACGGCCGACGGATTATGAGTCCGCTGCTCTAACCGGCTGAGCTACCGCCCCATAGCGGCGTGTCGCGTACATGTGTGCGCGCCGTCTGCCGCAGCATAGCCGCTCATACGATCTCCTGCTTCGTATGGTCGACTTCGCATGCCCTGAAGGACTCCCCCGCGACCTGCACGGTTCCCGGGAATCGAGGGCGGACATGAAAAAGGACCCCGACGGGGTCCTCGTTCAGCATGCTCCCCCGACTGGACTCGAACCAGTAACCTGCCGGTTAACAGCCGGCTGCTCTGCCAATTGAGCTACGGAGGACCGAGCTCCCCCGACTGGACTCGAACCAGTAACCTGCCGGTTAACAGCCGGCTGCTCTGCCAATTGAGCTACGGAGGAATGCCTCGTTGCATCGAACGTACCTACCTGGGTATTCGCCAGGGGGCGTGCGCTCGCTGCGACACATACATTAGCGCAAGCAGGGGGGTGCTCCGCCAATCGGTTCCCCTCCGCGCCGACGCCGCACCAGGGACCTACGCAAAAGGGAAGGGTGGCCGCCATGCGCTACCGGCTCACGTTCGTCATCGGAGTCGCCGTCGGTTACGTGCTCGGCACGCGCGCCGGACGCGAGCGCTACGAGCAGCTGAAGAAGTCCGCGCGCCAGGTCGCGCAGAACCCCGCCGTCCGCAACACCGCGGAGTCGGCGGCACAGCAGGGCCGCCACTTCGCGGGCAAGGCGTACCACACGGTCACCGAGAAGGTGGGCGACCGAGTCCCCGAGACAGTGGCCGCACGAGTCCGCAGCCTGCGCGAACGCAGCGCCCACAACGGCGGCGCCGAGGACGACTGGGGCACCAGCAACACGTAGCAGCACGTCTGGGGCGCAGGGGACTGCAACGCCCCAAAGGGGCGCGGGGCTGTACCGACATGCGGCTCCGCCGCGTGGGCGCGACCAGCCACACACAGCCCGCACCCGAAACACGACCCCCACCCCCACGGCGCCCACGGCCCCAGCAAGCGCAGCGCTACGGCACAATTTGGGCCATGGGGATAGTCGCCGGGTTGGACAGTTCGCCCGATTTCACTCGCATCGTCGTCTGCGACACGGACACGGGCGCCGTGCTCAGGCAGGGGTACGCCCCGCATCCGGTGGAGTCGCCGGACGGCGGTGGCGCGCGCCCCTCCGACGTCGATCCGCAGGCCTGGCTGCTGTCCCTCGGGGAGGCGGCCGGCGGCGGGCTCCTCGAAGGTGTGCAGGCCATCGGCGTGTCGGCGCAGCAGAACGCGGTGGTCCCGCTCGACGCCCAGGGCAACACCGTGCGCCCCGCGATGGTCGGCGGCGACAAGCGGGCGCAGGTCGCGGCGGCCGATCTGATCGACGCGCTGGGCGGACGCGAGGCGTGGGCGCAGGCGGTGGGGTGTGTGCCGCAGGCCGCGCAGCCGGTGACCAAGTTGCGCTGGCTCGCCAAGACCGAGCCCGAGCACGCCGTACGCACCGCCGTCCTGCTGCAGGCGCACGACTGGCTGGTGTGGCAGCTTCTCGGGCGGCCCGTGAGAAGAACCACGGACCGGGGCGGGGCTTCCGGCACCGGCTACTGGTCGGCGGCCACCGGCACCTACCGTTCCGATCTCGTCGAGCTGGCGCTCGGCCACCAGGCGATGCTGCCCGAGGTGATCGGGCCGGCGGATGCGGCCGGTACGACCCCCGAGGGGCTCCTCATCTCCGCGGGGACCGGCGAGACCATGGCCGCCGCCTTCGGGCTCGGCATCGGGCTGGGCGATGCCGTCGTGTCGCTCGGCGCCTCCGGGTCCGTGATGGCCGTCCACCCCGAGGCCCTCGTCGACAGCTCCGGGATGATCACCTCCCTGGCCGACGCGACCGGCATGCACCTCCCGGTCGTCACCACCCTCAACGCCGTACGCACCCTGCGCGGCGCCGCCGAACTCCTCGGCGCGCCCGATCTGGAGAGCCTGTCCGACCTGGCGATGAAGTCGACGCCGGGGGCGCACGGACTCGTGCTGCTGCCCTATCTGGAAGGTGAGCGGACGCCGAGTCTGCCGCACACCGCGGGCACGCTGGCCGGGCTGCGGCGGGAGTCGATGAAGCCGGAGCATCTGGCGCGGGCCGCGTTCGAGGGCATGCTGTGCGGGCTCGCGGACGCGCTCGACGTGCTGCGCGGCCGGGGCGTCGAGGTGCGGCGGATCTTCCTCCTCGGGGCGGCCGCCGAACTGTCCGCCGTGCAGGCGGCGGCGCCCGCGCTGTTCGGGGTGCAGGTCGTCGTACCGCAGCCCGCGGACTACGCGGCGATCGGCGCCGCCCGGCAGGCCGCCTGGGCGCTCGGTGTGTCGCAGGGCTCGCTCGATCCGCGCACCCCGCCGGTCTGGCAGGGCGCGGCGGCGCAGGTCCTGGAGCCCGGCGAGGAGCTGGCGGTGGGGCAGGCGGTGCGGCAGCAGTTCGTGTCGGTGCGGGAGCAGACCCATCCCGGGGCGTTCCGGTCGTAGGGACGGCGTAGCGGAAGGTAAGAGACCGGTAGGACTCGCACCCGGAAGGCCGAACGGAGCCGCGCTGACGGCTTAATCAGTTGAGGTAACACCACCGGAGTGTTCGACGATAGGGGCCAAGGGCAACCAATCGCCCCGTCGTCGACTCCGAGAGAAGCAGCGTGCTCATACGACTTCTGCGCACCTACCTCAGGCCCTACCGAAAACCCATCGCCTGGCTGGTGCTGCTGCAGTTCCTGCAGACCTGCGCCACCCTCTACCTGCCGACGCTGAACGCGGACATCATCGACACGGGCGTCGTCAACGGCGACACCGGCTACATCCTGTCCTACGGCGCCCTGATGATCGGCATCTCGCTGGCGCAGGTCGTGTGCAACATCGGTGCCGTGTACTACGGCGCCCGGACCGCGGCCGCGCTCGGGCGGGACGTGCGGGCGGCCGTCTTCGACCGGGTGCAGTCGTTCTCGGCGCGTGAGGTCGGCCACTTCGGCGCGCCCTCGCTGATCACCCGTACGACCAATGACGTCCAGCAGGTGCAGATGCTGGCGCTGATGACGTTCACGCTGATGGTGTCGGCGCCGATCATGTGCGTGGGCGGCATCGTGCTGGCGCTCGGCCTGGATGTGCCGCTGTCCGCGGTGCTGGTCGCCGTGGTGCCCGTGCTCGGCATCAGTGTGACCTTGATCGTGCGGCGGCTGCGGCCGCTGTTCCGGACCATGCAGGAGCGCCTCGACACGGTGAACCGGGTGCTGCGCGAGCAGATCACCGGCAACCGGGTGATCCGTGCCTTCGTGCGCGACGAGTACGAGCAGCAGCGCTTCAGGAAGTCCAACGCCGAGCTCACCGAGATGGCGATGGGCACCGGCAAGCTGCTCGCGCTGATGTTCCCGATCGTCATGACGGTGATCAACCTGTCGTCGATCGCGGTGGTCTGGTTCGGGGCGCATCGCATCGACAGCGGCGGGATGCAGATCGGTGATCTGACCGCGTTCCTCGCCTATCTCATGCAGATCGTGATGTCCGTGATGATGGCCACCTTCATGTTCATGATGGTGCCGCGCGCGGAGGTGTGCGCCGAGCGCATCCAGGAGGTCCTGGACACGTCGTCGAGCGTGGTGCCGCCGGCCTCCCCCGTGCGGGAGCTGCGCCGGCACGGTCATCTGGAGATCCGGGGCGCCGGGTTCCGCTACCCGGGTGCCGAGGAGCCGGTGCTGAAGGCGATCGACCTGGTCGCGCTGCCGGGTGAGACGACGGCCGTGATCGGGTCGACCGGCAGCGGGAAGTCGACCCTGCTGGGGCTCGTCCCGCGGCTGTTCGACGCGACCGACGGGCGGGTGCTGGTGGACGGGGAGGACGTGGCGAGCGTCGATCCGCAGCTGCTGGCGAAGACCGTGAGCCTCGTACCGCAGCGGCCGTACCTGTTCGCCGGGACGGTGGCGACCAACCTCCGCTACGGCAATCCGGACGCCACGGACGAGGAGCTGTGGCACGCGCTGCAGGTGGCGCAGGCCAGGGAGTTCGTGGAGCGGCTGGAGGGCGGGCTCGACGCGCCCATCGCACAGGGCGGCACGAATGTGTCCGGTGGTCAGCGGCAGCGGCTGGCGATCGCGCGAACCCTCGTCCAGCGTCCGGAGATCTACCTCTTCGACGACTCCTTCTCCGCCCTCGACTACGCGACGGACGCGGCGCTGCGTGCGGCCCTCGCCCGCGAGACCTCCGATGCCACCGTCGTCATCGTCGCCCAGCGCGTGGCGACCATCCGGGACGCGGACCGGATCGTCGTGCTCGACGAGGGGCGGGTCGTCGGCACGGGCCGGCACCACGAGCTGATGGCGGACAACGAGACGTACCGGGAGATCGTGCTCTCCCAGCTGACGGAAGCGGAGGCTGCCTGATGGCCGGGCCGATGGGGCGGATGATGGCCGGCGGCGGCCCCGATCAGCACTCGCTGGACTTCAAGGTGTCGGGCAGGCGGCTGGTCGCCCAGTTCAAGCCCGAGCGGCTCACCATCTACGCGCTGCTGTTCTGCGTGGTCGTGAGCGTGGGCCTGTCGGTCGCCGGGCCGAAGATCCTCGGCGAGGCCACCGACCTGGTCTTCGCGGGCATCGTCGGGCGGCAGTTCGAGCCCGGGATGACCAAGGAGCAGGTCCTCGCGGCGATGCGGGAGCGCGGCGACGGCCAGATCGCCGACATGCTGCGCAGCACCGACTTCACGCCGGGCGAGGGCATCGACTTCGGCGCGGTGGGCAGTGTGCTGCTGTTCGCGCTCGCCGTGTTCGTCGTCGCCGGTCTGCTGATGGCGGTGGCGACGCGGCTGGTGAACCGGGCCGTGAACCGCACCATGTACCGGATGCGCGAGGACGTCCAGGTGAAGCTGTCGCGGCTGCCGCTGTCGTACTTCGACAAGCGCCAGCGCGGTGAGGTGCTGTCCCGGGCGACCAACGACATCGACAACATCGGGCAGACGCTGCAGCAGTCGATGGGCCAGCTCATCAACTCCGTGCTCACCATCATCGGTGTGCTGGCGATGATGTTCTGGGTGTCGTGGCTGCTGGCGCTGGTCGCGCTGGTGACCGTGCCGCTGTCGTTCGTGGTCGCCACACGGGTCGGCAAGCGGTCGCAGCCGCACTTCGTGCAGCAGTGGCGGTCGACCGGCAAGCTCAACGCGCACGTCGAGGAGATGTACACCGGGCACACCCTGGTGAAGGTGTTCGGGCGGCAGGAGGAGTCGGCCAAGCAGTTCGCCGAGCAGAACGAGGCGCTGTACGAGGCCGGGTTCAAGGCGCAGTTCAACAGCGGGATCATGCAGCCGCTGATGCTGTTCGTGTCGAACATCAACTACGTGCTGGTTGCGGTGGTCGGCGGTCTGCGGGTCGCGTCGGGCTCGCTGTCGATCGGTGACGTGCAGGCCTTCATCCAGTACTCGCGGCAGTTCTCGATGCCGCTGACGCAGGTCGCGTCGATGGCGAACCTCGTGCAGTCGGGTGTCGCGTCCGCCGAGCGGATCTTCGAGCTCCTGGACGCGGAGGAGCAGGAGGCGGATCCCGTACCCGGGGTGCGGCCGGAGGAGCTGCGGGGACGGGTGGCGCTGGAGGGGGTGTCCTTCCGGTACGACCCGGAGAAGCCGCTGATCGAGGACCTGTCGCTGGCGGTGGAGCCCGGGCACACGGTCGCGATCGTCGGGCCCACGGGTGCCGGCAAGACGACCCTGGTGAACCTGCTGATGCGGTTCTACGACGTCTCGTCCGGGCGCATCACCCTCGACGGGGTCGACATCGCGCGGATGTCCCGGGACGAACTGCGGGCCGGGATCGGGATGGTGCTGCAGGACACCTGGCTGTTCGGCGGCACGATCGCGGAGAACATCGCGTACGGGGCCTCGCGGAAGGTGACCCGGGGCGAGATCGAGGAAGCCGCGCGGGCCGCCCACGCCGACCGGTTCATCCGTACGCTGCCCGACGGGTACGACACGGTGATCGACGACGAGGGGTCGGGGGTCAGCGCGGGTGAGAAGCAGCTGATCACCATCGCTCGGGCGTTCCTGTCCGACCCGGTGATCCTGGTGCTGGACGAGGCGACGAGTTCCGTGGACACGCGGACCGAGGTGCTGATCCAGAAGGCGATGGCGAAACTGGCGCACGGGCGTACGTCGTTCGTCATCGCGCACCGGCTGTCGACCATCCGGGACGCGGACACGATCCTCGTCATGGAGAACGGGGCGATCGTGGAACAGGGCGCGCACGGCGAGCTGTTGGCGGCCGACGGGGCGTATGCGCGGTTGTACAAGGCGCAGTTCGCTCAGGCGGTGGCCGAGGTGGACTGAGTCGTGTTCGGGGATGCCACGTGGTGTCGTGGGGCGGCTGCGGGTCCGTTGTGGCTGGTCGCGCAGTTCCCCGCGCCCCTGAAGGGGCGTTAGCTGCACGCACCTAAGGGGCGCGGGGAACTGCGCGACCAGCCCCCACCGGCCCGCAGACGGCGTCAGTCCAGATAGCCCCTCAGCTGATCCGCAAACGCATGGTCCCTCAGCTTGTTGAGGGTCTTCGACTCGATCTGCCTGATCCGCTCCCGCGTCACGCCGAAGATGCGGCCTATCTCCTCCAGCGTGCGGGGGCGGCCGTCCGCCAGGCCGTAGCGGAGCTGGACGACCTTGCGTTCGCGTTCACCGAGAGTCGACAGGACCGCTTCCAGGTGCTCGCGCAGGAGCAGGAACGCCGCCGACTCGACCGGCGACGTCGCGTCGCCGTCCTCGATGAGGTCGCCCAGCGCCACGTCGTCCTCCTCGCCCACCGGGGCGTGCAGGGACACGGGTTCCTGGGCCAGGCGCAGGACCTCGCTGACGCGCTCGGGCAGGAGGTCGAGGTGGGCGGCCACCTCTTCCGGCGTCGGTTCGTAGCCGCGTTCCTGCAGCATGCGGCGCTGGACGCGGACGACCCGGTTGATCAACTCGACGACGTGGACCGGCACTCGGATGGTGCGGGCCTGGTCGGCGAGGGCACGGGACATGGCCTGGCGGATCCACCAGGTGGCGTACGTCGAGAACTTGTAGCCGCGGGCGTAGTCGAACTTCTCGACGGCCCGGATCAGGCCGAGGTTTCCCTCCTGGACGAGGTCCAGCATGGTCAGGCCGCGGCCGACGTACCTCTTCGCCACGGACACGACGAGCCGCAGGTTCGCCTCGATCAGCCGTCGCTTGGCCATCCGGCCCATGACGACCAGGCGGTCCAGGTCGAGGGCGAGCCGGCTCTCCAGATCGGGGGTGCTGCTCAGCTTCTCCTCGGCGAACAGGCCGGCCTCGACGCGGCGGGCGAGTTCGACCTCCTCGGCCGCGGTGAGCAGGGGGATGCGGCCGATCTCCCGCAGGTACTGGCGGAAGAGGTCGGAGGAGGGACCGCTGTTGTCGGCACGGGCGCGGGCCGGCAGCGGTGCTTCGACCGGCTCGGTGGCGTCGGTGGCGTCGGCGCCGTCCAGGGCCTCTGCGGGCGGTTCCGCGGGCTCGGGCGAGGCCTCCGGCTCCGCCTCGGGGTGGTGCGCGACACGGCTCTGCGGCGGCACCGCGGCGAGAACGTCGGCCTCCGCATCCGGCTCGGTGCTGTCAGCGCCGGCGGTGGTGGCGACGTCGGTCTGGATGAGGGTCTGGGTCTGCACGGGGGCGACCTCCAGGATGATCGCTGCCGAGGCATACGGCAGCGCTGCTTCGAGGGCGGAGTCGGCGGCCTCGCCGCTGTCCGTCCCGTACGCGATGAGCGGAACCGCGGGGGTGTGGGACCCGTGGGGAACGGATCGGCCGCGCTCCGAGGACTCAGGCACCGGAACCCAGTGTGGAGTACGACACATCGCCGCCACGAGGGGCGTGCGGCGACTTTTTGAGTCCGGTGCGTGACCGGGCGGTTACCCAGTCGTACGCGAATCCTCGCGTTTCCCTCAGAGCGCCGCCGCGCCCTGCCCCCGCAATGCCTGGTCGTACTGCTGCAACACCCACAGCTCGTTCTGCACGGCGGCCAGTTGGGCCGGGTCGCCGCCCGCGCCCAGGCGGGTCAGTTGGCTCTGGACGTCGCGGACGCGGCGTTCCACGGCGCGGCGGCGGACCGTCACGAGCTGTTCGCCGGCGTAGTTCTCGTCGACCGTCCTGCGCATGATCGCCTCGACCGCCAGCTCCGTGACCATCGCGCGGACCTGGTCGTCGGGGGCCGCCTCGCGGACGCGGACCAGGTACTCCTGCGCGTCCTGGATGCCGTACTCCGCGCCGCCCGCGTCCATGATCGCCTGGCGTACGGCGGCGTAGGGCGCGGCGGTGAACTCGTCGACGCCGTACGCGTCGAACGCCGGGGAGACCAACTCGGGGCGCTGGAGGGCGAGTTTGAGGAGTTCGCGTTCGGTGGCGTAGACGGGGTTGCGCAGGGTCAGGGCCGGGCCGGAGGTGCGGGGCCCGGAGGCGGCGTCGTACTGCTGCTGCGGGTTGCGGGATCCCGGGCCGGACGTCGGCGCCTGTCCTCTGCCGCCCCGGTCCCGCGCCCAACGCGCCAGCTGCGCCACCCGCTTCACCACGAACTGCGTGTCGAGGATGCCGAGCATGCCCGCGAGCTGGACGGCCACCTCGTGCTGGGCGCCGCTGTTCTTGATGCGGGCGACGATCGGCGCCGCCTCGTCCAGCGCCGCCGCGCGGCCCGCCGGGGTGTCGAGGTCGTAGCGCAGGACGATCTGGCGCAGCGCGAACTCGAAGAGCGGGGTACGCGGTTCGGCCAGGTCGGCGACCGCCTCGTCGCCCTTGGCCAGGCGCAGTTCGCAGGGGTCCATGCCGTCCGGCGCGATCGCGATGTACGTCTCGGCGGCGAACTTCTGGTCGTCCTCGAAGGCGCGCAGGGCCGCCTTCTGGCCGGCCGCGTCGCCGTCGAAGGTGAAGATGACGCGGGCCGAGCCGTTGTCCATCAGCAGCCGGCGGAGGATCTTGATGTGGTCGCCGCCGAAGGCCGTACCGCAGGTGGCGATGGCCGTGGTGACCCCGGCGAGGTGGCAGGCCATGACGTCCGTGTAGCCCTCGACGACGACCGCGCGGCTGACCTTCGCGATGTCCTTCTTGGCGAGGTCGATGCCGTAGAGGACCTGGGACTTCTTGTAGATGGCCGTGTCGGGGGTATTGAGGTACTTAGGGCCGTTGTCGGCCTCGTAGAGCTTGCGCGCGCCGAAGCCGACGACCTCCCCGCCGATGTCCCGGATCGGCCACATGAGGCGGCCCCGGAAGCGGTCGATCGGGCCGCGGCGGCCCTCCTGCGCGAGCCCGGACAGGAGGAGCTCCTTGTCGGTGAAGCCCTTGCCGCGGAGGTAGCGGGTGAGGTGGTCCCAGCCCTGGGGGCTGTACCCGACGCCGAAGTGGACGGCGGCGGCCTGGTCGAAGCCGCGCTCGGCGAGGAAGATGCGGCCGGTGTCGGCCTCGGGGCTGGTCGCCAGCTGCTCGGCGTACCACTCGGCGGCGATCTTGTGGGCCTCGACCAGGCGGATGCGTTCGCCGCGCTGGTGGGAGGGGTTGTACCCGCCCTCCTCGTAGCGCAGGGTGATGCCGGCCTGGGCGGCGAGCCGCTCGACCGCCTCGGAGAAGGAGAGGTGGTCGACCTTCATCACGAACGTGATGGTGTCGCCGCCCTCCTGGCAGCCGAAGCAGTGGAAGAGCCCCTTGCTCGGGCTGACCTGGAAGGACGGCGACTTCTCGTCATGGAAGGGGCAGAGCCCCTTGAGGTTCCCGCCGCCCGCGCCGCGCAGCTGGAGGTACTCGGACACCACGGCGTCGATCGGGACCGCGTCCCGAACAGCCTTCACGTCCTCGTCGTTGATCCGTCCTGCCACGAGGTGATTCTACGGGGCAGAACTGACACTCCCGGGGCCAGATGCCCTCCCGGCCGGGGGTCCGGCCCGCCGCGCAGCGGCTGTCGGATGCAGCGCCCCCGGGAAATGCAGCACGGGGGTGGACTGACACCTACGGGACGAGGTCTTCGAGCGGAATGTGCGGGTCCGCCAGGGTCTCGGTGTTCACCTGTGCCTTCGAGCGGATCAGCTGCTGAATGGGGTCTGTGACATCCCACACGTTCACATTCATCCCGGCCAGGACCCGGCCGTCCTTGACCCAGAACGCGATGAACTCCCGCTTGCCCGCGTCGCCCCGGATCACCACCTCGTCGTACGTCCCCGGGGGCGCCCAGCCGGAGTACTCCATGCCCAGGTCGTACTGGTCGGAGAAGAAGTAGGGCACGCGGTCGTAGGTGACGTCCTGCCCGAGCATCGCCCGCGCCGCCGCCGGGCCGCCGTTGAGCGCGTTGGCCCAGTGCTCCACGCGCAGCCGGGTGTCGAACAGGGCGTGCGGGAAGGAGGCCACGTCGCCGGCCGCGTAGATGTCGGGGTCGGAGGTGCGCAGCCGCTCGTCGACCACGACGCCGCGGCCATGGGCGCGGTCGGCGATCTCCAGCCCCGCCGCCTCCGCGAGGCCGATGCGCGGGGCCGCGCCGATCGCCGCCAGGACGTCGTGCGCGGGGTGCTCCTCGCCGTCGTCGGTGCGGGCGGCCAGCACCATGCCGTCCTGGCCGACGATCTCCGTCAGCCGCCGGCCGAAGTGGAAGCGCACCCCGTGCTCGCGATGCAGCTCGGCGAAGACGGCGCCCAGCTCGGGGCCGAGGACGCCGTGCAGCGGGGTCGGGTTGTGCTCGACGACGGTGACCTCGGCGCCGTACTCCCGGGCCGCCGCCGCGACCTCCAGGCCGATCCAGCCGGCGCCGGCGATCACGATGTGCCCGTTGTCCCGGCCGAGCGAGGCGAGGACGCCCTTGAGGCGCTCGGCGTGCGCGAGGCGGCGCAGGTGGTGGACGCCGGCCAGGTCCGTGCCCGGGATGTCCAGGCGGCGCGGCTCGGCGCCGGTGGCCAGCAGCAGCTTGTCGTAGTGGACGACGGTGCCGTCCTCGCCGAACCGCACCGTCTTCGCCGTACGGTCGATCGCGTCGACGGTCTGGCCGAGGTGCAGCTCGATGTCGTTGCGCGCGTACCAGGCGGGCTCGTGCACGAAGACGCTGTCGCGCTCCTCCTTGCCGAGGAGATAGCCCTTGGACAGGGGCGGCCGTTCGTACGGGTGGTCGCGCTCGTCGCAGATCAGTATCACCCGCCCGGTGAAGCCCTCCGCGCGGAGCGTCTCGGCCGCCTTCGCTCCGGCGAGTCCGCCTCCGACGATGACGAATGTCTGATCCGCGTCGACCACTTGATGCCTCCTCGTAAGGTGCCGCCACACGAGCGTCCCGCACGCAGCGTGATGCGGGAAGAGGGGGTGACCCGATCAGGCCACGCAGGGTCACTTTCGAGTGCCCGTTCGCCCCGGGCGTCTCACCCGTCACGAGCGGGCGATCGCGCCCTGAACGGTGCGCTCCGGACCCGCCAGATCGGCTAGATCCGCTGGGTGAGCCGCGTGTGCAGGGAGCGGGCCGAGGCGTCCGTCAGGGAGGCGATCTGGTCGACGATCACGCGTTTGCGGGCGCGGTCGTCGGCTGCCGTGTCGAACAGGGCCCGGAACTGCGGGTCCAGCCCCTCGGGCGCGCGGGCGGTGAGCGCCTCGGCCAGTTCGGCGACCACGATCCGCTGGTCGGCGCGCAGCCGCTCCTGCTCGGCGCGCTGCATGACGTACCGGTCGGCGACGGCCTTGAGGACCGCGCACTCCATTCGGGTCTCGTGCGGTACGACGAGTTCGGCGCCGTAGCGGGTGAGCCGGCCGCTGCCGTATGCCGCGCGGGTGGCGCTCTCGGCGGCCAGGCAGAACCGGCCGATGAGCTGGCTGGTGGCGTCCTTGAGGCGGGCCTGGGCGACGGCCGAACCGTCGTAGCCGTGCGGCCACCACGGTTCTTCCTGGAGCCGGTCGAGGGCGGCGGAGAGTTCAGCCGGGTCGGTGTCCTCAGGGACGTACCGTCCGACGGCGACCGCGAAGACCGCCTGGCGTTCCGGCTCGGCGTGCAGGCAGTTGGGGTCGATGTGGCCGGCGTGCAGGCCGTCCTCGACGTCGTGCACGGAGTACGCCACGTCGTCGGACCAGTCCATGACCTGGGCCTCGAAGGTGGTGCGGGCGGCGGGGGCGTCCTTGCGGACCCAGTCGAAGACGGGGCGGTCGTCTTCGTAGACGCCGAACTTCGGGGACGTCGGGGCGGTGGGGTGGGCGCCGCGGGGCCAGGGGTACTTGGTGGCGGCGTCGAGGGTGGCTCGGGTGAGGTTGAGGCCTACCGAGCCCTCCGGGGTGAAGCGTTTGGGTTCGATGCGGGTGAGGAGTCTCAGGGACTGGGCGTTGCCCTCGAAGCCGCCGCAGTCCTCGGCGAATTCGTTGAGCGCGACTTCGCCGTTGTGGCCGAAGGGAGGGTGGCCGAGGTCGTGGGAGAGGCAGGCGGCTTCGACCAGGTCGGGGTCGCAGCCGAGGGCCGCGCCCAGCTCGCGGCCGACCTGGGCGCACTCCAGGGAGTGGGTGAGGCGGGTGCGGGGGCTCGGGTCCCAGGCGTGGCTGTGGGTTCCGGGTGTCACCACTTGGGTCTTGCCGGCGAGGCGGCGGAGCGCTGCGCTGTGCAGTACGCGGGCGCGGTCGCGTTGGAAGGCCGTGCGGCCTGGGCGTTTGTCGGGTTCGGGGGCCCAGCGTTCGACTGCCGACTCGTCGTAGTACATGCACCGACAGTACGGGCAGGCACTGACAAATGGGGGGACGGTGTTTCGCCCAGGAAGGACGTTCCGTCGCCCGGTGATTCAAGCCGATGCCAATTCCGGTGCTGTGGTGGCCGGCGTCGTCAGCATCTGGTCGTAGCGGTGGAGGAGCAGGCGTGCCATCGCCTGGTGTGTGCCCAAGGGGGCCGAGGCGATCCACTGGGCCGCCTCCGCGCACTCCGTCGCGAAGCGGCCGGGGGCCGTGAAGTAGGAGGACACCGCCACCCTTGTGCGGCCTCGGGCGGCCAGCGCGCGGATGGCGTCGGGGACCGTCGGGGCCGCCGTCGTCGCGTACGCGGGGACCACCGGGACGCCCAGGCGGTTGGCGAGGAGCTGGGCCGTGTGGGCCGTGTCGAGCTTCGACTCGGGGTCGCGGGAACCTGCTGCTGCCAGGACCACCGCGCTCCTGCGGCGGGTGGGCTCGTCCAGCCGGGTGCGCCAGCCGGCCTCGACCAGGCGGGCGTACAGGGCCTCCACCAGCAGGGGGTGCGGGCCGAGCGCGCCGGCCACGCGTGCGCGTACCTGCGACTCGGCGGCCATCTCGGGGATGTCCCGCTTGATGTGGTAGCCGCGGCTGAGCAGGAGCGGGACGAGGATCGCCTCGCGGTCGCCGAGGGAGGCGAGGGTGTCCGGGAGCAGGGGCTCGTTCAGCTCGATGTGGCCGAGGTGGACCGGCAGCCCGGGGCGCAGCGCGCGGACGTTGTCGAGGAGCGCGCGTACGGTGCTCAGGGCGCGCGGGTCGCGGCTGCCGTGGGCCACGACGACGAGCGCGGGCGGGTGCGGGCGCCGCCTGCCGTCGAGCGAGACGAGGCTGAGCTGGCTGGCGAGCTGGCTGCTGATCCGGTTCATGATGTGCGCCGTACTGTCGAGGTGGGCCCCCGGGCCGGGGAGGGTCGTGGACTCGTCGTGAATCGGGTTCGACGCCGTCATGAACCGATGGTGGCGGCGCGACGTTGCCTCCCCGTTGCGCCTGAATAACGGGTTTTTACACCGGGTTCACGGTGGGGTGCCAGGGCGGTGTGAGGTGGTGTGACCTGCGCGTTCGAGGGGCGAAGTGAACCTGGTCACGTAGGTGGTGGTGAACCGCGGGGGCTGACAGGACGTCCCTGACTGTCGAGAAGAGGCGGTCAGTCGACCGGGGAGGGACCCACCAGATGCGCCGACCGAAGCTGTCCCGACCACGACTGCCACGCACCCGTGCGGGGCAGCGGCGGCTGGTGCAGGCCGTGATGGCGGGGTGCGTGCTGGCGCTGCTTCCGGCCACCTGGATGTACGTCGTGACCGGGGACCGGCTGCGCACGACGGCCGACGTGCCGCGCACCGACGTCGCCGTCGTCTTCGGTGCCGGTCTGTGGGAGGGCGAGCCGTCGCCGTACCTCGCGCACCGGCTCGACGCGGCGGCCGAGCTGTACCGGGCGGGCCGTATCGAGGTCGTCCTCGTCACCGGCGACAACAGCCGCGAGGACTACGACGAGCCCGACGCCATGCGCACGTATCTGACCAGGCACGGCGTGCCCGACTCGCGCATCGTCAGCGACTACGCCGGCTTCGACACCTGGGACTCCTGCGTCCGCGCGAAGAAGATCTTCGGCGTCGACGAGGCGGTGCTGATCAGCCAGGGCTTCCACATCCGGCGAGCGGTCGCGCTGTGCCAGGAGGCGGGGGTGGCGTCGTACGGCGTCGGGGTCGACGCCAAGCACGACGCGACCTGGTACTACGGCGGCACCCGGGAGATCTTCGCGGCGGGCAAGGCGGCCCTGGACGCCGTCTTCGAGCCGGACCCCCGGTTCCTCGGGCGGAAGGAACCCGGGGTGACCCAGGCGCTCGCCACGCAGCGGTAGGGGCGTCGACGAGTTCACCGCTCTCCTCGACGAACTGGACGATCTCGAGCAGAGCCCTCAGCTGTTTCGGGGACGGACGGTCATCCGCAGGGCGCGCGGCCGTACGGTGAGCCGGGCGACCTGGCGGATGACCTGGCCCTCGGCGAGTTCCAGCCGTACCGAACGCAGCATCGTCGCGAGCGCCGTGACCATCTCGGTGAGGGCGAGACGGTCCCCCATGCACTTGTGCTTGCCGTCCCCGAAGGGCAGGAACGCGCCCGGCGGAGGCTCCTGCGCGGGGTCGGTCCACCGGTCCGGGTCGAAGATGTGCGGGTCGGGGAAGCGCTCGGGGTCGCGGTGCAGGGCGTGCTGGCAGTAGGCCAGTTCGGTGCCGGCGGGCAGCGTCCACTCGCCGAGCCGGGTCTCCTCGGTGGTGCGGCGGGTGACCAGCCAGCCGGGGTGGTGCAGCCGCAGGGTCTCGGTGATCACCCGGTTCAGGTACGGCAGCCGGGTCACGTCGTCGAAGGCGACCGGCCGCTCGCCGACGACCTCGTCCAGCTCGGCGAGGATGCGGGCCTCGATCTCCGGGTGACGGGCGAGTTCGTACAGGGTCCAGGACAGCACCGACGCGGTGGTCTCGGTGCCCGCCACGGCCAGGGTGAGGATCTCGGAGCAGATCTGATGCCCGGTCAGCGGCTCGCCGGTCTCCTCGTCGACGGCGCGCAGCAGCAGCATGGAGAGCATGTCCCCGGTGTCGTGCCCGGAGGCCTGCAGTTCGTCGACGGCGGTGTTGATGGTGGCGCGTACGCCGTCCCGGGCCCGGTCGAAGCGGCGGTTGAAAGGCAGCGGCAGGCGCTCGGCCCAGTCGGGCAGCATGATGCGCACACCGACGTCGTTCAACACCACCGACAGGTCGCTGCGCAGCCGGCGGAAGACGGCGTCGTCGAGGCTGCCGGCGAACACCGTCTTGGCCAGCATGTCGAGGCTGAGCCCGACCATCGCCTCGCGTACGTCGAGGTTCTGCCCGGGCTCCCAGCCGGCGACCGTGGTGGCCACCTCGGCGCGCATGATGTCGACGTACCGGCTGATCTCGGCGTGGGCGAACGCCGGTTGGACCTGGCGGCGTTTGCGTACGTGGGTCCGGCCGGTGGCGGTGACGACACTGTCGCCCAGCAGCTGGCCCAGCTTGTCGTAGAGCCGGCCCTTGTCGAGGGTGGGCGCCAGGGCCTTGAGCATCTGGTGGATCAGGGCCGGGTCCTGGACCACGATGGTGCGCGTCCCGGGCTGCAGGACGATCTCGACGAGTGGTTCCCGTGTGTCGCGCAGCGAGTCGATGAAGCCGAGGTTGTCGCGCATTTTCAGAGCGTGGCCGATGAACGGGAGCGATCCTGCGGCTCGAGGTATGGGGGGAGGCGCAGTGGACGGCACGGGTCATCCCTTCAGGGCGGTTATGGGCGCCCCTATGCCTTCCCTGACCTTTCCCCAACGCAATCCTGTCATGAACGTGTCCTACGCCACGTGGGACGGGAAGGGCTGCGACACGGCCGCGTGGGTCAGCGCGCCGACGGCCGCGGATGTGGCCGACGGAACCGTACACATCGCACCGCCGGCCACACCGCATGGCGGGAGCCTCAGCGCCCCTTGAAGACGGGCGCCCGTTTCTCCAGGAACGCGGTCATGCCCTCCTTCTGGTCATCGGTCGCGAACAGGGCGTGAAAGACGCGGCGTTCGAAGAGGAGGCCGTCACGCAGGCCGGTTTCGAGGGCCTGGTCGACGCACTCGCGGGCCGCCGTGACGGCCGCGCGGCCGTACGAGGCGATCGTCGCCGCCGCTCGCAGGGCCTCCGGCAGGACCTGGTCGTCCGGGACGACCCGGGAGACCAGACCGCAGCTTCCGGCCTCCCGTGCGTCCATCGTGCGGCCGGTGAGGATCAGGTCCATCGCCTTCGCCCGGCCGACGAGTCGGGTCAGGCGCTGGGTGCCGCCGATGCCGGGGATCACGCCGAGCTTGATCTCCGGCTGACCGAAGACCGCCGACTCCCCCGCGATGACGAGATCGCACATCATCACCAGCTCGCAACCGCCGCCCAGCGCATAGCCGTTGACGGCGGCGATCTTCGGGGTGCGCAGGGCCGTGAAGGCCTCCCAGCCCGCGAAGTAGTCCTCGGCCGCCATCTCCGCCGCCGTCTTCCCCGCCATCTCCTTGATGTCGGCGCCGGCCGCGAACACCTTGTCCGAGCCGGTGACGACGAAGCAGCCCACCTGGGGGTCCTGGTCCAACGGGCGCAGTGCGTCGAGGAGTTCGGCCAGCAGGTCGCTGCTGAGGGCGTTGAGCACGTGCGGGCGGTGCAGGCGTACGGTCACCACGGCGCCGTCGCGTTCGATCTTGAGGTTGTTCATCTTCAGCTCCCCTGCGCAGAGTGCGGAGTTACGAGTCCCAGATCGCGCCGTAAGCCGGAATCCCGCGCCGCTCCAGGCCGTGCACCACCTGCCAGGTGAGCTTCTTGTTGGAGATGCAGATGACGGCCTCGGCCCCGAAGTCGCGGTATGCCTCGTACGCCAGCCTCACCATGTCGGGCTTGCCGTGCCGGGAGGTGTCCCAGATCAGGGCGTGCGGCTGGACGGCGAGGATCTCGTCGACCAGGGCGTCGCCGTAGGTGGTGCGCGGGTCGCGGGTCGCCCAGACCAGGCGGGAGGGGACCTCGGCGGCAAGGAGGTGCGGGAGGCAGGGGCCGATGCCGCTGCCGGTGGCGACGTAGACCACCTTCTTGAACAGGGTCTCGATGTTGGCGACTCCGGCCGTCGTGATGCCCTTGACCCAGACCCGGGCGGGCAGGTCGTCGATGAAGGCGCCCGTCCAGTCCCCGGCGCGCGAGATGGTGAGCCGGAAGCCGGGCTCGCCGGGTGCCGGGACGTTGGCGAAGGAGTGCCACTCCTTCAGCGGGCTGCGGCTGATCGCCGTCGAGGAGCCCGCGAAGGGGGTCTCGCCGTGGTCGAAGCGGGCCAGTACGACGTGCGGGGAGGGGCGTTCCAGGCGTACGTCCACCTTGCGCAGCCGCAACCAGGGCAGGGCGACGCTGAAGGTGACGAGCGCGAGCACCGTGAGCGGAACGGGGCCGGACGACGACAGCAGGGTGTGCGCCCAGAACAGGATCAGGGCCGTCCAGCCGCCGAAGCGGTGGATCTTCTCGAAGTGGTCGTGGTGGCGGGAGCGGAAGGGCGGGAGCGCGGTGGCGACGATCAGCGCAAGAAGGGCCAGCAACGTCCAGCTCACGGCCATGAGCGGGCCGTTGGTCGTGGTGACCGCCAGCGCCAGGAACCACGCCGTCCCCGCCAGCGCCCCGCCCACGTGCAGCCCGCCGAAGTGGTACACCTTGCCCAGCGACCAGCGGACCTTCAGCGGCCAGGTGGTCGGCGCCCAAGTGGCCAGCCTGAAGAAGAGGTTGATCACGTACTGCTGGCGCACGAGGACGGCGAGGGCGAGGTTCGCCAGTGCCGCGTGGCCCAGGGTCGGCGTCGACAGGGGCCAACCTGCCCACAGGAAGGCCAGGTTGGCGGTGAGCACCAGGGCCGCCAGGCGGTTGTGGTGCATCAGGCGGGGGTGCTTGAGCAGGCGGCGCGGGCCTGGGATCAGCGGCGGCAGATCGACGGCCGGACGGTTGAGGGACGTGGTCATCGGGCCGCCCCCTGAAGCGTCCGCTCCTGCGCCATCCGCAGCAGCGCCGGTTTGTCGATCTTGCCGCGGTCGGTCTCCGGCAGTGATGGCAGGGGCATGACACTCTCGGGCACGCAGTAGTACGGCAGCGCCTCCGCCACCGCGCGGCGGGCCCCGTCCGGGTCGACGTCCGCGGGGCAGACGAAGGACACCAGGGTCCGCGCGTCCCGCTGCAAGGTCACCGCGCGCAGACAGCCCTCGACCGACTCCAGCACCGAGGAGACGGAGTCGAGCTCGACCCGGAAGCCGCGCACCTTGACCTGGTCGTCGGTGCGCCCGAGGTGTTCGAGCTCGCCGCCCGGGGTCCAGCGGCCGAGGTCACGGGTGCGGAACATACGGCGGCCGGCGCCGAGAAAGGGGTCCGGGGCGTAGCGCTCGGCGTTCAGGGCGTCGTTGTCCAGGTAGCCGGCCGAGACGCAGTCGCCGCCCGCCCACATCTCCCCCACCTCGCCGAGGGGCAGGGGGCGGCGGTCGGCGTCGAGGACGTAGACCGTGTTGTTGGGGGTCGGGCGGCCGATGGTGAGCAGTGGGTCGCACGGGTGATGGAGATGCATCGTGTTGACGATGGTCGTCTCGGTCGGCCCGCAGCAGTTGTGGAAGGCGGCGTGCCGGGCCCACCGGTCGGCGAGCGGGCGCGGGCAGGGCTCACCGGCGACGGCGACCGTGTGGACGCGCGGGCAGGTCGCCGGGTCGATGCCGGACAGCACGGTCGGGGTCGCGATCAGCACGTCGGCCGTACGGGCGGCCGCGGCGACGTCCTTGCCGCGGATGACGAGGGTGCCGCCGTGAGTGAGGCAGCCGAGGACCTCCCAGGCGGCCATGTCGAAGGCGACGTTGAGGAGCTGGGCCACCCGGTCGCCGGGGCGGATGCCGAGGCCGCCGGGTTCGGTGAGGAGGATGTTGGCGACGTTGCGGTGGGTGACCTTCACGCCGTTGGGCCGACCGGTGGTGCCGGAGGTGAAGAGGACGTAGCAGCCGTCGTCGGGCCGGGGCGCGGTGCGGGGTCGCGGGGCGTACGGCTGTGGCTCGTCCAGCGTGATCATCAGGTGGCCGTCGGGCAGCGGCACCCGGTGGGCGTGCTCGGCGGCCGTGAGGACGACGCGGGTGCGGGCGGTGCGGACGACGTGGGCGAGCTGGTGCGGGGGCGCGACGCCGATGTCCTGCGGGACGTAGGCGGCGCCCGCCTTCAGGATGCCGAGCAGGCCGACGAGCATCGGGATCGAGCGGCGTACGAAGAGTCCGACGTGGTCACCGGGGCGTACGCCCTCTCGGGCGAGGCGGGCGGCGACGGCGTCGGCGCGGCGGTCGAGCTCGCCGTAGGTGATGCGGTCGCCCAGGTGCTCGGCGGCGATGGCGTGCGGGGCGGCGGCGGCCCGGCGTTCGACGGCGCGGTGGACGAGCGGGTCGGGGACGGGGACGGTGGGGCCGCGGCCGTACTGCCAGAACAGGCGCTGGTCGCGGGGAGGCAGGTGGCCCAGGGGGCCGGGAGGGCGCAGGGGCATGGTCGGGGGACCTCCTGGCGGGCTGTTTCGAGATGACGGTTTGCCGTGCGGGCATGCCCGGTATGTCGAACGCCGTACGGAGTGCATGCGTGCGGCCATGCGTGCGGAGTGCACGCACGGAGACGTGCTGCGCCAGGTTGCGGACACGGCCTGGCGCCGTGCCTGGGCCTCGACTGTAGCCCCGGCTCTTCAACTCTCAACCAGGTGTGATCGGCCAACTACGGTACGGAATGAGACACGCGAGCCGACTTACGCAACGGCGGCAACTTCCTCACCCCCCGGCGGCGACTGAGGGCAGGGCGCCTGTGCGCCTCACGGCGGCCGGGCGGCGACGGGGAGGTCACCGTCCCGGCCGCGTAACAGGGATCCGTCCCGCATGTAACACGCCCGACTCACGCTGGACGGTATGCCGAACTCCGTGACGCCCACGCACTGCCCGTACTGCGCCCTGCAGTGCGGTATGAACCTCACGCCCCTGCAGGACGGGGGTGTCGCGGTGGTCGAGCGCCCGGACTTCCCGGTGAACAAGGGGGCGCTGTGCGGCAAGGGCCGTACGGCGCCCGCGGTGCTGGCGTCGAGCGTCCGCCTGACCTCGCCGTTGGTGCGCTCGGGCGGCACGCTGGTGCCCGCCACCTGGGACGAGGCGCTGGACCGCATCGCCGAGGGCCTTCACCGCACGCGTACGGAACATGGCCCGGACGCGTGCGGGGTCTTCGGCGGAGGCGGTCTGACGAACGAGAAGGCGTACAGCCTCGGCAAATTCGCGAGGATCGTGCTCGGCACCTCGCAGATCGACTACAACGGCCGCTTCTGCATGTCGTCGGCGGCCGCGGCCGGCATGAAGGCGTTCGGGCTCGACCGGGGGCTGCCGTTCCCGCTGGAGGACATCCCGAAGACGGGCTGCGTGATCCTGGTCGGCTCGAACCTGGCGGAGACGATGCCGCCGTCGCTGCGCTTCTTCAATGAGCTGAAGGAGAACGGCGGCACGCTCATCGTCGTCGACCCGCGCCGCACCAAGACCGCCGAGCAGGCCGACCTGCACCTGATGCCCCGGCCGGGCACCGACCTCGCACTGGCCCTCGGCCTGCTGCACCTGGTCGTCGCCGAGGGGCGGGTGGACGAGGAATACGTCCGGGAGCGCACGGTCGGCTGGGAGGACGCGCGGGCCGCCGCGATGGCGCACTGGCCGGAGTTCGTGGAGCGGATCACGGGGGTGTCCGTCCCTCAACTCCGCGAAGCCGTACGGATGTTCTGCGAGCCGGAGAACGCGATGGTGCTGACCGCGCGCGGGCCCGAGCAGCAGTCCAAGGGCACGGACACCGTGAGCGCGTGGATCAACCTGTGCCTGGCGACGGGACGGGCGGGCCGGCCGTTGTCCGGCTACGGCTGCCTCACCGGGCAGGGCAACGGGCAGGGCGGGCGCGAGCACGGCCAGAAGGCCGACCAGCTGCCCGGCTACCGCAAGCTGGACGACCCCGCGGCGCGGCGGCATGTCGCCGAGGTGTGGGGCGTGGACCCGGACAGCCTGCCCGGGCCGGGGCGCAGTGCGTACGAGTTGCTGGACGCCCTGGGCTCGGACATCAAGTCGCTGCTGCTGATGGGCTCCAACCCGGTGGTGTCGGCGCCGCGTGCCGCGCACATCGAGGAGCGCATCAAGTCCCTTGATTTCCTTGCGGTGTGCGACGTGGTGCTGTCGGAGACGGCGGCCCTCGCGGACGTCGTACTGCCGGTCACGCAGTGGGCGGAGGAGACGGGCACGACGACCAACCTGGAGGGCCGGGTGCTGCTGCGGCGGCGCGCGATCACCGCTCCGGAGGGCGTCCGCAGCGACCTGGACGTCATGCACGAGCTCGCGGCGCGGCTGGGCGGCGAGAAGGGCCTGGAGAAGGGCTTCCCGACCGACCCCGAAGAGGTCTTCGAGGAGCTGCGCCGGGCGAGCGCGGGCGGAGCGGCGGACTACTCGGGGATCACCTACGGCAGGCTGGCGGAGGAGAACGGAGTGTTCTGGCCGTGTCCGGCGGTGCCGGGCACGGGGGACGCCGAGGGCCCCGAGGACGGTGAGGACGCCTCGCTCGACTCCGAGCCCGGCAGCCCGGCGCACCCCGGCACGCCCCGCCTCTTCCTCGACCGGTTCGCCACGCCGGACGGACGGGCGAGGTTCGCCGCCGTCTCGCACCGGGCGGTCGCCGAGGAACCCGACGACGAGTACCCGGTGCTGCTGACGACCGGGCGGGTCGTGGCGCAGTACCAGTCCGGCGCCCAGACCCGCCGCGTCGACGAGCTGAACGCCGCCGCGCCGGGCCCGTTCGTGGAGCTGCACCCCCGGCTGGCGGCGCGGCTCGGGGCGGCCGAGGGCGATCCGGTGGCCGTGGTCTCGCGCCGGGGCCGGGCGGTGGCCCCCGCCCGCATCACGACCGGCATCCGCCCCGACACCGTCTTCATGCCGTTCCACTGGCCGGGCGAGGGCCGCGCCAACACCCTGACCAACCCGGCCCTGGACCCGACGTCGCGGATGCCGGAGTTCAAGGCGTGCGCGGTGCGGCTGGAGGCCGTGAAGTCGTAGCCGAACAGGGCCCGTTGGGCCTCGCGGCCGCCTGACTCAGCCGGACGGCCCGGTCCAGGCCGGGCGATCCGCGGCCGTGGAGGGTCCAACTCGCCTAGCTGGGTCGGGTCGTCCAGTCGCCGCTCTCGATGAGCTTGCCGTGGGCGCGCAGGCGGGCGGCGACGGCGGGGGCGGCGACATACACCCAGGCCTGTACGGCCGTTCCGTCGGAGTCGCGGATCACCTGGCGGGCGATGCGGTCGTAGAGGTTGCGCGGGTCGTCCGGGGCGTACTCCTCCAGGCGGTCGAGGGCTGCCAGGAGCGCGGGGTACTCCTCGGGGCGGGCGGTGACGAGGTCGCCGTACACCGTGCCGCTGCCGCCCCGTTCCTCGACGGCGTACGGGTAGCCCGGGCCGTCGTACAGCACCGCTCCGACGAGTCGTGCCGGGTCCTCGGTGAGGGTGCGGCCGCGCAGGAAGTGGTCGTGGTTGGGCTCTCCCGGGCGGAGGGTGCCGTAGACGAAGAACGGGAGTCGAGGAGAGAGGGTCACGGAAACGATTCTCTCCCCTCACACACCTCCACGTATTCACCCTGGTCATGGCATGTGCACGCCCCCTTGAATCTTGGGCATCCTCTGCGCCGCCCAGTTCAAGGAGACCGATGAGCCGAATACGGCCGCACATCCGGGGTTCCCGTCTTGCCACGGCGGGCATCGCCGCCGCCGGCGCCACCCTGTTGGCCACCGCCCTCTCCCCCACCGCCGGCGCGGACGACAGTCCGACCAGGGCCACCGCGCTCGAGAACGCCGCGTCGGTCCTCACGGACCACGCGGCGAGCCTGGGGCTGACCGCCGCGCAGGACACCACCGTGCGGGACGTGATCGTGGACGCGGACGGCACACAGCACGTCCGCTACGACCGCACCTACCGTCAACTCCCCGTCCTCGGCGGCGACTTCGTCGTCCACCTGGCCAAGGACGGTACGTACCGCAGTGCCTCGCGCGCGACCAGGAGCCCGATCTCCCTGTCGAGCGTGACACCCAGGATCTCGGCGCCGAAGGCGGCCGACCTCGCGGCGCGGCTGCTGCGTGCCGCGAACCTCGGCGAGACGCTCAAGCGGCTGACAGCCAAGCCCGAGCTGGTCGTCGACGTCCTGCACGGCACCCCGAAGCTGGCCTGGCGGACCGACGCGGTCGCCCAGGACTCCGTCGGCAACCCGGTCGCCCGCACGGTCCTGACCGACGCCCTGACCGGCACCCGGATCGACGCGTGGGACAGCATCGAGACGGCGTCCGGTGACGGGAAGTCGCTGTACGGCGGCACGGTGCCGTTGGAGACGACGCAGTCGGGATCGACGTACCAGCTGAAGGACGCGACGCGCGGCGGCACTTACACGGGTGACGCCGCGAACAAGACGGACCTGTGCCTCCTGACCGTCTGCCTCAACCGCGCCCCGTCGACCGTGTTCACGGACGCCGACAACCACTGGGGCACGGGCACCACGGCCAACCGCTCGACGGCGGCGGTGGACGCGCAGTACGGCACGGACGTGACGTGGGACTACTACAAGAACGTCCACGGGCGCAACGGCATCGCCGGCGACGGCAAGGGTTCGTTCAACCGCGTGCACTACGGCAACGCCTACAACAACGCCTTCTGGGACGACAGTTGCTTCTGCATGACGTACGGCGACGGTGACGGCACCCAGCTCGGTCCGCTGGTGTCGCTGGACGTGGCCGGCCACGAGATGACGCACGGGGTGACGTCGAAGACCGCGGCGCTGACGTACTCGGGCGAGTCCGGCGGCCTGAACGAGGCGACGTCCGACATCTTCGGCACGCTGGTGGAGTTCCACGCGGCCAATTCCTCCGACCCGGGCGACTATCTGATCGGCGAGAAGATCGTCCGGTCGGGCTTCAGCCGGGACGCCCTGCGCTACATGGACAAGCCGTCGAAGGACGGCAACTCGGTGGACTGCTGGAGCGCGACGACCGCGACGCTCGACGTCCACTACTCGTCGGGCGTCGGCAACCACTTCGCCTACCTGCTCGCCGAGGGCAGCGGCGCGAAGACGATCAACGGTGTCAGCTACAACTCGCCCACCTGCAACGGCTCTTCGGTGACCGGCATCGGCCGCGCCAAGCTCGGCAAGATCTGGTACCGGGCGCTGACGGTCTACATGACGTCCTCGACGAACTACGCGGGCGCCCGTACGGCGACGCTGAACGCGGCGAAGGACCTGTACGGGGCCGCAAGCACGGAGTACAACGCGGTGGCGGCGGCCTGGAGTGCGGTGGCCGTCGGCTGAACGCCGGAACCGGGTGTGTCCGATCGCCACGCCATCGTCTTGTAGGAAGGGGTCCTGAACAGACAGCATCCACACGCTCCGCATCCAGACGTGAGGACGAACCGTGCCTTTCGACGATGTACTCGACCGCCTCGATCTATGGCTGGCAGCCAACGCGCCGGACGAACTGCGCGTCCTGAACCCGCCCGCCACGGCGGGGCAGATCAGTGAGGTCGCCGAGAACCGGTTCGCTCTCCATCCGGAGCTGCGGGTCTGGCTCTCCCGTCACAACGGGGTGTCGACCTGGGCGCGGCCCGGCGGGCCGGGAGGGTTGCTGCCCGGCGGGCACTGTCCGCTGGACGCGGAGGGGATGCGGCTCGGGC
This sequence comes from Streptomyces sp. T12, assembly GCF_028736035.1. Classification (NCBI taxonomy): domain Bacteria; kingdom Bacillati; phylum Actinomycetota; class Actinomycetes; order Kitasatosporales; family Streptomycetaceae; genus Streptomyces; species Streptomyces sp. T12. Next base: position 3,223,100 of record NZ_CP117866.1, read on the forward strand.
AGCGGGACATGGAGCAGGAGGTGGCCTGGAGTCTGGAGGACGGGAACGAGGAGTCCGTCGTCGGGGCGACGGCGCATGTCCGGTGGGTGCCGCTGGCCAGGACCCTGTCGGGGACGGAGCTCGTCGTGGACCACCGGGAGGGGCCGACCGAAGGAGCGGTCCTGGAGATCGACCAGGACCTGGAGTTGTGGGGCGTCGTCCGCTGGAAGAGCGTGGCGGAGATGTTCGAGGAGACGGTCGTGTCCCTGGAGACCGGACGTCCTGTGGTGACCGCGATCGGCAGGGAGATCCGCGCCGAGTACGTCCACGAGGACGACGGCACCTGGCAACTGGTCTGGCGCTGACAGAGAGAAGAGACAGGGGGGACCGGCCGTGCCGGTCCCCCCTCTCTCTTACGCCGTGGGGAACGTAAAAGCGGTGGCTGCGCTGTCCTGGGCCCCGATACGCTCCGCTGCCGCCGACCCATCCCGCGGATCGCCGTCCTCCCCTCCTCCCCGAGCCGCCACGGAGCCGTATGCCATCGCCCACGAAGCCGCGCAAGATGCACGCCGACGAACTGGACATCGACGAGGCGCTGGTCGCCCGGCTGGTCGCGGAGCAGTTCCCGCAGTGGGCGCGGCTGCCGGTGACCCGGGTCGCCTCCGCCGGGACGGACAACGCCATGTACCGGCTGGGCGCCGACATGGTCGTACGGCTGCCACGGCTCCCCGGCGGGGCCCGCCAGGTCGACAGGGAACACCGCTGGCTGCCGCACGTGGCCCCGCACCTCCCCCTCGCCGTGCCCACACCGCTCGCAAAGGGCGAGCCCGGCGCCGGTTACGCACTGCCGTGGGGCGTGTACGACTGGCTGGACGGCGAGAACGCCTACGACGCACCGCTCGCCGAACTGCGCGATGCCGCCGGGGAGTTGGGCCGGTTCGTGGCGGCGCTGCGGACGGTGGACGCGGTGGACGGCCCGCTGTCCTTCCGAGGCGACCCGGCGAGCAAGCACGACACGTACGTCCGGGCCGCGATCCACGACCTGGACGCCGCCGGCACGCTGGATGCGGCAACGGCGACCGCGGCCTGGGAGGACACCCTCCACCTCCCCCCATGGGACGCCGCCCCCGTCTGGCTCCACAGCGACCTCCTCCCGGGCAACCTGCTGACCTCCTCCGGCCGCCTGACCGCCGTCATCGACTTCGGCGGCCTCGGGGTCGGGGACCCGGCCGCCGACACCATCGCGGCGTGGACCGTCTTCGACGCCGAAACCCGCGAGGTGTTCCGCGAGGCGGCCGGCGTCGACGAGGCGACGTGGGCGCGGGGACGGGGGTGGGCGCTGTGCTTCGGGCTGATGGCGGAGCACTACTACGGCGACGTGTGCGGCAACGGGACGAATCCGGTGCTGGCGGCGGTGGGGCGGCGGGCGGTGGCGGAGGTGCTGGCGGAGTACGAGGAGGGCAGGCGCCACTGAGCACGCGCGACTGAGCACGCGCAACTGGGCAGGCGCAACTGGGCAGGCGCGACTGAACCGCCGGCGCCGACAGCGGTCACCCGTTCACACCCCCGGCCCTGCGCCCATCGGGTTCTCTTCCACGACCTGCCCAAGACAGGGCGATGACCTGCTGAAACACCACCGCATCGGTGGTTTCCTCCCGCCCCTGCGACACCCGTTCACCCCAATTTCGGCGTTCCCTCAGGAAGCGCTCCCGCCCCACTGCCACTTACCTCGGAAGGGCAGGGCGCGACCGACGCAGCGGCACATGGTGATGTCGCGGGCCGTGGCCCCGCTGAGTGCGGAGGAGCATCGATGCGACGTACCGCCCGTCTGCTGACCGGGACCGCGCTGGCCGTCGGCGCCGTGGGGCTCGTCGTCCCGCCCGCGTACGGCGGCGACGGGGATGACCTGGAGGTGTCCCCGGCGTCGGTCGTGCCGGGCGGAGAGGTCACGGTGCGCACGGCCGGCTGCGGGGACGGCGCCACGGCGGAGGGCGACGCCAGCGCGGTGGGCGCGGGTTCCTTCACGCTGGCGCCGCACGAGCAGGGCGCGACCGGGCGGTTCCGGGTGCCGCCGAGCGCGCAGCCGGGAACGTACGAGATCGTCGCGACCTGCGCCGAGGACGGCCGGCGGGTGACGGGGGACCTGGTGGTCACGCTGACGTCCCCGCGTGACGAACAGGTGTATCCGAGAGGAAGTGTGAAGACGGGGGTCGGCGGCGCTCTTGGCCCCGATCCCGTGCAGACCGCGGCAGGCGTGGCGGCTCTCGCCGTCGCCGCCGCGGGCGGTACCTGGCTCCTGCATCGCCGGGCGAGAGGCGACGGGATCTGACGGACACCCTCCGCTTGTCCGTCCACCGGTACCGCACGTCCCCTCCCCCTCCGGGTCCGACGCCCCTCGCGGCCCGGAGGGGGATGAGGGCGGCCCGAGGAGAGTCCGAGGAGGCTCGCGTGCGCAGTCACCGCCGTCACCGCAGTCGCCGCAGCGTCGGCAACGCCGCCATAGCCGCCGTCACCGGCCTCGCCCTGTGCTCCGGCGCCTGGCTGCTGAGCGGCGGCGCCGACACACACGCCCCGCCCCCACAGCCGTCGGCGGCGCAGGCCGGCGGAGCCGGGGAAGCCGGGCGGGCCGGGGAAGCCGGGCGGGCCGGGGAGGCGAGCGGTACGCACGCCGACCCGCACACCGACCCGCACTCCGCAAACCCGCACTCCGCAGACCCCGCCCTCCCCCCCTCCCCTCCCGACCGCATCCGCATCCCCTCCATACGCGTCGACGCACCCCTCATGGGCCTGGGCCTGACGAGGACGGGCAGTCTCGACGTCCCGCCCTCCGAGCGGAAGAACCTCGCCGGCTGGTACGAGGCCGGCACCACGCCCGGTGAGACGGGCACCGCGATCGTCGCCGGCCACGTGGACAACGCCGACGGGCCCGCCGTCTTCTACCGCCTGGGCGCCCTGAAGAAGGGCAGCACGATCGAGGTGGACCGGCGGGACGGCGGCACGGCGCTCTTCTCCGTCGACGCCGTCGAGGTGTACGACGCGAAGGCCTTCCCCGACGAGAAGGTGTACGGCCCGGCCCCACGCCCCGAGCTGCGGGTGATCACCTGCGGCGGCGGTTACTCACGGACGACCGGGTATCAGGGCAACGTCGTCGTCTTCGCGCACCTCACCGGAGGCCGCTGACCGCTGCGCGCGACCGTCCAGGATGTTCTCCCGGCCCCATTCCCCGAGCGGGTCCAGCGCCGCGTTGAGCGAGGTGCCGCGCGGTGTCAGCGAGTACTCGACGCGCGGCGGCACCTCGTCGTACGCCTCCCGGTGGACGATGCCGTCGGCCTCCAGCTCCCGCAGCTGGGCGGCGAGGACCTTCTCGGTCACCCCCGGCAGCTCCCTGCGCAGCTCGCCGAAACGGTGCGGACGCTCGTTCAGCGCCCAGAGGATCAGCACCTTCCACTTGCCGCCGACCACGTCCATCGCGGCGTCGATCCCGCAGACGTACGACCCCGGCCGTCGCCCGATCGCCATGCCTTCCCCTCCCCTGCCTGGACACTTCCCCCGTAGTAACCACCCACTCCAAAGTACGTACTTGAGCAGGCAGTTCCTCTGCGACGAGCCTAAACGCCATGACTGACAACGCACTTGAGTCCCCTACGACCTCGACCCCGCTCACCCTCCTCGGCACCGGCGACATGGGCACCGCCCTGGCCCGCGCCTGGCTCTGCGCCGGACACCCGGTGACCGTCTGGAACCGCACCCCGGCCCGGGCGGAGCCCCTGGCCGCCGAAGGCGCGGCCGTCGCCGCGAGCGCCGCCGAGGCGGTGGCCGCAAGCCGGCTGGTCGTCGTCTGTCTGCTCGACGACGCCTCGGTCGGCGCGGCCCTCGAAGGTGCCGACCTGGCCGGCCGTGACCTGGTGAACCTCACCACCACAACGCCCGCCCAGGGCCGCTCCCGCTCCGCCTGGGCCGAAGCGCGCGGCGCCCGTTTCCTGGACGCCGGGATCATGGCCGTACCGCCGATGATCGGGGACGCGGAGTCGGGGGCCTACGTCCTCTACAGCGGCTCGCCCGGCCTCTTCGAGGAGCACGGCGACACCCTCGCCGTCCCGGCCGGCACCCGGTACGTCGGCGCGGACCCGGGCTTCGCGGCGCTGCACGACGTGGCGCTGCTGAGCGCGATGAGCGGCATGTTCGCGGGCGTCCTGCACGCCTTCGCGCTGATCCGCCGGGAGGACATCGCCCCGAAGGACTTCGCGCCGCTGCTGGTGTCGTGGCTCGGCGCGATGGCACCCGCCGCGCACAAGGCCGCCGACCAGCTGCAGAGCGGCGACTACGGCACGGACGTCGTCTCCAACCTCGCGATGCAGGTCGCGGGCAACGCCACCCTGCTGGCCACGGCCGAGGAGCAGGGCGTGAGCCCGGAGCTGCTGACGCCGTACATGTCCCTCTTGGAGCGGTGGCTCGCCGCGGGGCACGGCGACGAGGACACCACCGGCGCGGTCGCACTGCTGGATGCGCGGCAGGCGTAGATCCTGCGGCGTGAGTCCTGCGGCGTAGATCCTGCGGCTAGGCCGCCCACTGCTCGTACGCCAGCTTCGCCACCAGCGCGAACACCACCGTCAGCAGCACGACCCGGACGAATCCGCTGCCCTTCTTCAGCGCCGTACGCGCCCCCAGCATGCCGCCCGCCAGATTGAAGACAGCCATCAGCGCGGCCAGCTGCCACAGCACCGTGCCCTGCCAGGCGAAGGTGGCGAGCGCGCCGGCGTTGGTGCAGCAGTTGACGATCTTGGCGGTGGCGGAGGCGGTGACGAGGTCGAGGTGGAGTACGGCGGTGAGGGCGAGGACCAGGAAGGTGCCGGTGCCGGGGCCGATCAGGCCGTCGTAGAAGCCGATGCCCAGGCCCGCGAGGCCGATCGCGGCGAGGACCTGGCGGCGGGTGGCCGGACCCGTCGCCGGGGCCGTGCCGAAGGCGGGGCGCAGGATCACGAAGGCGGCGACGGCGAGCAGCACCACCATGATCACGGGCTTGAGCACCTCGGTGCTCATTCCGGCGGCGAAGAAGGCGCCGGCGGAGGAGCCCGCGAGCGCCGCCAGCCCGATGCGTACGGCGAGCCGCACGTCCACGGGCGCCTTGCGGGCGTACGTCACCGCGGCGCCCGTCGTGCCGACGATCGCGACCGCCTTGTTGGTGCCGAGCGCGTACGCGGCCGGGGTGCTCGCGGGCAGGCCGAGCAGCAGCGTCGGAAGCAGGAGCAGGCCTCCGCCGCCGACCACGGCGTCGATCCAGCCGGCCGCGAGGGCTGCGAGGCACAGGGCGGCGACCATGGTCAGCGATATGTCGGGCATGATCGCGACCTTAGGCGGATGATGCGTGTGCGGTCCACGTAAATGAGGAGCATCTGAGGTTGGGCCCCCTCCTGTCCCGATCCGATCTCACAGCCGGCGCCCGCCGCACCCTCCGAACCCTCACACCCACGCTCCGCCGCCGCTGAGGGCAGCGTTCCTCGCGGGAAACAGACGTGATGCGGTCGGGTAACACCGGCAACGCACGCTCAAGTGCATGACCTCGAATACGCGTGTGGTGGTGATCGGCGCCGGACTCGCGGGCGTACGACTCGCCCGGCGGCTCGGTGAGCTCGGCACGCCCGTCACGCTCATCGGCGACGAGGAGCACCGCCCCTACAACCGGGTGCTCCTCGCCGAAGTGCTGGCCGGACGGTACAGCCCCGACGTGATCGCGCTGCCCGCGCCCGCGGAGCTCACCCGCGCCCGGGTCACCGGCATCGACCGCGACGAGCGCACCGTCGAGTGCGCGGACGGGGCGAAGATCGCATACGACCGGCTGGTCCTGGCCACCGGCTCGAACCCGGTGCTGCCGCCCCTGCGCGGCCTGTTCACCCCCGACCACGTCCTGCCGGAGGGCGTCCACGCCTTCCGCACCATGGACGACTGCCTGGGCCTGTCCAAGGCGGTCCGGCCGGGAGTGAAGGCGGTCGTCATCGGCGGCGGGCTCCTCGGGGTCTCCGCGGCCCGTGCGCTCGCCCAACGCGGCGCCCAGGTCATCCTCGCCCAGCAGGCCGAGCGGCTCATGGAGCGCCAGCTCGACCCGAGCGCCTCGAAGCTCGTCCGGCGCCACCTGGGGGACCTCGGCGTCGAGGTCCACACCGACCTGCGGGTACGTGACGTGCGCTGCGTCGGCGGCGCCGTCCGCTCGGTCGAGATGGCCGACGGATACGCCCTCGACGCCGACATCGTGGTCCTGGCCTGCGGCGTGCACCCGCGCGCGGGCCTCGCTCAGGCCGCGGGACTGGACGTCCGCAAGGGGATCGTCGTCGACGACGAGCTGCGGACCTCCGACCCGTACATCCACGCCATCGGCGACTGCGCCCAGCACGACGGCAACGTCTACGGGCTGGCCACTCCGGCCCTCGAACAGGCCGAGGTGCTGGCCGAGTTGCTGGCCGGGCGGGCGCACGCCCGGTACACCGGCACCCGTTCACTGACCAGGCTCACGCTGCCCGGTCAGAGCGCCTTCGACCTCGCCGCGTTCGGCGAGACGGAGCCGCGCCCCGGGGACGACGTCGTCCAGCTCACGGACGCCACCCGAGGCACCTACCGCAAGGTCGTCGTCCGCGACGACCGCCTGGTCGGCGGGGTCCTCGTCGGCGAACTCGGCACCGTCGGCGCGCTCGCCCGCGCCTGGGAGGGAGCAGAGCCGCTCCCCGACGACGGCCCCCTGCTCCACCTGCTTACCAACGATGGAGGCTCCTGATGACCGCCACCCTGGGGGCCACCCCCACGATCGTGCTCGTCGGCCATGGCATGGTCGGCCAGCGCTTCCTCGAAGCGCTCGCCGAGCGCGGCCTGACCGCCACGCACCGCGTGGTCGTGCTGTGCGAGGAGCCGCGTCCGGCGTACGACCGCGTCGCCCTCACCTCGTACTTCTCGGGGAAGACGCCCGAGGACCTGTCCATGACGGACATGGCGTTCATCGAGACGCACGGCATCGAGCTGTACGTCGGTGACCCGGCCGAGACGATCGACCGCGAGGCGAAGACGGTCACGGCCAGGTCCGGCCAGGTCTTCGAGTACGACACCCTCGTCCTCGCCACCGGCTCGTTCCCCTTCGTCCCGCCGGTCCCGAACAAGGACGCCGAGGGCTGTTTCGTCTACCGCACGATCGAGGACCTTCTCGCCATCGAGGAGTACGCCAAGACGGCGACGACCGGTGCCGTGGTCGGCGGCGGTCTCCTCGGTCTTGAGGCGGCCGGTGCGCTGAAGGGCCTCGGGCTCACCTCCCACATCGTGGAGTTCGCGCCGCGCCTGATGCCCGTCCAGGTCGACGAGGGCGGCGGCGCGGCCCTCCTGCGCACCATCGAGGAGATGGGCCTGAGTGTCCACACCGGTGTGGGCACGCAGGAGATCGTCGTCGACGAGGCCGGTGCCGTCACCGGCATGAAGCTGTCCGACGGTTCCGAACTCGCCACCGACCTGGTGGTGTTCTCCGCCGGTGTCCGCCCCCGCGACCAGCTGGCCCGCGACTGCGGCCTCACGGTCGGCGAGCGCGGCGGCATCACCGTCGACGAGCAGTGCCGTACGGTCTCCGACCCGCACGTCTTCGCGATCGGCGAGTGCGCGCTGGCCTCCGACGGCCGGGTGTACGGCCTGGTGGCCCCGGGTTACGAGCAGGCCGAGACGGCCGCGGCCACGATCGCCGAGGACGAGGCGGAGTTCACCGGCGCCGACCTGTCCACCAAGCTGAAGCTGCTCGGCGTGGACGTGGCGTCCTTCGGCGACGCGCACGGCGCGACCGACGACTGCCTGGACGTCGTCTACTCCGACTCCCGCGCGGGGCTGTACAAGAAGCTGGTCATCGGCCGCGACGGCACGCTGCTCGGCGGCATCCTGGTCGGCGACGCGGAGGCGTACGGCACGCTGAAGGCCTTCACCGGCTCGGTCCCGCCGGTCTCGCCCGAGTCGCTGGTGCTGCCCGCCGGGGCCGGCGAGTCCGTCCAGCTCGGCCCGACCGCGCTGCCGGACGACGCGATCATCTGCTCCTGCAACAACGTCCGCAAGGGCACGATCCGCGCCGCGGTCACCGACCACCAGTGCACCACCGTGCCCGAGGTGAAGAAGTGCACCAAGGCCGGTACGACGTGCGGCAGTTGCGTCAAGGTGCTCGGCCAGCTCGTCAACGCCGAGCTGGAGGCCAGCGGCGTCGAGGTCGACAAGGGCCTGTGCGGCTGCTTCTCGCAGACCCGCGAGGAGCTGTACGAGATCGTCCTCGCCCTGCGCATCAACACCTACCAGGACCTGCTGGACCGCTACGGCCGCGAAGGCGCCAAGGGCGGCGACGGCTGCGAGATCTGCAAGCCTGCGGTCGGCTCGATCATCGCCTCCCTCGCCCCGACGATCGGCGTGAGCGGCTACGTCCTGGACGGCGAGCAGGCCTCCCTGCAGGACTCCAACGACCACTTCCTGGCCAACCTCCAGAAGAACGGCTCGTACTCGGTCGTCCCGCGCATCCCCGGCGGTGAGATCACCCCCGAGGGCCTGATCGTGATCGGCGAGATCGCCCGCGACTTCGGCCTCTACACGAAGATCACCGGTGGCCAGCGGATCGACATGTTCGGCGCCCGCGTCGAGCAGCTCCCCCTGATCTGGGCCCGGTTGGTGGACGCCGGCTTCGAGTCCGGCCACGCGTACGGCAAGGCGCTGCGCACGGTGAAGTCCTGCGTCGGCCAGACCTGGTGCCGCTACGGCGTCCAGGACTCGGTCCGCATGGCGATCGACCTGGAGCTGCGCTACCGGGGCCTGCGCTCCCCGCACAAGCTGAAGTCGGCCGTCTCCGGCTGCCAGCGCGAGTGCGCGGAGGCCCAGTCGAAGGACTTCGGCGTGATCGCCACCGCCAACGGCTGGAACCTCTACGTCGGCGGCAACGGCGGCGCCACCCCGCGCCACGCGGACCTGCTGGCCCAGGACCTGTCCGACGCCGAGCTGATCAAGTTGATCGACCGGTTCCTGATGTTCTACATCCGTACGGCGGACCGGCTGGAGCGCACCTCGACCTGGCTGGAGCGGATCCCCGGCGGCCTGGACCACGTCCGGGACGTGGTGGTGGAGGACTCCCTCGGCATCTGCGAGGAGCTGGAGTCCCTGATGGCCGACCACGTGGCGCACTACGCCGACGAGTGGGCGACGACCATCAACGACCCCGAGAAGCTCTCCCGCTTCGTCTCCTTCGTGAACGCCCCCGACACCCCCGACCCGGTCGTCGGCTTCATCCCCGAGCGCGACCAGATCAAGCCCGACCTGCCGCTGCTGTCCATCGGCATGCGCCCCGCTGAAGACGTCCTGGAAGGAAGCGCCCAGCGATGACCCTGGCACCCGAGACCACCGATCTGAAGGTCCAGCTCAAGCTGGAGGACGACTGGTTCACGGTCTGCGACCTGGCCCGGCTGCTCCCCGGCCGCGGTGTGGCTGCCCTTCTCCCCGACGGCCGCCAGGTGGCCCTGTTCCGCGACCGCACCGGCGCCCTGTACGCCATCGACAACCGCGACCCCTTCGGCGGCGCGGCGGTCCTCTCCCGCGGCCTGACCGGCACCCACCAGGGCCGCCCGTTCGTGGCCTCGCCGCTGCTGAAGCAGCGCTTCGACCTGGAGACCGGGCAGTGCCTGGACGACGAGGCGGTGCGGATCGCGGCGTACGAGGTGCGGGCGGCGTAGCTCCATCCGCAGGTTTCTTGACTGATCGTTCTTATTGAACCTAGGCTGCGTCACGTGGCCAGGACCAAGGAGTTCGATCCCGAAGCCGCGCTGCAGGCAGCCCTTGAGCTGTTCTGGCAGCGCGGCTTCGAGGCGACGTCGATGTCCGACCTCGTCGAGCACCTCGGCGTCGGCCGCGCCAGCATCTACGCGACCTTCGGCAACAAGCACGAGCTGTATCTGAAGGCGCTGGAGCGCTACGACCGGGCAGGGCTCCCGCCGATCGTGCGGGAGCTGTCCCAGCAGGGGCCCGCACTGCCGGCCGTCCGGGCGGTCGTACGGCGGTATGCGGCCGAGGCCGCCGACGGGCAACTGCGCCTGAACGGCTGCCTGGTCACCAACACGGCGGCGGAACTCGCCCCGCACGACCCGGCCGCGGCCCGGCAGGTGGAGCGCAACTGGGACCAGCTGGAGACCGTGCTGCACTCGGCGCTGGCCCGCGCGCAGGCGCAGGGCGAGTTGCCGGCCGACCGCGATCCCCTCACCCTGGCGCGCATGCTGCTGGTGCTGCTGCAGGGCCTTCGGGTCGTGGGCAAGGCGTCGCCGGACCCGGCGCGGGTGCGGGACGCGGCGGAACAGGCCTTGGCGCTGCTCGACTGAGACCACCAGGCGGGCGGCGCCTTTTTTCTGCCGCCATACTGAACCGATCGGTCAAGAAAAGGGGAGATCATGACCAGCCGCTTCACCGACAGGACCGCCCTCGTCACCGGCGCGGGCTCCGGCATCGGACGGACTATCGCCCTCGCGCTCGCCGCCGAGGGCGCACACGTCGTCGTGGCCGGCCGGCGGCGCGAACCACTGGACGAGACGGTCGCCCTGATCGAAGGGGCGGGCGGCAAGGCACTGGCCGTCACGGCGGACGTCTCCCGCGCCGCCGATCTGCAGGCAGCCGTGGCCGCCACTGTGGACGCCTTCGGCTCCCTCGACGTGGCGGTGAACAACGCCGGCGTCTTCCGCGGCGGCGCCCCCGTGGCCGACCTCCCCGAGGAGGACTGGCACAGCCAGCTCGCGATCAACGTCACCGGCGTGTTCCTGGCTCTTCAGGCCGAGGTCCGCCAGATGCGCACCCAGCCGGCCGGCGGCGCGATCGTGAACATCGCCTCCACCTTCGGCGTCCACACCCGCCACCCCGGCGCCGCCGCCTACGCCGCCACCAAGGCCGCGGTCTCCGTCCTCACCAGGGGCGCCGCCCTCGACCACATCGGCGACGGCATCCGCATCAACGCGGTCAGCCCCGGCGCCGTGGAGACCCCCATGTCGCTGCACCCGGGCGAGTCCGAGGCCGACCGAGCCGACCGCGCCCGGGCGACCCTCCCCCTCGGCCGCATCTCGACCACGCAGGAGGTAGCCGCGGCCGTCCTCTACCTGGCCTCGGACGACGCCACGTCGGTGGTGGGCGCGGACCTGGTGGTGGACAGCGGAGCGACGGCGTGAGGACTCACCCGTGCTCACACCTTCAGAGCGTCGTACGTCACGCCGGTCAGCCGCTCCGATTCCTCCCAAAGCCGTTCACCCGCACGGTCGTTGACCGTCCATGGCGCCCGCCAGGACGGGGCGGGTGAGCCGCGCCAGTTGGCGAAGGACGGGCCGGTGAAGGAGTCGGGGCGGACCGCGGGGTCGGTGGCCGCGTACAGGACGGGGAGCGCGCCGGCCTCGGCGGGCTGGGCGAGGACGCGGTTGCCGATCCGCACGAACCACTCGCCGACCCGGCGCCCCTCCATGCGCGGCCCCTCGGTCTGCAGATTGGTGTCCGCGTACCCCGGATGGGCGGCGGCCGCCACCACGTCCGCCCCCTGCACCGCCAGCCTGCGCGCCAGCTCGTGCGTGAAGAGCAGGTTGGCGGTCTTGGAACGGCCGTAGGCGACCCAACGCCGGTAGCGGCGCTCGCTGTTGAGGTCGTCGATGTCGATGTTGGACAGCGCGTGCAAGGAACTGGCCACGGTCACCACCCGCGCGCCCGGCGTGCCGAGCAACGCGGGCAGCAGCAGACCGGTCAGCGCGAAGTGCCCGAGGTGGTTGACCCCGAACTGCGTCTCGAAGCCGTCCACCGTCGTGCCGTACGGCAACGCCATCACCCCGGCGTTGTTCACGAGCAGGTCGAGCCGGTCGTACGGCCATGTCGCAGCGAACTCCCGCACGGAGCCGAGATCCCCGAGATCCAGCCGCTTCAACTCGACCTGCGCGCCCGGCACTTCACCGACCAGCCGGACCCCGGCCGCCGTCCCGCGCGCCTCGCTCCGGCAGGCGAGCACCACCCGGGCACCCTTGCGCGCCAGCTCGCGCGCGGTGGCGTACCCGAGTCCGCTGTTGGCCCCGGTGACGACGGCGACGCGGCCGCTCTGGTCGGGGATGTCGTGCGCGGTCCAGCCGGACATGACGGAACTCCTTCCGCGGGCAGGTCCGGGCCCAGGTACCTCATCAGACTGCGCCGAAACGGCTGCCGGGGCCAGTTCGGCAGCCTTTGGGATACGCGCGGTGTGAGGGCCTCGCGGACATGACAGGGAACAGGGCACAGGCGTTCTTCGAACGGCACTAGCATCGCTCTCCCTAAGTCTGTGACGGCATACGCGATGCGGGGGATGCACGGCGTGTCTGTGGTGGAGCTGCCGGTCGGTGTCGGCGAGGTGGACGTATGACCGCGCCGGGAGAGGCAGTCGGGCCCAGGGCGCTCGACGGTGCCGTGCTGCGGGTCCGGGACGAGGTGGGGTTACCCGTCGGGGCGGGCTTCCTGGTCACCGGTGACCTGGCCTTCACCTGTGCCCATGTGGTCACCGCCGCCCTCGGCGCCCCGGAGGGCCGGCCCCCGAAGACAGCGCGGATCCAGGTCGACCTGCCGTTGAGCGGCACGTCGGCGTCGGTGACGGCGCGGGTCGAGGAGTGGTCCGACGAGCAGGACATCGCGGTCCTGCGGTTGGACGAGCCGCTGCCCGGCGCCCGGCCCGTGCGTCTCGTCCGGGCGGACGAGGTGTGGCACCACCCGATCGCCGCCTTCGGCTTTCCGGCCGGGCGGGACAACGGAGTGTGGCACTCGGGACGCCTCCTCGGCCGGCAGGGCGACGGTTGGATCCAGACCGAGATGACGTCCCGCAACGGCTACCGGATCGCACCCGGGTTCAGCGGCGGCCCCGTCTGGGACGAGCAACTGGTCGGCGTGGTCGGCATGGTGGTGGTGGCCGAGGCCAAGGATCCGGCCGCCGCCTATCTCGTCTCGGCCGACCAACTGCTCGCATCCCGGCCCGAGTTGGCACGCCTCGCCGTACCGGAGTCGCCGTTCCACCCCCTGGCCGCCTTCGGCGAGACCGACGCGAGGTTCTTCTTCGGCCGGGAGCGTGAGGCCTCCGAGGTGGCCGACCTGGTGCGCAGGCACAAGGCGGTCACCCTGGTCGGCCCCTCCGGCTCCGGCAAGTCCTCGCTGGCCGGGGCGGGCGTCATCCCCCGCCTGCGTCAGGAGGGTTACGAAGCCGTCGTCCTGCGGCCGACCTCCTCCTACGGCACCCCGCTGACCGCCCTCGCCGCAGCTCTGCTGCCGCTGCTCGAACCTGGACCTGCCCGAGGTGACCCGCCTGGAGAGGATCCAGCAGCTGGCCGGCCTCCTCGGGTCCGACGGGGCACCCGGCCTGCACGGGGTCGTGACCCGCGTCCTGGAGCGGACGGACAGCCGACGCCTGCTGCTCGTGATCGACCAGTGCGAGGAGGCGCTCACCGCCGCGTCGGCCGACGTCGCGGCGCTGACGGACGTCCTCTCCGTCGAGAACCTGCCCGAGTCGTTACGCATCCTGATCACGTTGCGCGCCGACTTCCTGGAACCCGCGCTGGCCGCTCCCTGGCTCGGCCCGCTCGTCGGCCACCGCATCCACGCGCTGCGCCCCATGAACCGCGAGCAGCTGCGTGAGGTGATCACCGCGCCGATCGCCGCCACTCCGAACGTGACGTACGACGAGGGGCTGGACGACCGGATCCTGAAGGACACCGGTGACGCGCCTGGAGCCCTGCCGCTGCTCGTCATGGCCCTGGACCTGCTGTGGCGCGAGCAGACCGTGCACGGGCGGCTGACGTACGAGGCGTACGAGCGGATCGAAGGGGTGACCGGCGCCCTCAGCCGCGAGGCGGAGAGAGCCTGGGCGAACACCGTGACGGAGGCGGACGAGCCGAACGCCCGGCGCCTGTTCACCCGCCTGGTTCAGATCCCGGTGGCGGGGTCCGGCGCGGTCGCCCGCAGACCCGCCGCCCGCTCCGAATTCGCCCCCGCCGAATGGGAGATCGCCCAGCGTCTCGCCGCCACCCGGCTGCTGGTCACCGGCCAGGGGGATACCGTCGAGCTCGCTCATGAGGCGCTGATCACCGGCTGGCCGAAGCTGGCCGCATGGGTGGCCGAGGACCACGAGTTCCTCGCCTGGCGCGAGACCGTGCGACTAGACCTGGACCGCTGGCGCGGCGCCGGCGAACCGGCCGAACTGCTGCCCAGCGCCGTGGCCCTGGCCACGGCACAACGCTGGCTCACCGAACGCGCCGACGACATCGGCGACGCCGAGCGGGACTTCCTGGAACGGGGCCACCGCCGACGCAGGTCAGCCGTCCGGCGCCGGCGGGGGCTGTTCTCGGCGATCGGGCTCATCACGGCCGCGGCCCTCGTCCTGGGGGCACTGTTCTTCTACCAGCGCGCGGTCAGCGAGGAACAGGAAGCTGCGGCCAACTCCCGGGCGTTGGCGAGCATCTCGACCGACCAGCGGCTCCAGGACCCGGCCTTGGCGATCCAGCTGGCGCTCGCGGCCTACCGCACGTCGCCGACGGACGAGGCGAAGAACGCGCTGCTGCGGTACTACGCCCAGTACCGGTCGGCCTCGCGCATCCTGTCCGGCACGCTGGGCGCCGTGGAGGACTTCCGGGCGAGCGAGGACGGCGACGTGATGCTGGCCCGCACCGACACGGGCAGGGCGACGCTCTTCGTCCACGCGATGGGCGGAACGGTACGCACAGAGCAGCTGAACGGGCCGCCGTACGTCGTGTATCCGCTGGTCTCGGGTGACGGCGGCCGGGTCGGCTACATGGCGGGCCGCTCGCTCGTCTGGTACGACGTGCGCCCGGGGGGACACTCCCTGGCGGGCGACCACCACCAGTTGCCCGTCGAGGGGCCGGAGTTCGAAGCCGGCACGACCGACTCGGAGTTCGCCCAACTGTCTGCGGACGGGCGGCTGTTGGCGGCGGCCGGCGGGACGAGCGTGGCGTGGTGGGATGTGGACCGGCGCGCCTTCGGCGGCAGGATTACCGTGCCCCAGGCACGGGGCGGTCAGTTGAAGCGCCTGTGGTTCGGGCCGGACGACGACACGCTCATCGCGCTCGCCGTGATGGCCGACGCCAAGCAACGGCTGCTGGTCATCGATCGCCGTACCGGCAGCGTCCGGGTCCTCGCCGACTCGTTCGAGGAGGCCGTGGTCTCGGGGGACGGCAGCTCCGCGGTGACCTGCCGTTCCGAGCAAGGCGGCGACCGTACCGCCGTCTACACGGGGGTGCGGACATCCGACGGCAGCAGGCTGGGGCAGTTCGTGAACGTGGACAGCTCCCTGTGCACGCCGATCGCCCTCGGTCCGGGTGGCCGCTATCTCGCGCTTGGTTCCGGCACCAGGAAACTCGTCGATCTACGGCTGTCCATGGTCACGGCGACGTTCCGCGAACCGGACGAGAGCGGGGCGAAACTGCTTTCGTACGCGAGGCTCGTGGGCGAAGGCTCGAAGCTACTGCTCGTCACCGGGAACAGCACGGGGATCTTCTGCGCCGAGGTGGCCACCTCGCCGGCGCAGGACATGCACCGGGTCGACCTGACGCCCGACGGCCGGAGGGTGGTCGCCCTGCCCAGCGGCGGGGAGTCGATACAGCTCCGGACCGTGGGCACCAGCAGCGAAGTGATCGCTCAGGCGCCACGGATCAAGCCCTACTGGGAGGGCGAGGACCTGACCGTCTTCACCAAGGACGGCACCCTGCTCGCCGAGCGCGCAGGCGTGAACAAGGTGGCGGTGCGCGACGCGAAGTCGCTCCGGCAGGTGTCCGTGGTCACGACCGTCATGCCGCCCGAGCCCGTGAGCGACGGACACCAGCCGTTGCTCGACTACTTCTTCGACCACACCGGCCGCCTCGTCACGGCCACCGGGACGATGATCCAGCGATGGGACAGCAGAACGGGCCGCGCCGTCGACGACTATGACCTGAACGCCCTGGGGCGCGTGGTGACGGAACAGGACGTCACCCGCCGAAACATCAAGGTCTCCTCCTACCCAGCCGCGGACCGGGTGTCCGTCGTCGTCACCGGCGACCCGTATCTGCGGGTCATCGATCTGCCCAGCGGGCGCCAGACGGTCCGGTACGACACGAACCACAACGACAACATCGCCGCGACCTTCGACCCGAGCGGCGAGCACTTCGCCCTGCTGCGCCGCAGCCGGAACATCGAATTGTGGGACACCGACCCGCTGGGCAGGAAGATCGGCCCCCTGCCGAGCTTCGACTTCCCCGCCGCCGCCGGCTTCGTGACCGGCGAGGGACGCTACATGCTGGCCGCCAACAACAAGATCCGGATCTACCGGCTCGGCAAGCGGAGCTACGAGGCATCACTCGATCTCGGGCCGTACAGCGAAAGAAACGTCGAGACGCCGAAGTACTACTTCCTGGACGCCACCCCCGACGGCGAGACCCTGCTCTACTACCGTGCCGGCGTCTCCAGCGTCATCTACCCGTTGTCGCTACGGCCCGACAGCTGGGCCGACGCGCTCTGCCGGGTGCTCGGCGGCCGTGACCTCACCCGGGCGGAACGCGACAGCCAGCCCGTCCCCGTCCCCTCCGAGCCCGTCTGCCCCTGACCGGCCGGCTCGGAGGGTGGCGGCGGCACTCACCCCACCAGCGGCGGCCGCTGCGCATAGTCGTCGTACCCTCGCCCGTACTCGTCGGACAGCGGCCGTGTGTCCAGGTAGAACCACTCGGCGCCGGGGCCCGGCAGCGGGGCCGACTCGACGTTGGCCGGGGGCGCGGGCGCGGGCGCGGCGGCGGCAGGTACCTCCGTCTTCGCCGGCCCCGGCATCAGCAGCTCCACGCGCAGCCCCAGCCCCCGCTGTTGCGCGGTGAACTCCTCGACCTGGTTGCGGCAGGCGTGGTCCAGATGGGTCACGCCGGTCAGGTCCAGGCGGATGCGGGGCCTGCCCGAGGCCGCCGCGGACTCCAGGGCCTCGATGACCTGCGGGAGCCGTAGGAAGGTCGCATTGCCGGCCATGACGACCTTCGCGGTGTCGTCCTCGATGTGCTGTCGGATCACCGTCTGCGACATGCGCAGGGCGGCCAGCACGATCCCGGCGGCCAACCCGACGAGGACACCCTCCAGCAGCGCCGTCGCCACGATGACCAGCGTCGTCACCGTCATCACCACGAACTCGCCCCGGTCCTGCCGCCACATCTTCGGGAACTCCTCCGGCGCGAACAGCTTCCAGCCGCTGTGCACGAGGACACCCGCGAGCACCGAGATCGGAATCAGGGCGAGGACCTGCGGCAGCAGGAGGGCGAAGGCGAGAAGCCACAGGCCGTGCAGGGTGCGGGAGATGCGGGTCTTCGCACCGGCCTGGACGTTGGCCGAGCTACGGGCGACGACCGCGGTGATCGGGAGGGCGCCGAGGATGCCCGCGACGGTGTTGCCGGCGCCCTGGGCGATGAGTTCGGTGTTGTAGCGGGTGCGCGGGCCGCTGTGCATACGGTCCACGGCGGCCGCGGTGAACAGGCTCTCCGCCGAGGCGATCACCGTGAAGGTGAGGATGGAGGTGAGGATCGCGGGCTCCGCGAGGCCCGCGAACTGCTCGGCCCCCGGCACCTGCACAGACGCCAGCAGATTGCCGACCTGGAGCGTCTTCACGTCCACGCCGGGCAGCGCGGCGACCGCGATGCCGATACCGACCGCGACCAGCGCGGCCGGGACCTTCTTCGCCGGGCCCGGCACCTTCTTCCACAGGAAGCTCAAGCCGATCGTGGCGGCGCCGAGCAGCGTGGCGATCATCGCCTGCGAGTCGGTCAGGATGTCGGCGAACAGGCCCGGTATCCCGGCCATGTTCTCGATCGGCGTGCCGGGGGCCTTGGCGTCGGCCATCGGGTAGGCCTGGCTGAACATCAGCGGCAGCCCGATGCCGGCCAGCATCCCCTGGACCACCGCGAGGGAGATCGCCTGGAACATCCGCCCGAGGCGTACGACACCGAGGACGATCTGCAGGATGCCCGAGAACAGGACGATCACGCCGAGCATCGCCACGCCGTGCTCCAGCACCGTCTCCGCGACCAGCGCCGCGAGCCCGGCGGCCGGCCCGCTGACCTGCAGCGTGCTGCCCCGGACCACTCCGACGACCAGGCCGCCGATCACCCCGGAGATGATCCCGAGCTCGGCGGGGACACCGGAGGCGACGGCCACGCCAATGCACAGGGGCAGGGCGACGAGGAAGACGACGAGGGAGGCGGTGATCTCGTTGGCGAGGTCGGGCTTGGCGCCCCCGGTTTTCGGTGACGTCGCGCCGCCCCACTTCGGCGCGCCGCCCTTCTCCTGCACGCCGCCCTTCTTCAGCGCGCTGCCCTTGCTGCGCGTACGCCCGCGCGCATGCGCCCCGCTCATCCGGTATGCACCCGGAACCGACCGTCCCCCTCCAGCTCGTGCACCTGCCCGGTGTCGACCTCGTAGTACCAGCCGTGCAGCCGCAGCCGCCCCCCGTCCAGCCGTTGCCGCACCACCGGGTAAGTCCGCAGTACGGCAAGCTGGTTGACGACATTGCCCTGCGCCACGTCCGGCAGCGACGGGTCGTCGGAGGCGGTCGTGAGGACCGGTGCCAGTTCGGGGCGGGCCAGCTGCAGCCAGGCGTCCACGCCCGGCAGCGCGGACAGGTCGTCGCCGGACTTCAGCGCCCCCATCGCGCCGCAGTGTGAGTGACCGCACACGATGATGTCCTGAACCCCGAGCACCTCCAGTGCGTACTCGATGGTGGCGGCCTCCCCGGACGCACCGGGGCTCCCGTACGGCGCCACGATATTGCCCGCGTTGCGCAGCTCGAATATCTCTCCGGGCCGTGCGCCGGTAATCAGGGCGGGTATGACCCGCGAGTCCGAGCAGGTAATGAAGAGCGCCTCGGGATATTGCCCCTCGGCCAGTTTTCGGTATTCACCGCTCTCGAAATCCACCCGACGCCTGAACGATCGGGCACGCTCCAGCAACGCCTTCAACGATGCCTCCTCAGCTGGGAGTTCGGCCAGTTGAACAGCACCGTAGAGGAGCTCACACCAGAGGAAGGTTAAGTGAAAGCCAGAGCGAGTCCAGTAATTGGACATTCTTTGCCGCAACGCCCCGCAAGCGCTTGTCTCTTGTAGCGTGTCGACGTCAGGGCAGAGAATGCAAATTCACGGAGAGACAGGACGCATGGGCATACGAGTGCTGCTCATCGAGGACGACGAGACGATCGCCGAGCCGCTCACCGAGGGTCTGGGTCACTTCGGGCTGACGGTGGATCACGTGACCACCGGGGCCGAGGGGCTGAGAAGGCCGTACGGCGATGTCGTCCTGCTCGACCTCGGGTTGCCGGACATGGACGGCATCGACGTGTGCCGGGGCATCCGGCAGGTCTCGGACGTGCCGGTCATCATCCTGAGTGCGCGGGGTGAGGAGGCCGACCGGGTACTGGGGCTCGAGCTGGGGGCGGACGACTATCTGGCGAAGCCGTTCAGCGTACGGGAGTTGGTGGCGCGGGTGCGGGCGGTGACCCGGCGGACCCAGCGCACGGAGGCGGTGGCGGAGCCGGTTCGCACCCCGCCACCCCCGGTGCTCCCGTCGCCCTCCTCGCCACCCTCGCCCTCGTCACCACCCTCGCCCTCGTCACCGCCCTTGCCGCCGTCGCCCCCGTCGTTCGAGGAACCCGGCCCCTCACCCTCGTACGCCCCCGGCCCGCTCGTCGTGGACCGCCGCACCCGGCAGGTCTGGGTCGGTGAGGCCCCCGTCACGCTCACCCCGAAGGAGTTCGAGCTGCTGGCGCTGCTGACCGAGGATCCGGGTGCGGTCTACTCCCGGCAGCAGATCCTGGACCGGGTCTGGGATCCGCACTACGAGGGCCCGACCAAGACGCTGGACGTCCATGTCGCCTCGCTGCGGCGGAAGTTGGGTGACCCGGGATGGATCCAGACGCTGCGCGGGGTCGGCTTCCGGCTGGCGGTGCAGGCCGAGCCGGGCGGGCAGCAGGTGTCCTCGCCGTGACCCGTCGGCTGCTGCTCAGCTACCTCTCCCTCGCCGCGCTCGTCCTGCTCTGCCTGGAGATCCCGCTGGGCTTCGTCTACTCGCGCAGCGAGCGGGAGCGGGTGGTGAGCGCGGCGAAGGACGAGGCCGAGTCGGTCTCCGCGTACGCCTCGCTGTCCCTGAGCGCGGGCCGTGCCGAGCGGGACCTGCCGCGCCGGGTGGTGCACTGCGCCGAGCGCATCGGCGGGAAGGTGGTGGTCGTGGATGCCGCGGGCACCCTGCTCGCCACCTCGCACCCGCTGGCCGCCGTCATGTCGTCCAACCTCGCCTCCCGCCCCGGTATCGCGGCCGCCCTGCACGGCACCTCCACGGTGGACGTCCGCACGTCGACCATCGGCGGGGTCGAGTACCTCTCGGTCGCCGCGCCGATCCGGCACAGCTCGGGACTGCAGGGTGCCGTATGGCTCACGCTGCCGACCCGGACGGTGCACGAACGCGTCCATCACGTCTGGCTGTTGCTCGGCCTCGGCGGGCTCGGAGTGCTGACGGCGGTCGCGGTGGTCGGGTTCGCGATCGCCCGCTGGACCGGTCGGCCCATCCGTGAACTGGAGCGAGCCACGGACGAGTTGGCGGACGGCGGCCTGGCCGCGCCGGTGACGATCACGAAGGGGCCGCCCGAAGTGCGCCGCCTGGCCGCCGCGTTCAACCGTACGGCGGCCCGGCTCGCCCATCTCCTCGCCGCCCAGCACGCGTTCGCGGGCGAGGCCTCCCATCAGCTCAAGACGCCGCTCGCGGCGCTGCGGCTGAGGCTGGAGAACCTGGAGCCGAGCATCCTGGACCGCGGCCGGGGCAGTCTCACGGCCGCGGTGACCGAGACGGACCGGCTCTCCCGGATGGTCGAGGGCCTGCTGGCGATGGCCCGCCTGGAGGAGGACGCCGCCACGCCCGGCCCGGTCGACGTGGGCGCGGTCTGTGCGGAACGGCACCGCACCTGGCAGCCGCTGTTCGCGAAACAGGGGGTCTGCCTGGTCCTGTTCGCCGGCAGCGTGGGACCGGTGCTCGCGGTGCCGGGCGGGGTCGAGCAGATCGTGGACAACCTGCTGTCCAACGCCCTGCGTGCTTCCCCGCCGGGCAGCACCGTGACCATGGAGCTACGGCTCCATGTACCGGCCCGCCGCGCCCTGCGCGACGCCCGCCCCGCCTGGGTCGACCTGCACATCACCGACGAGGGCCCCGGCATGACCCCGGAACAGCGCGCCCGCGCCTTCGACCGCTTCTGGCGCGCGCCGGGCGCCCCCAAGGGCGGCACGGGACTCGGCCTCTCACTGGTCCAACGGCTCGCGCACGCGAGCGGCGGCGAGGCGAGCCTGCACGCCTCGGCCGCGGGCGGGCTGGACGCGGTGATCCGCCTGCCGTCGGCGGAGCCGCCGCGCGAGGTGCACGGGCCGGGCCTCGACGGAGCCGGGCAGCGGAAGCGGGCGGTGCCGGCGTTGCGGGCGTGAGCGCACACGGGCGACACTCAGGGGGGCGCACGCGGGCAGCTGCACTCCGGAGAGTGCACGCGGGTGGCACTCACCTGAGCACTCACGGGCGGCACACGGGCAGCTCTCAGGTATGCCGTCCGGCGGTCATGCGTTGGCCACGGTCCGTCCACCATGCGCCCCTAGGTTCCATGCCGCCCCCCACGCACGACCCCGTCGTCGACCGACGGCGGGGCGGTACGGCACCTCTTGGAGTGAGAGTGGAACGTCGTAGCCTCCTGCGTGCGGCCGTCCTCGGCGGCTCTGCCGCCGTGTTCGGCGGAACCCTGTCGCGCGGCGCCGCGTACGCCGCGCCCGCCCAGCCCGGCACCGGTCCCTACGGGCCGCTGGGCTCCCCCGACGCCAACGGCATCAGACTCCCGAGCGGCTTCACCAGCCGTGTCATCGCCCGGTCCGGCCAGACGGTGACCGGCACGTCGTACACCTGGCACAACGCCCCCGACGGCGGCGCCTGTTACGCCGACGGCAGCGGCTGGATCTACGTCTCCAACTCCGAGATCAACCCCTCCGGCGGCGCGAGCGCGGTGAAATTCTCCTCGACGGGCGCGATCACAGCCGCGTACCGCATCCTCTCCTCCACCCGTCAGAACTGCGCGGGCGGCAAGACCCCGTGGAACACCTGGCTGTCCTGCGAGGAGGTGTCCCTCGGCTACGTCTACGAGACCGACCCGTGGGGCGTGAACACGGCGACCCGCCGGGACGCGATGGGCCGCTTCAAGCACGAGGCGGCTGCCGCCGACCCGGTGCGCCAGGTGATCTACCTGACCGAGGACGAGACGAACGGCCGCTTCTACCGCTTCGTCCCTACCACCTGGGGCAACCTCTCCTCCGGCACCCTCCAGGTCATGGTCGCGGGCAGCGGCACCTCGGGCTCCTTCAGCTGGGCGAACGTCCCCGACCCGGACGGCTCCCCGACGGCCACCCGCTCCCAGGTCTCCGGCTCCAAGTCCTTCAACGGCGGCGAGGGGTGCCACTACGCCAACGACACGGTGTGGTTCACGACCAAGGGCGACAACCGCGTCTGGCAGCTCAACCTGACGTCGAACACCTACGAGTTGGCGTACGACGACTCCCTCGTCAACGGCACGGCCCCGCTCACCGGCGTCGACAACATCACCGGTTCCTCCTCCGGCGACCTCTTCGTCGCCGAGGACGGCGGCAACATGGAGATCTGCCTGATCACCCCGGACGACATCGTCGCCACGTTCCTGCGGATCGACGGCCAGTCGAGCTCGGAGATCACGGGCCCGGCGTTCTCCCCGGACGGAACACGGCTGTACTTCTCCAGCCAGCGCGGCACGAGCGGCAGCTCGTCGGGCGGGATCACGTATGAGGTGACGGGCCCCTTCCGCGCATAGCGATTACGAAACAGACACACATCCCACACATCTGGTCGCTGGGCATTACGGTCATCCCCTCACGCACCACCAGTGGGGGGATGACATGACCAATCCGTACACCTCGGCACCCATGCCGCAGCCGCCCTTCCGCCCGGCCCCCGGATGGGCCCGCAAGCGCTACGCCCTTCCCGCGCTGGGGCTGGCCCTCTTCCTGGGCATGGGCATCGGCGGCGCGTCAGGACAGGACTCGAAGTCCACCGACGCGAAGCCCGCGGCGGCCTCGCCGCGCCCCACGGTCACCGTCACGACGACCATGACGGCACCCGCGGAAGAGCCCGAGCCGGCGCCGACGGTGACCGCCACGAAGACGGTCAAGGTCACCACGACGGTCACCGCGGCACCCGCGGCGGACAGCGGCTCCGCCTCTGACGGCGACGGCGACTCGTCCGGCGCCGACGTCTACTACGGCAACTGCAGCGAGGCCCGGGCGGCCGGTGCCGCCCCCGTCCACCGGGGTGAGCCCGGCTACGGCTCCCACCTCGACCGCGACAACGACGGCGTGGGCTGCGACAGCTGACGGACGGGCACAAGCCTCCGGAGCAGCGAAAGGGCGGCACCCCCGCACAGGGTGTATGGCTGGCTTCAGCCGAGCATGGCGCCACACGGGCTTCCGCGGGTTCGCCCGGTCCTCGATGTGCACGACCTTGGGCGGGAACTCCTTGCGGTGCCACTCGATCTCGTCGACGACAGACTGCCCCTGAGGCACTGCTCTGTAGCTCTGCTTGGTCTTCGGCTCCCCCAGGTACGGCACGCCCTTGTCGAGGCCGATCAGCTGCTGCTTGACCATGACGGTCTCGGCCGGCTCCTCGTCTTCCAGGCCGAACAGCTCGCCCTGGCGGAGTCCAGTGGAAGCCGCCTGCCGCGCTGTGGCGGGACGCCGATCTTTCGCAGGTGGACTTGGAGGCTGACCGGATTCATGGGCTGTCCGGGCCGGCGACCGGGGAAGAGCCACTGTGAGCTTCCACTGCTGGCGTAGGGCAGGTGCTGGCGGGACTGGACGTATGCCCGCATGAGGTCAGCGACGGGTTCCGGAAGCGGGGGCGGCGGGTCTCCCAGCCGGACGGTGAGGGTAGCCCCGTCGTCGATGACGTCGTCGATGACGTCGTCGACGGTGAGGCGGACGATGCGGGTGACGGGTTGCGCGTAGAGGCGACAGCCCTTCCACGCCGACATGGTTGAGGCGCTCTACGCCGCGGCGGGGGCGGCCGGCTATCAGATCGCGCTCAGCGCCGTCGCCGCGAGCCGCAGCGAACAGGAGGCGGTGGAGACGCTGCTCGCCGACCGCTGCGAGGCGCTGATCCTGCTCAGCCCCCATGCCCCGGCGGCCCGGCTGGCAGAACTCGCGGCGCAGCTTCCCGTCGTCTCCGTGGCCCGCCGGCTGCGTCCGCTCACCGACGGCGTCGACGTCGTCCGCGCGGCCGACGACGAGGGCGCCCGCCAGGCGGTCGACCACCTCGTGGCACTGGGCCATCGCGACATCGTCCACATCGACGGGGGCAGGGCGCCGGGCGCTGCCGACCGGCGCCGCGGCTACAAGTCGGCCATGAAGCACCACGGCCTCACCGACCGCGTCCGCCTCGTGCCGGGCGGGCTGACCGAGGACCACGGTGCGGCAGCCGCACGAACACTCCTCGCCGAGGCTGCCCGCCCCACCGCCGTCCTCGCCTTCAACGACCACTGCGCCATCGGCGTCCTCGACACCTTCCTGCGCGCCCGTATCCCTGTGCCCGACGAGATCTCGGTCGTCGGCTTCGACGACAGCCACCTCGCCCGCCTCGCCCACGTCCAACTCACCACGGTCGGGCAAGAAGCCCGCCAGCTGGCGCGCCGGGCCGTGAGCCGGGCCGTCGCCCGGCTGGAGGGTGAGGCGGCGGACGACGAACGAGAAGTCGTCGTCACACCACACCTCGTCATACGAAGCACCACCAGGGCACCTTGCCGCTCCTGACCCGCGCTGCTCCAGTCCCGGCCCGATCTGGTCGAAGTTCCACCGCGGCCCCAAAGGACCACCCGCGGCTGTCCGCCGAGGAACCCGCCTCCATCCGAGCGGACGCGCGAGCCAAGGAGGCAGGCAAGCGGGCGAACGCGAGCCGCTGCCTTGGATCGCGCTGTTCAGACACCGCACCACCTGGGGCATGGAACGGATTGGCATGAAGCGGATCGGTCGGCCGCCTGAGGTCAGTGATCGGTGAGCTGCAGGAGAACCTGCGGCTGTCCACGGCGGAACGGCAGGCGACCACGGAGAACACCGGGCTCCGGCAGCGAGTCACCGAGCTTGAGGACGGCCTCACCGCAGCCCGCACCAGCCTCCGCCGCATGATCCGCAACGAGAACCGTCCCTAGATGATCAATTCCAAGGGATGTCTGCGGAGGGTGTGAGGTGGGCGGCGGCCGAAGCCACCGCGAGACGGTCAGGCGGCGGGCTGCCGGCCCTGGTTGTCGAGGTGGCAGCGGGCGGTCAGGCGTCAGGGTCGACTTCGGGGTGCGTGAACCGCACGGGCTTGCCCAGCGACCGGGCGTAGGCGATTTCGGCTCGGGTGCTGTCTCCGATGTAGTCGCCGACTACGAGCACCTCATCAGCAAGCCGGATCTTCGCCCGGTGCAGATCGTCGAGTCGAACCTTCAGCACCTCGGCCTCGACAGGATCGGACCAAAGTTCGTGCGGCGACTTCATGTCACAGCCCGGTTTGACGACAATCTTTCCGGCTTTGGTCTCCCGCAGATCGGCCTCGTTCATCTCGGCCATGAAGCGGGTGGAGCCGCAGATCACGACGATACGCGGGAGGCTCAACAGCTTCTTCGCGTCGGCGAGCTTCTCCTCGGGGGTGAGCAGTTGCGGGTATGACACTGGTTCCTCCTGGTGGTGTGGTCCAAGGGGTGCCTGCGCAGACGAGAACGAGGGATCTTTCTGAGCCCGGCGCCCCTGGCACGGCCAGGTTGTCGAACCATCCACGTGCGCCCACGGCTTACCCCAGGCTCCCGCCCCCAGTACCGGCACCAAGGTTGGCCGGACGGTCACGCGAGTGACGGCCACCGATCGGTAGCCCACTCCAGCCAACCTGACCAGCCAGGAGGCGGACCTCCAACCCCATGGCCCTCGAGTTCCGCGACATCGGGCTCCTCGAACAGCGTCCTCCAGTGCACGAGGTCCGTCTCGCTCATCGCGAAGGTCTGATGAGGGGTGGTCGACTGGCGATGGGCGACCCGAGCACGTTGGGTCTCATGGTCCACCGGCACATACACAAGCTGACAAGACGCGCCCACAGACATCACCAACCAGCGGATCGCGGATCTCTCGTCACGAGACCAGCATCCGAAATCCAGGACCACGTCGGTTCCCAACCTGAGCGCCTCCAGACCAAGCCAGAGCAGCCGTCCTTCCAGCACATCGCGCTTCCCCTCCGGCTGCGGATCGCCGAACAGCGGGAGCATCCACTCATCCGGCGTCAGCCGCAGAGCGCTGTGCTCCTTGGCCAGCTGCCGAGCCCTCGTGGTCTTTCCGGCCCCGGGCAGGCCAACCGTCAGGAACAACGTCGTCACACCCAGATCCTGTCACGAAGGCCAAGTGGGAGGATGAATCCTTTTGCTGCCGAGATCGCCGCACCTGCTCCACTTCGTCGGTGTACTGGCGCAGCCGAGGGCCGGCGGTGTCGCTGGGGATCGGCTCGCCGATCTCGGGGTCGACGGAGATGACGACCAGGACACGGTCCAAGGCGTGGATCTCCGCCTCGGTGGTGACGTTCTCCAGCCCAACCCGGTCGACCGCGGTAAATCCGGCAGCAAGCTGCACGTGTTGTCCGAGGCTCAGGGCGTCCCGCTGGTGGTCGGCACCTCCGGCGCGGACACCAACGACAGCCTGGCCCTCAAGCCTCTGGTGATAGGGATACCGGCCGTGCGGTCCCGGCGTGGACCGCGCCGCAAGCACCCCGCCAAACTCCGCGCCGACAAGGCTTACCACTGCGCCGACATCCTTTCCTGGCTGCGGGAACGCGACATCGTCGCCCGGATCGCCCGGCCGGGCATCGAGTCCTCCGAACGGCTCGGGCGGCACCGCTGGGAGATCGAGCGGTCTCCTGGCTGTTCGGCTACCGCCGCCTCACCATCCGGTACGAACGAAAAGGCAGCCACCTCCTCGCCTTCCTCGGCCTCGCCGCCGCCCTGACCTGCTACAAGAAACGTGCCGAACTCACCACCTGGGATATCGCCTCATTCCTGGTGGACCCGTTTTCAGGCAGAGGTGCCCGTGACCGCGGTGCCGGACCTGGTCAGCGTGTACGTCAAGATCGCCCCGCTCCAGAAGTGGAAGGTGAGGGTCACGGTGGTGTTGTCGGTGACACCGTCGAAGAACGCGGTCGGCAAGGTGATCGTGCCTGCGGTGTAGTCCGGTGCGAAGGCCACATTGAACTGCTTGTACGTCGTCCAGGACTGCGGACCGGCGGCGGTGCCGTCGGCATAGACGGCTTCCATCGTCGCCAACTTGTCGCCGTTGAACGCGGTGGGTATCACCAGCGAGGCTGTCGTACCCGTCGCGCTCGTCAGTACCGACTTGTCATAGGTGATGACGTTGACGGCCCAAGGAATTCCGTCCGTGAACCGGAGGGACAGGACGGCATTCGTGCCGTACTCCTGCGACTCGGTCAGCCGGCTGAGCGTCGCCGCTGCGATCGTCAGCGTGTTGCCGCTGACGGTGTAGTCCACGCCCCGGATCAGGGGGCGGGTGCCGACATCGATCCGCAGCAGCCTGGTGCCGTTGAGGTTCAGCGTGATCGTCGCGTCCGTCGGGGTCTTGCCCTTGGGCACGAAGAGCTGATCGGTGGACGCGGTGCCGGAGCGCCCGGTCCAGCTCGACCGTATCTGCGCATAGAGGCTCGGGTCGTTCCATTGCAGGGTGCGGCGGTTGAAGCGACTGCCGTTGTCCCACAGCATCGTGGTCAAGCCCCGGTAGCGCGCGTAGTAGCCGAGATACTCGAGGTACTTGAGCGTCTCGCCCTGTTCGACCGTGCCGGGGCCGGAGTCCCAGCCGAGCAGCCCGTACTCACCGACGACGACCGGGATCCCCTTGGCCACGAAGGCCCTGTGCAGCAGGTCGAACGTGTCGGTCAGGTCCTGCTGGGTGGCCGCGTTGAAGGTCGTGTAGCCGGCGAGGTTCACGCTGAAGGGCCAGAAGCTGTAGTAGTGGACCGAGGCCACGAGGTTGGGGTCGTCGAGCGCGGAGAAGGTGGCGAGCAGGGTGTCGATCTTGGGCTGATCCGGGGTGTCCCCGAGGGTCGGCATGACGAGCAGGCGGTCGGCATTGCCTCCGCCGGTCGCGCGCACGACGGAGTGGAATGTCGTGTTGAGCTCGTTCATCAGAACGGCGTTCTGCTGATCGCCGGAACTGCCGGTGAAGAAGGGCTCGTTGATGCTCTCGAAAAGCAGTCGGCGCGGCTCGTCCCGGAAGGTGGCCGCGATCTGCTGCCAGGTGGCTGTGTACTGGGCCAGGACCGCGTCATGCTGGGTCGGCATGTTCGGCACCCACTGCCACGCGTCGCCGTGCATGTTGATCAGAACGTAAAAACCATCGGCCAAGGCCCAGTCGACCACCTGCTTGATCCTGGCCAGGAACACCGGGTCGAGGGTATAGGTCGGAGCCGGGCCCTCGTGCTGGCCCCAGGTCACCGGGATCCGGATGCTTCTGAAGCCCTGCGCCTTCAGCCTGCGGAAAAACGCCTGGGTCACCCGCGGGTTGCCCCACGCCGTCTCGTCGGCGCCGATGGCCTCGAAGCTGTTGCCCAGATTCCAGCCGGGCTGCATGTTTGCGACTACGTCCAGCGCGGACGCCGACGCGGCGGAAGCAGTGGACCGGGCAGCGGCCTGGGCGGCCGTCGGGATGGACAACGCCGTGACGGCGAGGGCCGCGGAGGTCGTCATGACCTGGCGACGAGTGAAACCGGTTGAACTCGGCATAGAACTCTCCATTGAGTCGAAAGCCCTTCCCTCATGTCGAAGGCGTCATCGTCGAAGCGCTTCGACAGGTTGGGGGAGCCTAGCGCAACCTGACGACGGAGAGAACGGGCTAATCCGCATGGAATCTCAATCGAGTTCGAAAGGTTGCGTGTCGAAGCGCTTCTCCCCATGGGGCGTCAGGCCCGGCGTCACGCAAGCTCGTCGGGGTTCCCTGCTCATCTGCCGTCGATGCCGACCGGGCCGGCCCGCGAGCAGCGGACCGGAAAGTCCCGACAAGCCACTGGCCATCGAGGCGCTTCCAGCGGCCGTTCCTTCACGCAACGTTGCTCAGCCTGACTCTGTCGGGGATCTTGGATGGTCGGGCTCAGCTGCCGAGGGTTCGCCAGGGTTTTGACCGGGGGATCTCGTTCTGGTCCAGGAAGGTCTGGAAAGCGGTCGGCGGTCTCGGCGAAGAGGCTTCCTCGGTCGCTGGCTGACCGCTGAGGCGTTCGATGTTTCACGGCGATGGCCGTGAGGACGTGTTGCAGGTGGGCTTTCGGCTGTCCTCGGTAGCGGCAGTGGCGCATGCCGTGTCCGTGGGCGAACTCAGGCGAGGGATGCGCTCGCTCCCGGCGTGTCCTCCGGTAGTCCGGTCAACGGTTCGATGCTGCCCGCCGGCGCATCCGTCGGCGACCGTGACCGCTCCGGCGCTGGGACCGGAAGCGAACGCGGCCACCGCTGTGCCGGTCGCGTCGACCAGGTCCGTGATGCCGGGGGTGTGCAGCACGGCCGTACGGACCGGCTCGTCGTCGGCGGTCATGTACCGCAGCTCCGGCGACACATGCGGGTCGCGGAAGTGGTGACGCAGATCGATGGTCAGGTGCGCGGCGGGAGGCTCGCCGTGCGCGACGGTGACGAAGTCGCGTTCATTGCTGACCGTGTCGCATCGGGACGCGCGTACAAGCGCAACGAGCAGACGCAGACCGTGAGCCGTGTCGAGGCGGACAGCCTCGTAGCGGAGGGGCTGGGCGTCCCAGTCGGCTCCGAGGTGTACGCACGCGCCCGCCTCGTGAAGGAAGGGATGCAGCCGACTCATACCCTGACCAGCTACTACAGGCCGGAGCACGTCGAGGGGACACGTATCGTCGACCCCACCCCGGGCCCTGCCGGCCGTGGCGGCGGATACCGGGTCCTCTACGACGCCGGATACGAGATCGACCACATGAGAGAGGTCCTGTTCGCCCGCATCCCGACTGCGGACGAAGTACAGCTCCTACAGCTCCCCGCCGGCGAGCCCGTAGTCGAGCTGCATCGGACCACGTACACGGCAGATGGCACGGTGGTTGAGTTCGCCGTGGGCGTCCACGCGGCTTCTCGCTTCGCGTGGGAGTACGACTTCAAGGTTCCCGACTCGGCACAGGACAGGAAGGGGCAGGAATGATCTCGGCACGGGTATGGGCGGATGCTCGACTCCTGTGGGACTACCACTTCATGCACCACGACGCACGGCCGTGTTCAGTGGCCGTGGGGCTTGGCAGCCACGACCTAGGCGTGGCCGACGTGACAGCGGAGCTGTACCACCAGGGCATGGCTCCGGTCATCGTCTTCACGGGGGCCACCAGCCCCACGACCAGGGCGCGCATGCCGCGCGGTGAAGCTGTCCACTACCGTGAGCGGGCGTTGCAGCTAGGGGTGCCCGATTCCGCAGTACTCCTGGAACCGCGTGCCACGAACACCGGCGAGAACATCGAGTTCACGAAAGCGGTGTTGGCGGAGACCGACGTCAAGGTCTCGTCCGTCCTGCTCGTGACCAAGCCGTACGAAGAACGGCGCTCGTACGCCATGATGCGGAAGATGTGGCCCGAGGTCGAAGTGGTGTGCGCGTCCACGCCGATGGGCTTGGAAGAGTACGCCGACTCCATCGGGGACGCCCGCATGGTGATCGACATGATCGTTGGCGCCCTGCAACGAGTGCTCGTCTTCCCGAGGTTGGGTCTGGCCATCGAGCAAGATGTACCAGACACCGTCGTAGCCGCCTTTGAGCGACTGTGCGTCGAAGGCTTCACTAGCCGACTCATGCCAGCTGACGTTGCTGCCCGCCCCGGCACGTGATGCCAGGGCGGGCAGCAGCCCACCCTGAGCTTCGTTCTGCACTTTCCCTGCCTCATCAAGGCCCGCGCACGGCGCGGGCGCGCCGCCTCTGCGGCGCGGCCTGCCTCCTGTCTGCGCCCCGGCTGGCCGCGCCCGGCG
The DNA here is from genome assembly GCF_028736035.1 of Streptomyces sp. T12. Classification (NCBI taxonomy): domain Bacteria; kingdom Bacillati; phylum Actinomycetota; class Actinomycetes; order Kitasatosporales; family Streptomycetaceae; genus Streptomyces; species Streptomyces sp. T12. Next base: position 3,254,187 of record NZ_CP117866.1, read on the forward strand.
GCGCGCTGCGTGCATGCGGGCAAGGGCGGGACATCATCCGCGGGCACAAGAAGATGCCTCCGGCGGGGGATCGGCCGACACCGGGATGGAGGGGGCGCCGTCGCCGACTGCGGGCCCGTAGTGGCGTGCGTGGGGGCTCCCATCCCGACCACCGTCGACCCAGGCAGAGCCGAGCAGACGCGGCCCATGGCGTCCAGGTCGTTCGTACAGTGGCGCGCTCCACCTGGGCGCCATGAACCACGCCTGCTCCACGGTGTGTGGGTCGACGGCGGACGGGATGGGAGCTGGGGAGGCTTGCTGTTGAAAGGTAGGCTTTCTGTCAGTCCATTTGGCTACCATGCATGGCGTGGCAACGTCGAGACCCAAAATTCCGAGCGAGCTGCGCCGACGAGTGCTCATTGAAGCTGGCCATCGCTGCGCGATTCCAACTTGCAAGTCCACGCCTGTCGAGATTGCGCACATCATCCCGTGGGCGAAAGTGCGAAAGCATGAGTTCAAAAATCTAATTGCGCTATGCCCGACGTGTCATACGCGTTTCGACGACCCACATGGTCCTATAGATCGAAAGGCCATGCGTCAATACAAGGCGAACCTGAACCCCCTCCTGTCGATCAGCCTTGCCAATCGAAACGGGCAAGCCAACATGCTCGCTGCCTACCAGGAGCTTAGAGGGAGGTTTACGGAGTGGCTTCCGGTTGAAGTGGAATATGCGGCAATCAAGTCTCGTCGATCCTCATCACGCGAGAAAATCGAAAAAAACAAGTCGGACGCAGTGGATAAACTCGCATGGGCGATCGGCGCTGTAGCTGACTTCCAATCGGCCTGGGGTGAGTCAGAAGTTTCGGATCTGGCTGGAGCAATCTTTTACCATGTGGCCGACTGGTGTGATGAAGTCGAGAGCGCACCGTTCCCTCTCCCGGAAGCCTTGAAGCGGCGGGATATTTTAGAGGAGATTTCAGAAGCTTCAGCAGACCTTCATCTGATGGTATGTGAAGAGCTTTCGATGTAGAGTGCGCCACCTTCGAATGAACGGTTGGGTGTAAGGCCAGTGGAAAGACGAATGCAACGCAGCCGTACAGGGCGTGGGCAACGACCCAGCCCTTGGGTGGCCGTCTTTGGGCCGTCCGAGGGCGATCGGTGGTGGCCGCGGTCGACCAGCCTGGCGTTAGTACAAATGCAACCAATTGAGGTCCTTGGATTGCACAATCCCTTGAGAGAGTGCGCGCTGCACGTCTTCGCTGAATACATCTTTCAGATCCCAGAACCGCGGCTGACCTCCCCCGCCCCCAGAGTCACCGTATGCCTTAAAGCCGTCCGCGAGTGGGCGTAGTGTCGGGTCCGTCAGTGAAAGCCGTTCGTATAGAGCTGCTATAAGTACAGCAACCGTAGGGGAGTCTGATTGCCTCTCCATCATAGACGTCATTGCCGATCCGGCGTCCCGTTTGGCCCCTGCTTCCGCGCTCAAATGCCTGACCATCGCCTGAGGAAGAAAAGGCATACGCGATGCGAACCACACTCCCAGGTCTGCAATGCAGAGCAGGTCCAGGCTCTCTCTTGGATGTCGCGCGTAAATGTTATCCATTTCAATGCAAATTGCTTGCACGTGAGCTTTCTGGTGATCTCCATTCCATGAATGCGAATGGGCGAGGAGTCCGACCGGGAAAGGTGGAGACATTTCTTCCCGGGGGCTACCTATCCGTGGTTTGATCCCTCTTTGGATCCTGGCTGCGCGATCAAAACCATCTCGGATTCCGTTCTTGTTTAGCGTTAGCTTAACACTAAAAGCGGCTGCGACGCCGCTCGCCAATACCTCTTCGCGAACTCGCAAGGCCCGCGGGTAACTGGGCTGAAAGATGATTAGGTCAGTTTCAAATAGATCATCTCCCTCCTCGGGGACAATGTACTTCCTTGTGGCTACCTCATAAGTTGGCGGAAGCCATTCGCTAAGAATTCGTGCCCAAGTTCCCTCACCGCCGTGTCCAGCGCGCTGTGGATCTGAGCGGGCTGCGCCATGTAGCCGGGTGTACTCCTGCTGTATGTCGTGCTCCACGGCTCGGAGCCACCTGTGATGAACGGCGCTCGTCTCGGGAGCGTGGGGTTGCGAAGATGGCTCTGGCATGGCGTCATGCTGGCGCTTGTCCATGAGCCAGTACAGCACCCGGCCGCTACCTGGCGTGAACCCGATGAGCAAGCCCGTCGTCTCGCGTGTGATCGTCTCTGGGCCGTCCCTGGGCCGTCCGACGCCCCCCGAGGCCACTCAACGGCGACCGACAGTGACAGTCGACCCACAGCCGCCAGCAGCGAACCCCCAGGTCACAGCCCCCCGGCCATACGGGTTTCCCCCAGGGGTAGCCGTCAGGCAAGATGGGGCGCTTCTTTCCGCCGGGCGGCCGCGCTGCCTGGATGTCCTGGGGGACTTCCGTGATCATCGCTGTATCGGACGGGCACGACCCGGCCTACCAGCTCCAGACGAGCCTGCTCACGCTGATCTTTGGTATAGCGCTCATCAGTGTCGGACGGATGCTGCGGCGGACCGGACGGCTGCCTGCGTATCTCGACTTCAGACAGAAGGCGTTGGGCTCGCTGGCGCCGCAAGAGGGCAGGAGTGCCGGCGTCGGAAGGCTCGGCGCAGCCATGATCGCCGTGGGCGGGTTCTTCCTCTTCGGTACCGCCTGCCTCATACTCGGCGCGCTGGGCGTGCTCGGTCCGTGAGGACAGACTCTGGGGGAGCCACGCCAGCTTCGGGGTGAGTGTCTAACTGCGTGACAACGCCGACGGACAGCGGCGGACGAGCTCGGAACACCTGCGGACCACCGCAGCAGGTGAGAGGCACCCCAGCCCATGGGAGAGCGCTCCAGCGAGTTGCTTCGGGACGATGAAGTCTCCTGCCAAATCTCGGTGTTGTATTCGATGTTCGTACTCAGAACACCCGTCTACGGAACAGATGCGCCGTCTGCCAGGCCACACGCCCTCTACGACCCCGCGTACTCCACTGGCGGGCCGGGGCCTCTGTGGTGACGGCCCGTGAAGGGGACTCAGCCGCGTGTGGAGGGCACAACGAGGGCACAACGTCCTCACGCAGGTTCAACGGCTGCCAACGCCACCAAACGCTGTTTGCCCTGGTCAGCGACATAGCTTGACAGCCTCCGCAGATCATGCGCGAAAGGGCGGCACCCCCGCACAGGGTGCCGCCCTTCCTTCGTGCACCGGAACCGCCGCCCATCGGTACTGAGGGTCGGGGACGGACGACGGCTCCGGAGTCAGGGGGAGGTCAGCGGTGGTCGCTGCCCTCCGACTGCGAGGCCGCGCGCCCCGCCTCCAGCCGCGCCACCGGGATCCGGAACGGCGAGCAGGAGACGTAGTCCAGGCCGACCTCGTGGAAGAAGTGGACCGACTCCGGGTCGCCGCCGTGCTCACCGCAGACGCCGAGCTTGAGGTCGGGGCGGGTCTTGCGGCCCGCCTCCGCGGCCAGCTTCACGAGGGAGCCGACGCCGTCCTTGTCGATCGTCTCGAACGGGGAGACACCGAAGATGCCCTTCTCCAGGTACGCCGTGAAGAACGAGGCCTCCACGTCGTCCCGGCTGAAGCCCCACACCGTCTGAGTGAGGTCGTTCGTGCCGAAGGAGAAGAACTCCGCCGCCTCGGCGATCTGACCGGCCGTGAGGGCAGCGCGCGGCAGCTCGATCATCGTGCCGATCGACAGCTTCAGCTGCACGCCCGTCGCCGCCTCGACCTCCGCGACGACCTGGTCGGCCTCCTCGCGGACGATCTCCAGCTCCTGGACCGTGCCGACGAGCGGGATCATGATCTCGGCGCGCGGGTCGCCCTTGGCGTTCTTGCGCTCGGCCGCGGCCTCGGCGATCGCCCGTACCTGCATCGTGAACAGGCCCGGGATGACCAGGCCGAGGCGCACACCGCGCAGACCCAGCATCGGGTTCTGCTCGTGCAGCCGGTGGACCGCCTGGAGCAGCCGCAGCTCGTTCTCGTGCGGCTCCTGACGGGACTCGGCGAGGGCCACGCGGACCGACAGCTCGGTGATGTCGGGCAGGAACTCGTGCAGCGGCGGGTCGAGGAGACGGATCGTCACCGGCAGGCCGTCCATCGCCGAGAACAGCTCCACGAAGTCCTGCTTCTGCAGCGGGAGCAGCTCCTTCAGGGACTCCTCGCGCTCGGCCTCCGTGTCGGCCAGGATCAGGCGCTCGACCAGCTCGCGGCGGTCGCCGAGGAACATGTGCTCCGTACGGCACAGGCCAATACCCTGCGCCCCGAACCTCCGCGCGCGCAGCGCGTCCTCGGCGTTGTCCGCGTTGGCGCGCACCCGCAGGCTCCGCTTGCGGTCGGCGAACGCCATGATCCGGTGCACGGCCTCGACCAGCTCGTCGGCGTCGCTGGCGCCCGCGTGCATCCGGCCCTCGAAGTACTCCACGACCGGGGACGGGACCACCGGCACCTCACCGAGGTACACCTTGCCGCTGGAGCCGTCGATGGAGATGACGTCGCCCTCCTCCACGACGTGCCCGCCCGGCACCGTCATCCGGCGCCGCTTGGTGTCGACCTCCAGCTCCTCGGCGCCGCACACACAGGTCTTGCCCATGCCGCGCGCGACCACGGCCGCGTGGGACGTCTTGCCGCCACGGCTGGTCAGGATGCCCTCGGCGGCGATCATGCCGTCCAGGTCGTCGGGGTTGGTCTCCCGGCGGACCAGGATGACCTTCTCGCCGGAGCGCGACCACTTCACGGCGGTGTACGAGTCGAAGACCGCCTTGCCGACCGCCGCACCCGGCGACGCCGCGATGCCCCGGCCGACCTGCTCGACCTTGGCCTCCTCGTCGAACTTCGGGAACATCAGCTGGGCGAGCTGGGCGCCGTTGACGCGCTGGAGCGCCTCCGCCTCGTCGATCAGTCCCTGGTCGACCAGCTGCGTGGCGATACGGAAGGCGGCGCCCGCCGTGCGCTTGCCGACGCGGGTCTGGAGCATCCACAGCTGACCGCGCTCGATGGTGAACTCGATGTCGCAGAGGTCCTTGTAGTGGTTCTCCAGCGTCTCCATGATCTGCATCAGCTGGTCGTACGACTTCTTGTCGATCGTCTCCAGCTCCGCCAGCGGGACGGTGTTGCGGATGCCCGCCACCACGTCCTCGCCCTGGGCGTTCTGGAGGTAGTCGCCGTACACGCCCTGGTGGCCGGAGGCGGGGTCACGGGTGAAGGCGACGCCCGTACCCGAGTCCGGGCCCAGGTTGCCGAAGACCATGGAGCAGACGTTGACGGCCGTGCCCAGGTCGCCGGGGATGCGCTCCTGGCGGCGGTACAGCTTGGCCCGGTCGGTGTTCCAGGAGTTGAAGACCGCCTCGATGGCGAGGTCCATCTGCTCGCGCGGGTCCTGCGGGAAGTCCCGGCCGGCCTCCTTCTTCACGATCTTCTTGAAGGCGGTGACCAGCTTCTTCAGGTCGGCGGCCTCCAGGTCGGTGTCGACCGTGACCTTCTTGGCCTCCTTGGCCCTGTCGAGGGCGTCCTCGAAGAGCTCGCCGTCGACGCCGAGGACGGTCTTGCCGAACATCTGGATGAGGCGGCGGTAGGAGTCCCAGGCGAACCGCTCGTCGCCGGCCTGGTCGGCGAGGCCCTTCACGGACTTGTCGGAGAGTCCGATGTTGAGGACCGTGTCCATCATTCCGGGCATCGAGAACTTGGCGCCGGAACGGACCGAGACCAGCAGGGGGTTGTCGGCCTGGCCGAGCTTCTTGCCCATCTTCGTCTCGAGGGCGTCGAGGTGCGCACTCACCTCGTCACGCAGTGCCGCCGGCTCCTCGCCACTGTCGAGGTAGACCTTGCAGGCTTCCGTCGTGATCGTGAAGCCGGGGGGAACGGGGAGTCCCAGGTTGGTCATCTCGGCGAGGTTCGCGCCCTTGCCACCCAGGAGGTCCTTGAGGTCCTTGTTTCCCTCGGTGAAGTCGTAAACGAACTTCGCTACGTGGGGTTCTTTGTTTTCCGACACGGTCTCGACTCCCTCGAGGACGCGGTGGCTGCCCTGACGGCGAGGAACATACCCAGATCGAAGGCGCCTGGGTATGTCTACTCACGCGTCATGCGCCTGTAACCACCCGTCCGCCAGTGGATCGAAAGTCAAAGCTTGGCAAGCCGAGACGAGTGGATGTTTTCACTTCTTGAACGCAAGAGCGCCCACGGGTGCGGCTTTCCGCTCAGATGAGCGGCCTTACCGCACGTTTGATTTCGATCGATGAACGATCAAGGGGTGGCACCGAGTGCCACCCCTTGGAGAAGTGCAGCCGCTCAAGATCCGCTCATCTGAGCGGAACCCTTATCAAGGGTGGCGAGAATCACGCTGCCACAGCCGCCGGGATTTCACCATGCGGACGTGCGTCCGGGACGGAAACGTGCCCGTCACACAGCCGGTCCGAACGGCCGTCACACACCCAGCGCGACCAGCCGTTCTTCCACCCGCTCGGGCGCGTACAGATGCTCCACGACGAGCGCCCCGGCCCCCACCAGCCCGGCCCGTTCCCCCAGCCGCGAGGTCACGACGTCCAGATGAGCGGTGGAGCGCGGCAGCGCCCGCTGGTACAGCAGCTCCCGTACGCCGGTGAGGAAGGGTGTTCCGGCCAGATCCCCGGCGATCATCAGCACCCCGGGGTTGAGCAGCGTCACGACGGTCGCCAGCACGTCCCCGACCTGCCGACCGGCCTCCCGTGCCAGCGCGGCCGCCCCCGGGTCTCCGGCGGCCAGCAGGTCCCGCACATCCGATCCGGAGGCCGCGGGCACCCCCGTTTCGGCCAGCCGCCGGGCCACGGCGCCGCCACTGGCGACGGCGGCCAGACAGCCGTACGAACCACACCGGCACAGCGCCTCGGCGCCCACCCGGATGTGCCCGATGTCGCCCGCGCCCCCGTCGATGCCCCGGTACACGGAGCCGTCCACGACGACCCCCGCCCCGATTCCGGTCGACACCTTGACCAGCACGAACGCCGAGCAGTTCGGGTATCCGGTGCGCTGTTCGCCGTACGCCATGAGGTTGGCGTCGTTGTCGACGAGGACCGGCAGCGGCCCGGCCCCCGTGTGCTCGCTGAAGGCTCTGGCCAGGCGGCCGCGTATGTCGTAGCCGTCCCAGCCCGGCATGATCGGCGGCTGGACGACCCGGCCGGTCTCGCTGTCCACCGGCCCCGGCACCGCGAGCCCGATGCCGCCCACCTCGTCGGCCCGGCGCCCGGCCTTCTCCAGCAGTTCGGCGAACCAGCGCCCGAGCTCGCCCAGCACCGCGTCCGGCCCGTCCTCGATGACCAGCGTGCCGCTGTGCTCGGCGAGGATCTCGCCGGTCAGGGTCAGTACGGCTGCGCGCGCGTGCCGGGTGTCCAGGTCGGCGGCGAGGACGACCGCGTGCGCGTCGTCGAACTCCAGGGTGATGGAGGGGCGGCCGCCCAGCGGGGAGCCCACGGGGCCGCCCGCCCCCTCGCGCAGCCACCCCGCCCGGAAGAGGCGGTCGAGGCGCTGGCCGACGGTGGCGCGGGAGAGTCCGGTGGCCTGTTGGAGGGCGCCGCGCGTGGTGGCGCGCCCGCTGCGCACGAGTTCGAGCAGATCCCCCGCGCCGGCCTGACCGCCGCTCTTCGTCGCCCTGCCCGTCCGTCCCGGCTGCCCAGTCATGCGCACCCCCTTGTGTTTCTCAACCCTGCATTACATATTGAGTTTTGCGTGTTAAATAGACGTAACCCTACGGTAGCCATGACCGAACCGGTCAGCCGGACGTCTTTCGGGGAGCCCCGAGTGGATCGCACTGCCCAGCTCACAGCCCGTCGCGCCGAGCGTGACATTGCATACGATCCGCCGCCTGTGCCGGATGCGCTGCACGTCAGGGCCGCCCAGGTACTGGAGGCCAACTGGACCGGCGCCTCGACGGTCCCCTCGCGCGGCCTGTATCCGCACCAGTGGTCCTGGGACTCGGCGTTCATCGCGATCGGCCTGCGGCACCTGTCGCCGCTGCGGGCGCAGACGGAGCTGGAGACGCTGCTCGGCGCCCAGTGGGGCGACGGGCGTATCCCGCACATCGTCTTCAACCCCTCCGTACCGCTCGACGCCTACTTCCCGAGCCCCGACTTCTGGCGCTCCTCGACCGCGGGGCGCGCTGCGGGCGCCCCGCGCACCGTACAGACCTCCGGCATCGTGCAGCCACCGGTGCACGCGCTGGCGGCCTGGCTGGTGCACCGCGCCGACCCGGGACTGTCCCGGGCGCGCGGCTTCCTCACCCGGGTGTATCCCCGCCTGGCCGCCTGGCACCGCTATCTGCTGCACCGGCGCGACCTCGGCGGAGGCGGCCTCGCGTCCGTCGTGCACCCCTGGGAACAGGGTATGGACAACAGCCCCTGCTGGGACGCCCCGCTCGCCCGCATCACCCCGGCCCCCGCCCGTTCCTTCCGCCGCGCCGACCTCGACCACGGGGCCGCCGAGGACCGGCCGACGGATCTGGACTACGGGCGGTATGTACGGCTGGCGACGGAGTACCGGGACGGCGGGTACGCCGACGGCTCCGGTGACTTCGCGGTCGAGGACCCGGCGTTCAACGCCCTGCTCATCGCCTCCGAGCACGCGCTGGCCCGGATCGCGCGGGAGCTGGGCGCGACGGGCACGGCCCGGCACGCCCGCGCCGAGCGGCTGACGGCGGCGCTGATCGAGCGGATGTGGGACCCGGCGGAGGGGATGTTCTTCTGCCGTGACGTGCGGAGCGACGGCGTGCAGGGCGATGGCGTGCGGAGCGACGGGCCGGCCGGGGCGCTGATCCCCGAGCGCAGCGTCTCCGGCCTGATCCCCCTCCTCCTCCCCACCCTCCCGCCCGACATCGCCGCCACCCTGGTCAGCACGGCACACGGCCCGCACTTCGGCCTCGGCGACACGACCCGCCTCGCCCCGTCGTACGACCTCCTCGGCGAGGCCTTCGACCCGCACCGCTACTGGCGCGGCCCGGCCTGGTTCAACACCGGCTGGCTGCTGGAGCGCGGCCTGCGCACGCACGGCGAACGGGAGCGGGCCGGCGCCCTGCGCACTGCGGTGCTGGACCTCGCCTCGGCCACCGACTTCGCCGAGTACGTGGACCCGTACACCGGCGAGGCCTGCGGAGCCACCGGCTTCGGCTGGACCGCAGCGCTGGCGCTCGACCTGCTGCACGACGAGCCCGCATGGGACACGGACACGCACCCGCATCGGCACGACGCCACAGATTTCGCAGTCAATGAGCTCAAGGGAGGGGACCGGGGATGACGGACCGGCATCATCTGCTCGTGTACGGGGGGACGTTCGCCGCCGTGGGCGACGGCGGCGACATCAGCGGCGTTCGGGGCGTCGGCTCCCCGGACGGGTTATTCGTACGCGACGCCCGGCACCTGAGCCGCTGGCAGCTCACCGTCGACGGGGCCGTGCCCGAGGTACTCAGCCCGGTCGCCGACGGCGACACCACCCGGTGTGTCCTGGTCCCGCGAGGCGGCCGCAACGAACCCCCCGCCTACACCCTCTTCCGAGAGCAGGCGGTGGGCGACGGCTCGTTCATCGAGTCCCTGCGCGTGACCAGCAACCGCCCGGTGCCGACGACGATCCGCCTGGCGATCACCGCGGACGCGGACTTCACCGACCAGTTCGAGCTGCGCTCCGACCACCGCACGTACGCCAAGACCGGCGCCACCCGCTCCCGCCAAGTCCTCGACCACGGCGTGGAGTTCACGTACCAGCGAGGCGAATGGCGCTCGCTCACGTCCGTGACCGCCGACCCCGCCCCCGACGCCGTCGAGGAGACGGGCACCGGCGCCCGCCGCCTGGTCTGGACCCTGGAGCTGGACCCGCACGGCACGGCTGAGCTGACCCTGCGGGTGATGGCCCGCCCGCACGGCGACAAACGCCCCCTGCGGGTACCCCGCTCCCCCGCCGCCCTCTCCAACCAACTCCTCTCCCTGGAGGGCGAGTTCGTTGAAGGCGTGGCCTTCCCGACCGGCTGGCCCGAGCTGGCTGCCGCCTGCGCCCGCGGCCTCGCCGACCTGGCCTCGCTCCAGGTCCCGGCCACGGGCCCCGACGGCGAGGAACTCCGCGTCCCGGCGGCCGGAGCCCCCTGGTTCCTGACCCTCCTGGGCCGGGACGCCCTCCTCACCTCCCTCTTCGCCCTGCCCTACCGCCCCCAACTGGCCGCAGCCACCCTCCCCGCGCTGGCCGCGACCCAGGCGACGGAGACCGGCATCGACGCGGTCTCCCAGCCCGGCAAGATCGTGCACGAGGTACGGCACGGCGAGCTGGCGCACTTCGGGCAGGTGCCGTACGGCCGTTACTACGGCTCGGTGGACGCGACGCCCCTGTTCCTGATCCTGCTGGGCGCGTACGTCGAGCACACGGCCGACCCGACCCTGGCCCGCCGCCTCGAACCCCACGCCCGCGCGGCCATCGGCTGGATGCTGGACCACGGCGGCCTGACCTCGCGCGGCTACCTGGTCTACCGCGCCGACCAGGGCGGCCTCGCCAACCAGAACTGGAAGGACTCCCCCGGCGCCATCTGCTCGGCCGACGGCACCCGCCCCGCCGGTCCGGTGATGGCGGCGGGCGCCCAGGGCTACGCCTACGACGCCCTGCGCCGCACGGCGTGGCTGGCCCGCACGGTGTGGCAGGACGAGACCTACGCGGCGCTCCTGGAACAGGCGGCGGCCGACCTCCGCGACCGCTTCCAGCAGGACTTCTGGATGCCGGAGCACTCGTTCCCCGCTCTGGCGCTGGACGGCGGGGGCCGCCAGGTGGACGCACTCGCCTCGGACGCGGGGCATCTGCTCTGGTCCGGCCTGCTGGACAAGGAGTACGGAGAGCTGGTGGGCCGCCGCCTCCTCGAACCCGACTTCTTCTCGGGCTGGGGCGTACGCACTTTGGCCTCCGGCCAACCGGCCTACCATCCCCTCTCCTACCACCGAGGCTCGGTCTGGCCGCACGACAACGCCCTGATCACCCTGGGCCTGGCCCGCTACGGCCTGCACGACGAGGCCCGCACGGTGGCCCACGCCCTGGTCGACGCAGCGACGACAACCGGCCACCGCCTGCCGGAGGTCCTCGCCGGGTACGGCCGCGACACGCACGCGGAACCGGTGCCGTACCCGCACGCGTGCATGCGCGAGTCCCGCTCGGCGGCGGCTCCGTTGGCGCTGCTGACGGCGGTGGGAGGCGCGTAGCGGGGCGGCTGTGGGGCGCCTGCGGGGCAGTTGGCCTGGCGTTTGCCGGGTGTTTGCCGAGCGCTGGGGCACCGAGGCTGAACAACGGCTGGGGGCCGACCGTATGGGATGACGGCGGGCCCGGCGGGTCCGAGGAGGTGCGGGTGCGTTCCCGCGCCGTTCGGTGCGTGCTCTCGGCGTGCCGGGCGGCGTGGGGGCGTGCCCGCACCTCCTCGGACCCGCCACCTCCCCAGCGAGGCCCGCCACACCACTCCACCAGGGGCCTCGCACGGAAGGACCTTCGGGTGCCTGTCTTCACGCGTCTACGTCAACTGCCCGGCAAGAACGACGACTTGACCGACGAGGCACCCGTCAGCGAAGACGCCGCGGAGGCACCGCCGACCGATCAGGCCGCACCCGCCAACGACGAACCGGCGGCCGCCGGCGGCACGGCCGGAACCTACCTCCGCTGGACCCTCACCGCCCTGGCCGCCCTCCTCATCTACGTCTGCCTGCAGATGCCGAACACCCTCGGCAACCTCAAGGCCAGGGAGTTCACCCGCCTCCCCGCGGAGGCCATCATCGGCGCCGCCGTACTCCTCAGCCTCCCCCGCCGCCCCCGCGTGATCGTCGCGGCGATATCCGGCGCCGCCCTGGGCGCACTCACCGCCCTGAACGTCCTCGACATCGGCTACAACGAATTCCTGGGCCGGCACTTCAACATCATCCTGGACTGGGAACTCCTCGACGACGCCCAGTCGTACCTGAAGGACTCCCTCGGCGGCACGACCGCACTCCTCCTCACGATCGGCGTCATCCTCCTCGTCATCGCCCTGATCGCCCTGGTGGCCCTGGCCACCGTCCGGATGGCCAACCTCCTGGCCCGCCACAAAACACCCGCCTCCAAGGGCGCCCTGATCGCCGGCACCGTCTGGATCACCTGCACGGCGTTCGGGCTGCAGGTCGCCGGCGTACCGATCGCCGCGGACCACACCGCCGGTGTCATCAAGGTCCACGCGCACCGGGCGATGGACACCCTCCGCGACGAGGCGGCGTTCGCGAGGGACGCGAAGTCCGACGCGTTCGGCAACACACCGCCCGACCAGCTGGTACCGGACCTGCGCGGCAAGGACGTCCTGTTCACCTTCATCGAGAGCTACGGCCGCAGCGCACTGCAGGACCCGCAGATCGCCCCCGGCGTCACGAGCACCCTCGACACCAGCACCAAGGCACTCGCGGAGGCCGGCTTCCACGCGAAGAGCGGCTGGCTGACGTCGGCGACGTACGGCGGCAGCAGCTGGCTGGGCCACTCCACCACCCTGTCCGGCCTGTGGATCGACAACCAGCAGCGCTACCGCACCGTCATGGCCAGCGACCACCTCAGCCTCACCAAGGCCTTCCAGAAGACCGGCGACTGGGACACGGTCGGCGTCATGCCCGGTATACAGAAGGGCTGGCCGGAACAGAAGTACTACGGCCTCGACAAGGTCTACAACGCCTTCCAACTCGGCTACAAGGGACCGAAGTTCAGCTGGTCGACCATGCCGGACCAGTACGCCCTCGAAGCCTTCCAGCGCCAGGTCCACAGCAAGAAGCGCGACAAGCCCCTGATGGCGGAGATCATCCTGACGTCCAGCCACCAGCCCTGGGCGCCGATCCCGAAGATGGTCGACTGGGACGCCCTGGGCGACGGCTCGCTCTTCAAGCCCATCCAGAAGTCCGGCACCAAGCCGTCGGACATCATCTCCGACTCCACCCGCTCCAAGCAGGAGTACGGCAAGTCGATCTCGTACTCGGTCACCAGCCTCACCCAATGGCTGGAGCGCTACGGCACCGACGACACGGTCCTGGTCTTCCTGGGCGACCACCAGCCGATGTCCCGCGTCAGCGGCACCAAGGCCAGCCGCGACGTACCGATCTCGATCGTCGCCAAGGACCCCAAGCTGCTGGACAAGATCGCCGCCTGGAACTGGACGGACGGCCTCCAGCCCGCCCCCAAGGCCCCCGTCTGGAAAATGAGCGCGTTCCGCGACCGCTTCCTGACGGCGTACGGCTCTACCCCGCACGCCTCGAAGGACTGATCAGCCCCCGGACGTGTCCAGCTCCGCTTCCTCGCTCACGCCCGCGCAGTCATACGGGTCCTTCAGCCAACCGTCCGGCAACACCACCCGGTTGTTGCCGGACGTACGCCCGCGTGGCCCGTCGGCACCGAGTGGCCAAGGCTGATCCAGGTCCAACTCATCCAGTCCGCAGCGGAGTTCCTCCAACGACGACGTGATCGCCAGCCGCTTGCGCATCTCCGAACCGACCGCGAAGCCCTTCAGGTACCAGGCCACATGCTTACGGAAGTCGATGACGCCACGCGTCTCGTCCCCGATCCACTCGCCCAGCAGCGTGGCATGCCGGACCATGACGTCGGCGACCTCGCGAAGAGCGGGCCGCGCGATGGCCTGAGGACGCCCCTCGAACGCCGCGACCAGATCCGAGAACAGCCACGGCCGCCCCAGGCACCCCCGCCCGACGACCACTCCGTCGCACCCGGTCTCCCGCACCATCCGTACCGCGTCCTCGGCCGACCAGATGTCGCCGTTGCCGAGCACCGGGATCTCCGGCACATGCTCCTTCAGCCGCGCGATGGCGTCCCAGTCGGCCGTGCCGCCGTAGTGCTGGGCGGCGGTACGGCCGTGCAGCGCGATGGCCGTCACCCCCTCCTCGACGGCGATCCGACCCGCGTCGAGGTAGGTGATGTGATCGTCGTCGATGCCCTTGCGCATCTTCATCGTGACCGGCAGGTCACCCGCCCCGCTGACCGCCTCCCGCAGAATCGCGCGCAGCAGATTCCGCTTGAACGGCAGCGCGGACCCGCCACCCTTGCGGGTCACCTTCGGCACCGGGCACCCGAAGTTCAGGTCGATGTGATCGGCCAGCCCCTCCTCCGCGATCATGCGGACGGCCTTGCCGACGGTGGCCGGGTCGACGCCGTACAGCTGGATCGAGCGCGGCTTCTCGGTCGCGTCGAAGTGGATCAGCTGCATGGTCTTCTCGTTGCGCTCGACCAGCGCCCGGGTCGTGATCATCTCGCTGACGAACAGCCCCTTGCCGCGACTGAACTCCCTGCACAGCGTCCGGAAGGGCGCGTTCGTGATCCCGGCCATGGGGGCCAGGACGACGGGCGGCTGGACGGTGTGCGGCCCGATCTGCAGGGGCGAGACGGTGGGCGAAACGGTCGTGGGCATCCACCCATTCTCACGCACCGGACGGGGTGCGGCGAAATTCGTTAGTTAGGCGTACTATTCAAGGATGCCGGAGCTCAGCCACCGCCGCCGACTGCTGGTCCTCGCGATCTGCTGCATGAGCCTGCTGATCGTGAGCCTCGACACCACCGCCCTCAACGTCTCCCTGCCCGCCATGCAGCGCGACCTCGGCGCGAGCACCTCGGGCCTGCAGTGGACGATCGACGCGTACACCCTCGTCCTCGCCTCGCTGCTCATGCTGGCCGGCTCCACGGCGGACAGAGTCGGCCGCAAGCGCGTCTTCATGACGGGCCTCGTCCTCTTCACCATCGGCTCGGCACTGTGCTCCGTCGCGTCGAACCTCGACTCGCTGATCGCCTTCCGGATGGTGCAGGCGGTGGGCGGTTCGATGCTCAACCCGGTCGCGATGTCGATCATCACCAACACCTTCACGGATCCGCGCGAGCGGGCCCGGGCGATCGGCGTGTGGGGTGCGGTGGTCGGCATCTCGATGGCCGCGGGTCCGCTGGTCGGCGGCCTGCTGGTGGACTCGGTGGGCTGGCGCGCGATCTTCTGGGTCAACCTGCCGGTGGGACTCGCCGCCCTCCTGCTCACCCTGCGCTACGTCCCCGAGTCCCGCGCCCCCAAGGCCCGCCGCCTCGACCCGGTGGGCCAGCTCCTGGTGATCGCGCTGTTCGGCTCACTGACGTACGCGATCATCGAGGCGCCGAACACCGGCTTCATGACGGTCCTGCCCTTCGCGGCGGTCGCGTTCGCGGCGCTCCTGGCTCTCCTCCGGTACGAGCCGCGCCGCGCCGAACCCCTCATCGACCTGCGGTTCTTCCGGTCGGCTCCGTTCAGCGGGGCCACGCTGATCGCGATCGGCGCGTTCGCGGCGCTGGGCGGGTTCCTGTTCCTGTCGACGCTGTACCTGCAGAACGTACGAGGGCTGGACGCCCTGCACGCGGGGCTGTGGATGCTGCCGATGGCGGTGCCGACGTTCTTGTGCGCGCCGTTGTCGGGGCGGCTGGTGGGCAGCCGGGGACCGCGGCTGTCGTTGCTGATCGCGGGCAGCGCGATGACGGCGAGCGCGGCGATGTTCGCCCTCTTCGACGCCGAGAAGTCCGACGCCACGCTGGTTCTCGGGTACGCCGTGTTCGGTATCGGGTTCGGCTTCGTCAACGCGCCGATCACGAATACGGCCGTCTCCGGGATGCCGCGTGCGCAGGCGGGGGTCGCGGCCGCCGTCGCCTCCACGAGCCGTCAGTTGGGGCAGACGCTGGGTGTGGCGGTGGTCGGGGCGGTGTTGGCTTCCGGCGTGGGGACGTCGTCGTACAAGGACGCGTTTGTCGCTGCCGCTGAGCCGGGGTGGTGGATCCTCACGGGGTGTGGGCTGATGGTTCTCGTCGTGGGGGCGGTGACCAGTGGGCCGTGGGCGCGGCGTACTGCTGAACGTACGGCTGAGCGGCTGGAGTCGGCTGAGGTGCGCGAGGCGTCGAGGGTGGTTGCGTAGTTCGGCGACTGCGGGTCGGTGGGGGCTGGTCGCGCAGGCCCCCGCGCCCCCTCAGGGCACGGCCCTTGCCAGCGTTATTTCGTGCAGCTTCTTCAGCTTCTCCCTCGACTCCTCGTCCGCAGGTACGTATGTCACCATCCGCGGCCCCACCTCCGGACTCAGCCACAGGTCGGTGTGGTCGACGGCGATACGCCCCACATGCCGGTTGAGGAACTCCTTCCGCTTGCTCCGGTGAGCCACCACCTCGTGCCGGTCCCACGCCTCGCAGAACTCCGGGGACTCCGTGCGCAGCCTCTTCAGGAGCATCTTCCAGGCGGGCTCGCCCAGATGACCGGCCATCGCGGCCCGGAAGCGGGCGGCCATGAGGCGCTGGGTCTCCTCCAGGTGCACGATCGACGAGCGCCACTCGTCGTGCGTGTACGACAGGACCATGCAGTTGCGGTCCTCGGGCGGCACCGCTTCCAGGTCGCACAGCAGCAGCCCGTACGTGCGGTTGTGGGCGAGGATGTCGTAGCGGCTGTTCTGCAGACAGGCCGGGTACGGCTCCAGTTGCTCCAGGACGGCCCGCATCGCGGGGGTCACCGAAGGGCAGGTCGTCGCCGGTGTCGGATCGACCGCGCCGGCCAGCTGGAAGAGGTGGGAGCGCTCGCTGGGGTCCAGCATCAGCGTGCGGGCGAGGGCGTCGAGGACCTGGACGGAGACCTGGATGTCCCGGGCCTGTTCGAGCCACGTGTACCAGGTGACGCCGACAGCCGCGAGCTGGGCGACCTCCTCGCGGCGCAGGCCCGGTGTACGGCGTCGGCGGCCGCGGGGCAGGCCGACCTGCTCGGGGGTGATGTGCTCGCGGCGGTGGCGCAGGAAGGCGGCGAGTTCATGGCGCCGGATCTCCGACGCGGCCGTACCGCGAGGGGCTTCGGTCACCGTCTCCTGGGCCTTGACCGCCGTCTCCTGAGCCACGGTCGTCATCTCCCGGGCCATGGTCGTCATGCCTCCAGCCTGCCGCCGTCCCGACCCTGTTTCCAGGTGCTTCCGCTACCAGGATAAGGACACTCTGGTACCAGTCTCACAGCGGGCGCAGGCTCGTCACCGTGACTGAAACCATCACTTCAGGCAAAGCCGCCCACGCCACCGCGGCGCCACCCGCACTCGGTGGCCTCGGGCTCTTCACGGTGCTGCTGGGCGCGGCACTTCCCCTCATCGACTTCTTCATCGTCAACGTCGCCCTGCCCACCATCGGCCACGACCTCGCGGCGAGCGAGGCCGTGCTCGAACTCGTCGTCGCCGGCTACGGGTTGGCGTACGCCGTGCTGCTCGTCCTCGGCGGGCGGCTCGGTGACCTGTTCGGGCGGCGCCGGCTCTTCCTGGGCGGCATGGCGGCGTTCGGGCTGACGTCGCTGGCGTGCGGGCTTGCGCCCAGCGCGTGGACCCTCGTCGCGGCACGGGTCGCCCAGGGCGCGGCGTCGGCGGCGATGCTGCCGCAGGTGCTGGCGACCATTCAGGCGGCCACCGCCGGTCAGCGCCGCGCGCGGGCCATGGGCCTGTACGGCGCCACCGCAGGGCTCTCCATGGTCGCCGGGCAGATCCTCGGCGGAGTCCTGGTCGCCGCCGACATCGCGGGCACCGGCTGGCGCTCGGTGTTCCTGGTGAACGTGCCCGTCGTCCTCGTCGGCCTCTTCCTGGCCGCACGGGCCGTCCCGGAGACCCGCTCCCAGCACCCCGAGCCGGTCGACGGACCCGGCACGGTCCTGCTCGCCGTCTCCCTCCTCACGCTCCTGGCCCCGCTCACCGAGGGCCGGGCGGCGGGCTGGCCGCTGTGGACGTGGCTGTCGCTGGCGGCGTTCCCGTTCGCGGCGGGGGCGTTCTACGCGGTGGAGCGCAGGGCGGACCGTCAGGGCCGTACGCCGCTCGTGCCGCCGAGCCTGTTCGAGCTCACGTCTTTGCGGCGCGGCCTGGTGATGATCGTGCCGTTCTCGATCGGCTTCAGCGGATTCATGTTCGTGATCGCGGTGGCGTTGCAGCAGGGCGCGGGCCGGGGCCCGGTCGCGGCGGGACTGGCACTGGCTCCCATGGCGGTGGTGTTCTTCTTCGTCTCGCTGGCCGGTCCGCGGCTGGTGGCCCGCTACGGCACCCGGGTCGTGACCGCCGGTGCGGCGATCCAGGCGGTCGGCGTGGCCCTGATGGCCCTGGCCGCCTGGCGCTCCTGGCCGGACCTCGGCCTCGTCGAACTGCTCCCCGGGGCGGCGATCGCCGGCGCGGGCCAGGCCCTCCAACTCCCCGTCGTCTTCCGGATCGTCCTCTCCGAGGTGCCGGCGGCGCGGGCGGGCGTCGGCAGCGGGGTGATGATCACGACCCAGCAGTCGTCGTTGGCCCTGGGTGTGGCGACGCTGGGCACGCTCTTCCTCTCCCTGATCCCCACGCTGGGCATGCAGGACGCCCTGGTCACCACGCTCCTGGTCCAGCTGGCCGGAGTGGCGCTGACGGGGCTGCTCAGCCTGCGTCTGCCGCGCACGATCGGCTGAGGGACTTGTGAGGGTGTGGCCACAGGTTGGTCAACTCGCCGGGGAAGAGTCCCTCTTGATGTTGGTCTTGCTGCACACTCCTTGCTGCGCAGGGCCGCTCAGGGCTGCGCACGCGGACTCGATGTCCTCGGACGCTGGAGGCGTCATGCTGGAGATCAACACGAGCAAGGTGAGCCGCTGGGACCAACACGGACGGGAGCACGTCGTACGGGTACAGCGCAAGGGCGCGCAGCGCACGATCAGATGTGACACCTGCGGTTGGCGCCAGGGGGCGCAGTTCCTGCCCTGGCTGAAGGCGGAGGAACATCTGGCGGAGGCGCACCAGGCGACGGTGGATCCGACGGAGGCGCAGTCGGACCGATGACGCGCATCCGTCGGTACGGGCCTGCGGACCGGGAGGCCGTCGAGGACATCTGCGTCCGCACGGCACACGAGGGCGGCGACAGTCGGCCGCACTACAAGGCCCCAGGCATCTTCCCGACGATCTTCGCGATCCCGTACGTCGTCCTCGAACCGGACCTCGCCTTCGTCCTGGACGACGGGGCGGGCCGGGCGGTCGGCTACGTTCTCGGCGCCGCGGACACACCCCGCTTCGTCGAGCGCTTCCGCACCGAGTGGCTCCCGTCGGCGGCCGAGCTCCCCCACTCTCGACTTCGCTCGAGCGGGGGGACCCCCATCCCCGAGCCGTCCGGGCCGCCGGGCACCCCGGACGAGGCGATGATCCGGCTCCTGCACCACCCGGAACGCATGCTCGTCCCGGAGGTCGCGGCCTACCCGGCCCACCTGCACATCGACCTGCTCCCCACCTGGCAGGGCCAGGGCCTTCTGCGACCGCCTGGGCTTCCATGAGATCTCCGTCCCGGACCCGGGCCCGGTCACCTACCTCGGGCGTACGACGAAGGACCTCGACATCCCGTGACGGCTCAGTCCCGGGCCCGCAGTCCGCGCACCAGCAGATCCACGACCGCCGCCAACTCCCCCTCCACACCGGGCTGTTCCCAGTCACGCGCATAGCGCGGGTCATGGAAGCGGCCCGTGGCGTGGAAGAGGGCGCGGGCGGTGGTCGCGGGGTCGGCGGCCGTGAAGGTGCCCGCGTCGACGCCCGCCTGGACGATCCGGGTCAGCTGGCCGGTCAGGTCGGCGATGTGCTCACCGACCGCCTCGCCGTTCTCGGTGGCGAGCACCGAGAACGTGGCGAACAGCTCGGGTTCGTCGCCCGCCTTGCGGCGCTTGGCGGCGAACAGGCCCGCGAACCAGGCGCGCAGGCGGGCCTCCGGGTCGAGGTCCTCGGCGGTGACGATCCCGGAGAGGGACTCGAACGTACGGTCCAGCCACCTCTTCGTCACCGCGTCCCGCAGCGTCGCCTTCGTGCGGAAGTGCCGGTAGACGCTGCCATGACTGACGCCGAGCGCGCGGGCCACGTCGACCACGGTGGCCTTGGCCGGTCCGTGGCGGCGCAGCACCTCCTCGGTGGCTTCGAGGATGCGCTCGGCGGTCAGGGTCTCGCTGGTCGGAGGCATGCCTAGACGGTACCCGGCACCGCGATCAGCGTTCGCTGTCGAGCATGGCCATCTGGGCCGGGGCGTACCGCTCGCCGGCCGCCGCGTCCGCCGGTACGGCGGCCTCGATGGCGGCGAGGTCGGCCGCGTCCAGGGTCACGTCCAAGGCGCCCAGGGCCTCGCCGAGCCGCTCGCGGGTGCGGGCGCCGACCAGCGGCACGATGTCCCCACCTCGGGAGAGCACCCAGGCGATGGCGATCTGCGCGACGGAGACGCCCTTCTGCTCGGCGATCTTGCGCAGGGACTCGACCAGCGTGAGGTTGTGCTGGAGGTTGTCGCCCTGGAAGCGGGGCGAGTGGGCGCGGAAGTCGGTCGCCGCATACTCCTGGCCGGCCGTGACATGGCCCGAGATCAGCCCGCGGGAGAGCACGCCGTACGCGGTGACGCCGATGCCCAGCTCGCGCAGGGTGGGCAGGATCTCCCGCTCGGGGCCACGGGAGATGAGCGCGTACTCGATCTGGAGGTCGGCGATCGGAGCGGTGGCGGCGGCCCGGCGGATGGTGTCCGCGCCGACCTCGCTGAGCCCGATGTGGCGGACGTACCCCTTCTCGACCAGTTCCGCGATGGCGCCGACGGTCTCCTCGATCGGCACGTCCGGGTCGAGCCGGGCGGGGCGGTAGACATCGATGTGGTCGACGCCGAGGCGCTGGAGTGAGTACGCGGCGAAGGTCTTCACGGAGGTCGGCCTCCCGTCGAAGCCGTACCAGTCGCCGTCCGGGCCGCGCTGGGCGCCGAACTTGACGCTGAGCAGCGCGTTCTCGCGCAGGGCGGCCGGGGCGGTGCGCAGGGCCTCGTTGATCAGCAGTTCGTTGTGGCCCATGCCGTAGAAGTCGCCGGTGTCGAGCAGGGTCACGCCGGCTTCCAGGGCGGCGTGGATGGTGGCGACGGACTCGACACGGTCCGCCTCGCCGTACATGCCGGACATGCCCATGCAGCCGAGGCCGAGGGCGGAGACCTGGGGGCCGGTGGTTCCGAGGGTGCGGGTCTGCGTCTTCGTCATGCATGCACTCTGACATGACAGCTGACAGATTTCAATATCTGTCAGCTGTTAGCTGTTAGCTGTCATTCCATACTTGCCGGGAAGCCAGTCATCCAGAATGGTCCAGACCTATTGACGGGAGGTCTGGACCACGAGCACTGTCATGCCTACGACACCTCACCGCACCCCCACCGGGAGGCCCGCATGCTCCGCCGCGCCCTGCGCCTGCTCGCCACCACCCTGGCGACCGCCTGCCTCGCCCAACTCCCCGTCGCCGCCACCGCCTCCGCCGCCCCCACGGCCGACACCTGTGCCGTGCAGCCGAAGCCGTCCGGCAAGGTCCTCCAGGGCTACTGGGAGAACTGGGACGGCGCCGCCAACGGGGTCCACCCGCCCTTCGGCTGGACCCCGATCACCGACTCCCGGATAGCCGCGCACGGCTACAACGTGATCAACGCGGCCTTCCCGGTGATCCGCTCCGACGGCACCGCGCTCTGGGAGGACGGCATGGACGCGGGCGTGAAGGTGGCCACGCCCGCGCAGATGTGCGCGGCGAAGGCGTCGGGCCGGACGATCCTGCTGTCGATCGGCGGCGCGGCGGCCGGCATCGACCTCAGCTCGACCGCCGTCGCGGACCGGTTCGTCGCGACGATCGTCCCGATCCTCAAGAAATACAACTTCGACGGCATCGACATAGACATCGAGACGGGCCTGGTCGGCAGCGGCAGCATCACCCAACTGTCCATGTCCCAGGCCAACTTGATCCGCATCATCGGCGGCGTCCTCGCGCGGATGCCGGCCGGCTTCGGCCTGACGATGGCCCCGGAGACGGCGTACGTCACCGGGGGCAGCGTGGTCTACGGCTCGATCTGGGGCGCGTATCTCCCCGTCATCAAGAAGTACGCCGACAACGGCCGCCTGTGGTGGCTGAACATGCAGTACTACAACGGCAGCATGTACGGCTGCTCCGGCGACTCCTACTCCGCCGGCACCGTCGAGGGCTTCGTCGCCCAGACCGACTGCCTCGACAAGGGCCTGGTCGTGCAGGGGACGACCGTCAAGGTGCCGTACGACAAGCAGGTACCGGGCCTGCCCGCGCAGTCGGGCGCGGGCGGCGGCTACCTGTCCCCGTCCCTCGTCGCCCAGGCCTGGCGGCACTACGGCACCTCGCTCAAGGGCCTGATGACCTGGTCGATCAACTGGGACGGCTCGAAGAACTGGACGTTCGGCGACAACGTGAGGTCACTGCAAGGGCGTTGACCGGAGCAGAAGGCGGACAGGCCCTAGCGGCCGAGGCCCTCGACCGCCACGGTGGCGGCCTTCGCGAGCAGGGCGTCACGGCGCTCGGCGCCCTGCTCGCCGCGGGTGGACATGACCGCCATGACGATGGGGTTGCCACCGTCGTCCGGCCACAGCACGGCGATGTTGTTGCGTCCCCCGTATCCGGCGGTGCCGCTCTTGTCGGCGACCTCCCAGCCGTCGGGGACGCCCGCCCTGATGAGTGTGTGACCGGTCATGTTCGTCGTCATCCACCGTCGGAGCAGCTCGCGTTCGTCCCGCTTCAGGGCATCGCCGAGCAGGAAGGCCCGCAGGCTCCCCGCCATCGCGCGCGGTGTGCTCGTGTCGCGGATGTCGCCCGGCTTGCCTTCGCTCATGTCCGGCTCGTACCGGTCCATCTCGGTGACGTCGTCGCCGAGATCCTCAAGCACCTTCTCCAGGCCGTCGGGACCGCCGAGTTCGTCGAGGAGCAGGTTGACCGCCGTGTTGTCGCTGTACCAGAGCGTCGCGGCGCACAGCCCCCGCAGGCTCATGCCCTTCTCGACGAAGTTCTCAGACACGGGCGAGTCCGCGACCACGTCGTCGCGCGAGGCGGTGACCACCTTGTCGATGCCGTCCGTGCCGAACTTGCGGAGGACGGCACCTGCCGCCAGCGCCTTGAAGGTGGAGGCGTAAGCGAACCGGTCGTCCGCCCGGTAGCCGACCGACCGGCCCGTGCCGGTGTCCAGGGCGTAGACCCCGAGCCGCGCGTCGAACTCCCGCTCCAGCGCCCGGAACGCACCGGCGACGGGCTTCGCAGCCGCCGACGGCGACGCGGATCGCGCCGCACCGGCAGGTGAGCCGGCCCCGGACGCCGTTTGCTGACCGCACGCCGGAAGCGCGGCGAGCGCGAGTAAGCCTGCCGCCGCCCAGGCGGCGCTGCGGCGGATGCGAAGCGGATACGTCATGGGATGGACCTCCAAGCCGTCGAGGGGCATGCGGTACCTGCGTGCCCGGGGAAATCCCTGGGCGGCGACCACTCTGGGGCCATCGGGTCGCCGAGGTCCAAGACTCGAACGCTCGGCTCCATGCTGTTTTGGCATAGTGGGGCTCGTGGATCTTGTCGCGGCATGCCGGGCGTTCGTCAGTGTGAGCGAGCACGGCAGTTTCACGGTGGGTGCGGCGGCGGCCCGGACGGCCCAGTCGGTGGTGAGCCGCCGTATCGCCGCGCTGGAACAACGCCTCGGCGAGCGGCTGCTGGACCGGTCCTCGCGGACGGTGACGCTGACGCCCTTCGGCCGGGACCTGCTGCCGACGGCGAGGCAACTCGTGCGGCTCGCCGACCGGTTCGAGCACGAGGCGGAGGCCGCCCGGCACCGGCCGCTGCGGCTCGCCGTCCCCGCCGTCTGCCCGACCGCAGCCCTCGCCCGCCTCATCGCCGAGGCGCACGAGCAGGGGGTCCTCCTCGACCCCTTTCCCGCCGGACCGGCCGAGCGGGCCGACCTCGTCACGTCCCGGCAGGTGCGTGCGGCGCTGCTTGCGGTGACGCCCACCGAGGCGACCTGGACGGTGCCGCTGGGGCTTGCGGTCGCGCAGGACCCGGGCGGCGGGCCGGTCTACCTGGACACCCTGCGCCCCGGCCGGGCCGACCGCGACCGGCGGCCCCGGCGCGTGTGGCTCCAGCCGGAGGACGACGTGCCGCACGTCCGGGACCGGCTCGCCCGGCTGCGCGACGCCGTCGGGCTGCGCCCGGCCCAGCTGGCCGTCGCACCGGCCGTGGCCACCGCCGCGGCGGACGTGCTCAGCCACGGCGACGCACTGCTGTGCTCGGCCGCGCAGGCCCGCGAACTCGGCCTGCACTGGCGGCCGGTCGGCGAGCTGGGCTCCGGCTTCGCACGCGGGTTCTCGCTGGCCGTGGCGGACGAGGCGGACGTGGACGCGGTCCGCGTACGACAGGCATGCGCGCGGGGCATCGCCCGGTGCCTCGACGCGACGGAGCCCTCGGAGGCGGCAGCATGACCACCAGCACCGAGCGACTGCTCGGGGATCTGCGCCGGGACCTGCGCGAGGGCGGTCTGTACGGCTCGTTCCTCGTCCGGGACCTGGAGAGCGGCGACGAGATCGGCATCGACCCCGACATCGAGTTACCCGTCGCGTCCCTCGTGAAGATCCCGCTCGCCCTGGTGACGCTGGAGCGCATCCGGCGCGGGGACCTCGACGGCTCCCAGGTGATCGAGGTGCCGCCGGGCCGGATCACCACTCCCGGCCCGACGGGCCTGAGCCGCTTCCGCCACGCGGCCCGCATCGCCGTCGAGGACCTGCTCTATCTCAGCACCTGCATCAGCGACAACAGCGCCGCCGACGCCCTCTTCGCACTCACGCCGCCCGACCGAGTGGGGGCGGTGCTGCACGAGTTCGGGCTGCGCGGCATCGCCGTACGGCACACCATGCGCGAGCTGATGGAAACCCCGGTGGAGCGTTTCGACCCGGCGGACGTACACCTCGCGCACGCCCTCGCGATCGACGCCGGCACCCCGGGGCGCGGCCACCGGGTCCCGCAACTCGACATCTCACGCGCCAACACCGGTACGGCACGGGCCTTCGTCGACCTCCTCCAGGCCCTGTGGCGGTCGCGGCCCGCAACCGAGGGCGGCGGCCGCCCCGAGCCCTCGGCGATCCACCCCGATATCGCGGCCCGGGTACGCGACTTGATGGCCAACAACCTCGTACGCAACCGCCTCGCGCCGGACTTCGACTCCGACGCCTCCACCTGGTCGTCCAAGACCGGCATGCTGCTCAACCTGCGCCACGAGGTCGGCGTCGTCGAACACGCCGACGGCCAGAGCTACGCAATAGCCGTGCTGACCGAGTCCCGGGTGGCCGCCGGCCGACAGCCGGGCGCCGACGCCCTCATGGGCCAGGTCGCCCGGCGACTGCGCGACGAACTCCGCTCAAGGTGGGTCCAGAGCTAGCGGGCCGTGACCGCCAGCTTCGCCCCCAGCGCCACGAACGACCCGGCAAAGGACCGCCGCAGCCATGCCATCACCCGGGGCCGGGCGATGACGTGACTGCGGACGGAGGCCGCGAGCACCCCGTACGCCGCGAAGACCACGAACGTCGCCAGCATGAACACCGCGCCGAGCGCCAGCATGCGCGGCAGGGCGTTCGCCTCGCCCGGGTCGACGAACTGGGGCAGGAACGCGAAGAAGAAGATCGTCAGCTTCGGATTGAGGATGTTGATCAGTACGCCCCGCACGATCACGCGCCCCGAGGAGAGCGGCGCCGCGCCCTCGTCCACCACGATGACCTCCTTGTCCTTGAGCGTCGCCCACGCCATGTACAAGAGGTAGGCGACACCGGCGTACTTGAGGATCTGGAAAGCCGTCGCGCTCGCGTGCAGCAGAGCGGCGACTCCGGTGACGGTGGCCAGCATGTGCGGCACGATCCCGAGCGTGCACGCGAAGGCGGCGACGACACTCGCGCGACGGCCGCGGGACAGTCCGGCGGCCAGGGTGTAGACGACGCCGGTACCGGGGGTGGCGACCACGACGAGGGTGGTGAGGAGGAACGCGATACTCATGCGGGCCACCCTGTCCTCGCCGTGGTCCGGGGTACAGGGCCAATCGCCTCCCGCACAGCAGGACCAATCAGCGGCCGCCGCTCCGTTCGACACGGTTCACGTCCGCTCGGACAATGGAGATGTCGGCGTGCGGTCACCCCGGCGGCGCCTGCCGTCGGCCCCGCAGTACTTCTGCGCCGCCCGAGGAGGCGCGCCATGGCCGTCCGTATTGCCACCTTCAACGCCGAGAACCTCTTCCGCCGCCCCCAGGTCTTCGGAATGACAGACCACAAGGAGCGGCAGGAAGTCCTGGAGGACTACGCCGAGTTGGTCTCCCTTCTGGAGAAGGAGAACTACGCGGCCGACGAGGACCGGATCGCCGAGCTCATCAGGAAGCACGGCATCTACAAGGGCGACAAGGACAGCACACGGCAGTTCGTCGTCAACGAGACCCGCGGCCGGCACACGCTGTTCAACCCCCGGCCCGAGGGGAACTCCACCGCCATCGACATCAAGGCGACGGGCCGCGCGGCGTGGACGGGCTGGGTGGAACTCGTCCGCGACAACCTCGACTGGGCCGCCGTGCACAACACCGGCCGGGTCGTCGCCGAGGTCGACGCCGACGTCCTGCTCACCGTGGAGGTCGAGGACCGGCTCACCCTGGAGCGCTTCAACACCCAGGTCCTGGGCAAGGCGCTGGGCCGGCGGCCGTACCCCTACAGCATGCTGATCGACGGGAACGACCCCCGCGGTATCGACATCGGGATCTTCAGCCGCCACCCGATCACGACCGTCCGGTCCCACGTCTTCGACACCAACCCGGCACGCGCCGACAGGCGCCTGTTCAGCCGTGACTGCCCGGAGTTCGAGATCGAGTTGGACGACACGCCGCTCGTGGTCCTCGGCAACCACCTGAAGAGCAAGGCCGACGACAACCCGGACCTGCGCCTCGCCCAGGCCAAGCGCGTCGCGGAGATCTACCGGGCCGCGCAGGAACGCACCCCGCACGTCGTCGTCGCCGGGGACCTCAACGACAACCCCGACAGTGAAGCCGTCGCGGTACTGCGGGACACCGACCTCCGGGACGTGATGGACCACCCCGCCTATCGCGGAAAGTTCTCCGGCACGCACGGGACATGCAAGAACGAGGGGGACAAGATCGACTACCTCATGGTGCCGCCCCCGATGTGGCCGAAAGTACAGCAGGTCGGCCTCGAAACCCGCGGAATCTCCGCGAAGGGCATCGACCACTTCGACACGGTGAAGACCAGGGCCGACGCAGCCTCGGACCACGCGGCGCTCTACGCCGACCTGGACCTCTGAAACGCCGGTTCCCCGCGCCCACCTAAGGGGCGCGGGGAACTGCGCGACAAGCCACAGACAACGCGCACCCGGCAACGAACAAAGCCGGGCAGACGCTGAACCGACTAGCAGCCGACGAGGCGGCTCGCCAGGTACCCCTCGATCTGGTCCAGGGAAATGCGCTCCTGCTTCATCGAGTCACGCTCACGCACGGTCACGGCGTTGTCGTCCAGCGTGTCGAAGTCGACCGTCACGCAGTACGGCGTACCGATCTCGTCCTGGCGGCGGTAACGGCGACCGATCGCACCCGCGTCGTCGAAGTCGATGTTCCAGTTCTGCCGCAGCGCCTGCGCAAGGCCCTTGGCCTTCGGCGACAGCTCCGGGTTCCTCGACAGCGGAAGCACGGCAACCTTCACCGGAGCCAGGCGGTGGTCCAGGCGCAGCACCGTGCGCTTCTCCATCTTGCCCTTGGCGTTCGGCGCCTCGTCCTCGACATAGGCGTCGAGCAGGAACGCCAGCATCGCGCGCCCGACACCGGCCGCCGGCTCGATGACGTACGGCGTCCAGCGCTCGCCGGCCTCCTGGTCGAAGTAGGAGAGGTCCTGGCCGGAGGCCTTGGAGTGCGCGCCGAGGTCGTAGTCGGTGCGGTTGGCCACACCCTCCAGCTCGCCCCACTCGTTGCCGCCGAACTGGAAGCGGTACTCGATGTCAGCGGTGCGCTTGGAGTAGTGGGAGAGCTTCTCCTTCGGGTGCTCGTACCACCGCATGTTCTCCTCGCGCAGGCCCAGGCCGGTGTACCAGTTCCAGCGCTGCTCCATCCAGTACTCCTGCCACTTCTCGTCCTCGCCCGGCTTGACGAAGAACTCCATCTCCATCTGCTCGAACTCGCGGGTGCGGAAGATGAAGTTGCCGGGCGTGATCTCGTTGCGGAAGGACTTGCCCATCTGCGCGATGCCGAACGGCGGCTTGCGACGCGAAGTGGTCTGCACCTGGGCGAAGTTGGTGAAGATGCCCTGGGCGGTCTCCGGGCGCAGGTAGGCGATGGAGCCGCTGTCCTGCGTCGGGCCGAGGTGGGTGGAGAGAAGACCCGAGAACTGCTTGGGCTCGGTGAACTGGCCCTTGTTGCCGCAGTTCGGGCAGTTGATGTCCGCGAGGCCGTTCTCCGGGAGGTGGCCCTTCTTGGCCTCGTAGGCCTCCTCCAGGTGGTCGGCGCGGAACCGCTTGTGGCAGGAGGTGCACTCGGTCAGCGGGTCCGTGAAGGTGGCGACGTGACCGGAGGCGACCCAGACCTCGGGGGCCAGGATCACGGACGAGTCGATACCGACCACGTCCTCGCGCGACGTCACCATGTAACGCCACCACTGACGCTTCAGGTTCTCCTTGAGCTCGACACCCAGCGGTCCGTAGTCCCAGGCGGCGCGCTGGCCTCCGTAGATCTCACTGCAGGGGAATACGAAGCCACGGCGCTTGCTCAGGCTGACGATGGTGTCGATCTTGTCGGCGGCCACGGTGCTCTCTTCATTACGACGACGGGCGACGAAGCGAGGCGCTTCACAGCGAATGCTTCAGGGTACCGGCGGGGGCTCCCCCTCAACCAAATCGGTAGCGCTCTGTGGACGGCCGCTCACGCTTGTTGACAATGGTTTCCAACTTTGCTGAAAATGACTGTCATGAACGTACGACGACACCACATATCCGGGGTTGCCCTCGCGGCCGTGACCGCCCTCGGTCTCGGCACCCTCTCCGCCTGCTCCACGGACAGCGCGGCAGCGGGCAACACGGACAAGTTCGACGTCGTCGCGTCGTTCTATCCGATGGCCTTCCTCGCCGAGCAGATCGGCGGCGGCCATGTGAAGGTCTCCAGCCTGACCGCGCCCGGCCAGGAGCCGCACGACCTGGAGGTCAGCGCCCAGCAGCGCGCGCAGATCGAGGAGTCCGACGCCGCCCTCTACCTCAAGAGCCTGCAGCCGGCCGTGGACGAGGCCGTCGAGCAGTCCGGCGTCAAGACCAAGATCGACGCCGCCTCGCTCACCACGCTGGAGGACCACGGCAACCTCGAGGACAGCCACGAGCACGGCGGCGAGGAGGCGCCCTCCGAGGAGGAGGAGCACGCCCGCGACCCGCACATCTGGCTCGACCCGGTGAAGTACGCCGAGGTCGCCAAGGGGGTCGGCGCGGCCTTCGAGAAGGCGGACCCGGACCACGCGGCCGACTACAAGAAGAACACCGACGCGCTGGTCAAGAAGCTCGACGAGCTCAACACCCACTTCGCGGACGGCCTGAAGAACACCAAGTCCAAGGTCTTCTTCACCAACCACGCCGCCTTCGGCTACCTCGCCGAGCGCTACGGCCTGACCCAGGAGGCCATCTCCGGACTCGACCCGGAGAGCGAGCCCAGCCCGGCCCGGATCAAGGAGCTCCAGCAGGAGGCCAAGGCCGACGGCGTCACCACCGTCTTCTACGAGACACTGGTGTCCGACAAGACCGCGAAGACCCTCGCCGACGACGCGGGCCTGAAGACGGACGTCCTCGACCCGCTCGAGGGCATCACCGACAAGTCCAAGGGCGACGACTACTTCGCGGTCATGGAGGCCAACCTCACGGCCCTGAAGACGGCTCTGGGAGCCAAGTGATCAACCTACGGAGGACGGCATGACCGAGCCCGTCATTTCGCTGCGCGGCGTACACGCCGAGCTGGGCTCGCGCCCCGTCCTGCGCGGCATCGACCTCACCGTGCGCCGCGGTGAGGTCGTCGCGCTGCTCGGCGCCAACGGCTCCGGCAAGTCGACCGCCGTGCGCAGCATCATCGGCCAGGTGCCGGTGGCCACCGGCGAGATCGAGCTGTTCGGCACCGCGCGGGCACGGTTCCGCGACTGGGCGCGGGTGGGGTACGTCCCGCAGCGCACGACCGCCGCGGGCGGCGTCCCGGCCACGATCACCGAGATCGTCTCCTCGGGCCGCCTGTCCCGCACCCGCTTCGGCGTCCTGCGCAAGGCCGACCACGCCGCCGTACAGCGCGCCCTGGAGCTGGTCGGGATGGCCGACCGCGCCAAGGACTCCGTGAACGCCCTCTCCGGCGGCCAGCACCAGCGCGTGCTGATCGCCCGCGCCCTGGCCTCCGAACCCGAACTGCTGATCATGGACGAGCCGATGGCGGGCGTCGACCTGGCCAGCCAGGAGGTCCTGGCCCGCACGCTCAGGGAACAGGTCGCGGCCGGTACGACGGTCCTCCTCGTCCTGCACGAACTCGGCCCCCTGGAGCCACTGATCGACCGGGCGGTCGTCCTGCGCGACGGCTGTGTCCTGCACGACGGCCCGCCCCCGAAGGCGGTCGGCCAGCACGCGCTGCCCGGCCACGACCACGTCCACCCGCACGCGGCTCACGACGCCGAACCCCTCCGGACGGGACTGCTGAGCTGATGGAGATCCTGAACTACGCCTTCATGCAGCGGGCCCTGCTCGCCGCCGTCCTGGTCGGCATCACGGCCCCCGCGATCGGCATCTACCTGGTCCAGCGCCGTCAGGCCCTGATGGGCGACGGAATCGGCCATGTCGCGATGACCGGCGTCGGCCTGGGCTTCCTGCTGTCCTGGTCCCCGGTGTGGATGGCAACGCTCGTCTCGATCCTCGGCGCGGTGCTGATGGAGCTGATCCGCTGGTACGGCCGGACGCGCGGCGACATCGCCCTCGCGATGCTGTTCTACGGCGGTATGGCCGGCGGCGTGATGTTCATCAACCTCGCGCCGACCGGCTCGAACGCGAACCTCACGTCGTATCTCTTCGGCTCGCTGTCGACGGTGAGCGAGTCGGACGTGACGGCGATCTGTCTGCTCGCGGCCTTCGTGGTGCTGGTCACGCTCGGCCTGCGCCGCCAGCTGTTCGCGGTGAGCCAGGACGAGGAGTTCGCCCGGGTGACCGGGCTGCCGGTGCGCGCCCTGAACCTGCTGACCGCGGTCACGGCGGCGGTGACGGTGACGGTCGCGATGCGAGTGGTGGGCCTGCTGCTGGTCAGCGCGCTCATGGTCGTCCCCGTGGCTGCGGCCCAGCAGCTGAGCCGCAGCTTCGCGGCGACGTTCGCGATCGCCGTCGCCATCGGCGTCACGGTGACGATCGGCGGCACCGTGACCTCGTACTACCAGGACGTGCCGCCCGGCGCGACGATCGTGCTGCTGACCATCGGCGCGTTCATCGCGCTGACGGCGCTGGCGACCCCGCTGGCCCGCCGCAGGTCCCGCGCCCTCGCCGCGGCGCAACCCTCCGGCGACCCTGCGGAGTGTGCAATTCCGGCCAGCAGGGGGACCGACGGCAAAGTCGGCGTCTGAACGCCGACAGTGCGGGCTGGCACAATGGCCCGGCAAGGCGCAGACGTGAGGAGGCAAACCGGTGACGACGGCAGGACCGCCCGTGAAGGGCCGAGCCACCCGGCAGCGTGCAGCCGTGGCGGCGGCCCTTGACGAGGTCGACGAGTTCCGCAGTGCGCAGGATCTCCACGACATGCTCAAGCACAAGGGCGACTCGGTCGGGCTCACCACGGTCTACCGCACCCTGCAGTCCCTGGCCGACGCCGGCGAGGTCGACGTCCTGCGTACGTCCGACGGCGAGTCGGTGTACCGCCGCTGCTCGACCGGCGAACACCACCACCACCTGGTCTGCCGCGTCTGCGGCAAGGCCGTCGAGGTCGAGGGCCCCGCGGTGGAGAAGTGGGCGGACGCCATCGCGGCCGAGCACGGCTATGTGAACGTGGCGCACACGGTGGAGATCTTCGGTACGTGTGCGGAGTGCGCCACGGGTTGAGCGGGAATCGCCCCCGCCGCCCCTACCCGTCCCGTCCCCTGGGGGCTGCCGCCCCCAGACCCCCGCTTCGGCCCTGAACGGGCCTCGTCCTTACACGCGGGGCAGATGGCGGCCGAGCAGCATGCGCAGGCGGTCGATGTCGGCGGGGTCCGCGGCACCCCGCTTGGGCAGCACCTCCACCAGCAGGATGTTCGGGTCCCTGCTGAGCAGGACCAGGTGGTCACGGGTCTCCCGGTAGCCCCGGAACACGGACCAGCGCTGAGCCAGCGTGACGTGATCGGTGACGGTCGTGACCCCCGTCTCGGTGACCGTCGTGCGGTAGTCGCCCTGCCAGCTGACGGTACGCAGTCCGTGGTGGGCCTGCAGGTGCGGGATGCCCCAGATCATGACGGCGCACAGCGCGCCGAACAGCACCGAGGACGACCAGCCCGACATCGCCTGCGTGACGGCGAGCGACGCGAACAGCGCGACGAGGGCCCAGCGCAGCAGGTTCAGCCGGCGGATGCGCTCCCGTACCAGGACGGCCCTGAGGAAGTCCCCGCGCGAGGGCCGGTAGGCCAGCTCGACGGCGTCCGCGTCCTGGATGATGTCCCGCCCCTGGTGATCCATGGGCGGAACCCTAGCGGCCCGCCCACGGCACCGGACATCACTCCTGCCTGCCCTCCATGGCCAGCAGCTCCTCGTTCGGGATCGCCCCGCCGAACCGCCGGTCGCGGGAGGCGAACTCCAGGCACGCCCGCCACAGGTCACGGCGGTCGAAGTCCGGCCACAGCACGTCCTGGAAGACCATCTCGGCGTAAGCGCTCTGCCAGAGAAGGTAGTTGGAGGTTCGCTGCTCGCCGCTCGGGCGCAGGAACAGGTCCACGTCCGGCATGTCCGGGTAGTACATGTACTTGGCGAAGGTCTTCTCATTGACCTTGGACGGGTCCAGCCGCCCCGCCTTCACGTCCTCCGCGAGGGCCTGCGCGGCATCGGCGATCTCGGCCCGCCCGCCGTAGTTCATGCAGAAGTACAGCGTCAGCTTGTCGTTGCCCTTGGTCTGCTCCTGGGCGATCTGGAGCTCCTTGGCGACCGACTTCCACAGCTTGGGCATCCGGCCGACCCACCGCACCCTGATCCCCAGCTCGTCGAGCTGGTCCCGGGTCTTGCGGATGAAGTCCCGGTTGAAGTTCATCAGGAAGCGCACCTCGTCCGGCGACCGCTTCCAGTTCTCGGTGGAGAAGGCGTACAGGGAGATCGCCCCCACGCCCATCTCGACCGCGCCCTGGAGGACGTCCAGCACCCGCTCGGCGCCGACCTTGTGCCCCTCGGTGCGCGGCAGCCCGCGCTCCTTCGCCCAGCGGCCGTTCCCGTCCATGACGATCGCCACATGGTTGGGGACGAGCTCGCCGGGGAGCTTCGGCGGGCGGGCACCGGACGGGTGCGGCTGCGGCGTCTTGTACTCGCGGCGCTGGCGCCCCAGGATCCCGCGTACGACCATGTGCCTCTCGTCTCCCTTGCTTCTACTTTTCGACGTACCGAAGTGAGCGCAACCCGCGCTCCAGGTGCCAGTGCAGATAGGCGGACACCAACCCGCTGCCCTCCCGGACGTACCGCGGCTCGCAGGCGTCCGCGGTCTCCCAGTCTCCCGTAAGCAGCGCGGCGAGCAGTTCCAGGGTCTGCGGCGACGGTACGACGCTACCGGGCACCCGGCAGTCGACGCAGACCGAGCCTCCTGAGGCGACCGAGAAGAAGCGGTTCGGTCCCGGCATCCCGCACTTCGCACAGTCGCTGAAGGTGGGGGCGTAGCCGTTGACGGCGAGCGACCGCAGCAGGAAGGCGTCGAGAACAAGGTGCGGGGCGTGCTCGCCGCGGGACAGCGTCCGCAGCGCCCCGACCAGGAGCAGATACTGCTGAACGGCCGGCTCGCCCTCGTGGTCGGTGAACCGCTCGGCGGTCTCCAGCATGGCCGTCCCGGCCGTGTACCGCGCGTAGTCGGTGACGATCCCGCCGCCGTACGGCGCGATGGTCTCGCTCTGCGTACACAGCGGCAGCCCGCGCCCGATCAGCTCACTCCCCCGCGCGAAGAACTGCACGTCGACGTGGGAGAAGGGTTCGAGCCGCGCCCCGAACTTCGACTTGGTCCGCCGCACCCCCCGGGCGACGGCCCGCACCCGCCCGTGCCCCCGAGTGAGCAGCGTGATGATCCGGTCCGCCTCGCCGAGTTTCTGGGTCCGCAGGACGATGCCGTCATCCCGGAAGAGACTCATCGCGCACCCCCGTGGGCTTTCGGCCGGGGGTCCGGGGGTTGTCCCCCGGGGCAGCACAGCATGATCCGGTCCGCCTCACCCAGCTTCTGGGTGCGCAGCACGATGCCGTCGTCGCGGAACAGGCTCATGGGGTCATTCTCTCGTACGCCCGGAGATGGGGGTCCCCCCGCTTGAGCGAAGCCGAGAGTGGGGGAGTGTGCGGTCGGGGTGGCTGATGGTGTCCCAGGGGGCGAGGTTCCAGGGGCTGGAACGATTCTCCGGGTCCAGCAGGGAGCGGAGGTGCGCGTCGGCGGCCGCCTGCGGCGCCGCGAAACCTGCGTCCTGCGTGCCGCGCAACCCGTCCCGCCACACCTTCCGCCCGAGCAGGTAGTGAGCGGCGTACTCCCGCCACGAGCCGTACGTCCCCGCCACCGCCGGCACGATGTTCTTCAGCGC
The DNA here is from genome assembly GCF_028736035.1 of Streptomyces sp. T12. NCBI lineage: Bacteria > Bacillati > Actinomycetota > Actinomycetes > Kitasatosporales > Streptomycetaceae > Streptomyces > Streptomyces sp. T12. The sequence goes on from NZ_CP117866.1 coordinate 3,288,760, forward strand.
GGTCCAGGCGTCGGCCTCGCCGATCAGCCCGCAGGCGAAGCCACGGCGGGCGATGTCGACGTACAGGGCGGCGTCCCAGGCGAGCGGCGAGACGCCGGTGAGCCGGTAGGCCCGGGCCCGGTAGCCGCTGCGGGACAGGTCGTCGAGCCGGCCGACCAGCTGCTCACGCGAGGTGATCTCCCACTGGTCGGCCAGCCAGCGCCGGGCGCTGTCGTCGTCGATCCGCGTGAACGGGTACAGCGTGGTCCGCGAGGCGTCACGGTCCCGGCTCACCGGCGCGCTCAGCGACACCATCCACAGCTGGTGCACGGTGAGTGGCACGGGGTAGCGCCGAGACGCCTTCGGCCCTCGCTTCCTCCATCTCCACAAGCTCATGCCGCCGCACCCTATGCGCCCGTCCCTACGTCAAGGAACCTCACCCCGGCTGCGTGCGTTCGCGTACGCGGTCGCCGCGCGCAGCCGCTCGGCGGCGCTGGCCGTACGTACGGACGCCGGCTCTGCGTCCCATTCCTTGCCGCCGCCGTACGGTCTGAGTTGGACGTACGGCCCCTCGTGACCCATGACGATGCCGATTCTCCCCGAACGGGTGTCGACGACATACGCCCCGATCGGCGGCTTCATCGCAGCACCGCCGCGAGGCGCTGCGCGGTCTCGACGGAACAGCGGCCCAATTCGACGAGCGGGCAAGGGGCTTCACGCGCAAGACTCGCCGGATCGATCCGGAGTGTCGGGAGCGTAATTCCTGCCTTCTCCAGCGCCGCCCGCAATTCCTTCACTGCTTCCTCCGCTTCTTCGACGCAGCGCGCCGAGTGTCGTGCCGTCACGTGACTCCCCTCCCATTTGGGTTTCACTCATTTCATCTCCATCCTGACCTGCGACGCCTACACTCGGCAGGAGTCTGTGCCCTACAAGTGCAGGGCAGCACAAGGGGGTTGGCCATGGCCAATGGTTCGCGCCAGGCGGCCTGGGAGTTCTTCGGAGCGGAGCTGAAGCGGCGGCGGGAGGATGCCGGGATCACTCAGGTGGAGTTGGGGCTCCGGGTATTTGTCTCCGGTGGTTACATCGGCCAGTTCGAACAGGCGATCCGAAAACCACAATTGGACGTGGCCCAGCGGATTGATGAGGCGCTACAAACCGACGGTATTTTCGAGCGGCTTTGGCGAAAGCTCATCAAGGAACAGCCGTACACGGAGTACTTCGCGCATGCGGCGGAGCTTGAGCGGCTGGCGACGGAGATCTGCGAGTACGCGCCGATGGTGATCCCGGGGCTTCTCCAGACGCCGGACTACGCACGAGCGGTCTTCCTGGCGAGCAATCCGTTCGCCGCCGACGAGTACATCGAGGAGTTGCTCAGGGGGCGCATGGACCGGACGCAGCTCCTCAAGGACGCTACACGGCCCGTGTATTGGGCGGTCCTGCACGAGGCAGCCCTGCGCATCCCGGTCGGTGCCCAGGGGATCATGGCGCGACAGCTGGACCACATCGCGACGCTGATGCGGGAGCGCAAGGTGCTGGTGCAGGTGCTGCCGTTCGCGGCTGGGGCGCACCCGGAGATGGGCAAGATGATGTGGCTCATGGAGTTCGAGGACGCCCCGCCAACTGTCTATACAGAGGGCGTGCTTTCGGGAAGTCTGCTGGACGACCCGGCAGTGGTGAAGCGGGTCCGGGCGTCTTACGATCTCCTTAGGGCCACCGCGTTGTCGCGGGAGGCATCCCTGGCCCTGATCGAGTCGGCAGCAGAGGACTACAGACGATGCGCGAGTACGACCTGAGCAACGCACGCTGGCGCAAAAGCAGCTATAGCGGAGGCAGCGGCGGCGAGGCCTGCATCGAGGTCGCGTACGACTTCCCCGGCGCCGCCCGCTGGCGCAAGAGCACCTACAGCGGAGGCGACGGCGGCGAGGCCTGCGTCGAGGTAGCCGACGGAGTCCCCGGTACCGTCCCTGTCCGAGACACCAAGCTCGCCTCGGACAGCCCCGTGCTCCTCATCCCCGCCCACGCCTGGAGCGGGTTCGTCACGTCCCTGAAGTGACGGTCGGCTGCGGCTGGGAACCCGCCTGCCGCTCCGACTCCGCCCACAGCTTGTCGAACTGGGTGACGCGGTCCTCGATGTGGTCCGGCTCGGCGCTCAGCCAGGTACGGTCCGGGTTGGACTCCTGGTCCGGCTTGGTCTCGAAGCAGAGTTCGCCGTCGAAGATGATGAAGTCGTCCACCTTGGGGTTCGACTCCATCAGTGACCGCACCACTATGCGCGCTTCGATGCCGCGCCTGCGGTGGCGCTCGCAGAGGGCTCTGAGCTCCGGCGTGACCTCCGCCGCGTCCCGCACGACGAACAGGCGCCGGATCTCCACGCCCCGCCTCTTGATCGCCTTCTCCTGCGCGGCGAGATACCGCTCGGCGGACCCGTTGGTCCAGAACTCCCGGTCCACCGAGGTGCTGGTGGCGTCGAGGGTCATCTTGACGCAGTCGGTGATGTCGATCAGCCACTCGTTGTTCTCGCCGGGGCAGTCCGCGCTGCCGCTGCCGAGCCCTTCCATCGTCTTGGCGAGCCGGCCCAGCTCCTTTTCGGCGAAGGCCTGCACGATGTCGCCGCCCCGCTCACGGACCTTGGTGTACCCGAGGACGAGCCGGGTCACCTCGTCGGAGCGCAGCACCGAACCGTCGACCTGGCTGAACAGCGTCGTCGCGGCGAGGATCTCGTTGAAGCGCGTGTCGACCTTCTCGAACCGCTCCCCGAAGTCGATCAGGAACTGCACGATCAGCGCCGCGCTGCCGATGACGATGGACGCCACCCACTGCCAGATGTTCCCGTCGTCCTGGTCCAGGATGCTGGTCAGCAGGAAGGCGCCGCCCGCCGCCGAGGCGGTGATCACGATCCGCCAGAACATCTTGGGCATGCGCGGCTCCGGGCGCGGCGGGTGACCTCCGTTGTTCCCTGCTCCTAATGGCGCTCCACTCATGTCCTGTCCCCCGTCTGTATGTGGTTGGGTTCCGCCCCTCAGCGCGGGCTGAGCGCCTGGTGCGGCATCGTGACGGCCTGCAGGGCCAGTCGGTCTCTGATGCGCCGGCTGAGTTTCTCCCACTGACGGGAGAACCCCGGTTTCTCTTCCAGCACATCCCACACGTGCCCCAGCGCGGGGTCCACGTGTGCGCGCGGCATCCACAGATGCAGTAGATGCACCACGATCGGATGCAGCGCCTCGACGACCGAGGGCCCGTCCGCCGCGCCGATCCGGCTGTTGTCCAGCATCTGCTGAACTGTCGTCAAAAGCCAGTCGTGCAGGGCGAGATCCTCACACAGACCGGCTGCGGCGGCGGCCGGGACGTCCTCCGGCAGCCGTAACTCCATGGTCCGCAGTCCGCCCTCGGCCACGGTGAAGTTCGTCAGGGACGCGCGCTCGCCCTCGGGCTGCCGCCTTGCGACCCAACGCAGGTGCGTGGGCCGGGACTTGAAGGGCACCCTGCGGTCGAGCAGCGCGTGGCGGCGGAGCTGGGTCAGCAGGCCCTCGGCGATCGTCCCGAGGTCGAGCTCACCGCGCCCGGCACCACGCAACACGCCCTCCGCCGTGGCCTGTTGGGGCAGCTTGCCGAACGGCTCGACCAGGCCCGGCCGTACCAGGTACTGCCCCCAGGGGCGCCGGATGTCGGGGCCGGCGGCCGGGGTGCTGAAGTAGGCGGTCGACTGCAACAGGCGGCCCTCGGTCAGCGCCGCGCGGGCGACGACCGTGCCGACGGCCCGGACCTTGCTGCCGTTGGAGGTGGGCAGCCGGCAGTCCACCCCGGTCAGTACCTCGGGGGAAAGGGCGTACATGGTGGGCCGCTCGGAGACCCGGACGTGTTCGTCGGCGCGCAGCCTGAGCAGCTGGGCGGCGGCCCGGCCGTCCAGCGCCTGGAAGGACGGCAGAAGACAGGTACGCACCTCACCGCAGGCGAGGACCGAACGCGCCGACTGTCCCAGGGCCGCCGTCATCTCAGGTCCCCTCGACCGCGGAGGAGTCGCCGGGCTCCTCGTAGAAGACGTAGGTGGCGCGCTGTGCGACGGCGGCGGGTACCGCCATCCCCTCACCGGCGGACCGGTCGGCGACCTGCTGCAGCGCCCCCGCGTCGACGTCTATCTGGTCCAGTATGAGCCGGACGGCGTCCTCGACGGCGAGGAACCGGTTCGGCATGAGCGTGCAGGTGCGGTACGCGCTGAAGGCCGCTGTCGTGTGGGTGAGCTTGATCAGCGGCGGCAGCCGGTCCCAGTCGTGCGGGAACTCCTCGCTCTTCCATTCCTGCGGCTCCAGCACGGGCTCACCGAGGTGCCGTAACAGCCCCAGCCGGGCCAGTTGCCATACGGCGGCCAGGAAAGGGCAGGACCACAGCCGCCGGCCGTCCTTCTCGGACCACAGCTCGACATCCATGAAGACCGAGTGGTTGCGGGCCGCGGTCTCCTGGGGCGGCTGCCAGCCCTTGACCTCGCCCAGGGCGCTGCGGGACATCGTGGGCGTGCGCTGGCCGTTGGCGAGCCAGCCGGTCTGGCTGACGGGCGGACGGGAGCCGTAGCTGCCCGGCGGCGGCGACTCGACGAGGCGGTGCATGACCGATTCCGCGAGCTCGATGCGGTCGGCGACCGCGCAGGCCGACTCGCGGGCGAGGTAGTCGATGACGAGGCCGGCCTTCTCGGCCTCCTTCAGCACCATCGGGATCAGCTCGGCCGGGGTGGAGAAGCGGGTGAAGTAGTCGTCGATCAGGAAGCAGGTGCTGATGCGCGGCCGCTTGCTGCGGCGGGCGGCGGAGGCACGCACGGCGTCCACCCAGATCCGTACCTCGGCGAAGTGCTCGCGCAGCCGGTCGGGCCCGGCCTCGAAGTCCTCCATGTAGAGGTGGCCCAGCTCCAGGGAGAGATGGGACAGCGGTACGGACTTGGTGACGGGCTCGGCGGTGGTCTCCCGGAAGACGGCTTCGGTCATGCCTCCTCCCAGTACTTGTCGTCGGTCAGCCGTGCGGCCAGCTGGCTCAGCGCCTGCCATGTCTCCTGGTTGGCGATCTGGCTGTCGAGCACGTCCACGTCGGTGATGAGCTGCTCGCGCCACTGCAGGACCGGTTCGAGGGGCACGGAGCCGAGGACCTGGCTGTAGCCGATCCCTGCGGTGGAGGCGAGCTGCTTGAGGTCGCCGTCGGTCTTGCGCATCCACGCCGACTGGGTGGGCGAGACCTGGGACCACAGCGGCGATTCGGGGTCCGGTACGGCGGCCCGTACGAAGCGGATGGCGCCCCGCAGCGCCTCCTCGTCGTGGCCGCGGTGGACGCCGCCGGCGACGATGCCGCGCCTGCCGAAGACCAGGCTCGCGGCGGCCGCCACATGCTGGCGGGTCCAGCGGTGGAAGACCAGCCAGCGGGCCGTGAGCTCGCTCATCTCGCGCTGTGCGGTGGCCTCCAGGGCCATGTCGACGGCGTAGGAGCGGCCGGCGCTGAGGTCGACGATGACCAGGTCGAACTCGTGGTACAGCTTCATCAGCAGGTCGACGCACCGGCGCAGGTTGTCGTCGGTGGTGGCGAACTCGCCGCCGCTGAGGTCGCCGGGCATCAGCACGAGCCGGCCGCAGCCGGGCGGCGGGTCGCGCAGCACCTGGTGTTCGGTCTTGGCCCAGACGTCGATCCGTTCCGGCTCGCTGACCTCGCCTATCAGGTAGGCGTGCAGGCCGCGGTCCTCGGTGGCCTCGCGGGCGTCGGCCACGTCGAAGACGGCCACCGCGGTGGGCGAGCCGAAGTCGAAGTCCAGGTAGCAGACGTCGTCCCCGGCCAGCGCCCGGTGGTAGGCGAGGTTGGCACTGGTGACGGAGCGGCCCGTGCCTCCCTTGTCGGAGGCGGCGAAGATCAGCACGGTTCACACTCCCCGGTCCGCGGCTTCGCGGGCGCGGGCGAGCGAGTCGAGCTGTCCCAGCACGTCGAGCGTCAACGCGTAGGCCGTACCCGGCTGTTCGTCCACGAGGCTGCGGGCGCGGCGCAACTTGACCTCGATGTTCCTGAGTTCCATTCCGTGCCGGCCGGCGTCCGTGGGCGCGGGTTCCATCTGTTCGTTGCCCAGGAGGTGGGCGGACTCGCTGAGCAACGCCCTTGCCAGCTCGGTGAGTTCGAGGCTGCGGATCGGTGGCTGGCGGTACATCTCGTGGGCCTGGACCATCACCTCGGTGACCCGCTCGGTGATGCTCCACGACACCGGGACGCGACGCTTGTGGATCTCCGCGTCGGGATAGGCGGCGTGGATGTTGTCCCACAGGCCGACGCCCTCGCCGTCGCGGATACGGCGCCGCCACATGTGGTCGAAGATGTCCTCGGCGAGTCTGAGCAGCCGGTCGTGCGAGGCGAGGTTGCGCGACAGCGTGCACAGCTGGACGGTCCGCTTCAGCAGCTGGGCCGAGAAGTCGGTCATGGACCACGTCATGGGCGGGCCGATCCGCTCGCTGCCCTGCAACGGCAGGGCGACGCCCACGTTGTGCAGCTGGTGGACCATGGGGTCCTCGCGGGTCATCCGGCTGGTGATGCGGCCGCGTTCGGCGAGGCGTTCCATGACGCCGACAGTGCGGGTCAGGTCGTCGTCGGTGGCCCGGCGCCGCATCAGGTCGTGCACGAGGATGGCGGCGACGGAGAGGGAGAAGTACTCGGACTCCAGCTTCTGTCCCGTCGTACGCCAGGGAATGTCCTCCAGGGGCCAGCGGTCGTCGTTGAAGCGGGCGATGCGGGACCAGTACTGCTGGGTGAGCTCCCAGCGCAGCCGGAGCGCCTCGGCGAGCTTCTGCTGCTCGGTGTTGAGCAGGCCCAGGGTGAGCGTGCGGTCGGAGAACAGGTCCTGGATACCGTCGAGCGCGACCACGGTGAAGTACAGATACGGCACCGCGCTGGCGACACCCTCGGGCTGCGGCCCGATGGGTTCAGTGGTCTCGACCTCGGGGGCGTCCTTGACCATGGTCCACGCCCAGCCGCACTCGAAGAGCTGGTTCTCGTCCTTGAGGCCTTCCTGGACGTCGATGCCGAGGAACACGCTCTCGTTGATCGCCGCGCGCAGCGGACGGAAGCGGGTCTGGAACTTGTTCAGCACCTGCCGCTGCGACAGCCGCCCCTGGCCGAGGAGTTCGCACAGGGTACGGCCCTGGGAGGAGTCGGTGTCGAAGACGTTGACGATGAAGGAGCGCAGCAGGCTGACCATGGCGGCGGTGAGCCGGTTGCTGGTGGCCTGGCGCAGCTCGGCGATCGTCTCCTTGATGTCGCTGCGCCGGGTCCTGGTCTCGTAGACCTTGAGGAAGCCGAGCGTGGCGAGGCACAGGGTGATCGACATGGAGAACGAGTCGACCACGCCGAGTCGGCGCTGTTCCTCGGTGAGTTCCTTGGTCTTGTCCCGGGACCCGAAGTAGTAACCCCCGGCGAACGTGGGCCGCTTGTCCTCGCCGGTGTGGGTCCGCATGAACTCGGCCGCGGCCGTGACGATGTTGGCCGGCAGGTCCAGCCGTCCGCCGGCCTTCTTCAGGGCCTGCTGGACGTCGTCCTGTGTGGTGTCCGGGTCGTCCAGCCGGAACGCGGGGATCTCCGTGGCGGGGTACAGCAGGCAGAGCAGCCGCTCGGCGTCGGCAACGCTGCTCACTCCGCCCCATTCGCCCCAGTCCCACTCTCCCCCGTCGAAAGAGTGGCGAGCGATCGCCTGCCAGATGTCCAGCAGATGCTGGCGTGGCTTGATCTGCATCCCATGCCCCTCACACAGGCCGCCCTGCCATCAGTTGAGCAATTCACTCTTCTATTGTGAAGATTCGCCGATCAGTTGACCGGAATGTCCACGTCCGAATTACGGCGCCAACCGTGGGCGACAATCATGCCCTTGTACCCCTCGCGCACCCGCGGCGAGGATTTGAGCGGCCTGACTTTGAAGTCCCTCGCAAACCGCTCCAGGCTCGCGTACACGTCAGACTCTCCCACGTCGCACGCGGGGAAGAAATGCTCACCCGCGTGATAACCCTGTGAATGCGCCATGAAAGCGGCGGCGAACGGGGCACCGGGGGCCAGGCAGCGCATGAAACGCTCCACACCCAGCGCGAACTCGCCGGGGGAGGTCGTCATCGACTCGGCGACGAAGAACATGGTCCCCACGGACCAACGCCCCTCGTACCGCTTGAGTTCGAAGATGTCACCCTGCTCGACCTTGACGACCTTGCGGAACTTCTCACGCGGGTCCGCGTCAAGGGAGCGGTAGGCCTTCTTCCGGCACAGGGCGGTCCAGAACTTGTCCCAGTTCTCCCCGTAGGAGTCGACCTGGCCTTCCAGGTACTCCACATTCGAGGAGGAGCGCTCGAAGAGGGTGATCTCGTCGCACCACGGCAGCATGGCCAGTGCGGGATAGAGATTGACGCCGGCGCCCACGTCGATACCGGAAACCGGCCCGACGCCCTGCTTCCGGAAATGATCGCCGAAATGATCCCGGATGATCTGCAGGATCTCCGCGTCCTCTTCCTGTAAGTCGCGGTAATTGTGATCAAGGTAGGCGATCGAGTCGAATGCCTCGTCCCATGGCACATCGGCATTCTTCACCTGGACGCCCCCCGACGATCTCTGGGTCATTCCACCAACGGTACCAAAAGCAGGCGCATCGGGAGCGCGTTGAGGCATTAACTTCGTGCGGTCTTGAAGACCCGGACGGCGCTCCTCAAGATGGGCGGACCTCGGCTGAGCACCTGAAACGGCAGGCAACAGGTACTCACCCGTACGAGTGACTCCATTCCATCACACAGGGGGCGGCTGATGGCTGTACCGGAGGAACGTTTCCCTTTCCCGGGCGGCACGACTGACCAGGCATTCTTCGCCGACAGCGCCGAGCGGCCGCTGACCATGAGGGGCGTCACCGAGGCGGATCTGCCCGAACTCCTCCGCGTGGACAGGGAGGTCTTCCCCGAGGAGCCGTACCCCTACTTCGTGCTGCGCCAGCACTTCGACGCGCACGGCGACCGCTTCCTCGTCCTCGACGACGGCGCCTGCCTGCACGGCTATGTCCTCTTCGTCAACACGTCGGACGGCTACGTGTGTTGGGTCCTGAGCCTGGCCGTCAGCGCCGACCAGCGGGGCCGTGGGCTGGGCAAGCGGCTGATGCTCGAGGTGCTGCGGCAGTTGCGCAGGGAGCGGGTCCATGAGGTGAGGCTGACCGTGGAGCCGACGAATGCGGCGGCGATCCAGCTGTACCGGTCGCTGGGGTTCTCGACCGAGGGAGGGGTGCACCGGGACTACCTGGGGCCCGGGGAGGACCGGCTGATCATGACGTTGGGGCTGGGGCTGGGGTTGGGGATGGGGCCGGGGGTAGGTGCGAAGCTGGGGTAATCCCCCGGGAAGATCCGGGAGTTACCGGGATGTGACGTTCCGTCAATCCCCGCCAGGCTGCTGTGCATGAAGCAGATCACCAAGAGCGCCGCCCTGATCGCCGTCGCCTCCGGAGTCGTCTTCGGGCTCGTCACCCCGCTCACCGCGTCCGCCACCGGTGTGCCCGCGCCGCTGAAATGGACCAAGTGCGAGGGCAGCGGCCTGGACGCCCGACAGGAGTGCACGACCGTCTCCGTACCGATGGACTACGCCGACCCCGGCGGCCCGAAGATCGACATCGCCGTCTCCCGTATCCCCAGCGAGAAGCCGTCGGCCCGCCGGGGCGCCCTGCTGATCATCGCGGGCGGACCCGGGGGGACGAGCCTCGGCGAACCCTCGGACAAGGGGCAGCGGCTGCCGCGGGAGGTACGGGAGGCCTACGACCTGATCGGGTTCGCCCCGCGCGGCAACGCGCCTTCGGCGCCGGTCAGTTGTGACCTTCAGGAGGGCGACCTCGCCCTGTCGAAGTCGCGCCCGTGGCCCGCCCCCGACGGGTCCGTCACCGAGAACATGGCCTACGCCCGGCGCGTCTCGGACGCCTGCGCGCGCAATGGCGGCGAGCTGATGAAGCACATCAGCACCAAGAACAACGCCCGTGACATCGACCGCATCCGGGCCGCGCTCGGCGAACGCAAGCTGACGGCGTGGGGCGACTCGTACGGCACGTACGTCGGTACGGCGTACCTCGAGCTGTTCCCGCACCGCACCGACCGCATCGTGCTGGACAGCAACGACAACGCCGACCCGGTGCGGGCGGAGCGCGCCTGGCTGCAGGCGTTCGAGGCGGGCGTCGAGGACAACTTCCCCGAGTTCGCCAAGTGGGCGTCGGCGCCCGGCAATCGGTACCGGCTCGCCCACACCGCCGCCGAGGTGCGCCCGCTCTTCCTCCGCCTCGCCGCCCGCCTGGACCGCGAGCCGATCCCCTGGCCCGACGCCAACCCGGCGGAGCTGAACGGCAACGTACTGCGCCAGACCATGCTGGACAGCCTCTACGACCCCGACGACTACCCGGTCCTGGCCGAGCTGATGCTGGCCGCGCAGAAGGGCGAGGTGCCGCCCGCCCCCCAGCTGCCGCCGTTGCCCGCGCTGCAGAACGGCGCCGCGGTCGGCGCCGCCACCATCTGCAACGACGGTGCCTGGCCCAGGTCGGCGGCCGAGTACGAGAAGGGCGTCGCCGCGAGCCGGGCGAAGTATCCGCTGACCGCTGGCATGCCGAGGAACGCGATGATGTGCGCTGCCTGGCCGTGGCAGCCGAAGGAGGCGCCGGTGCGGGCCACCGAGCACGGCCCGTCCAACGTCCTCCTCGTCCAGAACGAGCGGGACGTGGCCACACCGCTGAGCGGCGCCCTGAAGCTGCGCGAAGACCTCGGCAGGCGGGCCGTCATGGTCACGGTGAACTCCACCGGCCATGGCGCCTACCTGGAGAACGGCAACGCATGCGGCGACGCCACCGCCTCCCGCTTCCTGGCGACCGGACAGCGGCCGGCCGGGGATCTCTACTGCGACTGAGCACACCTGCGGTAGTGGCGGGCCAGCGCGTGGAACGCCTTTTTCGGTTCCCAGTGCCAGTCCGAGGCCGGGTCGTCGGGGCGGTCCTTGATCGGCTTGGTGATGGCGTAGCTCGCCAGATCGAGGTCGTAGCGAGGGTTGTCGGGGCGGTGTGGGGCGTCCGGGGTGACGAACTCGAAGGCCATCGCCGCGTACAGGCCCATCGACTCGAAGACCTCCAGCAGATCGACCATGTAGGCGGCCTGTGTGCGCTCACTGCGCACCAGGTCGCCCTTGATCTCGTTGGGCTCCTTGGTGTAGTCGACGATGTTCCAGCCCATGCCGCCGGCCTCGGGAGCACCGACGTACGCGCACGTGCCGAACTCGGTGATGGCCAGGGGCTTGCCCCAGCGCAGATAGCGACGCAACTCCCGTACGTAGTCGGCGTGTTGGCGATGGGACGAGTAGTAGTCGATACCGACGATGTCGAAGAGGTTCCAGTCGACCGGTTCGAACTCCTCGTCCTGCGCGGCGGCGTAGCTCAGCCGGCCGTGGAAGACGGAGCGCCCGACGGCCGCCGCCTTCGCGGTGAAGCGGGCCAGGCGGCGCTGCATCTGCGCCATGTCGACCGTGCCCTTGAGGAGGTTGTCGACCCGGTCCAGGACCGTCTCCCCCGGCACGATCCCCGGCACGAACAGCCAGAACTCGCAGCCCACGCTGAAGTCGACGCTCGCGCCCTGCCGGCGCAGCCGCTCCGCGAACCGGCCGCACTCGGCGATGCTCTCCAGGATGTCCCGCTCCGGTACGTCCCCCAGGGTCGGCTGGAGCCAGACGTGCAGCCCCCGTTCGGCGGCCTCGGCGGCCGTGGCGGTGAGGCGGTCGACGCCGTCGCCGGTGACGTCGAGGGTGTCGGCGTGCAGTTCGTCGCGGATCACCCGGACGTCCTCGCGCATCCGGGCGGCACTCCACGCGGTCCCGGGTGTCTCGCCCTCCCCGAGGGTGTAGACGACGCCCCTGTGCTTCAGCCCCTTGCGCTTCAGCCCCCTGCGCTCCGGCTCCCGTCCGGTCGCCGCGGCCTGCCCCGCGGGCAGCACCGCCCCCGCCAGCCCGACGGCCGCCGCCCCCGCCAGAAATCGTGCCCTGCTGATCCCCTTGGTCTTCTCCATACGGCCACTGTGGCGAGCGCGGCACCGCAGCGCCGTCCGCCGATGGTCTACGGCGCCGCAACCAAGGGATGAGACAGCGCGTCGATCACTGAAGAGATCGTCGAAGGCCCACGAGCGAAGGAGAGCAAGATCTTAAACGCCGCTACGACCCCCAAGTCGCCCAGGTCCCCGATGACCCGACGCAAGCTGCTGACGGCCGCCACCGCCGCCACCGCGGTTGCCCTGACAGCGGGCATTCCCGCCCACGCCACCCCCGGCGACGACGACGTCACCGCCCGCCTCCGCGCGCTGGAGGAGCAACACGGCGCCCGGCTGGGCGTGTTCGCCCACAATCTCGCCACCAAGCGGACCGTCTGCCACCGCGCCGACGAACGGTTCCCGGTCTGCTCCCTCTTCAAGACCCTGGCGGCCGCGGCCGTACTGCGCGACCTGGACCGGGACGGCGAGGTCCTCGCCAAGCGCATCCACTACACGGCGGCCGACCTGGTCGAGAACTCCAAGGAGACCGAGAAGCACCTCGCCACCGGCATGACCGTCGGCGAACTCGCCGACGTGGCCATCCGGTTCAGCGACAACACGGCCGGAAACCTCCTCCTGCGCGAACTCGGCGGCCCCACCGCCGTCACCCGCTTCGCCCGCTCCCTCGGCGACCCGGTGACCCGCCTCGACCGCTGGGAGACGGAGCTGAACTCGGCTGAGCCGTGGCGTGTCACGGACACCACGAGCCCCCGCGCGATCGGCCGCACCTACGCCCGCCTCGTCCTCGGCAACGCCCTGAACCGCCCCGACCGCGACCTCCTCACCCACTGGCTGCTGAACAACACCACCAGCGGCAACCGCCTCCGCGCCGGCCTGCCCAAGACATGGGCGATCGCGGACAAGACAGGCGGCGGCTTCTACGGCACGAACAACGACGTGGGGATCGCCTGGACCGAGGACGGCACACCGCTCGTCCTGGCGGTCCAGACGACGAAGCCGGAGCAGGACGCGGCGCTGGACCACGCCCTGATCGTCGAGACGGCGGCGCTCCTGGCGGAAACGCTCAGCTGAAGCGCCGCACGTAACGCCGCTGCCACGGCGTCTCCACGGCGTGCCGGTCGTAGCCCCGCCGCACGAAGTCCACGGCCTCCTCGGCCGGTACGCCGTCCAGCACCGCCAGACACGCCAGTGCCGTCCCCGTACGGCCGCGACCGCCGCCGCACGCGATCTCCACGCGTTCGGCGGCGGCCCGCTTCCAGGCCTCGGCGAGTGCGGTGCGGGCGGCCGCACGGTCGGCCGGGAGGCGGAAGTCGGGCCAGCGGATCCAGTGGGATTCCCAGGGGACTTCGGGGGGTGGCTTGGCCAGGAGATAGACGCCGTACGACGGGGTCGGCGCACCCGGTTCGAGGGGACGGCGCAGCCCCCGGCCGCGGACCAGTCGCCCGGAGGGCAGCCGGAGTACGCCCGGTCCCCGCTCGTCCCAGTGCTTCTCGCTGTCGGTCACACTCTCCACACGCCCATTCGAACCCGGCCCCGCGCCCCGGGCAACCGAATCCGCCGCACCGGTGGTCTGGAGGGCGAGGGAGGGTGCTTGATGCAGGCCGAACAAGAGGCCCAGTTCCAGGAATTCGTCAGGGCACGGTGGTCCCACCTGGTGCGGACCGCGTATCTGCTCACGGGCGACGCGCACCATGCCGAGGACCTGACGCAGACGGCGCTGGCGAAGGCGTACCGCTCATGGCGGCGGGTGGCACGCGCCGACAATCCGGAAGCGTATGTCCGGCGCATGCTGGTCAGTTGCAACAGTGACCGGTTCCGCAAGCGGCGGGTCGCCGAGTCGCTGACCGCCGCGCCACCGGAGACGGCGGGGCGCGAGGCGGGCTACGCGGGCGTGGACGAGCGGGGCGCGCTGCTCGGCGCGCTCGCCCAACTGCCGCCCAAACAGCGGGCGGTGGTCGTCATGCGCTATTGGGAGGACCTGTCAGAGGGGGAGGTGGCCGACGTGCTCGGCTGCTCCGTCGGCACGGTCAAGAGCCAGGCGTCGAAGGGGCTGGCGAAGTTGCGTACGTATCCGGGGCTCGCTCGGATGACGCCGTCCGGGCAGGGAGGCAGCAGGTGAACGACGACGAGCAGCGCCAGGGAGCACACAGCGAGCCGGACTTCGAGGAGCAGTTGCGGGAGCTGCTCGCCGAGGACGCGTACACGATCCAGCCGTCGCCGGCGCCGTATCCGGCGATCCGGCGCCGGGGCGTGGTCGAGCGGCGGCGCCGGGTGGCGGCGGCCGGGGCGGTGCTGGTGACGCTGGCGGCGATGCCGGTGGGGGCGTACGCGCTGAGCGGTGGGGGTGCGGGCGGGGGCGTGGCGACGACCCCGACGCCCTCGGTCAGTGCCACGCGGGCCCCGTCGCCGACGCCGTCCCCGACACCGAGTGGGCCCGCGCGGCCGGCCACGGACGGGCAGCTCCTCGACGGGATCACCTTCGAGCGGGCGGCGGACGGGCTGGAGAAGTGCCTGGCCTACCAGCGGTCGGGAGCCATGGCGGGCGACACGGACCCGGGCACGCCGGAGGACTACGGGATCATCCTGGCCATGCGCAGTACCGGCGACTCCAACACGCCCGGCGACGGCATGTACGTCGTCGCCGTGCGGGAGAAGCCGGAGGAGATCTACCTGATCTGCAACATCAAGAACGGCGAGACCCAGGGCGTCACCGGCTTCGGCAACGACGCCGACGCCATCCCGGACGAAGGCCCGGTGCTCATCGACCCCAACGGCGGCAAGCTCTACCAGCAGTCGTTCCTCGACCGGGGCAACTGGAAGCTTCCGTTCCGATGGGGTGTGATCGGCACCGTCGAACCGTCGGTGGCCAAGGTGACGGTGTCCTACGGCGACTCCAGCGCCGAAGCCGCCCTCGACCACGGCCGGTTCGTGGCGTCCGGCGTGCTGAACGAGCAGGTCACCCTCGCGCCGCACGTCAAGGGCTACGACGCCGGCGGCAAGCTGGTCTACGACTCCGACGAGGACAAGTACTACCAGCGGACCCTGCCGTAGCCACCGACGGGGCCGGGGGCGCCGCACAGGGGACGGCGCCCCCGGCCCGCCGTCACTACGGCCGCGGCTCGCCGGCCGGCACCGCTCCGTTGACCGCGGCCGCCAGGCTGAACGGCGCCGCCCGGTTCCTCAGCGGCCTGGTCACCTGCTTCGCCACGCACGACGGCATCCCCGCCGTCGCGTCCGCCGCCTGGCGCCGGTACGCGCTGGGCGACATGCCGACCAGCTCCGTGAAGCGCGTGCTGAAGGTGCCCAGCGACGAGCAGCCGACCTCGAAACAGACCTCGGTGACGCTGAGGTCGCCCCGGCGCAGCAGCGCCATCGCGCGCTCGATGCGCCGGGTCATCAGGTAGCCGTACGGCGACTCGCCATAGGCGATCTTGAACTCGCGGCTGAGGTGCCCGGCCGACATGTGCACGCCGCGCGCGAGCGCCTCGACGTCCAGCGGCTGCGCGTACTCCCGGTCCATCCGGTCGCGGACGCGGCGCAGCGCGACGAGGGTGCGCAGGCGCTGTTCCTCAGGCATCGAGTGGCTGGATCGCACACCCGCATCTTCCCCGGCCGCCTCCCACCTCGTCCACTCCCGCGTCTGACGGGAGCGGGACGAGAGGAGGGCCATCACCGGTGCCGAGGCGAGACACATCGCGGGTCAGCCGCCGACGTAGGCCGCGAGGTGCTCACCGGTGAGGGTGGAGCGCTCGGCGACGAGGTCGGCGGGGGTGCCCTCGAAGACGATCCGGCCGCCGTCGTGGCCGGCGCCGGGGCCGAGGTCGATGATCCAGTCGGCGTGCGCCATGACGGCCTGGTGGTGCTCGATGACGATGACCGACTTGCCGGAGTCGACCAGCCGGTCCAGCAGGCCGAGCAGCTGCTCGACGTCGGCGAGATGGAGACCGGTCGTCGGCTCGTCGAGGACGTAGACACCGCCCTTGTCGGCCATGTGCACGGCCAGCTTCAGCCGCTGCCGCTCACCGCCGGACAGCGTGGTCAGCGGCTGACCGAGGGTGAGGTAGCCGAGCCCGACGTCCGCCATCCGCTCGACGATCTTGTGCGCGGCCGGAATCCGCGCCTCGCCCGCGCGGAAGAACTCCTCGGCCTCGGTCACCGACATCGCGAGCACCTCGCTGATGTCCCGGCCGCCGAGGTGGTACTCCAGCACCGAGGCGTCGAACCGCTTGCCCTCGCAGTCCTCGCAGGTGGTGGCGACGCTCTGCATGATCGCCAGGTCGGTGTAGATGACACCGGCGCCGTTGCAGGTGGGGCAGGCACCCTCGGAGTTGGCGCTGAACAGCGCCGGCTTCACGCCGTTGACCTTGGCGAAGGTCTTGCGGATCGGGTCGAGCAGTCCGGTGTACGTCGCCGGGTTGCTGCGCCGGGAGCCGCGGATCGGGGTCTGGTCGACGGAGACCACGCCCTCCGGGGCCGGGATGGAACCGTGGACGAGCGAGCTCTTGCCGGAGCCGGCGACGCCGGTGACGACGCAGAGCACGCCGAGCGGTATGTCGACGTCGACGTTCTGCAGGTTGTTCGCGGTCGCCCCGCGGATCGGGAGCGTGCCGGTGGCCTTGCGGACGGTCTCCTTCAGCGCGGCCCGGTCACCGAGATGACGCCCGGTGACGGTGTCACTCGCCCGCAGCCCCTCCAAGGTGCCCTCGAAGCAGACGGTGCCGCCCGCCGTACCGGCGCCGGGGCCGAGGTCGACGACGTGGTCGGCGATGGCGATCGTCTCCGGCTTGTGCTCCACGACCAGCACGGTGTTGCCCTTGTCGCGCAGGCGCAGCAGCAGGTTGTTCATCCGCTGGATGTCATGCGGGTGCAGGCCGATGGTCGGCTCGTCGAAGACGTACGTCACGTCGGTGAGCGAGGACCCGAGGTGGCGGATCATCTTGGTGCGCTGCGCCTCGCCGCCGGAGAGCGTGCCCGAGGCCCGGTCGAGCGAGAGGTAGCCGAGGCCGATCTCCACCAGCGAGTCGAGGGTGTGCTGGAGCTTGGCGAGCAGCGGCGCCACCGAAGGCTCCTCGATCCCTCGGGCCCACTCCGCCAGGTCGCGGATCTCCATCGAGCAGGCGTCGGCGATGTTGACCTTGCCGATCTTCGAGGAGCGGGCCAGCTCGCTGAGCCGGGTGCCGTCGCACTCGGGACACTCGGTGAAGGTGACCGCCCGGTCCACGAAGGCCCGGATGTGCGGCTGCATCGACTCGCGGTCCTTGGCGAGGAAGGTCTTCTGGATCTTCGGGATCAGCCCCTCGTAGGTGAGGTTGATGCCGTTGATCTTCACCTTGGTCGGCTCGCGGTAGAGGAAGTCGTGCCGCTCCTTCTTGGTGTACTGCCGGATCGGCTTCTCCTTGTCGAAGAACCCGGATTCGGCGATGACCCGCACGACCCACCCGTCCCCCGTGTAGGTGGGAATGGTGAACGGGTCCTCGGACAGCGACTTCGCCTCGTCGAACAGCTGGGTGAGGTCGATGTCGGAGACCGTGCCCCGGCCCTCGCAGTGCGTGCACATGCCGCCGGTGCGGCTGAAGCTCACCTTCTCGGTCTTGGTCTTGTCGGCACCGCGGTCGACCGTGAACCCGCCGCTCGCCGAGACCGAGGCGACGTTGAAGGAGTACGCGCCGGGCGGGCCGATGTGCGGCTTGCCGAGCCGGCTGAAGAGGATGCGGAGCATGGCGTTGGCGTCGGTGGCGGTGCCGACGGTGGAGCGCGGGTCGGACCCCATCCGCTGCTGGTCGACGGTGATGGCCGTGGTCAGCCCGTCCAGTACGTCGACCTCGGGCCGCGCCAGGTTCGGCATGAACCCTTGCAGGAAGGCGCTGTACGTCTCGTTGATCAGCCGCTGCGACTCCGCGGCGATCGTGTCGAACACCAGCGAGCTCTTGCCCGAGCCGGAGACGCCGGTGAACACCGTCAGCCGGCGCTTCGGTATCTCGATGCTGACGTCCTTGAGGTTGTTCTCGCGAGCGCCGTGTACCCGGATCAGGTCGTGGCTGTCGGCAACGTGCGGCTCGGTCATCGTGAAATCTCCATCTGCAACTCGGTCGGGAACGTTGCCGGTGAGGGCGCGGGACGGGGGTGGGCTCAACCCCGGGCCTGGATACGGATCAGGTTGCCCGCGGGGTCACGGAAGGCGCAGTCGCGGATGCCGTACGGCTGGTCGGTCGGCTCCTGGACGACCTCGGCGCCGCTCGCCTGCACCTTCTCGAAGGTGTCGTCGACATTGGAGGTGGCGAGCAGGATCCAGCCGTAGGTGCCCTTGGCCATCATCTCGACGATGGTGCGGCGCTCGTCCTCGGTGATCCCGGGGTCGGCGGCGGGGGGTGCGAGGAGGATGGACGTGCCGGGCTGGCCGACGGGGCCGACCGTGATCCAGCGCATCTTGCCCTGTCCGACATCGGTGCGGACCTCGAAGCCGAGGGCGTCGCGGTAGAAGGCCAGGGAGGCCTCCGGGTCGTCGTGCGGAAGGAAGCTGGCGTGAATCGAGATGTCCATGCCCGTCACGCTAGCGGCGGCAGGGGGGCGGCGCTTCTCGATTCCTGACCCGTGCCAGGACCCGCCGATTCCTTCGCCCCCGCCAGGGGGCTCTGCCCCCCCAGCGGGGGCGAGGGAACCCGGCGTCACCTGGAACCCGGCGTCACCCGACCCCCCTCGACCCCTGCCCCGCCCGCGCAGCGATCCCGCGGAAGTGAACCGTCATCGCCCGCTGCGCCCCCTCCACGTCCCGCGCCCGCAGGGCCGTCACGATGTCCCGGTGCCAACGGGCGGTGAGATCGGGAGACGGATCGTCGGGCCGCCCCCGCGCCCCGGACACCCGCCGGAAGACCGTCCAGAACGCGGCCAACAGCTGCGGCACGAGGTCGTTGCCGAGCGAGGCGTACAGCAGCTCATGGAACTCACGGTCCAGGTCGGGAAAGGCGCGCCCGGCCCGCCCCGCCACCTCCATCCGGGACACCACCGCCTCCAGCCGGTCCAGCTCCCCCTCGGTGACCGTCGCCGCCACCCGCCGGATCAGCCCCTCCTCCAGCACCTCCCGCACCTGAAGGATCTCGGCGAGCGCGCCCGAGTCGTCGTGGTCGTGCCGGGCGAGCGTGCGGAAGGTCAGGCCGTCGATCAGCGGCGTGAGCGAGGCCTGGCCGACATACGTGCCGTAGCCGTGCCTGATCTCCACGATGTCGAGGGCCTGGAGCGCCTTGAGCGCCTCGCGGACGGAGTTGCGGCTGACGCCGAGGTCGTCCATGAGCTCGGCCTCGGTGGGCAGGAGGGCGCCGGCCTGGAGCCTGCGGTCGATGATCAGCTGCATGACCTGGCGCTGGATCCGGCTGTTCCTGGACTCCTCGGACGTACGGCTGTTCCTGGGCTGCCCGGGCATGCGGCGCATGGTACGCGCACCTGGACGTCCCACGTCCCATGTCTGCGGAGTACGTCCCTGACGGGGGGTCAACTCACGCCATTTCACAGCGCCATTGGTCCGACCTGTGACAGATGCGCCATTCGTGTGAGATCCCTTGACCGCCCCCACCACCCCACCTATGGTCGCGCTGACCGGGAGGACGTAGGACGTCGTATCTCCCTCCCGGACCACAGCACGAACCCATCGCCGGAGCACACACCATCCGCTGGAGGACCCGTGCGCGACGTGACCCCCGACGTGCCGGCGCTGCACCGCCGGTCGTTCCTGAAGTACACCGGCGCGCTGGGCGCGGCCGCCGCCGTCTCCGCGTCGCTGTCGGCGTGTTCCTCGGGGCCCGAGTCCACCAACGAGACCGGCGGGGGCGGTGGCCAGAACCGGACGCTCACGGCGGTCATCGGCTACGGCAACGACGGCAGCTGGGACCCCACCCAGACGGCGTCCGCCTTCTGCATGGCCGCCAACAACCACATCTACGAGGGGCTCCTCGACACCGACCCGATCTCCCGGGAGCCGTACGCCGCGCTCGCCACCCAGGTGCCGGCCGACCCGAACGCCACGTCCTGGAAGTTCACCCTGCGCGCGGGCGCGAAGTTCCACGACGGCAAGCCGGTCACGGCCGACGACGTGGTCTTCGTCTTCGACCGGATCCTCGACCCGAAGACGCAGACCCTCGCAAAGGGCTTCTTCGCGAGCTGGCTGAAGGAAGTCCGCAAGATCGACGCGCACAACGTCGAGCTGGTGCTCAAGTTCCCCTTCCCGGACGGGATTTCGCGGCTCACCCTCGCCAAGATCATGCCGAAGCACGTGTTCTCCCAGCCAGGTGCCTGGGAGGACGCCATCAAGGGCAAGGCGATCGGCTCGGGGCCGTACCGGCAGACCGCGCACCACCCGAAGTCCAACACCACCTTCGAGGCGTATCCCGACTACAACGGCCCGCGCAAGCCCGCCTTCAAGAAGATGAACTGGCTGACGATCGTGGACGCGGCGCCGCGGGTGGCCAGGATCTCGGGCGCCAGCGCGGGCGCGCAGATCGCGGACAACATCCCGTACGCCAACATCGGGCAGCTGGAGAGCGGCGGGCTGACGGTCGCGGGCGGGGCCGGCATGAACAACCTGTTCCTGATGTTCAACACCAAGCACAAGCCCTTCGACGACGTACGCGTCCGCCAGGCGCTGCACTACGCCATCGACACCGAGAAGATGATCGAGGTCGCCCTCAAGGGGCACGGGAAGCCGTCGTCGTCCTTCCTCAACGAGGCCAACCCCAGCTACCGGCGCGCGAAGACCGTCTACGACCACGACCCCGACAAGGCGAAGGCGCTGCTGAAGGAGGCCGGGGTCAGCGGGCTGGAGATCGAGATCCTGGCCGTCAACGTGAGCTGGATCGTCGACTGCCTGCCGACCATCAAGGCGTCCTGGGACGCGATCGGCGTCAAGACGACCCTCTCCCCGCAGGAGACGACGGCCGTCTTCACCAAGATGGACCAGAAGCAGGACTTCCAGGTCGTCGCCGCCGCCTCGAACCCCAACCAGTTCGGCCTCGACGCCGACCTGATCATGCATTACAACTACGGCCCCGAGAACCTGTGGATGCAGTACACGCGGTGGGCCGGCAACTCCGTCGCCAAGGCGCTCTTCAAGGACATGGACCGGGCGACCCAGGAGCCGGACACCGAGAAGAAGAAGACGATGATCCAGGACTACATCGACGTCGTCGCCGAACAGGCCGTGCTCTACCCGGTCGTCCACAACGAGCTGATGACGGCCTGGAACCCGAAGCAGCTCACCGGCATAAGGGCCCAGCCGTATCCCGGCATCAACCTCCTCCAGGCCAAGTGGTCCTAGCGCCGAGGAGTCCCTGAGTGGTCACCGTCGCAAGGATCCTGGCCCGTCGCGTCGCGCTGCTCGTGCCGCTGATGCTCGGCATCGTGCTGTTCGTGTTCCTGGTCATGCGGTTCTCGGACGTCGACCCGGCGTCCGCGTTCTTCCAGGGCGCCAACCCCACCGCCCAGCAGCTGCACGACTTCCGCGAGGAGAACGGCCTGCTGGATCCCCTCCCCGTCCGCTACGTCGCCTTCATCGGCGACCTGCTCCACGGCGACATGGGCATCAGCGCCCTGACCCGAGCGCCGGTCGTCGACCAGGTCATGACCGCCCTGCCGCTGACCCTCCAGCTCACCTTCCTGGGCCTCGGCATCGCGGTCGTCCTGTCGCTGCTCGGCGGCGTCACGGCGGCCATCTACCGCGACCGCCTGCCCGACCAGATCATCCGGGTCGTCTCGCTCACCGGGGTGGCCGCCCCCGGCTTCTGGCTGGCGCTGCTGATGATCCAGTACCTCGCCGTCGACCTGGGCTGGTTCCCGACCGGCGGCTACATCAACCCGGCGGACTCCCTCACCGGTTGGCTGAAGACCATGACCCTCCCGGCCTTCGCCCTGTCGCTGCCGGTGGCGGCGCAGCTGACGCGGATCGTGCGCACGGCGGTGGTGGAGGAGCTGGACAAGGACTACGTGCGGACGGCGATCGGCAGCGGGCTGCCGCCGCGGGTGGTCGTCGGCCGGAACGTCCTCAGGAACGCGCTCATCAACCCGCTGACCGTGCTCGGCCTGCGCGTCGGATATCTCCTCGGCGGCGCGGTGGTCATCGAGACGATCTTCTCCCTCCCGGGGATGGGGAAGCTGATGATCGACGCCGTGAAGAACGGCGACCCGGCGGTGGTCCAGGGCGTCGTCCTCACGACGGCGACCGGCTTCGTGGTCGTCAACCTGGTCATCGACATCCTGTACCTGCTGGTCAACCCGCGACTGCGGGAGGCGACGTGACGTTCAACCGCAAACGCCTCGCCGAAGCGCTGTCCCGGCCCGGCATCCGGCTGCGCGGCTGGCGCCGGCTGCCGCTGCTGTCGAAGGTCGCGTTCTGCTTCCTGGCGGTCGTGGTCCTGATGGCGCTGCTCGCCCCGCTGCTCTCGCCGCACGACCCGCTCGACCAGCAGCCGCCCGTCGACGGCACCGGGCACCCGTCCGCCGACCACTGGATGGGCCAGGACAGCCTCGGCCGGGACATCCTCGGCCGGCTGATGTACGGCGCCCGCTGGTCGCTGGCGATCGGCCTCGGCGCGACCGGACTCGCGCTGGTCGTCGGCGCCCTGCTCGGCGCCATCGCCGCGACCTCCCGCAAGGCGGTCGACGAGACGCTGATGCGCTGTCTGGACGTGGTGATGGCGTTCCCGGGCATCGCGCTGGCCGCCGTGCTCGTCGCGGTCTTCGGCGGCGGAATCACCGTCCTGATCTGCGCGATCGCGTTCCTGTTCACGCCGCCGGTGGCGCGGGTCGTCCGGGCGAACGTCCTCGATCAGTACGGCGAGGACTACGTCACGGCGGAACGGGTCATCGGCGCCCGCACCCCGCACATCGTCATCAGGCACGTGGCGATC
The DNA here is from genome assembly GCF_028736035.1 of Streptomyces sp. T12. Classification (NCBI taxonomy): domain Bacteria; kingdom Bacillati; phylum Actinomycetota; class Actinomycetes; order Kitasatosporales; family Streptomycetaceae; genus Streptomyces; species Streptomyces sp. T12. Next base: position 3,311,663 of record NZ_CP117866.1, read on the forward strand.
AACTGCGCCGCCCCGGTGCTGGTGTTCTGCACGGTCCAGGTGGCGGAGGCGATCGTCTTCGAGGCGTCGCTGTCCTTCATCGGCGCGGGCGTGCGGCCGCCCGACCCCTCCTGGGGCAGTGTCATCGCCGACGGCAAGAACATGGTGCTGACCGGCGGCTGGTGGGCGACCGTCTTCCCCGGCCTGCTGATGCTGGTGACGGTGCTCTCGCTGAACATCCTCTCCGAGGGCGTCTCGGACGCGTGGGCGGCACCCTCGGCGCGCGAGGTCGACGTACGGGACGACGACGACCGGCTGGAGGCGCCGGAGCCGGGCAGCGGAGAGGTGCTGCAACTGCCCGGGCTCGCGGAGGCCGCGGCACGGCTGCGGTCACGGGCGCGGCCGCTGCCCCACGGACGGCAGCCGGTACTGGCCGTGGAGAACCTGGCGATCGGCTTCGAGGGTCGCCATGCCGGCGTGGACATCGTCGACGGCATCAGCTTCGAGGTGCAGCCCGGTGAGGTGCTGGGCCTGGTCGGCGAGTCGGGCTGCGGGAAGTCGCTCACAGCCCTCGCGGTGATGGGCCTGGAGCCGAAGGGCGCCCGGGTCCGCGGCCATGTCCGTTTCAACCAGCGGCAGTTGGTGGGCGAGCCGATGCGCGTACGCCGCAAGCTGCTGGGCCACGAGATGGCGATGATCTACCAGGACGCCCTGTCGTCCCTGAACCCGGCGATGACGATCCGCGCGCAGCTCAAGCAGGTCGTACGCCGCGGAGGCCGCCGTACCCCGCACGAACTGCTGACGCTCGTCGGCCTCGACCCGGAACGCACCCTGCGCAGCTACCCGCACGAGCTCTCCGGCGGCCAGCGCCAGCGCGTCCTGATCGCCATGGCCCTGTCCCGCGACCCGAAGCTGATCGTCGCCGACGAGCCGACGACCGCGCTGGACGTCACCGTGCAGGCGCAGATCATAGAGCTGCTGCTCAGGCTGCGGGAGGAGCTGGGCTTCGCCCTGATCCTGGTCTCGCACGACCTCGCGCTGATCGCGGACGTCACCGACCGGGTGGTCGTGATGTACGGCGGCCAGATCGTGGAGACCGGCGTGACCGCCGACCTGGTGGAGGCACCGGCGCACCACTACACGCGGGGCCTGCTCGGGAGTGTGCTCTCGCTGGAGTCGGCGCAGGAGCGGATGACGCAGATCAAGGGCGTGGTCCCCTCCCCCGCGGACTTCCCGGCGGGCTGCCGTTTCGCGGACCGGTGCCCGCTGGCGAGCGAGGTGTGCCGCACGACGGCCCCCGACCTGGTGGGGACACCGACGCACACGGCGGCCTGCCATCACCCGGCGATCGTGCCGGCGCCGACGGATCGCTCGGAGAGTGGGGTCGTGCAGTGAACGCGCTGGTGGAGCTGTCGGACGCGCACGTCGTGCACAAGGCGCGCAGCGGCGGGCTGTTCACGCGGGACAAGGTGTACGCCCTGACCGGCGCCGACCTCGTCATCGCGCCCGGCGAGACGGTGGGCGTGGTCGGGGAGTCGGGGTGCGGGAAGTCGACGCTGGCGAAGGTGCTGGTGGGGGTGCAGCGGCCGACGTCGGGGACGGTGTCCTTCCGGGGACGCGACCTGTGGACGATGAGCCCGGCCGAGCGCAGGACGGCGGTCGGCGCCGGGACCGGCATGATCTTCCAGGACCCGTCGACGGCGTTGAACCGTCGCCTGCCCGTCCGGCAGATACTGCGGGACCCGCTGGACGTGCACGGCCGGGGGACCAAGGCCCAACGCGAGGAGCGGGTGAGGGAGTTGATGTCCCTGGTGGGGTTGCCGCGCGCCCTCACCGACGCGCTTCCCGGCCAGCTCTCGGGCGGTCAGCGCCAACGCGTCGCGATCGCACGGGCGTTGGCCCTGGACCCCGACCTGGTGGTGGCGGACGAGCCGACGAGCGCGCTGGACGTGTCGGTCCGGGCCCAGATCCTGAACCTCCTGCTGGACCTGAAGGAGCGGCTGGGCCTGGCCCTGGTCTTCGTCTCCCACGACATCCAGACGGTACGGCGGATGAGCGACCGCGTGATCACGATGTACCTGGGCCGGATCGTCGAGGAGTCCCCGGCGGCCGACGTCACCGACGGCTCCCGGCACCCGTACACCCGGGCCCTGTTCTCCGCGACGCCCGGCCTGCTGGACCCCATCGATCCGATCCCGCTGGTGGGCCCGGTGCCGTCGGCGACCCGGCCGCCGAGCGGGTGCCCCTTCCGGACGCGGTGCTGGAAGGCGGAAGGGGTATGCGGTGAGGTGATGCCGGACTTCTCGGCCGCGTCGAGCCCGGAGCACCGTTACAGGTGTCACCATCCGGTGGAGGAGGGCGAGGCCACCCGCGACCTCGTACGGCAGAGTCACCTTCCCAAGGAGCCCTGATGACCGCCCACCCGTCACCCACCACCACCCTTCTAAGGCCGCGCTTCGCGCCCCTTTCTTTTCCGCTCACCGGTGTCGTCCCGCCCGTCTGCACGCCCCTGACACCGGACCGCGAGGTGGACGTCCCGTCACTGCTCAGGCTGGTCGACCACCTGATGGATGGCGGGGTGCACGGCCTGTTCGTGCTCGGTTCGTCGTCGGAGGCGGCGTATCTGACGGACCGGCAGCGCAGAGTTGTGGTGGAGGCGGTGACGGGGCACGTGGGGGGCCGGCTCCCCGTGCTGGCGGGCGTGATCGACATGACGACGCCGAGGGTGTTGGACCATGTCCGGGAGGTCACGGAGGCGGGCGCGGACGCGGTGGTGGCGACCGCGCCCTTCTACGCCCGGACCCACCCGACCGAGATCGCCCGCCACTACCGCCTGATCGCGGCGGCCTGCCCGGTCCCGGTGGTGGCCTACGACCTCCCGGCCTCCGTCCACACCAAACTCCCCGCCGACGTGATCCTGGACCTCGCCGCCGAGGGCACGCTGGCCGGTCTGAAGGACTCCAGCGGCGACCTGGCCGGATTCCGCGAGGTCGTCATCGGCGCCCGCACCCGCCCCGACGTCACGGGCTTCAGCGTGCTGACCGGCTCGGAGCTCGTCGTCGACGCGGCCCTCGCGGTCGGCGCGGACGGCGCGGTGCCGGGCCTCGCCAACGTCGACCCGCACGGCTACGTCCACCTCGACCGCCTGTGCCGGGCCGGCGACTGGGAGCGGGCCCGGGTCGAGCAGGAACGCCTGTGCGCCCTCTTCGGCATGGTGACCGTGGGGGACCCGGGGCGGATGGGCGGGAGCTCGTCGGCACTGGGCGCGTTCAAGGCGGCGCTGCACCTGCGGGGCGTCATCGCCTGCGCGGCGACGGCGGAGCCTCAGATGCCGTTGTCGGCGGAGGAGGTGGAGGGGGTGGGGAAGTTCCTGGCGGGAGCGGGGTTGCTGTAAGCGGGAGCGGGGGTCCAGGGGGCGGAGCCCCCTGGCGGGGGCGAGAAACTAGTGATCTGGTTCGGAGATCCTGTCTCAGTAGCGGCAGATGCGGTCGAGGATCTGGTCGGCGGTCTTGGTCCATTTGAAGGGCCTGACATCGTCGTTCCAGACCTTGATCCACTCTTCGAGTGCGGTCTTGAGGTCGTCGAGTGAGCAGAACACCCCGCGTGTGAGGCAGCGTCGTTCCAGCTCGGCGAACCACCGTTCGACCTGGTTGATCCAGGACGAGTAGGTCGGGGTGAAGTGGAGCTGGAAGCGGGGGTGCGCGAGCAGCCACTTGTGCACCACGGGCGCCTTGTGGGCGGAGAGGTTGTCGCAGATGACGTGGACCGCCAGGCTCTTGTCGGTCTGGCGGTCGATCTCGTCGAGGAAGTCGCGGAACTCGACGGCCCGGTGTTGGGCGGACAGCTTCGTGATCACCTTGCCCGTGGCGGTGTTCAGTGCGGCGAACAGGTCGACGGTCCCGTGCCGGACGTAGTCGAAACTCCGCCGCTCGGGCACTCCCGGAATCATCGGCAGGACCGGTGCGGTCCGCTCAAGAGCCTGGATCTGTGGTTTCTCGTCCATCGCGAAGACGACGGCATTGGCCGGCGGGGCGAGGTAAAGGCCGACGACATCACGGATCTTGTCGATCAGAAACGGGTCGGGTGAGATCTTGAAGGTCTCAGTCCGCCACGGCTGCAGGCCGAAGGCGTGCCAGATCCGCAGCACGCGCGCCGGCGAGATCCCCACGACCTTGGCCAGCTCCCGCTTCGACCAGTGCGTCCCGCCCTGTGGCGTCTGCTCCAGGGTGCGGACCACGACCTCTTCCACCTGGGCATCGGTGATGGTCCGCGGCACCCCGGGCCGCGGCTCGTCGGCGAGTCCGTCCAGTCGCCGGGCAAGGAACCGTGTGCGCCAGCGGCGCACGGTATCTCTGCCGACACCGAGTCGCGCGGCGACCACGGTGTTGTTCCAGCCGTTCGCGCACGCCAGCACGATGCGTGCGCGAACGGCCAGTCCCTGGGCGGTCGAGCGGCGCTTGGCCCAGCTCTCCAGCGTCAGCCGCTCGGCCTCCGACAACACGACAGGTTCCAGCCGGGTATCGCCCATCCACGCAGCACAGCGCGAGCGCACTACCCGCCGCAGCAGAACGCCGCAATCTGAAAGAGGGGACGCCTCACGTGGCGACCCACGACCTCAAAACCAGATCACTAGTACGTCCTGCGAGGCGCCGTTCCTAGCGCATCAACAGTCCCCGCATCCCCAGCCCGTAGTGCACGCGCAGCCGGTGCAGCTCCCACAGGCCCACCGCCGTGACGGAGAGCGGGGCGCCCAGGATGAACACGTACCGGATCACCGTCGGCACGCCCTCGTGGGCGCCGGTGAACATGTCGATCAGTGCCATCTCCCACGCCAACGCCATGATCAGCAGCGGCGGCACCGTCTCGTGGATGTCCGCGGTGCGGAACACGTGCTGGACGGCGAGTCCCACGCCCCAGACGACGAACGGCGTCACCCAGAAGAGGACGAAGAGGGTGAACGCGAGGATGAGGCCCTTCGTCACGGTGAAGTGGCCCTCCACGAGGGGTTCCTGGCCCTCGAAGAACCCTGAGAGCACGATGATCGGGAAGACGGAGGCCGCCGCCATCATGGCCACGATCGCGCCGAAGCACCGCCCCGCCCGGCGCAGCAGGTCCCGTCGCGCCGCCGGAGCGGCCAGGCCGTACAGGACGCCGACGACGACCGGGAGGGTCGCCGCCAGCACGAGGGCGCTGGTCCACGACTTGTCGACCTGCTCGTCCGCCGCATCGCTGAGCTTGGGGGCGAGCTTGTAGGCGTAGGACATCCACAGGAACGCGCCCACGCCGACCAGGGTCCTGATCTTCCGCATCCGCGCCACCTCAGGATCCGAGACGATGCCCGGCCGTGACGGGGTGAAGACCCTGCGCGCGGTGTGGATGGGGCCGATCCGCCGCCGCAGCCGGGTGATCGGCCCGCCCGGCGGCGGCACCGGCGGCCCCGGGTAGGGCGGCTGGGGCTGTGGCGGCACGTAGGGCTGGGGCGGATAGGGCTGAGGTGGCTGCGGCTGGTAGGGCTGCGGCCCCTGGGGCGGCTGTCCGCCCGGGTTCCAGTTGCTCATCGTTCGTCCCCCGATATGCGAGTGTGCGCCGCGATGGGCGCGATCGCCGAGTGTATTGAGCACACAGGGTCCGCGCAGCCCTCGCCCCGGGCCGTGCACCGAACGGCCACAATTATGCAAGCATGCTTGCTTGTTTTCATCGGCGCTGCCATGCCCGAGGGGAGCGTCCCGTGTCCGATCCGACGCCCGTGTTCGACGACCTGCGCGAGGAGAGCGAGGAACTCGACCGGCTGGTGGCCGAGTTGAGCGCCGAGCAGTGGGCGCTCGCCACCCCGGCGCCCGGCTGGAGCGTCGCCCACCAGATCGCGCATCTCGCCTGGACGGACCATTCGGCGCTGCTGGCCGCGACCGACACGGACGCCTTCCACGTCCTGGTGGAGAAGGCGCTGGTGTCGCCGGGCTCCTTCGTCGACGACGGTGCCGAGGAGGACCGCTACGCCGGGACCTATCTCGGCGAACGCGAACTACGCGCGCTGGTCGCCAACCCCCGCCTCCAGGTCTACGAAGACCCGAAGGCGTTCCTGACCTGCAACCACTGCAGCCCTGGCGCACGAAACTTTCAAGATCTCTCCGGACCCGCTGCTGATCGACAAGATCCGTGACGTGGTCGGACTGTATCTCGCCCCGTCGGCGAACACGGCCGTCTTCGCGGTCGACGAGAAACCGCAGATCCAGGCCCTGGAACGGACAGCGCCGGTGCTGCCGATGGTGCCGGGCACCCCTGAGCGCCGCAGCTTCGACTACGTCCGGCACGGCACCGTGGACCTGTTCGCCGCCCTGAACACCGCCACCGGCAAGGTGATCGGGAAGCTGTCCGCACAGCACCGCGCGGTCGACTTCCGTGACTTCCTCGACGAGATCGACCGCCAGACCGATCCCGGCCTGGCGGTCCACGTGATCTGCGACAACCTCTCCGCCCACAAGGCGCCGGTGGTGCACAAGTGGCTGCTTGCGCATCCCCGGTTCCGCCTGCACTTCACCCCGGCCTACTCGTCCTGGATCAACCAGGTCGAGCGGTGGTTCGCGGAGCTGGAACGACGCTGCCTTGAACGCGGCGTGTTCTGCTCACTTGATGAACTGAAGACCGGGCTCGAAGAGTGGATCAAGACCTGGAACGAACAGGCTCGGCCCTTCAAGTGGACCAAGACCGCAGATCAGATCATCGACCGCATCTGCCGCTACTGCGACAGGATCTCCGGACCGGGACACTAGGTCAGGTCAGCCACCGGCAGCCGGCGGAACTCGATCGTCTCGTACGGCCCGGACTCCCCCGTCTCGTAGAGGATCCCGACCGTCCGCCGGCCGAGCGGCACCATGTCGGAGTACGCCGCCCGCTGCCGAGACAGCGTCAGCGCCTTCGTGAAGGTCGCGCCTCCGTCCGTACTGCGCCACACAGCCATCGACTGACGGGCAGTCGGGACGGACGGGCCGGAGAACACCAACGGGGCTCCGGCGCCGGCGAGTTGGAGGACGCTGCCCTCCACCACCGGAACGTCGTTCAGCGTCGGCTGGACGGTGTACGGGCGGTCCAGGGTCTCCCCGCCGTCGCTCGAGTGGCTGTCGAGCCGGTTGCCGGCGCTCGTGCCGAGCTGGTCGCGGGAGTTGAAGTACACCCTGCCGTCGGGGAGTTCGGCGGCCGTGGACTCGTTGGCGTTGCTGACACCGTCGTAGGAGTCGTCCACGAAGCCCGACTGCCACGTACGCCCGCCGTCGTCGCTGTAGATGGCGTGGGCGCCGTAGTACTTCGGCTCCTGCCCGGTGTCGGCAGACCCGGACGCGGGCGCCACCGAGTGGTTCGACGGGACCACCAGCCGCCCCGCGTACGGGCCCCTCCGGAGCGCGATCGCGTGGCCCGGACCCGTCGCGTACCAGCGCCAGTTCGGCGGCTTCACCTGCGTCGTGATGTCACGCGGGGCCGTGAAGTGGCGGCCGTCGTCCAGGCTCCGCTGGACGAACACCCGGCGGCTCTCCGCCGGCGTCGCCTCGCCCCGCATGATCTGCGCCTCCGTCACATCACCGCTGTTGTAGGAGGTGACCAGCACGATCGCACCGGTGCGCGGTTCCACCACCGGGGCAGGGTTGCCCCGCGTGTCCCCGTCCCCGGGGGAGACCACCGCCGGCGCGCCCCAGGTGCAGCCGCCGTCGGTGGAGCGTCTGAGGACGACATCGATGTCGCCGGTGTCGCCAGCACCGCTGCGCCGGCCCTCGGCGAAGGCCAGCACCGTGCCCCGCCGGGTCGTGATCGTCGCCGGAATGCGGTACGTGTCGTAGCCGCCCTCGCCCGAGACGTACGGGACGGAGGACGTGCAGCCGGTGTCCGCCGAGGCGTTGCCGGCGGTGGTGAGAGGGGTGGCCAGGAGTACTGCGGTGACCAGGGTGACCAGGTGGGTACGGCTGAAGGTGCGGCTCAGGAAGGCCATCGAGTTCCCTTGATTCCCTTGACGGGGTGTCAGCATTGACCTGTCCGTCACAGGCTTCCCGGAGTCACCATCCCCGACTCGTACGCCACGATGACCAACTGCGCCCGGTCCCGCGCCCCCAGCTTCCCCATGATGCGGCTGACGTGGGTCTTCGCCGTGAGCGGGCTGAGCCCCAACGCCTCTGCCACTTCCGTGTTGTTGAGGCCGCGCGCGACCAGCGCCAGCACCTCGCGCTCGCGTTCGGACAGGCATGCGGGCCCGGCCGCCGTGGGTGCGGAGGGGCTGCGCAGGAACCGCTCGATCAGCCGTGCCGTCGGGCCCGGCGACAGCAGGGACTCGCCCGCCGCCACCGTGCGGATGGCGTCGAGGAGTTCGGCCGGGCGGGTGTCCTTGACGAGGAATCCGGAGGCACCGGCGCGCAGCGCGTCCACGATGTTCTCGTCGGTGTCGTAGGTGGTGAGGACCAGCACCCGCACCCCGGCCAGCGTCTCGTCGGCCGCGATTCGGCGGGTCGCCTCGATGCCGTCGAGGTCGGGCATGCGGATGTCCATCACGACGAGGTCGGCGCGTGAGCTCCCGGCCAGTTCCGCGGCCTCCCGGCCGGTGGCCGCCTGGCCGACGACCTCCATGTCCGGGGCCGACTCGACCAGCATGGCGAACGCCTCCCGGACCAGTGTCTGGTCGTCCGCGAGCAGGACGCGGATCATCGCTCTCCTCCCCGGTCGCTCCCGATCGGCAGTACGGCGCTCACCTCGAAGCCCCCCTCGTCGCGCGGTCCGGCGTCGAGTGTGCCACCCACGCTGCGGGCGCGCTCGCGCATGCCGACGAGGCCGTAGCCGGGGTTGTGCGGGCCGGTGGCGGGGCAGGGGCCGTCGTCGGTGACGGACACGCGCAGGGCGCCCTGCTCCTCGTACAGCTGGACCCGTACGGCCGGTTCGGGCCCCGCGTGCCGGACCACGTTCGTCAACGCCTCCTGCACGATCCGGTACGCGGCCGCCCCCACCGCGGGCGGCGCCTCGCGCACCCCCACCTCCGACTCGACCCGCGCCCCCGCCAGCCGCGCCGCCTCCACCAGGTCCGGCACCCCGTCGAGCCCGGGCAGCGGACCGCGTGCCTCGCCGGCGGCGCCCTGTTCGCGCAGCACGTCCAGCGTCGTACGTACCTCACCGCGCGCTGTGCGGCAGGTCTCGGCGATGTCGTCGAGCGCCTTCGCGATCGTCTCGCGGTCCAGCCGCTCGGGATCGGCGGAGAGCACATGTGCGGCCACCGACGTCTGCACACCGATGAGGGTGATGCTGTGGGCGAGCAGGTCGTGCAAGTCGCGGGCGATCCGCAGGCGCTCCTCGGCGACCCGGCGGCGGGCCTCCTCCTCGCGGGTGCGTTCGGCGCGCTCGGCGCGTTCGACGATGGCGGCGACGTACTGGCGGTAGTAGCGGATGTCGATGCCGACGAAGAGCACGGCGAGGACCCAGCCGTAGATGCGCAGCAGGTCGACGGCCTGCTTGTCGTCGCCGAAGGTGAGCATCACGGTCAGGGAGACGCCGAGGCCCGCCGCGCCGACCAGGACCGTGCGGAGGGGGCGTTGGGTGACGGTGACCGTGTAGAGGGCGATGAAGGAGGCGGGGACGGGCGCGCCGTGGTTGTTGTCGAGGGCGTGGTAGGGAACGACGAGCGCGACCACCGCGGCGAGCACGAGCAGTGGCCTGCGCCGCCGCCACACCAGCGGCACATGGGCGGCGACCAGGAGCGTCCAGCCGAGGGCGTCGGGCCGGCGGCCGTCGTCGGTGGACAGGGCCAGGCACACGGCCACGACGGCGGCCGCCACCCCGAGCAGGGCGTCGTTGCGGGTGCCGTGCGGGGCGGTGCGGGGGTCACGGTTGATCGCGGCCATGATCCGCTCGCCGATACGGGGGCGCGCCGCTGGGGTGGTTGCCTGCACGGGGTCATCCTCCGCTAGCGGGCGCCCCTCCGGGAGGGAGGGGCACCGGTCGGTCAGTGGGCGGCGGCGGGCACCCGCTCCGGTTCCTTCGGCGGTACGGGCCGCTCGGGCTCGCGGGACAGGGCACCCGGCCACCACACCTTCCGCCCCAAGGCCACGCTCGCGCTGGTGACCAGGTAGGTGCGGACCAGGAAGGTGTCCAGCAGCACGCCGACCGCGATGACGAAGCCCAGCTCGACGAGCTGCACCATCGGCATGTTGGTGAGCACCGCGAAGGTGGCGGCGAGGACGAGCCCGGCGGAGGCGATGACCCCGCCCGTCGTACGCAGCGCGGTGAGCGCGGCCGACGCCGGTTCGGCGCCCTTCAGGGACTCCTCGCGCATCCGGTGCATCAGGAAGATGCCGTAGTCGACGCCGAGCGCCACCAGGAACACGAAGGAGAGCAGCCCCAGCCCCGGGTCCGTGCCCTCGAAGCCGAAGACCGGCCCGAAGACGAGTCCGCCGATGCCGAGCGCTGCGCCCCACACCGCGACCACGGCCGCCACCAGGATCAGCGGGGCGACGAGCGAGCGCAGCAGGGCGACGAGGATCAGCAGCACGGACAGCAGCACGATCGGCACGACGACCAGGCGGTCCCGGGCGTTGGTGTCCTTCAGGTCGAGCTGCTCGGCGCTCGGCCCGCCGACGTAGGAGCCGTCGAGCTGCTCGCGCAGGGCCTCGATGGTGGCGGTCTCCCCGGCGGACTGGGGCGGTGCGGTGGCGAGGACGGAGATCTCGGTCCAGCCGTCTCCGGTACGGCCTTCCCGCGCGCTGTCGACACCCCGGGTGCCGCGGATCGAGGCGAGCGTCTCGTCGGCGCGGCCCTGCGGCGTGATGACGGTGATGGGCTGGGTGCCACGCTCGGGGTAGGCCTTGCCGAGCGTCTCCATGGCGGCGACCGCGTCGGGCTTGCTGGTGAAGGAGTCCTGCTGCTTGAGGCTCCCGGGCAGGTTGAAGGCGCCGAGCGCGAGCGCGCCGAGCAGGACGGCACCGCCCGCGAGGACGGTCAGCGGCCGGCGTCCGGCGGAGCTGCCCATCGCGGTGAACAGGGACCGGCGGGCCTTGGGCGTGCTGCCGTAGCGCGGCACGAGCGGCCAGAACACGCGCCGCCCGAGCAGGACGAGGATCGCGGGCAGCAGCGTCAGCATCGCGACGAGCGCGCACAGCACGCCGACGGTGCCGAGCGGGCCCATGCCCCGGCTGGAGTTGAGGTCGGCGGCGAGCAGGCACAGCAGCCCGGCGGCGACGGTGCCGGAGGAGGCGAGCACGGCGGGCCCGCAGCCCCTGAGCGCGGCGACCATGGCGTCGTAGGGCCGCTCGATACGCCGTAGCTCCTCCCGGTACCGGGAGACGAGCAGAAGCGCGTAGTCGGTCCCCGCCCCGAACACGAGAATCGTCATGATCCCGGAGCTCTGGCCGGACACGGACGTGCCGAACCCCTGGTTGAGGCCGTAGGCGACGCCCATCGACAGGTAGTCGGCGAGGCCCGCGACGGCGAGCGGCACGAGCCACAGGAACGGGCTGCGGTAGATGAGGATCAAAAGCAGGGCCACGACCCCGGCGGTGGTGTACAGCAGCGGTCCGTCGAGCGAGTTGTAGACCTCGCTCGCGTCGGTGGCGAGCGCGCCCTCGCCGCCGACGTCGACGCTGAGCCCGTCGCCGCCCCTGGCCACGTCCCGGACGTCGTTGACGAGGGCGTCGCGCTTGTCCTCGTCCTGGCCGGGCTCGGTGCTGGCCACCGGGTACATCAGGGTGGTGCCGTCCTTCGACGGGATGCCCTGCGGTTCGCCGGTCAGCTCGTGCCCGCCGGCGATCCGGTCGATCTGCTCGGCCGCCGTCGCCTTGTCGGCGGCGGTCAGCCCGCCTTCCCGGTGATAGACGACGACCATCTCGGTGGCCTCGCCCCCGGGCAACCGGTCCTGGATCTTGGCCACTTGCGTGGAATCGGCGCTCGCCGGCAGATAGTCGACGGCCCGGTCGCGCTGGACGTCCGCCAGCTTCGACGCGAACGGCGACGCGATCGCGAGCACCGCGATCCACAGCCCGAGCACGAGCCACGGCACGGCCCGCCGTCGCCGCGCACTTGTCCTTACGGCCCCCATGAGACGGGCCCCCCTCCGGATCGGGTGTCTGGGTCGTCTCCAGACTCCCGGCGGTCAGGGGCCGGATCGTCGGGCGAGAGGGCGAGTTCGGGGATACCGCCGCGGTAGACGGAATGACGCGATTACTCCCCCGGGAGTACTGGGCCTGAGTATCCGTACTCAGGCCCCGGCCCTGCGTTCGGGGGAGGCTGGCAGCCGTGATCGACCCCACCACCCGACGGCCGTCCGGCCTCCCGCAGTTCCGCGGCGCCAACGTGCCGCCCCCGCGCACCGGACGCCGCCGGCTGCCCCTCGCCGGGGACATCGCCCTGGCCGTCGGGCTGCTCGTCCTCGACGTCGTCGGGGTCGTCGCGGCCTGCCTGCTCGGCATCGACGTCAGCGGCGACTGGAAGCCGTTCGATCCGGGCGCGGACAACTCCGACGTCACCCTCACGCTCAACTGGCTCTACGTGGGCATCGCCGGCGGCCTCGTGCTGCTGAGCGCCGCGCTGCTGTACCTGCTCCGCGCCGTCGTCAGCGCCTGTCTGCAGGTGCTCGTCGGCGTCGCCGTACTGGTCGTCGCCGTGAGCGGCGCGCAGTTCGACGCAGACCGCGCCGCCCGGGCCTACGACGGTGTGCGCGCCGCCGCCGCAAGCAGCCGGGTCACGTCCTCGCCGCAGATGGTGAGGGCGGCGCCGACCGTCGCGAGGACATCGCGCTCGGCGGGCGTGTAGGGACCGTCGGCCAGGGCGATCCGCGCCCCCTGGAGCAGGATCGATTCCCGCCCGGCCGGTGCGAGGTGCGGGGCCAGCGGGTCCAGCGCCTCGTGGAGCTCTATGGCCAGCCCGGCACCGCAGGGCTCGGAGAAGACCCGCCCGGTGTCCGCCGCCAGCGCCTCGACCAGAGCGCCCAGCTGTTCCTCCGTGCAGTCGTCGAACCCGGCCGCGCGCACCGTGGCCGCGGCGGCCTCCAGGGCCGGACGGGCGCAGGTGCCGCCCGCGGCCAGCACCGCGAGGGCGACGGTGTGGACGGCGTCGCGGAGCATCGCGGAGAAGCGGGTGGTGGTCGGGTGGTCCAGGACGTCGGTGCCGAAGTGGTGACGGCAGGCCGCGCACTCCACGACGGGGCCGGTCTCGCCGCGCGGCAGGACGGGCACGCCGAGGAACGTGAAGCGGCGGTGCCCGCTCAGCCGCTGGTAGTTGCGGTCGCCCCCGCACCCTGGGCAGAAGAACTCGCCGTCACCGACGGCCGACCACGCGGTGCGGGTGCCCAGGATGCGCGCAAGCCTGGCGGCACGGCCGTCTTGTCCCCGTCCTGGCAGCACGTCGCACCTCCGTAACGCCGCGGCAACATCGCCGCGCTTGCGTGATGTTAGCCACATCACGGACGTGGAGTCAGCACCCTGGACGAGACCTTTCCGTGACCTGCACAGGTCAATGGCTGGAAATGAGCGGACCCCGCCCACCAAAATACGGCGGACGGGGCCTCAAAACGCCAGGTACGACAACGCCTTTCAAGGGGCGCGGGGAACTGCGCGACAAGCCACGACGGCGCCGCAGCCGATCAGCAACCCGCCGCGGCACCTCCTACTGCCGCACCCCCGCGGAGCGCCCCGCCCGGTTGACGGCGGAGACGACCGCCTTCAGGGACGCACGCGTCGTGTTCGCGTCGATCCCGATCCCCCACAGAACCTTGCCGTCGATCGCACACTCGATGTACGACGCGGCCTGCGCGGACGCACCCTCGCTCATCGTGTGCTCCTGGTAGTCCAGCAGGCGTACGTCGATGCCGATGGACTGCAGGGCGTCGAAGAAGGCCGAGATCGGACCGTTGCCGGAGCCGGTCAGGACCGTGTCCTGACCATCGACCGTGGCCTCCACCTTCAGCGTGTCCACGCCGTCGGTGTCGGTGGTCGACTGGTTGTTCTTGACCTGGATGCGGCCCCAGGGGTTCTCCGGGTTCGGCAGGTACTCGTCCTGGAAGACCGCCCAGATGTCGCTGCCGGTGACCTCGCCGCCCTCGGCGTCCGTCTTGGCCTGGATGAGCTTGGAGAACTCGATCTGCATCCGGCGCGGCAGGTCCAGCTTGTGGTCGTTCTTCAGGACGTACGCGATACCGCCCTTGCCGGACTGCGAGTTGACGCGGATGACCGCCTCGTAGGAACGGCCGACGTCCTTGGGGTCGATGGGCAGGTACGGCACGGCCCACTCGATGTCGTCCACCGTCACGCCCTTGGCGGCCGCGTCGGCCTCCATGGCGTCGAAGCCCTTCTTGATGGCGTCCTGGTGGGAGCCGGAGAAGGACGTGTAGACCAGGTCGCCCACGTACGGGTGGCGCGGGTGGACCTCCATCTGGTTGCAGTACTCCCACGTACGACGGATCTCATCGATGTCGGAGAAGTCGATCTGCGGGTCGACGCCCTGGGAGAACAGGTTCATGCCCAGGGTGACCAGGTCGACGTTGCCGGTGCGCTCGCCCTGCCCGAACAGACAGCCCTCGACGCGGTCGGCGCCGGCCATCAGCGCCAGCTCGGCGGCGGCGACGGCCGTACCGCGGTCGTTGTGCGGGTGGACGGAGATGACGACGTGCTCGCGGCGGGAGATGTTGCGGCTCATCCACTCGAAGCGGTCCGCGTGCGTCGACGGGGTCGAACGCTCCACCGTGGCGGGCAGGTTGAGGATGATCTCGCGGCCCGGACCCGGCTGGTAGACGTCCATGACCGCCTCGCAGACCTCCAGCGCGAAGTCCAGCTCGGTGTCGGTGAAGATCTCGGGGCTGTACTGGTAGCCGAACTCCGTCTCCGGGCCCAGCAGCTTCTCGGCGTACTCCATGACCAGGCGCGTGCCGTCGACGGCGATCTGCTTGATGTCGTCCTTGGAGCCGCGGAAGACCACCCGGCGGAAGACCGGCGCGGTGGCGTTGTACAGGTGGACGGTGGCGCGCTTGGCGCCCTTCAGGGACTCCACCGTGCGCTCGATCAGGTCCTCGCGGGCCTGGGTCAGTACGGAGATGGTGACGTCGTCCGGGATCGCGCCCGGCTCTTCGATGATCGAGCGTACGAAGTCGAAGTCCGTCTGCCCCGACGCCGGGAAGCCGACCTCGATCTCCTTGTAGCCCATCTTGACCAGCTGGTCGAACATCCGGCGCTTGCGCTCGGGCGACATCGGGTCGATCAGGGCCTGGTTGCCGTCGCGCAGGTCGGTGGAGAGCCAGCGGGGGGCGACGGTGATCCGCTTGTTCGGCCACGTGCGGTCGGCGATGTCGACCTGCTCGTACTGGCCGTACTTGTGAATCGGCATGCGGCTGGGCTGCTGGCGGTTCGCCATGATTGCGTGGGCTCCTCGTGAAGTCCGGAAAGTCCCGGTGTCCGGAAGGACGGCCGACGACGCAACGCCAAAACTCCGCGGGGAGGGAGTCGGCCTATGACTACAGGCCCTCGCCGCGGCAGCTAAGGAGGAGCAGCCCGAAACGCATGATGCGCAGCATGCTAGCCGAGCCGCTCCCCGTGCGGGGCGCTGTATCAGTATGCGGGACCCGAGGAACGAACAGGACAAAAAGTGCGCCATACCACTTCGTCACGGAGCGTGCGGCTCCCTGTCCGCATATTTCACCAATCATGGTTGCGGGTAGTGACACGCACATGACTCAGTGCAAGGGTTCCGGGCATGACGACCCACGGGGGCTTCGAGCCCGTCTTCTGCACCGTCGTCCCGCCACATGTCCTCGACAAACTGGCCCGGAACGACGACCCCGCACTCTCCGGTCCCGCCCAGCGGACCCTGATGCGCGACAGCGAGCTGCGCGGCAGGCGCCGCGTCACGACCGAGTTCGCCCTCGCGGCCGCCCCGACGGCGAAGGCACCGTCGGACCAGCCGCTGCGCACCATCTACGACGCCGAGCACCGGACGAATCTGCCCGGCACCAAGGTCCGCGGCGAGGGCGCCGACCCCGGCCAGGACGCCACGGTCAACCGCGCCTACGCCGGCCTCGGCGCCACCTTCGAGCTGTTCCTCAAGGCCTACGCCCGCCACTCCATCGACGGCGACGGCCTGCCCCTGGACGCCACCGTCCACTACGACGAGAACTACAACAACGCCTTCTGGAACGGCGAGCAGATGGTGTTCGGCGACGGTGACGGCGAGATCTTCCTCGACTTCACCATCCCGATCGACGTGATCGGCCACGAGCTCACCCACGGCGTCACCCAGTACACGGCCAACCTCACCTACTACGGCCAGCCGGGCGCGCTGAACGAGTCGATGTCGGATGTCTTCGGCGCCCTCATCAAGCAGTACACGCTCGGCCAGACCGCCGCCGAGGCCGACTGGCTGATCGGCGCGGGCCTGCTCGCGCCCAGCGTCACCGGCAAGGCGCTGCGCTCCATGAAGGAGCCGGGCAGCGCGTACGACGACGACGTCCTCGGCAAGGACCCGCAGCCCGCGACCATGGACGACTACGTCCGCACCGGCCGCGACAACGGCGGCGTCCACATCAACTCCGGCATCCCCAACCACGCCTTCTACCTGGCCGCCACCGCACTCGGCGGCCACGCCTGGGAGAAGGCGGGACAGATCTGGTACGACGTCCTGACCGGCGGCGAGCTGAGCGACCGCGCCCTGTTCACCGACTTCGCGGGGCTGACCGTCAAGGCCGCGCGCGAGCGCTTCGGCGACGGCGGCGAGGAGCTCCAGGCCGTGGAGAAGGCATGGGAGCAGGTCGGGGTGCGGATCCTCTGAGTCCGTACTAGACAGGAACCCATGCGTATTCAGGTACGGCGCACGGGCGGATTCGCGGGCATCGAGCGGCTTGCCGAGGTGGACACCTCGGGGCGGCCCGACGCCCAGGAGTGGCAGGCCCTGGCCGAGCGCGCGGTCGCGTCCGGCCGGGGCACGCCCCCCATCGGGGTTCCGGACGGCTTCAGCTACCAGATCACCGTGGACGGCAGGACGGTGTACTGCTCGGACCCCCGGCTCACCGACGAGCAGCGGAAGCTGATCTCCAGGGTGCTGAAGGAAGGTGCGTAACCAGCGGTTCACGCCTGGGCGTTGACTTCTGTTACCAGCGGTACGGATGATCCGGCCCATGGCGACGAACCCGATACCTCAGTTCCCGGCCGGCTTCCTGTGGGGCGTCTCTACGTCCGCCCACCAGATCGAGGGAGCGGCGGACGAGCGCGAGCGGTCCGTGTGGGACGCCTTCACGGCCGAGCCGGGACGGGTGAAGGACGGCTCCACGGCGGCGGTGGCCTGCGACCACTACCACCGCTACCGCGAGGACGTGGCGCTGCTGGCCGACCTGGGCGTGAGCGCGTACCGCTTCTCGATCTCCTGGCCGAGGGTGCGCCGGGAGGGCGGCCTGGACTTCTACGACCGCCTCGTGGACGAGCTGTGCGCGGCGGGCGTACGCCCGGTCCCTACCCTCTTCCACTGGGACCTCCCGCTGTCCCTTCAGGAGAAGGGCGGCTGGCTGGAGCGGGACACGGCGTCGCGTTTCGCCGAGTACGTGTCCGTCGTCGCCGACCGCCTCGGCGACCGCGTGCAGAAGTGGATCACCCTCAACGAGCCCGCCGAACACACCCTGTTCGGACACGCCCTGGGTGCCCACGCCCCCGGCAAGCAGCTCATGTTCGACGCTCTCCCGGTCGCCCACCACCAGTTGCTCGCCCACGGTCTGGCGGTACGGGCCCTGCGCGCGGCCGGCGCCACGGACATCGGAATCGCCAACTCGCACGGGCCGACGTGGCCGGCGTCCCGGGAGGCGGCGGACGTGGAGGCCGCGGACTTCTACGACGTCCTGCTCAACCGGCTGTTCGCCGAACCGCTGCTGCTGGGTGAATACCCGTCGGGGCTCGGCGAGTTGATGCCGGGGGACGTCTCGGCCGACCTCAAGGTCATCGCCGAACCGATCGACTGGTACGGCGTCAACTACTACGCGCCGACGCGGGTGGGCGCACCGCAGGGCACGGACATCGAGTTCGGCGGCCTGACGATTCCGGCCGAACTCCCCTTCTCCGTAAGGGAGATCGAGGGTGTCCCGGTCACGGACTTCGGCTGGCCGGTGGTGCCGGAGGGCCTGACGGAGCTGCTCACCGGATTCCGTGAGCGGTACGGCGACCGGCTCCCCCCTGTCGTCATCACGGAGAACGGCTGCTCGTACGAGGGGACCGACGACCAGGACCGGATCACCTACCTGGACGCTCATGTGCGGGCCGTGCACAAGGCGATCGAGGCGGGCGTGGACGTACGCGGCTATTTCGTGTGGTCGCTGCTCGACAACTTCGAGTGGGCGGAGGGGTACGCACGCCGGTTCGGGCTGGTGGACGTGGACTTCGAGACCCTCGCCAGGACTCCCAAGGCGTCGTACGCCTGGTACCGGGAACTGCTCCGGGCCCAGAGATGACCACGGCCCTCGCGGAGCCCGTCGAACGGGTCGGCCGGGGCTGGACGGCGGCGCTGTCGCTGGCCAACGTGGCGATCTGGGTGGGCTGGTACGGCCCGCTGCAGATCCTGCTCGCCCAGCAGGCGGAGGACTTCGCGCCCGGCACGGGGATGTCGAAGGAGACGCTGCTGGCGTGGGTGACGGGCATGGGCGCGGTCGTGTCGCTGGTGGCGAACCCGTTCTTCGGCGCGCTCTCGGACCGCACCACGGCCCGCTGGGGCCGCCGTACGCCGTGGATCGTGGCCGGCGCGGCGGGCGGCGCGCTGTCGCTGCTGCTGCTCGCCGGGGCGGGCGGGCTGTGGACCATGGCGGTCGGCTGGTGCCTGGTCCAGCTGACGCTCAACGCCGCCTTCGCGGCGGTGACGGCGGCCGTGCCGGACCGGGTGCCTCGGCTCCAACGGGGCGTGGTGGGCGGCTGGTTGGGCGCGGCGCAGATCCTCGGGGCGGTCGCCGGTACGGGGCTGGCGACGGCGGTGGGCGGGATCGCGGCCGGGTACGCGGCGTGTGCGGTGTTCGCGCTGGCGGGTGTGCTGCCGTACGTCCTGCGGTACGGGGATCTCCGACTCGGGGCCGCGGACCGGCCGGCGTGGTCCTGGCGTTCGTTCACCGGCGGCTTCTGGCTGAGCCCGCGCCGCTACCCCGACTTCGGGTGGGCCTGGCTGACCCGCTTCCTGATCAACCTCAGCAACGCGCTGGTGATCCTCTACCTGCTGTACTACCTGCGGGACCGCCTGCACCACGACGACCCCGAGCAGGGCGTCCTGATCCTCACCGCGGTGAACAGCGTGACGCTGCTGGCCACGGTCGTGGTGGGCGGCGCCTGGTCGGACCGGGTGGGCCGGCGCAAGCCGTTCGTGTACTGGTCCGGGGTGCTGATGGCGGCGGCCACGGCCCTGCTCGCCCTCTGGCAGACCTGGCCGAGCGCGATCGTCGTGGCGGCGCTGCTGGGCCTCGGCCTCGGGGTGTTCATGTCGGTCGACTTCGCGCTGATGACGGACGTGCTGCCGAAGGCCCTCGACCGCGGCAAGGACCTCGGCGTCATCAACGTGGCGAACGCCCTGCCCCAGGTGGCGGCCCCCGCCCTCGCCGCACCGATCGTCACCTACCTGGGCGGATACCGGGTTCTGTACGGGCTGGCGGCGGCGGCCGGGCTGGCGGGGGCGGTGCTGGTGGGGCGGATTCGAGGGGTGGACTGACCTACAGGGCTCCCGCCTCCCGGGCGGCGTACACCGACGGGTACAGCGGCCGGTAACCCAGCTCGCGGCGGATGCGCTCCGTGGAGGTGATGACGAGCCACGGGTCGGGATCGGTCCGGGTGTACAGCTCGGCGGGCACCTCGACGCCGTTGAGCTGGTGCAGCTCGACCGCCGTCACGGGGGCGTCGTCGGCGATGTTGTAGATGCGGCCGGCGATTCCCGGCGCGTGCAGGATCCGCAGCAACCCCTGGGCGACGTCCGCGTGATGGCCCATGTGCAGTCGCTGGGTCGCCGCCCAGTTCTTGGCCCACATCAGGGACTGGGCGAGATGCGGGTCGCCCTCGCCGTAGACGAAGGGGAGCCGGGCGACGCGTACGTCGAGGCCTTCCATGCCGAGCAGCTCCCCCTCGGCCTCGGCCTTGGACTCGCCGTAGGCCCCCCACATCGCGCCGCCGGGCCGGGTCTCGTCGTCCTCGGTCAGCGGGCGACCCCGCCCGACGCCGTACACGATCCCCGTGCTGACCTGCACGAACCGCTGCACGCCCGCGGCCAGCGCGGCACGGCCCAGCTCCACGGCCGCGTCCCGGTTGACCGCCCACGCCTCCTCGTCCGGCACCCCGCGGAAGGACGCCGCGACGTTCACCACCGCGTCGACCCCGGCGACCGCCTTGCCGAGCGTCTCGGTGTCCCGCAGATCTCCCACGACGACCTGGGCGCCGAGCTCGGCGAAGGGTTCGCCGCGCGAGGCGTCCCGCACGAGAACCCGTACCTCCTCCCCCGGCCGCCGCTGGGCCAGCAGCCTCGGGACGAAGCGTCGGCCGACCTGCCCCGTCGGGCCTGTCACCAGTGTCACCATGATCTGTTCCTCTCGGTCTGGTGCCACCAGCCTCGGCCGGGGACGCTCCGGCCGGGAGAGACCTGTTGATCAGGGGATCGGCAGTCCCTGGATAAGCCGGGCGCGCTGCCGCAGGCTTGAGGGGTGAACCGAGCCGAACTCGCCGACTTCCTGCGCCGTGGCCGTGCCCGGCTGACCCCGCCGGACGTGGGCCTGACGCCGGGCGCCCGGCGTCGCACGCCCGGCCTGCGCCGCGAGGAGGTGGCGCAGCTGGCGGGCATGTCGGTGGACTACTACACCCGCCTCGAACAGTCCCGGGGGCCGCGCCCGTCCCGCCAGATGCTGACGGCCCTGGCCCGCGCGCTGCGCCTGACCGACGTCGAGCAGGACCACCTCTTCCACCTGGCCGGCGAGGAACCCCCGCGGCGCGAGACGGCCTCGGCGCATGTCCGCCCCGGGCTGCTGCTGATCCTGGACCGGCTGCACGACACCCCGGCGCAGGTGGTGAACGACTGCGGCGAGGTGCTGGCCCAGAACGCGATGGCCAGGGCGCTGGTCGGCGACGTGATGTCCCGTCCGCGCCGCGAGCGCAACCTGACCCGCCTCTTCTTCCTGGACCCGGCCGCGCGCACGCTCTTCCCTGAGGAGGACCTCGCGGGCCACGCGCGCGCCCACGTGGCCACCCTGCGCGCGGTCGCCGCGGCCCGCCCCGACGACCCGGAACCGGCCGCGCTGGTCGCCGAACTGAGGGCGTCGAGCGAGGAGTTCGCGCGCCTGTGGGACGAGCACGAGGTGTCCCAGCGCAACCGGGCGACGAAGCGCTTCGTGCACCCCCTGGTCGGCCTCCTGGAACTGGACTGCGAGGTCATGGTCAGCCACGAACACCACCACCTCCTGGTCGTCCACACCGCCCGCCCGGGCACGGAGGCCTACGAGCGCCTGCAACTCCTGCGCGTGGTGGGCCTGCAGGACATGTCACCCAGCAAGGGGCTTGAGGGGACCGGTAGTTGACTCGTGGGTAGTTGAGGCCGGAAATCACCCTTGCCGACCCTCGCCCCACGCGCATCAATGGAAACGACGGTTCCGACGGACCGTCAGATTCAACTCTCCATGTCAGCTGTGCACTTCAACTGTGCACGTCAGCTGCCCACGCAGTGTGTCCGCATCCACCTGCCGAGCAATTCCCCCACCCCCACACCAGGAATTCCCCACCTCGAAAGGGAGCGGATCCCCATGAGACGCACACGCATCGGAGCAGGTGCAGCGCTGGTGGCCGGGACCCTCGCGGTCACCGGCCTCGCCTTCGCACCCGCCGCCCTCGCCGTCGCCCCCGGCACCGCCACGATCACCGCCGACTGCGGCAGCTTCGGCGGCGGCGAGGCGACGCTCACGGCGACACAGGACGGCACCGCCGCCACCCTCACCCTCAAGTCCTCCGCGATCACCGCGCCGATCGCGCTCGGGGAGGACTCGATCTCCTCGACGCTCACCCTGGTGAAGGCGAGCGGCGGCACCACCAGCTTCACCGGCACGGAGAACCCGGCGATGGCCGCCGGCGACCCCGTCCAGGTCGGCCCGCTCAGCGGCACCGTGGCCTCCGGCGACAGCCTGGAGGCCTTCGGCGGCTCGCTGCAGATGACCGTCTTCGGCATCACCATCACCTGCACGGCGACCGGGCCGCAGTCGCCGGGCCCGTTCGTGTTCGACTGAGGCGCGTGACGCGCTGACGGGGCGCGGTCCCGGCGCCCGGCACTCCGTGCTTACAGCGCGTCGGGGCCGCGCTCGCCCGTCCGCACGCGTACGACCGTGTCGACCGGCAGCGCCCAGACCTTGCCGTCGCCGATCTTGCCGGTCTGGGCGGCCTTCACGATCGCGTCGATGACGTCGTCGGCCGTCGCGTCGTCGACGACGACCTCGATCCGGACCTTGGGCACCAGGTCGACCTGGTACTCGGCGCCGCGGTACACCTCGGTGTGGCCGCGCTGGCGGCCGTAGCCGCTCGCCTCGGTCACGGTCAGACCGTGCACACCGAGTTCCTGGAGGGCGGTCTTGACCTCGTCGAGCCGGTACGGCTTGACGATGGCGGTGATGAGCTTCATGCCTGCTTCTTGACCTTCTGCGCGGCGGGGACGGGGGACGCGACGGACGCGGTGACCGGGGCGCCGTGCCCCAGGACCCCGTGATCGTAGGCGGTCTCGGCGTGCACCGTAAGGTCCAGGCCGGTGTGCTCCTGCTCCTCGCTCGCCCGGAAGCCCACGACCTTGTCGATGACCTTGCCGATGCCGTATGTGACGGCGAAGGCGTACGCCGCCACGGCCACGATGGCCACCAGCTGCTTGCCGAGCTGCGCGAGTCCGCCGCCGTAGAGGAGCCCCTCGGCCCCGCCGGTCATCGTGGCCGTCGCGAAGACGCCGATCAGCAGGGTGCCGATGATGCCGCCGACGAGGTGGACGCCGACGACGTCCAGGGAGTCGTCGTAGTTGAACTTGAACTTCCAGCCGACGGCGTAGGAGCAGACGGCACCGGCGGCGAGGCCGATGACGAGCGCGCCGAGCAGGGAGACCGAGCCGCAGGAGGGCGTGATGGCGACGAGGCCGGCGACCGCGCCGGAGGCCGCGCCCAGCGTCGTCGGGTGACCGTCGCGCTTCTTCTCGACGAAGAGCCAGCCGAGCAGGCCGGTGCAGCCGGCGGCGAGGGTGTTGAGGAAAGCGGCGGCCGCGAGGCCGTTGGCGCCGAGGGCGGAGCCGGCGTTGAACCCGAACCAGCCGAACCAGAGCAGCCCCGCACCCAGCACGACCATCGGCAGGTTGTGCGGGCGCATGGCGTCCTTCTTGAACCCGAGCCGCGGGCCCAGGAGCAGGCAGAGGGCGAGGCCGGAGGCGCCGGAGGTGATCTCGACGGGGAGACCGCCGGCGAAGTCGAGGGCGCCGAGGCGGTCGAGGATCCAGCCGCCCGGGCCCCAGGTCCAGTGGGCGACGGGAACGTATACGAGCAGCGCCCATACGGGCACGAACACCAGCCACGCCCCGAACTTCGCGCGGTCCGCGATCGAGCCGCTGATCAGGGCCGCCGTGATGATCGCGAAGGTGAGCTGGAAGGTGGCGAAGAGGAGGGTGGGGACGGTCCCCTGGACGCTGTCCGGTCCGAGACCGGCCATCCCGGCGTGTTCGAGGCCGCCGATGAGACCGCCGCCGGCGTCGTCCCCGAAGGCGAGGGAGTAGCCGCAGACCAGCCACACGATGGTGACGAGCGCGATCGACACGAAGCTCATCATCAGCATGTTGAGGACGCTCTTCGTGCGGACCATGCCGCCGTAGAAGAGGGCCAGGCCCGGGGTCATCAGCAGCACGAGTGCGGTGGCGGCGAGCAGCCAGGCGGTGTCGCCGGTGTCTGCCTGCGCGGCGGCGAGGGTCACGGTCGTCTCCATCGAGGTGGGGGCTCGTCAGAGATTCACGGGCATGCGTTTCCGGGCGCGTACGGATGTGTTTCGGTGAGGTTTCATTGCGCCGGGGTTTCCGAAATCTCACCGAGTGGAAGGTGCGGTGCCCGTGGTGCGGCGGGCGCTTGTGGATCAGGGAGAATGGGCCCCATGAGCGTTCGAACCCAGTCATCCGAGCAGTCGCCCGAGGCCACCCACCGCGCCGGCTTCGCCTGCTTCGTGGGCCGCCCCAACGCGGGCAAGTCCACCCTCACGAACGCTCTGGTCGGGCAGAAGGTGGCGATCACCGCCAACCAGCCGCAGACGACGCGGCACACGGTGCGGGGCATCGTGCACCGGCCCGACGCCCAGCTGATCCTGGTGGACACCCCGGGGCTGCACAAGCCGCGCACGCTGCTCGGCCAGCGGCTCAACGACGTCGTACGGACCACGTGGGCCGAGGTCGACGTGATCGGTTTCTGCCTTCCGGCGAACGAGAAGCTGGGCCCGGGCGACCGCTTCATCGCGAAGGAACTGGCGTCCATCAAGAAGACGCCGAAGATCGCGATCGTCACGAAGACCGACCTCGTGGACGGCAAGACGCTCGCCGAGCAGCTCATCGCGATCGACCAGCTCGGCAAGGAGCTCGGGTTCGAGTGGGCGGAGATCGTGCCGGTGTCGGCGGTCGGCGACAAGCAGGTGGACCTGCTGGCCGACCTGCTCGTCCCGCTCCTGCCGGAGGGTCCGGCCCTCTACCCCGAGGGTGATCTCACCGACGAGCCGGAGCAGGTGATGATCGCGGAACTCATCCGCGAGGCCGCGCTGGAGGGCGTCCGCGACGAGTTGCCGCACTCCATCGCCGTCGTCGTCGAGGAGATGCTCCCCCGCGAGGACCGCCCCGCGGACAAGCCGCTCCTCGACATCCACGCCTTCGTCTACATCGAGCGCCCCAGCCAGAAGGGCATCATCATCGGCCCCAAGGGCAAGCGCCTGAAGGAGGTCGGCATCAAGTCCCGCAGGCAGATCGAGGCGCTGCTGGGAACGCCGGTCTTCCTGGACCTGCACGTGAAGGTGGCGAAGGACTGGCAGCGGGATCCGCGGCAGCTGCGCAAGCTGGGCTTCTGAGGGCAGTTCCTCGCCCCCGGCCTGAGGACGAGGCCCGTTCACCTCCCCCGCGAAAAGGCCTACGGCGTTGTCAGTCCCCCGGCGTACCCTGGAATTCGCCAGGCCGCCCCGGTGGCGGACGAGTCGTTTCGAGGAGGACGAGCAAGGCCTACAGAGCCGGCCCATGACTCAGACACCCACAGCTCACACACCCGCGCAGGGGCAGGCGAGAGCACAGTTCACCGTCCCCGCCCAGCACCCCATGGTGACCGTGCTGGGGTCCGGCGACTCCCTGCTGCGCGTGATCGAGAAGGCTTTCCCGGCGGCCGACATCCATGTCCGGGGCAATGAGATCAGCGCGGTCGGCGACGCCGCTGAAGTCGCTCTCATCCAGCGCCTGTTCGACGAGATGATGCTGGTGCTCCGCACCGGACAGCCGATGACGGAGGACGCAGTGGAACGCTCGATCGCCATGCTCAGAGCGAGTGAGAACGGGGAGGGTCCGGAAGAGACCCCGGCCGAGGTGCTCACCCAGAACATCCTCTCCTCCCGCGGCCGCACCATCCGCCCCAAGACCCTCAACCAGAAGCGGTACGTCGACGCGATCGACAAGCACACGATCGTCTTCGGCATCGGCCCCGCGGGCACCGGCAAGACCTACCTCGCCATGGCCAAGGCGGTGCAGGCCCTGCAGTCCAAGCAGGTCAACCGCATCATCCTGACCCGGCCTGCGGTGGAGGCCGGTGAGCGGCTCGGCTTCCTGCCGGGGACGCTGTACGAGAAGATCGACCCGTACCTGCGACCGCTGTACGACGCGCTGCACGACATGCTCGACCCCGACTCCATCCCACGGCTCATGGCCGCCGGGACCATCGAGGTCGCACCGCTCGCGTACATGCGTGGCCGGACGCTCAACGACGCCTTCATCATTCTCGACGAGGCCCAGAACACCAGCCCCGAACAGATGAAGATGTTCCTCACCCGTCTCGGCTTCGACTCGAAGATAGTCATCACCGGTGACGTGACCCAGGTCGACCTCCCGGACGGCACCAAGTCCGGTCTGCGGCAGGTGCAGGACATCCTGGAGGGCCTTGAGGACGTCCACTTCTCCCGGCTCTCCTCCCACGATGTCGTCCGGCACAAGCTCGTCGGCCGTATCGTCGACGCGTACGAGTTGTACGACAGCAAGCACGGCACCCAGAACGGCTCGCACAAGGGCCGGGGCGGCAAGGCCGGGCACAAGGGGAAGTAGAGACACAGCACGACCATGTCGATCGACGTCAACAACGAGTCCGGAACCGAGGTCGACGAGCAGGCGATCCTCGACATCGCCCGCTACGCGCTCGCGCGGATGCGCATCCACCCGCTCTCCGAGCTCTCGGTGATCGTCGTGGACGCCGACGCCATGGAGCAGCTCCACATTCAGTGGATGGACTTGCCCGGGCCGACCGATGTCATGTCCTTCCCGATGGACGAGCTGCGGCCGCCGTCCAAGGACGACGACGAGCCTCCGCAGGGGCTCCTCGGGGACATCGTGCTGTGCCCCGAAGTCGCCGCCAAGCAGGGGGCGGAAGCGCCCACGCAGCACTCCATGGACGAGGAGCTCCAGCTGCTCGCCGTCCATGGAGTGCTGCATCTGCTCGGGTACGACCACGAGGAGCCCGACGAGAAGGCCGAGATGTTCGGCCTGCAGGCCGCCATCGTGGACGGCTGGCGTTCGGAGAAGGGGCTGACCGGGCCGTCCCCTGCCCCGACCGTGTCATGAGCCTCCCCCTCGTCTCCGGTGCGATCGCCCTCGTGGTGGTCGCCTGGCTCGCCGCCTGCGCGGAGGCGGGCCTGGCGCGCGTCTCCAGCTTCCGCGCCGAGGAGGCCGTACGCAGCGGCCGGCGCGGCAGCGAGAAGCTCGCGCTCGTCGCCGCCGACCCGACCCGCTATCTGAACGTGGCGCTGCTGGTGCGCGTGGCCTGCGAGATGGCCGCCGCCGCGCTCGTCACGTACGCCTGCCTGCAGGAGTTCGACAGCACCACCGAGGCCCTCCTGGTGGCGATAGCGGTCATGGTGCTGGTGTCGTACGTCGCCGTCGGGGTCTCCCCGCGCACCATCGGGCGCCAGCATCCGCTGAACACGGCGACGGCGGCGGCGTACGTCCTGCTGCCGCTCGCGCGGATCATGGGTCCTATCCCCTACCTGCTGATCCTCATCGGCAACGCGCTGACTCCAGGCAAGGGCTTCCGCCGCGGCCCCTTCGCCTCCGAGGCGGAGCTGCGGGCGCTGGTCGACCTCGCCGAGAAGGAGTCGCTGATCGAGGACGACGAGCGCCGCATGGTGCACTCGGTCTTCGAGCTGGGCGACACGCTGGTGCGCGAGGTCATGGTCCCGCGCACCGACCTGGTCGTGATCGAGCGCTACAAGACGATCCGCCAGGCCCTCACCCTCGCCCTGCGCTCCGGCTTCTCGCGCATACCGGTCGTCGGGGAGAGCGAGGACGACGTGGTGGGGATCGTGTATCTGAAGGACCTGGCCCGCAAGACGCACATCAGCCGGGAGGCGGAGAGCGAGCTGGTGTCCACGGCCATGCGGCCCGCCGCCTTCGTCCCGGACACCAAGAACGCCGGCGACCTGCTGCGCGAGATGCAGCAGGAGCGCAACCACGTCGCCGTCGTCATCGACGAGTACGGCGGCACCGCCGGCATCGTGACCATCGAGGACATCCTCGAGGAGATCGTCGGTGAGATCACCGACGAGTACGACCGTGAGCTGCCGCCGGTGGAGGAGCTGGGCGAGGACCGCTACCGGGTCACCGCCCGCCTGGACATCACCGACCTCGGCGAGCTGTACGGCCTCGACGAGTACGACGACGAGGACGTGGAGACCGTCGGCGGGCTGCTGGCGAAGGCGCTGGGCCGGGTACCGATCGCCGGGGCGTCGTCGCTGGTCGAGCTGCCGGACAGCCGTGAGCTGCGGCTGACGGCGGAGGCGGCGGCCGGGCGCCGGAACAAGATCGTGACCGTGCTCGTGGAGCCGGTGGCCCCCGCCGGGCCCCTTCAGGAGGAGACGAAGCCGGAGTGACCCCTCAGGAGCTGCGCACGTTCTGCCTGTCGTTCAACGCGACCGTGGAGGACTTCCCGTTCAACCCGGAGACCTCGGTCTTCAAGGTGCTGGGCAAGCTCTTCGCGCTGACGAACCTGGACGCGCGGCCCCTGACGGTCAATCTGAAGTGCGACCCGGATGACGCGGTACGCCTGCGCGGTGAACACCCGGGCCTGATCGTCCCCGGCTGGCACATGAACAAGCGGCACTGGAACACGGTGACGGTCGACGGCGAGCTCCCGGACCGTCTCGTCCGGGAGCTCGTCGAGGACTCGTACGACCTGGTCGTGGCCGGTCTACCGAGAGCCGACCGGCTCCGCCTCGACCGCCCCTGAACCGGCCGACCGCCAGGTCCGCAGGCCGAGTGCGATCAGGGCCGCGCCTACCAGGAGGATCGCCGCGTCGATCCCCATGACCAGGCGGGTGCCGGACAGCAGGTCGTCGGAGGTCGTCGCGAGGACGCCCAGCAGGGGGATGCCGATCGTGATGCCGACCTGCTGGGTCGAGGTGACCAGGCCGGTGGCCAGGCCCTGTTCCTCGTCGGGGACGCCCGAGGTGACCGTCAGGCCGTAGGAGATGATCGCGGCCACGTGAGGCATGCTCGCCAGCGAGACGGCGACCACGGCGAGCCAGACGGACCAGCTGTGCGCGTTCAGGAACAGCAGGGCGATCATGAAGGCGCCCTGGCCGGTGAGCCCGGCGACAAGGGTGCGGCGCGCGCCGAGACGGCTGACGACCCTGGGGGTGAGCGAGCCCGCGATCACCGCCATGATCCCCTGGACGCCGAAGACCAGGCCCGCCTCCCAGGACGACAGATGCAGGATCTCCTGCAGGTACAGGGTGAGGACGAACACCACCGTCGACATCATCGAGAAGGTGATCAGCCCGCCGAGGTTGCCCCACGCCACCGTGCGGCGGCGCAGCATGGAGAGGGAGACCAGGGGTGCGTCGGTGCGGGACTCGACCACCGCGAAGGCCGTCAGGAGCGCGATGCCCGCGATCAGCGTCACGACGACGTCGGCGCGGCCGAAGCCGTGGTCGGCGGCCGTTGTCAGGGCGTAGATCAGGGACAGCAGACCACCGGTGACGGTGATCGCGCCGGGCACGTCCAGGTGCGGGCGGTCGGGGGTGCGGGACTCGGGCAGCAGGCCGGGCGCGAGCGGCAGCACGATCAGCGCGAAGACGGCGAGCAGGCCCATCGTGGAGCGCCAGCCGAGTGCGTCGGTCAGGACACCGCCCGCGACCACGCCGACGGTGAAGCCGAGGGACATCAGTGTCCCGGAGATGCCGAGGGCGCGGTCCCGGGCGGGGCCCTCGGCGAAGGTGGTGGTCAGCAGGGACATGCCGGACGGCACGATGACGGCCGCGCCGAGGCCCTGCAGCGCGCGTCCCGTGAGGAACGACGCCGGGTCCCAGGCGAACGTCGCGAGCAGCGAGGCCGCGGCGAACAGGACGAGGCCGGTGAGGAACAGCTTGCGGCGGCCGTACAGGTCGCCGATGCGGCCGAAGAGGAGCAGGAAGCCGCCGGACGGCAGCGCGAACGCCGTGACCGCCCACTGCAGCGCCGACTGGCTCATGCCGAGGTCCGCGCCGAGGACGGGGAGGGCGACGTTCAGGACGGAGAAGTCGAGCGCGACCATGAAGTTCGCGGCGCACAGGACGAACAGGATGAGTCTGTCGCGCGTCGATAATCGGGGGGTGTCGAGCGGTGGGGACGTCGGGGGACTGGTGGGATCGATCGCCATGGGCTAGAGACTGACGGTGGTGGAATAGCCGTGGGGAGCGGGCAGTTGTCCTGGTGGTGGCACCACCAGCCAACAGGGTGAGGGGGATCCCTACGTGTCCAAGGGCACGCTGAAGAGCCAACGGCAGCGCGAGTTACGCGAGTTCCTGATGAGCAGGCGGGCCCGGGTGACACCGGCCGAGGCGGGCCTGCCGGACGGCGGAGCGCGGCGGCGTACGCCGGGGCTGCGGCGCGAGGAGGTCGCCGTGCTCGCCGGAGTGGGCGCTTCCTGGTACCAGTGGCTGGAGCAGGGGCGGGACATCTCCGTGTCGCCCCAGGTGCTGGACGCGGTCGCCCGTGTGCTGCGGCTGAGCGACGCCGAGCGCCGGCATCTGTACCTGCTGGCCGGGCTGAACCCGCCGGCGCCCGAAGTGGCGGCACCGGCGCCGCAGGACATGTGCGACGGGCTGCGGCGGCTGATCGACGCGTGGATGCCGCATCCGGCGTACATCATGGACAAGTACTACAACGCCGTGCTGCACAGCGAAGCGGCCGCGGCGGTGCTCGGCATGCGGCCCGGCGAGAGGTGGAACTGCCTCATCGAGTTCTTCGCGAATCCGATGTACCGGTCACGGCCGAGAAGCTGGGACGCGAACGCCCGTACGCTCGTGGCGCAGTTCCGCGCGGCCTGCTCGGCCTCTCCCGACGACGAGGGGTTCCAGGCCGTACTGGCCGAAGCGAAGGCGTCCAGCCCGGAGTTCGGCACGCTGTGGGAGCGGCGGGACATCGAGGACGCCGGGCAGATCCGCAAGGAGCTGGACCATCCGGTGGTCGGACTCCTGTGCCTGGAGTCGACGGTGCTGCAGATGCCGGTGCGGCCGGATCTGTCGATCGTCCTGCACACGCCGCTGGACGAGGCCGACACGGCGGCGAAGTTGGAGTGGCTGGCGTCGCCGGAGGGGCGGCGCGGGGCGATGTACCCCGTGGCCGGTTAGGCCGGCAGGTCGCTACGTATGCTCAGGTCATGACCGACAACAGCGCGCTCGACCCCGAGGACCGCAAGATCATCACCTTGGCCCGTTCCGCGCGGGCCCGCAACGGCGTGCCCGAGGGGGCGGCCGTACGGGACGAGACCGGCCGTACGTATGTCGCCGGGACCGTCGCCCTGGACTCCCTGAAGCTGAGCGCGCTGCAGACGGCGGTGGCGATGGCGGCGGCGTCGGGGGCGAAGTCGCTGGAGGCGGCGGCGGTCGTGACCGAGGCGCAGGCGCCGTCGGCGCAGGACCGGGCGGCGGTGCGGGATCTGGGCGGGCCGGGTACGCCGGTGCTGGTGGCGGGGCCCGACGGGGCGCTGCGGGCTACGGTGACGGCGGGCTGAGGTCCGGGGAGTTCTTCGCCCCCGCCGCCCCTGCCCCGCTGATCGGCGCTGAGAAGCGAACGTCAGCGGGCGAGTGTCAGTGCTCGGTGCCACGCTGAGGTGGTACAGATCTGCGAAAGGGCATCGCCATGATCACCACTGACCTCTCCCCCGGCTCCCCCTGTTGGCTCGACCTCGGCGCCCCCGACGTCCGGGCCGCCGCGGCCTTCTACGGCGCGGTGCTCGGCTGGGAGTACGAGTCCATGGGCGAGGCGGAGGACTTCGAAGGCGGGATGTTCAAGAAGGACGGCAAGACCGTCGCCGGGCTGGGCAAGCTCACCGAGGAGGGTGCGCGGTCGGCCTGGATGATCTACTACACCGTCGACGACGCGGACGCTGCGACCCAGGCCGTGGAGCGCGCGGGCGGCACCGTGCGGGTGGCGCCGCGGGACCTCGACGACTGGGGGCGGATGGCGCAGTTCAACGATCCGCTGGGCGGCCAGTTCGCCGTCTGGCAGCCGGGGAAGAACTCGGGCTTCGAGCTGGCCGACGAGCCGGGGTCGCTGTCGTGGACCGAGCTGTACACGAGCGATGCCGCGGGCGCGAAGGAGTTCTACGGCGGTGTCTTCGGCTGGCAGTTCAGCGACATGCCGCTGCCGGGCGGCGGGGGCGCGTACACCCTCATCACGCCGGCCGGGCTGCCCGAGGAGCGTATGCAGGGCGGCCTCATGGAGCTGCCCGCGGAGAACCTCGCGCTGGCGAACGGGCGGCCGTACTGGCACCCGGTCTTCAACGTCACCGACTGCGACGCCGCCGTCGCCAAGGTCACGGAGAACGGCGGCAGCGTGCAGATGGGGCCGGAGGACGCGGAGGGCGTCGGCCGGCTGGCGGTCTGCGTCGACCCGGCGATGGCGGACTTCGTGGTGCTGACGCCGGCCACGCCGAGCTGAGCCCGCAAGGCCGCGGCGCCGCAGTCGTCACGCCGAGCGCCGGAACCCGATCGTCGGCACCGCCCGCCGCAGCGGCCACGGTCTGCCCTGTTCCTCCGGCACCTGATCCGCCAGGAACGCGTACCGGTGCAGGGCCTCGGGGTCCTGCCGGTCGAGGGAGCGGACCTTGCGCCACCAGGCGCCGATCTCGGCCCAGCCGGGGGCGGACAGGGAGCCGCCGAACTCCTGGACCGAGAGGGCTGCCGTCAGGCCCGCGAAGGCCAGGCGGTCGGCGAGGGGCCAGTCGGCCAGGGTGCCCGCGACGAAGCCGGCCACGAAGACGTCGCCGGCGCCGGTCGGGTCGAGGGCCTCGACGGCGATCGCGGGGACCTCGGCCGTCTCCCCGGTCCGTCCGTCCACCGCGTACGCGCCCTCCGCGCCGAGGGTGACGACCGCGAGCGGGACGTACGCGGTGAGGGCGTGGGCGGCCTCGCGCGGGCAGTCGGTGCCCGTGTACCGCATGGCCTCCTGCGCGTTCGGCAGGAAGGCCTCGCAGTGCTCCAGGTCGGCCAGTCCCGGCAGGTCCCATGCCCCCGTGTCGTCCCAGCCGACGTCGGCGAAGATACGGGTGCCCTTGCTCGCGGCCTGCGCGATCCAGGGGGCCCGCCGGCCCGGCACGAGGGAGGCGACCGCGGCACGCGCGCGTGGCGGGCAGTCGGGCGCCGGCTCCTCCGGGGGCGGCTCGTGGCCGTGGGAGACCATCGTGCGCTCCCCCTCGTACGCCATCGAGACCGTGACCGGGGAGTGCCAGTCCGGCACCGTGCGCGACGGCGTCAGGTCGATGCCCTCGCCGTGCTCCAGCGCGTCCCAGCAGTACTCGCCGTAGTGGTCGTCGCCGAAGGCCGCGGCGAGCGAGGTCCGCAGGCCGAGGCGGGCCAGGGCCGTCGCCATGTTCGCCACGCCGCCGGGGCTCGACCCCATCCCGCGCGCCCACGATTCGGTGCCGCGCACCGGGGCCGAATCCAGGCCGGTGAAGATGATGTCGAGGAAGACCGTGCCCGTGAGATACACGTCCCAGGGCGGGTCGGCGGGCGTGCGCAGGCCGGCGAGGGGGTCGACCTGGCTCCGGCGGTACGGCTTCCCTGCCCTGGACGACGGCCCCTGGGGCGAGGGTCCCTTTCCGTTGGGCGCGGTGGGCGTGGTCACGGTGCGCTCCCTGACGTGATGCTGATCTGGCCAGTGTGCACCACGCCACCGACAACGCCACCGCGATCCGGCCCGAGCCCCCGCGGACGACCTCACCGGAGCGGTCGGCGAGGCCCTACCAGCGGGGTACCGACGGCGTGCCCCATCCGGGGTCGGCGATCCGCATGGCGGCCGCGTCGTCGCGGTCCCGGAGCGAGCCGTCGTCTTCCAGCCACCGCCGGTGCGGCTCTTGCTGGATGTTGCGCAGCCCACCGACGTCGACCTGTCCATGACCGTCAATGGCGCGGTCGATCCGATGCGGCCCGATTACCATCGCCCCATGTCAGAGACAGGCGGCGTCCGCGAGGTGAAGTCCGCGGCGCGGACGGTCGAGTTGCTGGAGCTCCTCGCCGCGCGCGGCGACCGCCCCGCACGCCTCCAGGAGCTGGCGGACGCGCTGGAGGTGCCGCGCAGCTCCATGTACGCGCTGCTGCAGACCCTGATCTCCCGCGGCTGGGTCCGCACCGACGTCACCGGCTCGCTCTACGGCATCGGTATCCACGCCCTGCTCACCGGCACCAGCTACCTCGACTCCGACCCGCGCGTCCGCGCCGTACGCCCGTATCTGGACGAGGCGTCCGAGGCGCTGGGCGAGACGATGCACCTGGGGCGGCTGGACGGCCGGGACGTGGCGTATCTGGCGACGCGCGAGTCGCACGAATACCTGCGGACGATCAGCCGGGTGGGCCGCCGCCTCCCGGCGCACGCGGGAGCCCTGGGCAAGGCGCTGCTCGCCGAACGCCCCGACGGCGACCTCCCCGAGGGGCCGTACGAGTCCCTCACCCCGCACACCCACACCACCCGCGAGCCCCTCGCCGCCGATCTCGCCGCCGTACGGGCGCGCGGCTACTCGGTCGACCGCGAGGAGAGCGTCCCCGGCATCGTCGGCTTCGGCTTCGCCCTGCGCTACGACTCCCCGGCCCAGGACGCGATCAGCTGCTCGGTGCCGGTGGCCCGGTTGTCGGCGGGGCACGAGGAGCGGATCGTCGCGGTGATGCGGGAGATCAGGGCGAAGATCGAGGCGACGGTTCCCGGTGGGGTCGGCGGCAACGGGTCGGTGCACTGGCGCAGGTGAGGGCGCCTCTTACCCGCATTGCCTCACCGCAAACAGAACGTGCCCCAGATCACACCCCCCTCCCTTCTTCGCGCCTGTCCCTGCTTGATACAAATTCCTCGCGCGTTCCTGTCCGTCGACGGCCTGCGCCCTCCCCCTCTTGAGCCGCTCCTTTCGCATGCCCTGGGAACGCCCGTGTTCGCCCCCCGCACCACTGCCTGGCCCCTCGTCGCCCTTTTCACGGCCGGGTACCTGGCTCCGTATCTGCTGCCGACGGTCGTCGGCAGGCTCGACTCCGGACTTCCGCTCTCCCCGACCCAGGCCGGCGCCGTCGGCAGCGCGCTGCTGCTGAGTTCGGCGTCGGCGGGCGTCCTGCTGGCCTCCCGGGTGGAACGGGTCGGGGCACGGACCCTGGCACGCATCGCCCTCGTTCTCGCCGTCGTCGGCTACGGCGGGGCCGCACTCACCCACGCCGTACCGGCCGTCGTGCTCGGCGCGCTCGTCGGCGGGTTCGGCTCGGGTACGGCGACGGCGGTCGCCGCCACCGGGGTGGCCGCCCTGCCCGACCCGCACCGGGCCACCACGCTCGGCCTCCTCGGCGTCTCCGCCCTCGCGGGCGCCGTCTATCTGACGGTCCCCCACCTCGGCCCCGGACACGGCCTCCCGCTCGCCGCGATCGCCCTCACGGCGCTCGCCGTATGGCCGTTGACGGGCCGGCTCCCCGCCGCCACGACCACCTCGCGACAGGGCTGGGACACCTCGCCCGTCCCCCACCGCCGCCAGGGCCTGACCCTCGCCGCCTGCATGCTGTGCTGGTCCCTCGCCCAGAACTCCCTCTGGGGCGTCAGCGGCCGGATCGGCCTGACCCAGGCGCATCTGACGGAGGCCACGGTCGGCGCGGTGTTCGCCGTGGCGCTCGGCGCCGGGCTGCTGGGCGTCACCGGAGCGGGCGCGCTCGGCCCGCGCCTGGGTCGCGCGCTGCCCATCGGCGCGGGTACGGCCCTCATCGCGGCCTGCATCACGCTCAGCGCGTCCGCCACCGACCTGCCGACCTTCGCGACCGGCGAGATCGCCTGGAACACGCTCTACCCGATCGTCCTGTCGTACGTCATCGGCCTGGCCGCCTCCCTCGACAGGCGCGGCCGCTGGGCGGTCCTCGTCGGCTCGGCGTCGTCGCTGGGCACGGCGGCGGGCCCGCTGACCGGGAGCGTGCTCTCGGCGCAGGCCGGGTTCCCGGTCATGGGCGCGGTGCTGGCGGCCGGGCTGCTGGTGATCGCCGTACCGATGACGGCGGTGGCGCTGGGCAGGCGGCCGCAGAAGACCGTCGAAGTCGCGGAAGGCGTCGAGGTGGTCGAGATCCCCCTGGACAGCGCCGAAGCCACCCCCGCCGCCCCCGACCGCCTCACCGCGGCTACCTGAACTCGTACGCCTCCACCTCGGCCAGATACCGCGCCCGCAGCGCCTCGTCGTCGTCCAGGAAGGAGGCGAGGAACGAGTTGCGGGCGAGTTCTCGGAGCCGTTCCTCGGTCAGGCCGAGGGTCTGGCGTACGGCGTCGAAGTTGTCGCCGGCGTACCCGCCGAAGTAGGCCGGGTCGTCGGAGTTGACCGTGCACATCAGCCCGGCGTCGAGCATCGCGGGCAGGGGGTGCTCGGCGAGGACGTCGACGGTGCGCAGCCGTACGTTCGACAAGGGGCACAGCGTCAGCGGCACCCGCTCCCGCACCAGCCGCTCGACCAGCGCCGGGTCCTCCATGCACCGCAGCCCGTGGTCGACCCGCTCGACGCCGAGGACGTCGAGGGCCTCGGTGATGTAGGCGGGCGGCCCCTCCTCGCCGGCGTGCGCGACGCGCCGCAGGCCGAGGGCGGCGGCGGCCTCGTACACCTCGCGGAACTTCACCGGGGGGTGGCCGACCTCGGCCGAGTCGAGGCCGACGCCGACGATCCGGTCGAGATACGGCTCGGCGGCCCGGAGCGTCTCCATGGCCGACTCGGCGGAGTCGTCGCGCAGGAAGCACATGATGAGCCGGGTGGAGACGCCGTGGTTCGCCTCGCTGCTGCCCAGCGCCCGCCACAGCCCCTCGACGACCGTCCCCAGCTCCACCCCGCGCTTGGTGTGGGCCTGCGGGTCGAAGAAGATCTCCGCGTGCCGCACACCCTGCGCGGCGGCGCGGGCGAGGTAGGCGTTCGCCAGGTCCTCGAAGTCGCGCTCGGTGCGCAGGACGGCCATGAGCTCGTAGTACAGGTTCAGGAAGGACTGGAGGTCCTCGAACTGGTAGGCCTTGCGCAGCTCGTCGGTGTCGGCGTACGGCAGCTCGACGCGGTTGCGGTCGGCCAGTTCGAAGGCGAGCTCGGGTTCGAGGGTGCCTTCGATGTGGAGGTGCAGTTCTGCTTTCGGGACGGACATCAAAGCATCGTACGGCGGTCCTACCGACGTTTCGGTAGCGGCACCCGCAGCAGGTCGTGCGCGACCGTCAACTCCCCGTCGAAACCGGCGGCCCGCGCCTGCCGCTCGAACTCGTCGGGCTCGGTGTAGCGCTGGCTGAAGTGGGTGAGCACGAGATGCCGTACGCCGCTGTCGAGCGCGACGCGAGCGGCTTGACCGGCGGTCAGATGACCGTGTTCCACGGCGAGTTCGACGTCCTCGTCCAGGAAGGTGGACTCGATGACGAGCATGTCGCAGCCTTCGGCCAGGGTGTACACCCCGTCGCACAGCCGCGTGTCCATGACGAACGCGAACCGCTGTCCGCGCCGGACCTCGCTGACGTCCTGCAGGGAGACCCCACCGAGCACCCCTTCCCGCTGGATGCGCCCGACGTCCGGCCCCTTGATGCCGTGCGCGGCGAGCCGTTCGGGCAGCATGCGGCGGCCGTCGGGCTCGACGAGGCGGTAGCCGTACGACTCGACGGGGTGCGACAGCCGGGCGGTCTCCAGCCGGTAGCCGCCGGTGTCGGCGATGACGCCGTCGGCGCTGACCGGGGCCTGCGCGAGGTCGACGGTCTCGCGGTAGGCGGTGGCGTAGCGCAGCCGGTCGAAGAAGCGCTGACCGGAACGCGGGTAATGGGCGGTGACGGGATGCGGAACCTTGTCCAGGTTGATCCGCTGGATGACGCCGGCGAGGCCGAGCGAGTGGTCCCCGTGGAAGTGGGTGACGCAGATCCGGTTCAGGTCGTGCGCCGCGACTCCGGCCCGCAGCATCTGCCGCTGCGTGCCCTCGCCGGGATCGAAGAGGATCCCCTCCCCGTCCCAGCGCAACAGATACCCGTTGTGGTTCCGGTGACGGGTCGGCACCTGGCTCGCTGTCCCGAGGACAACCAATTCACGTACGGACACGGCGACTTCGAACTACCTCGACTATCCCGGGGGCCACTGCATGCCGCGGCCGCCGAGGATGTGGGCGTGGGCGTGCCAGACGGTCTGACCGGCGCCGGCGCCGGTGTTGAAGACGATGCGGTAGCTCTCCAGCTTGTCCTCGTCGGCGACGGCCCGGGCCTCGCGCAGGACGTCCGCGGCGAGGGTGGGTTCGGCGGTGGCGAGGGCGGCGGCGTCCCGGTAGTGCGCCTTCGGGATGACCAGGACGTGGGTGGGCGCCTGGGGGTTGATGTCCCGGAACGCGACGGTCGTGTCCGTCTCCCGCACGATCGTCGCCGGGACATGGCCCTCGACGATCTTGCAGAACAGACAGTCGTCCTGCGGCTCCCCTGCCATTTTCCCTCCGGGGGTTGGGCGGTGGGTTTACGGGGGGCATCGTATCGTCGTCGGGTGCGGGTGCATCGTGGCTGGTCGCGCCCACGCGGCGGAGCCGCATATCGACACAGCCCCGCGCCCCTAAGAGGTTGGCAAAGTCGGCGGTGTCTTCGCCGGACTGGTCTCCAGACCCTCCAGTGCGATCCGGATCGCCTCGTCCAGCTGAGCGTCCCGGCCCGCCACCCAGTCCTGCGGGCGCTGCACCACCTCCACGTCCGGGTCGACGCCGTGGTTCTCCAGGTCCCAGCCGTAGCCCTCCAGCCAGATGGCGTACTTCGGCTGGGTGATGAGTGTGCCGTCGACCAGCTGGTACCGGCTGTCGATCCCGATCACGCCGCCCCACGTCCGGGTCCCCACCACCGGCCCCAGGCCCAACGCCTTGATCACCGCGTTGACGATGTCCCCGTCGGAGCCGGAGAACTCGTTCGCCACCGCCACCACAGGACCCCGCGGGGCGTCCTGCGGATAGCTGTACGGGCGCATCCCGCGCGGCACCTCCCAGCCGACGATCCGGCGCGCCAGCTTCTCCACGACCAGTTGCGAGGTGTGCCCGCCGCCGTTCTCCCGGATGTCCACGACGAGGCCCTCCCGGGCCACCTCGACCCGCAGGTCGCGGTGGATCTGGGCCCAGCCCGGCGCCTGCATGTCCGGCACGTGGAGGTAGCCGAGCCGGCCGCCGGACTTCTCGTGGACGTAGGCCCGCCGGTCGGCCACCCACGCGTGGTACCGCAGGGGCTGCTCGTCGGCGATCGGGACCACGACCGCATGCCGTGCGTCCCCGCCCCCGGCCGGCGAGATCGTCAGCTCCACCGCCTTGCCCGCCGTACCGACGAGCAACGGCCCGGGCCCCGTCACCGGTTCCACCGGCACCCCGGCCACCGCCACGATCGCGTCCCCGGCCCGCACCGCGACCCCCGGCGCGGCCAGCGGTGCCCGCGCCTCGGGGTCGGAGGTCTCGGACGGCAGGATGCGGTCGATACGCCAACTGCCGTCCGGATGGCGGGAGATGTCGGCGCCGAGCAGACCCTGCCGGGCCCCGCCGCCGTACCCGCCGTGCGGCGCGACGTACGCGTGCGAGGTGCCGAGCTCGCCCTGCACCTCCCACAACAGGTCCATCAGGTCGTCATGGGTGGCCACCCGGTCGACGAGCGGGCGGTAGCGGTCCAGCACCCCGGACCAGTCCACCCCGTTCATGTCCGGCCGCCAGAAGTGGTCCCGCATGATGCGGCCGGTCTCCTCGAACATCTGCCGCCACTCCGCCGACGGGTCGACCCTCTGCCGTACGCGCGTCAGGTCCACGGTGATGTTCGAGTCGCTGTCGTCGTCGCCGGAG
This sequence comes from Streptomyces sp. T12, assembly GCF_028736035.1. Classification (NCBI taxonomy): domain Bacteria; kingdom Bacillati; phylum Actinomycetota; class Actinomycetes; order Kitasatosporales; family Streptomycetaceae; genus Streptomyces; species Streptomyces sp. T12. The sequence goes on from NZ_CP117866.1 coordinate 3,351,145, forward strand.
GCCCGCCGGTCGCTGGGGACGACCTTGAGCCGGCCGTCGGTCCACAACAGCAGCCGCTTGCCGTCGCCGCTGACCTCGAAGTGGTCGGCGTCGTCGGCGAGATGCTCCAGGCGCCGCTGGAGCAGGTCGTAGCGCTCCATCTCGGTCTTGGGCTCGGGGTCGTCGGGCGTGGCCCGGGAGGCGCCGAGGGCGCCGCGCACGGGATGCCGTAGCCACAGCACGCCGTCCTTCGCGGCCCGCAGGTTGGTGTAGCGGGCGGCCTCGACCGGGAACGGCACGATCCGGTCGGCGAGCCCTTCGAGGTCGATCCGCGTGGCCGGGGTGCCCTCGCTGTCGGGGGTCTCGTCCTTGTCGGGCGCGTCGAAGGGTCGGCCGTGCCGCTGCGGGCCGAAGGGGGACGGGGTCGTCGCCGCCAGGGTGATCAGGTGGGGGCGGGAGCCGACCACGAAGGCGAGGTCGAAGACGTGCTCGTCGTAGACCGGGTCGAAGGACCGCGTCGACAGGAACACCAGGTGCTTGCCGTCCTGCGTGAACGCCGGCGCGTAGTCCTGGAAGCGCAGCGGGGTCGCCTCGGAGACCGACAGGTCGGTGGTGTTGGCGAGCTTGAGCTGGCTCAGCGGGCGCGGGCCGGGGTGCGACCAGGCGAGCCAGGCCGAGTCGGGCGAGAAGACCAGCCCGGACACGTCCCCGTCCTCACTGCGGTCGACCTCGCGGACCTCGCCGGACTCCCGCTCGACGAGCAGCAGCCGCCCGTCGTGCGCGGCGACCGCCGCCCGGCTCCCGTCGGGCGCCATGGCGAGCTCCAGGACGCGGCCCAGCTGCCCGGCGCCGAGCCTGCGCGGCGTGGCACCCGGAGCGAGCCCGGTCGCGGGCGCGAACTCCAGCGCGTCGTCGCCCTCCGCGTCCGTCACCCACACCACCCACTCCTCGCCCTCCGCCCGGAAGGTGCGCGGCAGCCGGGCCCGTACGCCGGGCTCGGCGGCGAGCGCACGGGCGGGACCGGAGCGATGGGTGACCCAGTGCACGGCACCCCGGACGCAGACCGCGCTGCCGCGCGCGGTGTGGTCGGGCGCCGCCGCCCCGAACGAGCGGGCGGCGTTCAGCGGGTACGGCTGCCGGTCGGTGCGCTGCCCGCCGAGCCGGATGTCGAGCGGGCGCGGCTCGGCCCCGTCGAGGTCGTCCAGGAGCCACAGTTGCCCGGCGCAGGCGTAGCCGACACGGGTGCCGTCGCTCGCGGCGTGCCGGGCGTAGAAACCGTCGACAGGGGTGTGACGGCGTAGATCGGACCCATCGGCCAGGGACGAGTACACGGCCCCGACGTCCTCGTGATCGGAGAGGAAGGCGATCCGCTCGCCCACCCACATGGGGTACTCGATGTTCCCGTCCAGCTCCTCATGAAGCCGTACGAAGTCCCCGTCGCCCGCACGGTCGATCCACAACTTGCCCGCCGTACCGCCCCGGTAGCGCTTCCACCGTGCCGCCTCCAGCCCCATGGGCGCCGAGGCGAGCACCAGGTGGGGGCCCTGGACGACATCGGCGACGGGGCCGTACGGCAGCGTGGTGGCCGGTCCGCCGTCCAGCGGGACCGTGTGGGCCCAGGTGCGGCGGCTGCCCGCCTGGCCCTGGGTGCTGATCGCGAGAACCTCGCCGTCCGGGGTCCAGCCGCGCACCCGGGTCTGCCAACTGCCCCAGTGGGTGAGGCGCTTGGCGGGGCCGCCGTCGACCGGCGCGATGTGCACCTCGGGGGCGCCGTCGCGGGTGGAGGTCCAGGCGACGGTCGTGCCGTCGGGCGAGATGCGCGGCAGGCTGACCGGCACGTTGTCGGCGCTGACCCGCCAGGCCCGGCCGCCGTCGAGAGGAGCGAGCCAAACGTCGTCCTCGGCAGTGAAGGCGACCAGGTCGCCGTGCAGATGCGGATACCGGAGATACGAAGACGATCCGGGCGTCGCGGACTGAGTCACCCGATCACCTTAAGCAGGGGCGGCGTCCGGGGACAGACCTTTGGATCACTTGCCCAACTCCCGGCTGGATGCGGTCACTTGCCCTCCGGCCAGCAGTTCGGGCGCTCCTGGCAGTAGACGGTCTTGGTGACGGTCACCGTGACCGTGGGCCCGGGCTGCTGTCCGCCGTTGCCGGGCGGGTTGACGGGCGAGGGCGTGGCATCGCAGTTGCCCAGCCCGTTCACGTGGAACCACTCCTTGCCGTCGATCTTGGCGACGAGGTCGCCGCGCACACAGGCGCCGCTGACGGCCCGGGTGATCCTGCCGGTGACGGTGATGTCCTTGCCGTCCTTGGTCTCGCCCTCGCAGTCGACCTTGACCACGGTGTTCTCGCTCGCCGTCGGTGCGGCGGACTTGCCATTGCCGTTGCCATTGCCGTCGTCGTACGAGCCCGTGCAGTTGAGCCACTGCACGTCGGCCTTCTGCCGCTCCAGCTCCGCGGTCACGGTCTGGTCGGTCGTGAACGCCACGGTCGCGCTGCTCAGCCCGCCCGGATCACAGGCGACCACCCCGCCGACGGCGACCACGGCGAGACCCGCCACGCCTGCCACCCGCGCCACATGCGTGCGCTCCGTGCGACCGGCACGACCCCAAACCCTCCTGAACGCCCCCATGGAGGGCAGCCTGCCACTGTCCCCGCCGACGCGGTAGGGCACATACGGCCACTCCCTGCTCGCGCACGGCACAATCGGGTGTCGCCCAACCCATCCCGCCCGGAGCACCGTTGACCTCCTCACGGATCCCCGCCCGCGCCCTGCCCGCGCCGCGCACCCCGGACGACGCCGACCAGAGCGGCGCGGACACGGTGACGGACCCGGCCGGACCGCCCGCGCCGCCGCGTCGGCGCCGCGTGCGGATGCTCGTCGACGTGGTCGACCATCCGGATGAAGTGGCCTATGTGACGGCCCTGTTCGAGGAGCGCGGCTGGGCCGTACGGCCGGCGGAGGGCGACGAGGCGGCACCCGGCGCGGCGCACCGCGCCACGCTCGTCGTCGAGGTCCGCCTGCACGGAGCCCGCCTCGGCGCCCTGCGTACGGCCACCCTCGATGTGGAACGGCTCGCCAGACAGGCCGAGTTGGGCGCCTGGGTGCGGGACGCGGCGCTGGTCGAGTACGAGCGGCCGGCCCGCACGACGTATTACGTGCACCGCGCGCTGCCGACGCTGGGGCGGGTGTGGATCTGGCTGGGCGGGGCGGACGAGCAGCGTGCCGTGACCGTGTCGGCGGGGCCGCGCTCCCGGGAGGAGGCGGCGGCGGAACTGGCGGCGCGCCCGCTGGGTGGCCGCCCCTTCGACGCCCAGGCGCACGGACTGCGGGTGCCGGGCCACTCGGACGCGGACCCGCCGCGCGACGAGACCCCGCACGAGCGCCGGGTCCGGCTGGTCTGGCTGGCGGCGGGGGTGGCCGGCGTCGTCCTCGCCGTCCTGTGCGGCATGTACGTCGTCTGGGCCGAGGGCGCCTGGAAGCTGCTGCCCGCGCTGCTCAGCCCGGCGGGGGCGCTGCCGCTGGGCCGCACGCTCAAGGAGACGCGGGCCAGCGGCCGCGGGGTCCAGTGGGCCGCCGGAGCCGCGGGCACCACGGCGCTGGCCGCGTTCGGGGCCCTGGTGGGCCAGGGCACCCAGCCCCGGGTGCTGTGGGCGGGCGCGCTGGTGCTCGCCGTCGGCGTGTTCACGGGCGCGGGCGTGGTCCTCGCGCTGCGCCGCACCGTCTTCACCCGGCACGCCGCCTGGCTGGTGCCGCTGTCCGTGCCGGTGCTGTGGTCGATGGTGGGCTGGCTGGGCCGGCAGATGCACGACGCCTACCTGGACCGGTTCGACATCCGCGCGGAGACGGTGCCCTCACCGCGGCTCGGCACCTATCTGGTGGCCGCCGAGCCGATGGGCCTAGCACTGGGCAGCGCGCTGTTCTTCGTGGCGGTCGTGGGCTGGCTGCGCCACTTCCACCTGGGCCGCGACGCCAGCAACCGCTTCTTCGCCATCGCGCTGGCGACGCTGGTCATCGTCGTCTACGCCCTGAGCGCGGTCGCGCTGGGCACCGGACAGGCGGCGAGCGCGGCAGGCCGGGCCGCCGAGAACGCCGCCCGGCGGGGCGTCCAGCCGTCCGACTACTTCGGTGTCTACGGCCACTTCATGTGCGTGCGCCCGGTGGACGCCTCCCACCCCCTGGCGGTGGAGAACGGCCCGGTCCCCACCGGCCACCCGGTGGTCTCCTTCGGCACCTCCGGCGACTGGATCTGGCTCTGGGACCCGGCCCGCAACAACGGCAAGGTCCAGGAGTCCTTCGCCGTCCGCCGCGAGGACGTCCAGCTCATCCCCGCGGAAAACCCCGAGACCAAGCTCTGCCCGGCGCCGTAGCGTGGCCGAATGAGTAACGACCGCCGGCTGCGCAGGCTCGTCGTGGACGAGCGGACGACGTATCTCTGGAGCGTGCGGCACAAGCACGGGGACGGTGACGTGCGCCGCGACGTCCTCAACCTGACCCTGGACGGTGTGCGCACGCGGATCGTCTTCCGGGAGGGCGAGGGCCGGGGCATCTCCGACGGCTACTCGTACGTCGGATGCGTGGCGACCGGCCCCGGGAAGCTGCTCAACCTGCGCGAACCCGGTGTCGTACGCGGCCTGGTCGACGAGGCGACAGCCCGCGGACTCCTGCCGGGGAGCGCCGAGTTGGACGGCTGGGAGCTGTTCGACGCCGTCCTCAGCCGCGCAGCAACAGCCACTCCTGCAGTTCCACCAGGTTCCCCTCCGGGTCCTTGAGGTGGGCGACCCGCATCCGGTCGGTCATGGGGGCGGGGCCGTGCAGGAGGGTCGCGCCGCGGGAGGCGATCTGCTCGCAGTAGGCGTCCAGGTCGTCGACGCGCAGCACGACCAACGACCGGTACCCGCTCGCCTCGTCGCCCAGCTCGCCCAGGATCCCGGCCATCATGGCCCGGTCCTGGAGGGCGATCCCGGCCGAGCCGGTGGCGGGAGTGAACTTCTCGTACGGCCCCTGCGCCGCCCCCGACTGCGGCTTGAGGCCGAGTACTTCGGCGTAGAAGCGGCAGCAGGCGGCGAAGTCGGTGACGAGCAGCCGCACCTGTGCGAGTTCCATGGCGCTTCCCCCCGGGGGGTCAGGACCAGCGGCCGGTGCGGGCAAGGAGCACGGCGCTCGCGGCGGTCCCGGCGGTCGATGTACGCAGCACGGTACGCCCGAGGACGTACGCCTTCGCCCCCGCCTCCTCGAACAGCGCCAACTCCTCGGGGGACACGCCGCCTTCGGGCCCGACGACGAGCACGATCTCGCCCTCGGCGGGGAGTTCGACCGTAGCCAGGGGTTCGTCACCGCTCTCGTGCAGTACGGCGGCGAAGTCGGCCTCGGCGAGAAGTGCCGCGACCTGCTTGGTCGTGGCCGCGTCCGCGACCTGGGGGAAGCGCACCCGGCGCGACTGCTTGCCGGCCTCGCGGGCGGTGGCCCGCCACTTGGCGAGGGCCTTCGCGCCCCGCTCGCCCTTCCACTGCGTGATGCACCGGGCGGCCGCCCAGGGCACGATCGCGTCGACGCCGGTCTCGGTCATGGTCTCGACGGCCAGCTCACCGCGGTCGCCCTTGGGAAGGGCCTGGACGACGGTGATACGAGGCTGCTCCACGGGCTCCTCGGCCACCGCACCCAGCTGCAGAACCAGCCGGTCCTTGCCCTCGGTGTCGACCACCTCGCACTCGGCCCAGCGGCCCTCGCCGTCCGTGAGGACGACGGACTCCCCCGCCCGCAGCCGCTTGACGGAGACGGCATGCCGCCCCTCGGGCCCGTCGAGGACGTAGCGCTGCCCACCGCCGGCCGGGAGGTGCTCGACCACGAACACGGGAGCGGTCATGCGCCCGCACCGCCCTTGGGCAGAGCCGACAACGCTGTCGCCGCGGCGTCCAGCTCGGCGGCCAGCACCTCCACCAGCTGCCCGGCGGGCAGTTCACGCGCCATCCGGTGCCCCTGCCCGGCCCACAGCGCCATGCCCTGCGCGTCGCCGGACGCGGCGGCCTTCTTGCGCAGGGGCGAGGTGAGGTGGTGGACCTCGGGATAGGCGGCGGGGGCGTACGGCCCGTGCTCGCGCAGGAAGCGGTTGACGAGGCCGCGGGCGGGCCGCCCGGAGAAGGCGCGCGTCAACTCGGTCCGTACGAACAGGGGGTTGGTCAGCGCCTGCTTGTGCAGGGCGTTGGCGCCGGACTCCGGGGTGGCCAGGAAGGCGGTCCCGAGCTGGGCGGCACTGGCGCCGGCGGCGAGTACGGCGGCGATCTGGCTGCCGCGCATGATGCCGCCGGCCGCGACGATGGGCAGGCTCACGGCCTCACGGACCTGTGCGACGAGCGAGAGCAGCCCGATGCCGGTGCCGTCGGTCTCGGGGTTGTCGCGATGGGTGCCCTGGTGGCCGCCCGCCTCGACCCCCTGCACGATCACGGCATCGGCACCGGCCCGCTGCACTGCGAGAGCCTCGTCCGGGGTGGTGGCGGTGACGAGAGTGAAGGTTCCGGCACGCCGCAGCGCCTCCAGCACCTCACTGCTGGGCGCACCGAAGTGGAAGGAGGCGACGGGCACGGGGTTGTCGAGCAGCACGGCGAGCTTGGCGTCGTACCCGTCGTCCCGCCCGCTGTCCGGGTCCCCCAGCTCGATCTCGTACCAGGCGGCCTCGCCGGCGAGCTGATGGGCGTAGACCTCCACGGCCGCGGCGTCGGCATACTCCGGCTGCGGCATGAACAGATTGACCCCGAAGGGCCGCCCGGTCAGCCCCCGCAGCTGCTTGATCTCCTGGTACATCCCGTCGGCGGTTTTGTACCCGGCGGCGAGAAATCCCAGCCCACCGGCCTCGGACACGGCAGCGGCGAGCTGCGGCACGGAGACGCCGCCTGCCATGGGGGCCTGCACGATCGGAAGCGGGAAAAGATCGGTCAGTGCGGAGGACATGACGGCATGTTGTCACGTCCTCCGAACAAGTCCGAATCGACCCTTCCCCTTGGCATAGGCCAACACATTCCCAAGGGGGTCAGCGCTCTTTGAACGCGTCTTTCGACCGCGAGACCCGCAGCTCACGTCCGGCCGTTGAACGCATCCTTCAACCGCGAGAACAACCCCTGCTGCCCCGGCTGGAACTGCCCCTGCGGGCGCTCCTCGCCCCGTAGCTTGGCCAGCTCGCGCAGCAGGCGTTCCTGCTCGGGGTCCAGCTTGGTCGGTGTCGTGACCTCGACGTGCACGATGAGGTCGCCGCGGCCGCCGCCACGCAGGTGTGTGACACCCCGGCCGTGCAGCGGGATCGACTGGCCGGACTGGGTGCCGGGCCGGATGTCGACCTCCTCGAGGCCGTCCAGCGTCTCCAGCGGCACCTTCGTGCCGAGGGCCGCCGCGGTCATCGGGATCGTCACCGTGCAGTGCAGGTCGTCGCCGCGCCGCTGGAAGGTCGGGTGCGGGAGTTCGTGGATCTCGACGTAGAGATCACCGGCGGGACCGCCGCCCGGCCCGACCTCGCCCTCACCGGCGAGCTGGATCCGCGTGCCGTTGTCGACACCGGCCGGGATCTTGACGGTCAGGGTCCGGCGGGACCGTACGCGCCCGTCGCCCGCGCACTCCGGGCACGGCGTCGGGACGACGGTGCCGAAGCCCTGGCACTGCGGGCAGGGACGGGACGTCATGACCTGGCCCAGGAAGGACCGCGTCACCTGCGACACCTCACCGCGGCCGCGGCACATGTCACACGTCTGGGCGGAGGTGCCGGGGGCAGCCCCCTCACCGTTACAGGTGTTGCAGACGACGGCCGTGTCGACCTGGATGTCCTTCGTCGTACCGAAGGCCGCCTCGTCGAGTTCGATCTCGAGGCGGATCATCGCGTCCTGGCCCCGGCGCGTGCGCGAGCGCGGCCCGCGCTGCGACGCCGTACCGAAGAACGCGTCCATGATGTCTGAGAAGTTCCCGAAGCCGCCCGCGCCGAAGCCGCCGGCCCCCGCGCCGCCCGCCTGGGACAGCGGGTCGCCGCCGAGGTCGTAGACCTGCTTCTTCTGCGGGTCCGACAGCACCTCGTAAGCGGCGTTGATCTCCTTGAACCGCTCCTGGGTCTTCGGATCCGGATTGACGTCCGGGTGCAGCTCGCGCGCGAGCCGCCGGAAGGCCTTCTTGATCTCTTCCTGCGACGCGTCGCGACGCACGCCGAGAACGGCGTAGTAGTCCGTGGCCACTTACGACTCCGCCAGGATCTGTCCGACGTACCGTGCCACTGCGCGTACCGCTCCCATCGTTCCCGGGTAATCCATGCGGGTCGGTCCGACCACGCCGAGCTTGGCGACTGCCTCGCCGCCCGAACCGTAGCCGACCGACACGACAGACGTGGAGTTGAGTCCCTCATAGGCGTTCTCGTGCCCGATGCGCACGGTCATGCCCGAATCCCCCGCCTCGCCAAGGAGTTTGAGGAGGACGACGTGCTCCTCCAGGGCCTCCAGGACGGGCCGGATGGTGAGGGGGAAGTCATGCCCGAAGCGGGTGAGATTGGCGGTGCCGCCGATCATCAGCCGCTCTTCGTTCTCCTCGACGAGCGTCTCCAGGAGGGTGGAGAGCACCGCCGAGACAGTGCCGCGGTCCTCCATGTCGAAGGCCTCGGGAAGGTCCTCGACGAGCGTCGGCACATCGGTGAAGCGCCGGCCCGCGACCCGGCTGTTGAGCCGCGCGCGTAGATCCGCGAGCGAACTCTCGCCGAAGGGCGCCGGGCAGTCGATCATCCGCTGCTCGACCCGCCCGGTGTCCGTGATCAGCACGAGCATCACGCGCGCGGGCGCGAGCGAGAGCAGCTCGACGTGCCGGACGGTGGACCGGGTCAGCGACGGGTACTGCACGACGGCGACCTGCCGGGTGAGCTGCGCGAGCAGCCGTACGGTGCGCGCCACGACGTCGTCGAGGTCTACGGCACCCTCGAGGAAGTTCTGGATCGCGCGCCGCTCCGGCGGGCTCATCGGCTTGACGCCGGCGAGCTTGTCGACGAACAGCCGGTAGCCCTTGTCGGTCGGGATCCGCCCGGCGCTGGTGTGCGGCTGGGCGATGAAGCCCTCGTCCTCCAGGGCCGCCATGTCGTTGCGCACGGTCGCCGGGGAGACGCCGAGGTTGTGCCGCTCGGTGAGCGCCTTGGAGCCCACCGGCTCCTCGGTCCCGACATAGTCCTGGACGATGGCGCGCAACACCTGAAGCCTGCGTTCACTCAGCATCTCGCGCACACCTCCAGTTTCGTCCCCTTGGCGCCTTGCCTGGCACTCTGTCCGCCCGAGTGCCAGCCGTCCCCGGCCCAGTGTACGGCGGTGGGGTACGCCCCGGGCAAGGCCGGTCAGCACCACCGTGCCCGACGGTGGTGTGTTGGTTAGCGTCGCCCTATGACGGTGACTTGGGAAGAGCTGGGGTGGGAGCGGCTGGCGGCCGGGGTGGGACGGTGCCGGCTTCCGGGCTGGGACTGCACGGCGGGGCTGGTCGTCGGGGAGGGCGGCGCGCTGATCGTCGACGCCGGGTCGAGCCTCGCGGAAGGCGTGCGCCTGCGTACGCAGGCACAGTGGCTCGCGGGTCACCGTGTGACTCATCTCGCTCTGACGCATCCCCACTTCGATCATGTCTTCGGAGCGGCGGCGTTCGCGGGCGCGCAGGTGTACGGGGCGGTGGGCATGGACACGGTGTTCGCGCACGAGCGGGCGGAACTGCGCGCGGACGCCGTACGCAACGGCCTGGACCAGGACGCGGCGGACGAGGCGATCGACGCCCTGGTCCGCCCGCACCACCAGGTGAGCGGCGAGTGGACCCTCGACCTGGACGGCGGCCGCCAGGTCCTCCTGGCGAACGTGGGCCCGGCCCACACGGCCCACGACCTGGTCGTGCTCGTGCCGGGCGCTCCCGGCTCTCCCGAGGTGGTCTTCTGCGGCGACCTGGTGGAGGAGTCCGGCGAACCCCAGGCCGGCCCCGACGCCGTACCGTCGCACTGGCCGGCGGCCCTGGACCGGCTGCTGGACCTGGGCGGCGAGGACGCGCTGTACGTGCCCGGTCACGGAGCGGTGGTGGACGCGGAGTTCGTGCGCCGCCAGCGCGACGCCTTGGCCGCCCGTTTCGGCGTGTCGCGGTGATTTCGCGGGACGCGCGTGCCGCGCTTCTCCTATCGTCATCCGAATGCGCCAGTACTCCCCGGACCTGACCCCGCCCTGGAAGAAGCCCAAGCCCGTCCCCGAGGTACCGGCGGACCCGGGTCTGGTGGTGGAGGAGCCGGGCACGGGCTTCTGCGGCGCGGTGATCCGCTGCGAGGCGGGCACGGTGACGCTGGAGGACCGCTTCGGCAAGCACAGGGTGTTCCCGCTGGAACCGCGGGGGTTCCTGCTGGAGGGCAAGGTGGTGACCCTCGTCCGGCCGTCGTCCTCCGCTCCGGTACGTCCCACCCGTACGGCATCCGGTTCGGTCGCCGTTCCGCAGGCACGCGCGCGCGTGGCCCGCGCCGGCCGTATCTATGTCGAGGGCCGGCACGACGCCGAGCTGGTCGAGAAGGTGTGGGGCGACGACCTGCGCATCGAGGGCGTGGTGGTGGAGTACCTGGAGGGCGTCGACGACCTGCCGTCGATCGTCGCGGACTTCGCGCCCGGGCCGGACGCGCGGCTGGGTGTACTGGTGGACCACTTGGTGCCGGGCAGCAAGGAGTGGCGCATCGCGGAGGCGGTGACCAGCGAGCACGCGCTCGTGGTGGGCCACCCGTACATCGACATCTGGGAGGCGGTGAAGCCGTCGTCCCTGGGGATCGCGGAGTGGCCGCGGGTGCCGCGCGGGCAGGACTGGAAGACGGGGGTGTGCCGGGCGCTGGGGTGGCCGTCGGAGAACACCGGGGCGGTGTGGCAGGCGATTCTGGGGCGGGTGGGGTCTTACAAGGACCTGGAGCCGGAGTTGTTGGGGAGGGTGGAGGAGCTGATCGACTTCGTTACGGGTGGCGGTGGGGCTTGACGTTGGGGTAGGTACCGAACTCGCTGGTGTCCAGTTCGAGCTCTAGATCCTCCAGCGGCAGCGGCGCCCCGAACTTGGTGATCTGCTGCCTCTGGTAGTCGGCGTTCTCCCCCTTCCCGACGGGCCTCGTGAGCAGGACGCACTGCGCCATGATCGGGTCCACGATGAGGTAGGCGGCCACCTGGCCGGCGGCGTAGATCGACCGCTTGATTTCGTAGTCCCGCTGGACGCTGGTCTTGGAAACCACTTCGACCACCATCGTGACCAACTGGGACGGCAACAGACGGCCTGAGTCCGGGGCGACACCGCGTTCCACCACCACCAAGTCCGGAATGGGCTCGCTGGTCTCATCGATGATGTCCACGTCCGTCACCTGGAGCCGTTCCCAGCGCTTACGCGGGATCTGGTCCACCACGTCCGCCACAATCCGGTTGTGCACCAGATCGGGAGTCGCCATCATCACGATTTCCCCCCGGAGAAGCTCGGCCTTGATGCCCTCGGGAGGCTCGAACTCCTCGAAGAACTTGGCAATCCCACGCTCGTCCACAGCGGTCATCTCCGTGGCCTCCACATCCGCCGCGTCCTGTCGGCGGCAGCCTACGAACCAGGTTAGGGACCGAACCGGCGTTCCGGGGGGATTCACTCCCCCGAGTGATCAATCCACCAGATCCCGCACCACCGCATCCGCCAACAACCGCCCCCGCAGCGTCAGCGCGGCCCGCCCCTCTTCGTACGACCCCTCCTGAAGCAGCCCCTCCCCCAGCGCCCGCCGAGAAGCCGCAAGCCCCTCCTCCCGCAGCAAATCCAACGGCACCCCCTCCCGAAGCCGCAGCTCCAGCAGGATCCGCTCGACCCTCCTGTCCTCCTCCGACAGCAGCTCCCGCCCCGCCCCCGGCGACTTCCCCGCCGCCAGCGCCGCCGCATACGCGCCCGGATGCTTGACGTTCCACCAGCGCACCCCGCCCACGTGGGAGTGCGCTCCCGGACCCGCGCCCCACCAGTCGGCGCCCCGCCAGTACAGCTCGTTGTGCAGGCAGCGGCCCGCTTCCGAGGTCGCCCAGTTGGAGACCTCGTACCAGTCGAAACCGGCCGCCGTGAACGTCTCCTCGGCGATCAGGTACCGGTCCGCGTGGACGTCGTCGTCCGTCATCGGGACCTCGCCCCGGCGGATACGACGGGCCAGCTGGGTGCCTTCCTCGACGATCAGGGCGTACGCGGACACATGGTCCGGCCCGGCGCCGATCGCCGCCTCCAGCGACGCCCGCCAGTCGTCGTCCGACTCGCCCGGGGTGCCGTAGATCAGGTCCAGGTTGACGTGCTCGAAGCCCGCCGCGCGGGCCTCCCCGACACACGCCTCCGGGCGCCCCGGCGTGTGCGTGCGGTCGAGGACCTTCAGCACGTGCTGCTTCGCGCTCTGCATGCCGAACGAGACACGGTTGAAGCCGCCCTCGCGGAGCACGGCCAGATACGCCGGGTCCACCGAGTCCGGGTTCGCCTCCGTGGTGATCTCCGCGTCCGGCGCCAGCCCGAACTCGTCGCGGATCGCCCCCAGCATCCGTACGAGGTCGTCGGCGGCCAGCAGCGTGGGCGTACCGCCGCCGACGAAGACCGTGCGGACCTCGCGCGGGTCGTCGCCGAGGACCTTGCGGGCCAGGCGGATCTCGTCGATGAGCGTCTCGGCGTAGTTGTCGCGGGACGCCAGCACGCCGCCCGTGCCGCGCAGCTCGGTCGCCGTGTAGGTGTTGAAGTCGCAGTAGCCGCAGCGGGTCGCGCAGTACGGGACGTGCAGGTAGAAGCCGAGGGGGCGGTCGGCGGACCCGGCGAGCGCGGACGCGGGGAGCGTGCCGTCGTCGGGGACGGGCTCGCCGTCGGGGAGTGCGGAGGGCATGGGTTCCATTGTCCAGCACGCGCGCGCGTACGCCCCGGCCCCCGGGAAACCGCCTACTCGGCCTGAAGCACCAGCAGCGCCAGATCGTCCTCCGGCGGACGGCCGCTGAACTCGTGCACCAGCCTCCGGATGCGTTCCGCGATCAGCTGGGCGTTCAGGCCCGCGCACCCGGCGAGCGCGGTCGCGAGGCCGTCGCCGTCGTCGAACTGGCGGGAGCCGCTGCGCCGCTCCGTCACCCCGTCGGTCACGCACAGCAGGGTGTCGCCGGAGCGCAGCTCGAAGGTCTCGCTGGTGTAGGTCGCGTCCTCGACGACGCCGAGGAGGGTCTGCGGGTGCGCGGCGGTGTGGACCTCGCCGCCCGCGCCCAACAGCAAGGGCAGCGGGTGTCCGGCGGAGGCGAGGGTGCAGCGGATGCCGCCGTCGAAGGGGGTCAGTTCGCCGTACAGCAGAGACAGGAAGCGGGTCTGCGGGCCGTCGCCGGGTGGGACCGGGCCGACGAGGGCGCGGGCGGCGGCGTCGGCGGCCTCCGTGGCGTCGTCGAGGAGGAGCTGGTTGAGGCGGTCGAGGACGTCGGCGACGCGGTAGCCCTCGCGGGCGAGGAGCCGCAGCCAGGGCCGCGCGATGCCGATCACCACGGCCGCCTCGGGGCCCTTGCCCTGCACGTCGCCGATGGCGAAGCACCAGCGGCCGTCGCCGGCCGGGAAGAGGTCGTAGAAGTCGCCGCTCGGGCCGCCCTTGTCGTACGGCTCGTACACCAGGGCGCTGACCACCCCGGGGATCTCCGCGACGGCGCCGGGCAGCAGCCCGCGCTGCAGGACCCGGCTGATGGTGGCCTGCCGGGCGTACTGGCGGGCCGCGCCGATGGCGAGGGCCACCCGGCGGCTGAGGTCCTCGACGAGCCCGGTGACCTCGTCGGGGAAGCGCATGAGGTCGGCCCGCCCGATGACCAGCGTGCCCAGCGGGCGGCCGCCGGCGATCAGCCGGTACGCGAGCGCCGTGCCGCGCACCCCGCGCACGCCGAGCGCCTCACCGGGCCAGGGATAGGGGACGGGGCCGGTGCGGTGGCCGTCGGAGGATTGCGGGGGCTCCTTCTCCAGGGCGCGCCGGAGTTCCTCGATGAGGTTCTCGGAGCCGTGCCAGACACGGGCGAGCCGGGGCCCGGCGCCCGCGACGACGTCCGCCGTCCAGCCTCCCCCGCCCTCGGTGTCACCGGATCGGGGGTATCCCCAGCGCCCGGCCATCTCGTCCTCCAGCCACACCGCGCACCAGTCCGCCAGCCGCGGCACGATCAGCTGGCCGGCGAGGGCGGCGACCAGGTTCTCGTCGAGCTGCCCGGCGAGCAGGTCGGAGGCCTCGGCGAGGAAGGACAGGGCGCCCCGGTTGAGCCAGTCCCGGTCCCGCTCGGCGCGCTGGGGCTCCGGGGCGAGGATCTCGGCGACGCGCAGCCCGCGCTCCAGCGCGCGCTCCTCGGCGTACGCCTCGACGTCGTCCCTGGCCGCGATGGGGTCCTCGGCGGGCAGCCGCGCCCACACGATCTTGGCGCCGGTGCGATAGGTGACGCCCCAGGACTCGGCGAGCCGGGACACCAGCCGCAGGCCGCGCCCGTACTCCGGTGTCTCGTACGGCGCCTCGATCTCCGCGTCGCGCGGGGCGCGCGAGGGGTGGTGGTCCAGGACCTCGACGACGAGGGCGCCGGTGTCCTCCTCCAGCCGGCAGGTGAGCTCGACATCGGTACCGGCGTGCACGACCGCGTTGGTGACCAGCTCGCTGACGGCCACGACGGCGTCGTCGACGAGACGGTCGGTGAGGTGTTCGGTGCCGGGGAGACCGGAGGCGGCCCATTCGGTCAGGGCGCTGCGCACGAGGGTGCGGGCGGAGCCCGGGGAGAGCGGGCTGCCGGGGAGGGTGGTGTGGGTTTCGGAGCCCCCTCGCCCGTGCGCGGGCACATCAGAGGCACGGGTAACGGTCTCCCGTTGCGCCGGAATGGCCCCCATGGACAGCTCCCCGAACGGTTCGGACGAATACGCCTCAGTCGACGCCGACAGAGTGACAGACTGGCCACGCCCATAAGCACCGAGTTACCGAAGTGGGCCGCCATGAGTGAGAACCGTGCTACGCGTGTGCTCGAAGACGGACAGAAAGACGGTCAAATTCGAGCATCGGAACTGCGCCCGCTGCTCGCCGCGATGACCGCGGCCCGCGACGGCGACTTCCGCAGGCTGCCGGAGGCCGGTGAGGGAGTGGTGGCCGAGCTGACGGCGGTCTTCAACCAGATCATGGACCGCAGCACCCACTTCAACCGTGAAGTGCAGCGAGTCAAGCGGGAGTTGGTGCGGCACGGCCGGCTCGACGAGCGGCTCTCGGCGAGCCCGGGGCCGGGCGACTGGACGACCCGGGTCAACGACGTCAACCACGTGCTCGACGCCCTGGTGGCCCCGGCGGCGAATGCGACGCGCGTGCTCGACGCGGTGGCCGGCGGCGACCTCACCCAGCGCGTCGATCTGCACGACGGCAGCCGCCAGTTGCGCGGTGACCTGCGCCGCCTTGGCCGGGCCGTGAACAAGATGGTCGACCAGCTCTCCCTGTTCACCGGCGAGGTCACCCGCGTCGCCCGCGAGGTCGGCACCGAGGGCAGGCTGGGCGGGCGGGCCAAGGTGCAGGGCTTGTCGGGAAGTTGGCGGGACGTGACCGAGGCGGTCAACACGATGGCGTCCCGGCTGACGGCGCAGGTGCGCGACATCGCCCTGGTGACCACGGCGGTGGCCCGCGGCGACCTGACCCGCACGGTCACCGTCGAGGCGACCGGCGAGCTGCTCGAACTGAAGCTGACCGTCAACACGATGGTGGACCAGCTCTCCGCCTTCGCCGACGAGGTGACCCGTGTCGCCCGCGAGGTGGGCACGGAAGGGCAGCTGGGCGGGCGGGCTCAGGTGCGGGGCGTCAGCGGCGTATGGAAGGACCTCACCGACAACGTCAACTTCATGGCGTCGAACCTGACCTCCCAGGTCCGCAACATCGCCCAGGTGACGACCGCCGTGGCCAACGGCGACCTGAGCCAGAAGATCACCGTCGACGCCCAGGGCGAGATCCTCGAACTCAAGTCGACCATCAACACGATGGTCGACCAGCTCTCCGCCTTCGCCGACGAGGTCACCCGCGTCGCCCGCGAGGTCGGCACCGAAGGCAACCTCGGCGGCCGGGCCCAGGTCCGGGGAGTTTCCGGCGTCTGGAAGGACCTCACCGACAACGTCAACTTCATGGCGGACAACCTGACCTCCCAGGTCCGCAACATCGCCCTCGTCTCCACCGCCGTGGCCCAGGGCGACCTCGGCAAGAAGATCACGGTCGAGGCGAAGGGCGAGATCCTGGAGCTGAAGTCGACCATCAACACGATGGTCGACCAGCTCTCCGCCTTCGCCGACGAGGTCACCCGCGTCGCCCGCGAGGTCGGCACCGAAGGCAACCTCGGCGGTCAGGCCCAGGTCCGGGGAGTTTCCGGCGTCTGGAAAGACCTCACCGACAACGTCAACTTCATGGCGCTGAACCTCACTTCGCAGGTACGGAACATCGCCCAGGTGACGACGGCCGTCGCCAACGGCGACCTCTCCAAGAAGATCACCGTCGACGCGCGCGGTGAGATCCTGGAGCTGAAGGACACCGTCAACACGATGGTGGAGCAGCTGCGGGCCTTCGCCGACGAGGTGACGAGGGTCGCCCGCGAGGTCGGCACCGACGGCCGGCTCGGCGGCCGGGCCCAGGTGCTGGGCGTCTCCGGCGTGTGGCGGGACCTGACGGACAACGTCAACTACATGGCCGACAACCTCACTTCCCAGGTGCGCAACATCGCCCAGGTCACCACCGCAGTCGCCAACGGCGACCTCTCCAAGAAGATCGACGTGGACGCGCGCGGCGAGATCCTGGAGCTGAAGACCGCCATCAACACGATGGTCGACACGCTCTCCTCCTTCTCCTCCGAGGTCACCCGCGTGGCCCGCGAGGTGGGCTCCGAGGGCCAACTGGGCGGCCAGGCACGGGTGGAGGGCGTCTACGGCACCTGGAAGCGCCTGACGACGAACGTGAACGAGCTCGCGCTGAACCTGACCACCCAGGTCCGCGCGATCGCCGAGGTCGCCTCCGCCGTGGCCCAGGGTGACATGTCCCGCTCGATCACCGTGGAGACCCAGGGCGAGGTCACCGAGCTGAAGGACAACATCAACCTGATGGTGGCCAACCTGCGCGAGACGACCCGCGCGAAGGACTGGCTGGAGTCCAACCTGGCCCGCCTCGCCGCCCTGATGCAGGGCCACCGCGACCTGATGGAGGTCGCCGACCTGCTGCTGCGCGAGCTGACGCCGCTGGTGAACGCCCAGTACGGGGCGTTCTTCCTGGCCGATCCGGACGAGGAGAGCACCTCTCTGCGCCCCACCGTCCCCACGAAAGGGCTGGCGTTCATCGCCGGGTACGGCTCGGCCCAGGGCACGACCATCGAGACCGGCGGCCTCCCGGTGCACGGCCTGGTCCGACAGGCGGCCCGCGAGAAGAAGCGGATCCTCGTCGAGGAGGCCCCGCCGGACTACATCAAGATCAACAGCGGGCTCGGCGAGGCGGCCCCGACCAGCGTCGTCATCATCCCGATCCTCTTCGAGGACAAGCTCCTCGGCGTGATCGAGCTGGCGTCCTTCTCCCGCTTCTCCGACGTGCACCTGGCGTTCTTCGACCAGTTCGTGAACACCATCGCCGTCGCGATCAACACCATCATCGCCAACTCCCGTACGGAGTCCCTGCTCGGCGAGTCCCAGCGCCTGGCCATGCAGCTCCAGGAACGCTCGGACGAACTCCAGATGCAGCAGGCGGAGCTGCAGCGCTCGAACGCCGAACTGGAGGAGAAGGCAGCACTTCTCGCGACGTCCTCGCAGTACAAGTCGGAGTTCCTGGCGAACATGTCGCACGAGCTGCGCACGCCTTTGAACTCGCTGCTGATCCTGGCGAGGCTGCTGTCGGACAACCCGGACGGCCATCTCTCCGACCAGGAGGTGCAGTTCGCGACGACGATCCACCGCTCCGGCTCGGACCTCCTCCAGCTGATCAACGACATCCTGGACCTGTCGAAGATCGAGGCCGGCCGGATGGACGTACGCCCGAAGAAGCTGCCGCTCATCAAGCTGCTGGACTACGTCCACGCCACGTTCCGCCCGCTCACCCTGGACCGGGGGCTCGCCTTCGAGGTGTCGGTCGGCGAGGACGTGCCGCGCGATATGTACTCGGACGAACAGCGCCTCCAGCAGATCCTGCGCAACCTCCTGTCCAACGCGATCAAGTTCACCGCGACGGGCCGGGTCGAGCTACGGGTGAACCGGCTGAAGGACCCCGAGCACCACTACGTCCGCGAGGGCGACGAGGTGATCGCGTTCGCGGTGTCCGACACCGGTATCGGCATCGCGCAGGAGAAGCTCCCGGTGATCTTCGAGGCGTTCCAGCAGGCCGACGGCACGACCAACCGCAAGTACGGCGGAACGGGCCTCGGCCTGTCCATCAGCCGGGAGATCGCGGGCCTGCTGGGCGGCCGTATCGTCGCCGAGAGCGAGCCCGGCAAGGGCTCCACGTTCACGCTGTACGTCCCGGTCGTCAGCCCCGGCCACGCGGCGACCGGCCCGGTGCCCGAGGACCGTCCGCTGCCGGTGCCGGAGCAGCTGTCGACCGAGCGCTTCTCGAGCACCCACGACGCGGACGACTCCTGGCCGACGCCGACCAAGCTGGAGACGTGGCAGACGGGCCGGGCAGGCCGGGTGCTCCCCGGCCGACGGGTGTTGATAGTGGACGACGACATCCGCAACGTCTTCGCGCTCACCCATGTCCTGGGCCGGGTCGGCATGCCGGTCCTGTACGCCGAGAACGGCCGCGAGGGCATTGAGACGCTGGAACGGAACCCGGACGTCGAACTCGTCCTGATGGACATCATGATGCCGGAGATGGACGGCTACGAGACGATCTCCGCCATCCGCCGCACCCCGCGCTGGACGGACCTGCCCATCGTCGCGCTGACGGCGAAGGCCATGCCCGGAGACCGGGAGAAATCCATCGCGCGGGGCGCCAACGACTACGTACCGAAGCCGGTGGACGTGGATCAGCTCCTGACCGTCGTCTGCGACCTCCTGGACCCCGAGGGCGCGGACGGTACGGCGAAGGACGCCCCCACCGAGGAACCGGCGGTACCGCCGACGACTGAATGAGGCCAATTCACCATGACCGCTGAGGCAACGACCGACGAGCGTGCCGGCATCCTCCTCGTCGACGACATGGAGGACAACCTGATCGCGCTGGAGGCCGTCCTGGGGTCCCTCAACGAGCCGCTCGTGCGCGCCCGTTCGGGCGAGGAGGCGATGAAGGCGCTGCTACGGCAACGCTTCGCCCTCGTCCTCCTCGACGTCCGCATGCCCGGCATGGACGGCTTCGAGACCGCCACGAACATCAAACGGCTCGACCAGACCAAGGACGTCCCGATCATCTTCCTGACCGGCGCGGAGGACGAACCGGGCTACGCCTTCCGCGGCTACGCGACGGGCGCCGCGGACTACCTGACCAAGCCGTTCGATCCGTGGGTGCTGCGCGCGAAGGTCAGCGTCTTCCTCGACCTGCACCGCAAGAACAGGCAGCTGGAGCGCCTGCTGAGTCGCGAGCACGTACACAGCCGAGAGCTGAGCGCTCAGTTGGCAGCTTTGGAGGACCAACTCTCCGGTGACACTCCCGCGAACCTGACGGACCTGCGCGCCAGGGTCCACGAGATACGCCGACTTGTCGGTTAGGGATGCGCGTCCCGACCCAAAGGGGCGCGGGGAACTGCGCGAGCAACCACGTACCACCCGCAGCCGCCGGCAGTCCTCCGCCACCCCTCCGTTACGGCGCTACGCCTCGCGCGTACCCGCGTACATCTCCTCGATCAGCCCCTTGTACTCCCGCTCCACCACCGGCCGCTTCAGCTTCAGGCTCGGCGTGATCTCCCCGTGCTCCACATCGAGGTCCCGCGGCAGAAGCCGGAACTTCTTGATGGTCTGCCACTTCTGAAGCCCCTCGTTGAGCTTCCTGACGTACCCGTCGACCATCTCGACGGTGGCCGGGGCGGCGACGACCTCCGCGTACGGCTTCCCGGAGAGCCCGTTCTCCTCGGCCCACGCCAGGATCGAGGGCTCGTCCAGCGCGATCAGCGCCGTGCAGAAGTTCCGGTCGGCCCCGTGCACCAGGATGTTGGAGACGTACGGGCACACCGCCTTGAACTGTCCCTCGACCTCGGCGGGCGCGATGTACTTGCCGCCCGACGTCTTGATGAGGTCCTTCTTGCGGTCGGTGATGCGCAGGTACCCGTCCGGGGACAGCTCGCCGATGTCGCCGGTGTGGAACCAGCCGTCGCTCTCCAGCACCTCGGCGGTCTTGTCCGGCAGCCCGTGGTAGCCCTCCATGATGCCGGGACCCCGCAGCAGGATCTCCCCGTCATCGGCGATGCGGACCTCCGTGCCGGGCAGCGGCTTGCCGACCGTGCCGGTGCGGTAGGCCTCGCCCGGGTTCACGAAGGACGCGGCCGAGGACTCCGTGAGCCCGTAGCCCTCGAGGATGTGGATGCCGGCGCCGGCGAAGAAGTAACCGATCTCCGGGGAGAGGGCGGCGCTGCCCGACACACAGGCGCGCAGGTTGCCGCCGAAGGCCTCGCGGATCTTGGCGTACACGAGCGCGTCGGCGACCTTGTGCTTGGCCGCGAGCCCGAACGGCGCGGAGTGCGTGCCGGTGCGCCGGAAGTTGTCCTGGGTGACCTTGGCGTACTCGCGGGAGACCTCGGCGGCCCACTGGAAGATCTTGTACTTGGCGCCACCGCCCGCGCGGGCCTTGGCGGCGACCCCGTTGTAGACCTTCTCGAAGATGCGCGGGACGGCGGCCATGTACGTCGGCTGCACGACCGGCAGATTCTCGATGATCTTGTCGACACGGCCGTCGACGGCGGTGACGTGGCCGACCTCGATCTGCCCTGAGGTGAGCACCTTGCCGAAGACGTGGGCGAGCGGCAGCCACAGGTACTGCACGTCCTCCTGGCTGACGAGCCCGGTCGCGGCGATGGCCTTCGCCATGTAGGACCAGTTGTCGTGCGGCAGCCGTACGCCCTTGGGGCGGCCGGTGGTGCCGGAGGTGTAGATGAGGGTGGCGAGCTGGTCCTTGGTGATCGCGCCGACCCGCTCCTTGACCAGGTCGGCGTCCTTCTCCAGCCGGGCCGCGCCGCGCTTCTCCAGCTCGTCGAGGGTGAGGATCCAGTCGGCGGTCTCGACGCCGGCCGAGTCGATGACGACGACGTGGGTCAGGTTCGGCAGCTCGGCGCGCTTCTCCCGCGCCTTGGCCAGCTGCGCCGCGTCCTCGGCGATGAGGACCCGGCTCTCGGAGTCGGAGAGGATGAACGCCGACTCGTCGGCGTTGGTCTGCGGATACACGGTGGTGGTGGCCGCGCCGGCGCACATGATGCCCAGGTCGGCGAGGATCCACTCGATCCGGGTCGAGGAGGCGAGGGCCACCCGCTGCTCGGGCTGGACGCCCAGCTCGATGAGGCCGGCCGCGATCGCGTAGACCCGCTCGGCGGCCTGCGCCCAGCTCAGCGACTTCCACTCGTCCGGGCCCTGCCCGGAGGCCGCCGGCACGGGATGGCGATATGCCTCTGCGTCCGGTGTGGCCGCCACGCGCTCCAGGAAGAGGGTCGCCACGCTCGGCGGACGGTTCTCGATCAGTGTCTGTGTGTCGCTCACGACATCCTCCGGGGGCCCGCGACTGTGCGGCTGGCTCAATAGCCGGCTTTTCGGCCGGCTCATAACGGCGGTTTTCACTCGCGAGCCGTTGTTTAACTCGCGAGTAACTATCGAGCAGGGATCAGAGTAAAGGCCGACCGGCCACCGCGTAAGGGGCAGCGGCCTGTCACTTCCTCCAGAGGGCTACCCGCCGTACACGCAGGGGCCCGCCGCACTTGCGTACGACGGGCCCCTGTTGCACCGGTTTGCCAGGCCACCCGGCGTTACCAGCGGTTACTTCTTGCCCTTGCCCGACCCCGCGCTGTCATCGCTGCTCAGTACGGCGATGAAGGCCTCCTGCGGAACCTCCACGGAACCCACCATCTTCATCCGCTTCTTGCCTTCCTTCTGCTTCTCCAGCAGCTTGCGCTTACGGGAGATGTCGCCGCCGTAGCACTTGGCGAGGACGTCCTTGCGGATGGCGCGGATGGTCTCGCGGGCGATGACCCGGGAGCCGATGGCGGCCTGGATGGGCACCTCGAAGGCCTGCCGCGGGATGAGCTCGCGCAGCTTGGCGACGAGCCGCACACCGTACGCGTACGCCGCGTCCTTGTGGGTGATCGCGGAGAAGGCGTCCACCTTGTCGCCGTGCAGCAGGATGTCGACCTTGACCAGGCTGGAGGTCTGCTCGCCGGTGGGCTCGTAGTCGAGCGAGGCGTACCCGCGGGTCTTGGACTTCAGCTGGTCGAAGAAGTCGAAGACGATCTCGGCGAGCGGCAGGGTGTAGCGGATCTCGACCCGGTCCTCGGACAGGTAGTCCATGCCGAGGAGGGTGCCGCGCCGGGTCTGGCACAGCTCCATGATCGAGCCGATGAACTCGGTCGGCGCGAGGATCGTGGCGCGTACGACGGGCTCGTACACCTCGTTGATCTTGCCCTCGGGGAACTCGCTCGGGTTGGTGACCGTGTGCTCGCTGCCGTCCTCCATCACGACCCGGTAGACCACGTTGGGTGCGGTGGCGATGAGATCGAGCCCGAACTCGCGCTCCAGCCGCTCGCGGATCACGTCGAGGTGCAGCAGGCCGAGGAAGCCGACACGGAAGCCGAAGCCGAGCGCGGCGGAGGTCTCCGGCTCGTAGACCAGCGCGGCGTCGTTGAGCTGGAGCTTGTCGAGGGCCTCGCGCAGCTCGGGGTAGTCGGAGCCGTCCAGCGGATACAGACCGGAGAAGACCATCGGCTTCGGGTCCTTGTACCCGCCGAGGGCCTCCGTCGCCCCCTTCTGCTGGCTGGTGACGGTGTCACCGACCTTGGACTGGCGGACGTCCTTCACACCGGTGATGAGGTAGCCCACCTCACCGACGCCGAGGCCGTCGGCGCCGAGCATCTCGGGCGAGTTCGTCCCGATCTCCAGCAGCTCGTGCGTGGCGCCCGTCGACATCATCTTGATGCGCTCGCGCTTGTTGAGCTGACCGTCGATGACACGGACGTACGTCACGACACCGCGGTAGGAGTCGTAGACCGAGTCGAAGATCATCGCGCGGGCGGGGGCGTCCTTGACGCCGACCGGCGCGGGGACCTCCTTGACCACCCGGTCGAGCAGGGCGTCGACACCGACACCGGTCTTGGCGGAGACCCGCAGCACGTCGTCGGGGTCGCACCCGACCAGGTTGGCGAGCTCCTCGGCGAACTTCTCGGGCTGCGCGGCCGGCAGGTCGATCTTGTTCAGCACCGGGATGATCGTGAGGTCGTTCTCCATCGCCAGGTAGAGGTTGGCGAGGGTCTGGGCCTCGATGCCCTGGGCGGCGTCGACGAGGAGGACGGTGCCCTCGCAGGCGGCGAGCGACCTCGAGACCTCGTAGGTGAAGTCGACGTGCCCCGGGGTGTCGATCATGTTGAGGATGTGCGTGTTGCCGGGCTCGTGGGTCGGAGCCCAGGGCAGGCGCACCGCCTGGGACTTGATCGTGATGCCGCGCTCGCGCTCGATGTCCATCCGGTCGAGGTACTGAGCACGCATCTGCCGCTGCTCGACCACGCCGGTCAGCTGAAGCATCCGGTCGGCGAGGGTGGACTTGCCGTGGTCGATGTGCGCGATGATGCAGAAATTGCGGATCAGAGCCGGGTCGGTACGGCTCGGCTCGGGCACATTGTTAGGGGTCGCGGGCACGCAGGGTCCTGTCTCTTGAGGCGCCTTATGCCTCGGGTCGGATCGATACGTAGCTTCCATGGTCCCACGGGCGGCGACCGGGGACCGTTTTGGGCCGTCCGCTGGGCCACTGGTAGTCTGGGTGGCTGTGTCTCATGCCCTCTCAGCACGAGGCACACTCCAGAAAATCACCGGTACGGGTCCCGTGCGGCCCCGTACCAGAACCTGAAAAGGCTCATTCGTGGCGAACATCAAGTCCCAGATCAAGCGGATCAAGACCAACGAGAAGGCTCGGCTGCGCAACAAGGCCGTCAAGTCCTCCCTGAAGACCGCGATCCGCAAGGCCCGTGAGGCTGCTGCCGCGGGTGACGTCGAGAAGGCCACCGAGTACCAGCGCGCTGCCGCGCGTCAGCTCGACAAGGCCGTCTCCAAGGGCGTCATCCACAAGAACCAGGCTGCCAACAAGAAGTCGGCGCTGGCTTCGAAGGTCTCTGCTCTCAAGGGCTGACACTTGATTTGATCGCCGGAGGGACTCGAGCGGGCCCTCTCTCATCCGCTCCCGTCCGGCACCCCGAGCCTGTACGCGGCCTGCGTTCGCCACGCGGGTACGGGCTCAGCAGCTTCAACCGAAGGCCCCGGCGCCTCGCCCTTCCCCAGGGTGGGTGCCGGGGCCTTCGGCATGCACGGGGTACGGCTCACGACCAGAACTCGTTGCCCCTCTCGATGTCCTCGACGCACTCGTCGATGTCGGTGACCTTGTCTCCGACGATCCGGAAGACGAGGGCGCCGTTCTCGTCTATGCGCTTGCCCTGGCGCTCGGCGGTGAAGCCGTGCACGGACACGGCATGGCCTCGGCCGTCCACGAGGATGTTGCGCAGTTCGACGCGGAACGTCCCGTTCGTCTCGGTGAACAGCCGACCGTACATGTCGATACACGCGTCCTGCCCCTTGAAGTCACCCGAGAGCGGGTGGCTGCCGGGCACGTGGTGCGTGCAGTCTCCGGAGAGCAGGGTGCGCAGGGTGTCCATGTCACCCCGTGAGAAGGCTTCGTAGCCCTTGCGGACGAGTTGTGCATGAGGGTGTTCAGCCATGGCGATCGCCACCTTTCCCAGTTCGGCGAGGTGCGGCTGATACGCACGATTCTCCTCCGCCGGGAGGCAAGGGCCACTGGATCACTCGGTCGGCCCCTCGGACAGGTGGGGGGCAGGGGGGGCAGGTGGGGGCAGGTGGGAGCAGGGCAGGGGTTCAGGACCAGAAGTTGTTCAACATGTCGAGGTCCTCGAAGCACTCGTCGAGGTCGGTGACCTTGTCCCCGACGATCCGGAAGACGATGCTCCCGTTCTGCTCGATGCGCTTGCCCCGGCGCTCAGCCGTGGAGTGGTGCAGGGACACCGCGTGCCCCCGGCCGTCGACGAGGACGTGCCGCAGCTCCGCCTGCAACGTCCCGTTCGTCTCCTCGAAGATCCGCCGGAACATGTCGAGAACCGCGTCCTGACCCTTGTAATCGCCCGACAGGGCATTGCTGCCGGGGAAGTGATACGTGCAGTCCCCCGCCAGCAGCCCACGCATGCTGTCCAGGTCACCACGTGTGAAGGCGTCGTAGCCCTTGCGGACGAGCGCCGCGTGCGGGTGTTCAGCCATGGCCGTCGCCACCTCTCCATCGCATGGATGCGTTACGGCTGATACCCCGATTCTCCTCTCCACCGACACCTCGTCGACTCGATCACCTCGGTCCCCACGGTCGCCTCGATCACGGAGTCGACGGGGCCTCGGGGCCTGTCCGGCGGATCAGGTCGTGAGAGACGGGCGGCGACGCAGCTGGGGGATGCCCCCCGCTCGAAGAGCTTGGGGAGGGCGGGGAGAGCTGGGAGAGCTGGGAGAGCGTGCCAGGCCCGCGGCCACGGCATGATCCGCCGGGCGGACCTAGGACCGCCCCCTCGACCGCGCCGCTCGCGCAATGGCGACGACCGCCTTCTCCAAGGCGTACTCGGGGTCGTCCCCGCCGCCCTTCACGCCGGCGTCGGCCTCGGCGACCGCCTGCAGAGCGATCGCCACTCCGTCGGGCGTCCATCCCCGCATCTGCTGCCGGACGCGGTCGATCTTCCAGGGCGGCATGCCCAGCTCGCGAGCGAGGTCGGCAGGGCGGCCGCCGCGTGCGGAGGACAGCTTGCCGATGGCCCGTACGCCCTGCGCGAGCGCGCTGGTGATCATGACGGGCGCCACGCCGGTGGAAAGGGACCACCGCAGCGCCTCCAGCGCCTCCGCCGCCCGCCCCTCGACCGCCCGGTCGGCGACGGTGAAGCTCGACGCCTCCGCTCGGCCGGTGTAATACCGTCCGACGACGGCCTCGTCGATCGTCCCCTCGACATCGGCGACCAGCTGACTCACCGCGGACGCCAGCTCCCGCAGATCACTACCGATGGCGTCGACCAGCGCCTGACACGCCTCGGGCGTCGCGGACCGCCCGGTCGCCCGGAACTCACCGCGCACGAACGCCAGCCGATCCGCCGGCTTGGTCATCTTCGGGCACGCGACCTCCCGCGCCCCCACCTTGCGCGCGGCGTCGAGCAGCTTCTTGCCCTTGACCCCACCGGCGTGCAGCAGCACGAGGGTGATCTCCTCGGCCGGCGACCCCAGATACGCCGTCACGTCCTTGATCGTGTCGGCCGACAGATCGTGTGCGTTGCGCACGACCACGACCTTGCGCTCCGCGAACAGCGAGGGGCTGGTCAACTCGGCCAGCGTGCCCGGCTGCAACTGTTCCGGAGTCAGATCCCGCACATCCGTGTCCGCATCGGCGGCCCTGGCGGCAACCACCACCTCCCGCACGGCACGATCGAGCAGCAGCTCCTCCTGACCCACGGCGAGAGTCACGGGAGCGAGGAGGTCGTCAGTCGCAGTCTTCCTGGCCATCGCGACAAGCATGGCACGGGCCACTGACAACGCGGCGCGTCCGGGTCACCGCCGGCCTGCACCCGTGCCCCCAGCTTGCGCCGGCACCGGCACCGATCGGCCTACGGCTCCTCCCGCCAGCCGTCCCACTCCCCCGCGAACTCGTCCAGCTTCCCCGGATCCAGCCGCCCCTCCTCGTCCCGCAGCACCACCAGCCACTGCGCATCCTCGGCATCGTCCTCCCCAGCCAGCGCATCCCGCACCAGCCGCGGCTCCTCATCGATCCCGAACCGCTCCCTGAGCGCCTCCGCGACCTCCTCCGCCGCGTCACGATCGGGCAGCACCAGCACATGTCTCACATCACTCACGGAGCAATTCTCGGACACCCACGAGAGACGAACCTGCGCCGGGCCCCGCACGAGTTGCCGGCGTGGCCCCGAGCGGCCCTGCGCCGCCCTGAGCGACCTGAGCGACCTGAGCGACCTGAGCGACCTGAGCGACCTGAGTAGCCTCACTGGCCGCTATCAACCGTCCCGGTCGGGCTTGCGCACCGTCGGCACCCGGTCCAGCTCGATCCCGAACCTCTCCCGGTACACCCGCAGCACCTCCTCGTCCGTGCCCAACTCCCGCTCCTCACGTGTCCCGTCGGCCGCCGTCTCCTTGAACGTGCGCCCGCTGAGCGTGATCCGCCCTCCTTCCTCCGTCACCCGCGAGCACACCAGCGACTGCGTGAAGTGCGAGCCCGGCGAGGTGCTGTGCCACCACGCCCCGGCCACGAAGTCGCCGAGCACCCGCGGCCGCCGCTCCAGCCGGTACTCCGGTCTGCCGTCCATGACGACGTCCAGGTCCGCCGCCTCCTCCACGTCGTGCCCACCGCGCACCCCGGCCGCGTCCGGCCCGGCCTCGACGATCCGGAACACACCCGCCGGATCCACCTGCTCACCCCGCGCCTCGAACGCCAGCGGATAGTGACTGTGCGCCCCGAAACCGATGTCCGCCAGCCATGTGCCCCCGTCCACCGTGCGCACCTTCAGCGCCATGTGGTCGTAGGGAATCCCGAGCCGCCCCTCCTTCCCGTGGACCCGCGCGGCGAGCAGCGTCACATCGAAACCCAGCGCGGTGAGCAACGCCCCGAACGCCCCGTTCAGTTCGTAGCAGAACCCGCCCCGTCCAGCCCCCACCACCTTGTCCAGCAGCCGCTTCTCCTCCAGCACGATCTCCTCGCCGAGGTGGATCGACAGGTTCTCGAAGGGCACGGTCTGCAGATGGCGCAGATGCAGCTCGCGGAGCACGTCCACGGTAGGCCACGCCGGGTGCTCGACCCCCAGGCGGCGGAGATAGGCATCAACCACAACGGAATCCATGCCCTCAGTCTCCCGCCACCCGCAGCTCCGCGCCCGTACCCGCGACCGCCAGCGCCCCGTCCTCGTCCGTCCGCAGCACCACCGCGCCCTGCGCCCGCAGCGCCGCGACGGTGCTGGGAGCCGGGTGTCCGTACGGGTTGTCCTCACCACAACTGATCAGTGCCAGCCGCGGCGCCGCCCTGCGTATGAGCTCGGGGTCCTGGTACGCCGAGCCGTGGTGGGCGACCTTGAGCACGTCCACGCCGCCCAGCAGCGCCCCCGACGGCGATCGCAACAGCGCTCGCTGGGCCGGGGGTTCGAGATCCCCGAGCAGCAGGAGCCGCAGCCCGGCCGAGCGGACGAGCAGGGTGACACTGGAGTCGTTCGGGCCGTCCGGGGCCAGGGCGGGGTGTGCCGGCGGCCAGACGACCTGCCAGCTCAGTGCCCCGGTACGCCGCTCCTCCCCGGCGGCAGCCCGCGTCACCGGAATGCGCCGGGCGGCTGCCTCCCCACGTACGAACTCCACCTGGTCCACGGGCTCTTCGTGCCCCGTCGTCTCGATCGCGCCCACCGCACGCCCGCGCAGCACGCCGGGCAGGCCCGCCACATGGTCGGCGTGGAAGTGGGTCAGCACGACGAGCGGGATCCTGGTGATCCCGAGCGTGCGCAGGCACCGGTCGACCAGTGTCGGGTCGGGTCCGGCGTCCACGACCACGCCCGTCCCCTCGCCCGCCGCCAGCACCGTCGCATCGCCCTGCCCCACGTCACACATCGCGAACCGCCACCCGGGCGGCGGCCACCCCGTGACCACCCTGGTCAGCGGTGGCGGCTGCAGGACCACCAGCAGGAGCAGCGCCCCGCAGACACCGCACCACCAGGGGTGCCGCAGCAGTCGTCGGCCGACGAGCAGGAGGACCACCGTCGCGACGGCGAGCAGCGCCGCGCCGGTCCAGCTGCCGGGCCAGTCCACTCCCGCCCCGGGCAGTGCGGCGCCCGTACGGGCGACATCCGCGATCCACCCGGTCGGCCAACTCGCACACCAGGCCAGCACCTTGGCCAACGGCATCGCGAGCGGTGCCGCCGCCAGCGCCGCGAATCCCAGCACAGTGGCCGGTGCGATCGCGAACTCCGCGAGCAGATTGCACGGCACCGCCACCAGGCTCACCCGGGCCGACAGCACCGCCACGACCGGCGCGCACAGCGCCTGCGCGGCAGCCGCGGCGGCCAGCGCCTCGGCCAACCGCGGCGGCACCCGGCGCCGCCGCAGCGCCGCGCTCCAGCGGGGCGCGAGCGTGAGCAGGGCGCCCGTGGCGAGCACGGAGAGCAGGAAGCCGTAACTGCGGGCCAGCCACGGGTCGTACAGCACCAGCAGCAGTACGGCCGTCGCCAGCGCCGGGATCAGTGATCTACGGCGTCCGGTCGCCAGGGCCAGCAGGGCGACGGCTCCGCAGGCCGCGGCCCGCAGCACGCTCGGGTCCGGTCGGCACACGACGACGAACGCGAGGGTGAGCACTCCGCCGAGCAGCGCGGTCGTCCGCAGGG
The DNA here is from genome assembly GCF_028736035.1 of Streptomyces sp. T12. Classification (NCBI taxonomy): domain Bacteria; kingdom Bacillati; phylum Actinomycetota; class Actinomycetes; order Kitasatosporales; family Streptomycetaceae; genus Streptomyces; species Streptomyces sp. T12. Next base: position 3,380,674 of record NZ_CP117866.1, read on the forward strand.
AGATGCCGAGGCGGGGCGCGAGACCACGGCGCTCGACCAGCTGGGACATGCCGGGCGGGCCGATCAGCAGGGCGAGGATGATCGTCAGGTTGCTGCCGGAGACGGCGAGCGTGTGCGCGAGGTCGGTCTCCTTGAACGCCTCGTCCAGTTCCGGAGTGATCCGCGAGGTGTCGCCCACCACCAGCCCCGGCAGCAGCGCCCGCGCGTCCGCCGGCAGCCCGTCGGTCGCCTCCCGCAGCCCGGCCCGCAACCGCCCCGCCAGCCGCTGCGCCGCCGACGGCTCCCCCACGATCTCCGGCACCGCCGGGTCCCGCACCCGCAGTACGGCAGCGATTCGGTCCCCGTCGGCCAGCGCGGGCGCCAGCGTCGCGGTCACCCGTAGCCGCGTGGAGGGCAGGAGCCTCAGCCAGGGCGAACGTCGGCCGGTACCAGGCGGCGACGCCTCGTCGACGTCCTCAGCCCCAGGGGGCCTCAGTGCCCCATCGACATCCCCAGACCCAGGAAACCTCGGCGCCCCGTCGACATCCCCGGACCCATAGGGCCTCGGCATCCCGTCCACGTCCCCCGCCTCAGAGGACCTCGGCGCCGCGTCGACGATCATCAGCACCGGGGCCCGCGTCATCACCGCCGTGCCGTGCGCCTCCTCTACGCGCCGTACGTCCGCGTTGATCAGCACGGCGGTCGGCGCCATGTGATCCCCCTTGACCCGGGGCCGGGTGAGCCGGGGGTCGGAGGTGACCTCGACCTCGGCGGTCACGGTGGCGTACTCCCGCGCCAGCCCGGGCACCGGGCCCCGCCGCAGATCGGCCCCGTGCAGCCCGGCGGAGACGGCGGCCGCGGCGACGCAGAGCAGGACAGCGGCGACGGAGGTACGCGGCCAAGTGAGTCGCAGGGGCGTTGAGCCCTGCCTACGCGGCCGCGTGAAGTGCCCTGGCACGGAATCCCGCCCGGGCACGGAATCCCGCCCGGCCACGGAGTCCTGCCTGTGCACGGAATCCCGCCCATGCACGGAGTCCAGCCCGGCCACGGAACCCACCCCAGACCCCGCCGCACGACCATCACCCACCCCACCGCGCCGCACCAGCAGCAGTACGCCCGCCGTGACCAGGCATACGACCACCGCACCCCCCACCCACACCGTGGGGGCGTCAAGCATCAGCGCCGCCGTCGCCCAGGCGGCGAGCGCGGGTGGGACGAGTCGGAGGTCCGTCGGTCCTTCCTGTCGAGGGTGGGAGGCGCCGAGCCGGTTTCCCGAGGCGGCGTGAACGGCGGCGCGGGAAGGCACGAGGTCGGGTGCGCGGACGTCGTGCCTCATGGCTGTACGAGATTCCGTAGATCGGCGAAACGGCGGTCGCCGATGCCATTGACCTCGCGCAGCTCGTCCACCGAACGGAAGCCACCGTGCTGGGTGCGGTAGTCGATGATGTGCTGGGCCAGCACCGGGCCCACGCCCGGGAGGGTGTCGAGCTGGTCCACGGTGGCCGTGTTGAGTGAGACCGGCCCGGCAGGTGCGGCCCCGGCGACCGCCGCACCTGCCGAGCCCGTGCCCGCAGCGGCCCCGGGGGCGGCAGCCGTACCACCGACGAGCACCTGCTCGCCGTCCACCAGGAACCGGGCCCGGTTGAGGCCGTCGGTGTTCGTGCCGGGACGCACCCCACCGGCCACACGCAGTGCGTCGGCGACCCGCGAGCCGGCCGGCAGGCGATGGATCCCCGGCTCGCGCACCTTGCCGCTGACGTCCACGACGATCTCCGCCGCGGCCGTGCCCACGGCACCCGGCGCATCGGCCTTCGACGCACCCGCCACGGCCTCCTTGCCCAGCTCCCCTCCTGCGAGCGGGGCCACAGCCCGCACCACCTCGGGCGCCCGCACGGACTGCGCCCGACCGGCCCAGAAGTGCTGCACGGCGAACCCGGCGGCAAGGACGAGGACCACGGTGAGCGCGACCACGCTCCGCCGCTCCAACCCACACCTCGCCTGCAACCACACCGGCATCCGCTCCCGCAGAGCCGGCCCGACCCGCGCCCGCCAGTCCCCAGCACCCACGTCACCGGCCCCGGCAGCGGCACCGGCACTGGCACTGGTACCGGCACCCTCGCCGGCATCCGGCACGTCCGGGCCGACCGCCGTATCACCGCGCGGTACACCGGAGCCCAGCAGCACACCAGAGCCCAGCGCCACCTCAGAGCGCGGCACATCAGCCCGCGAAACATCAGCCCGCGAAACATCCGTACGCCTCGCCGCACCAACACGCGGCCCACCCAAGCCCGCGGACCAGTCGGCGTACCGATCATCCATGCCCACGGCCGCCCGAGCGCGCGGCGCGCCACTCAGGTCCGCTTCCGACTCCTCAGCCCCCGCACGCCAACCGGGCGCCTCCCAAATGAGTCCACGCGGTCCACGCGAGGCAGCTTCCGCCCCCGCCCCCGTCCCCACCCCCGAACCGGAACCCGAACCCGAACCCGGGGCATACTCCTCCCCGCTCGACGGCGTCCCCGCTCCCGACTCCCGCCACTCTCCGGCCCGTTCGGCGAAAATCACCTCCGCCCTGCGCCGTAACTCCTCCGCCGACGCGTGGTTCTGCCGTGCCCGCCCCCGGACATGCATGCGTCGTCGGTGGCGGGCGCGGCCGTCGGAGTGGGGGCCTCGGCCCGGGCCACTGGTTGGCGTCGTGGTGCAAGTGCGTGATCGAAGTGCCATGCGACGAGGATCGGACACCTCGCCACACTCGCGATGATCTTGCTCAATTCCCGGGGATTACCGCCCAGTTGTGGATATCTCCACCACCCACACGAGTGACGGCCCCCAAAGAGCCCGCCACCGCGACCAACCCCTTCACCGCGGCGAAACCACAACCCCCAACAACCCGGGCCCGGTATGCGCCCCGATCACCGCCCCGACCTCACTCACATGCAGCTCAGCCAACCCCGGCACCCGCGCCCGCAAACGATCCGCCAGCGCCGACGCCCGGTCAGGGGCGGAGAGATGGTGCACCGCGATGTCGACCTGCGCGCTGCCCGCCCGCTCGGCCGCGATCTCCTCGAGGCGGGCGATCGCCCGGGACGCCGTCCGTACCTTCTCCAGCGGTCCGATCCGGCCGCCCTCCAGCTGCAGCAGCGGCTTCACCGCGAGCGCGGACCCCAACAACGCCTGTGCGGCACCGATACGGCCACCGCGGCGCAGATAGTCGAGGGTGTCGACGTAGAAGTAGGCGGCCGTACCCCCGGCCCGCTTCTCCGCGGCCGTGACGGCCTCGTCCACCGTGCCGCCCGTCTCCGCCGCCTCGGCCGCGGCGAGCGCGCAGAAGCCGAGCGCCATGGCGACCATCCCGGTGTCCACGACCCGCACCGGCACCGGTGCCTCGCGCGCCGCGAGGACCGCCGCGTCGTAGGTGCCGGAGAGCTCGGCGGACAGGTGCAGGGAGACGATGCCGGTGGCGCCGGACTCGGCGACCTTGCGGTAATGCTCCGCGAAGACCTGAGGGCTGGGGCGCGAGGTGGTGACAGGGCGTCGCTTCTGCAACGCCTGGGCGAGGGAACGGGTCGAGATCTCGGTGCCCTCGTCCAGCGCCTGGCCGCCGACGACCACGGTCAGGGGTACCGCGGTGATGCCGTGGCGCTCCATCGTCCGCGGCGGCAGGTAGGCCGTTGAATCGGTGACGATCGCGACATGGCGGGACATGAGCTGGAGGTTACCTGGCGTAGCGCCCGGGCGGCAGACCGACCCCGTTCACCTGGGAATGCCTTGACCGGATCAGCGCGTGCTCAGCCGTCCTCAAGTCGTGCTCTCGGGGCGGGGTTTCTTCTGCCAGGGGTAGGTCGGGCGAGGGCCGGGCGGCGTGATGGCGGGCCGCGTAGGCTCCTCGGCCCGCTGGGACTGAGGGCTGTCCGGCCAGGTCTGCTCGGTCGTCGCGGCGGCCTCGGTGGCCGGGGCCTCCGGCCACGGGGGCGGCGGCGTCGACGACGAGGGCTCCGTGGTCTGCCAGTGCCGCAGGGCGCCGGTCTCCACGTCGATCTGCGCGCTGAGGCTGTCCAGGTCGTCGCCGGCGAAGCGGTGGGCCCGGTCGCGGGCCGCCCAGCGCAGCGCATCCGCGGACTGGACGATGCGCTCGGTGCGCTCGCGCAGGTCGGGCAGCCGCTCGCCGAGCGTCGCGCGGTCCGGCTCGGACTCCAGGCGCCGCAGTTCGGCGTCCAGTTCGTGCCCGTGCGCGCTGAGGCGCTGGAAGAGGCCGAGGGACTCCTTGAGGGACTCGTCCTCGCCCGCGCGCAGCGCGTCCTGGGTGGCCCGCATGGAGGTACGCAGCTTCAGCCGCAGCTGGGCGATCTCGCCGACCGGGCCCGGCTGGGCGAAGGACTTGGCCCGCAGGGTGTGGTCCTCGACCGTACGCCGGGCGTGGGTGATGGTTTCGTCGACGCGGCGCTTGGCGGCACCGACCACCTTCACCGTGGCATACGCGCCGAGCACGACGAAGAGCACGAAAAGCAGGGCGACAACTGCGATCACTGCTTCCACGAGCTCCTCCTCCGACCGGTCGCGACGCACACCGCGTCACTCTTCAACGGTAAACGCAGCGGGCAGGCCCGGAGTTCCAACAGAACCCCGAACCTGCCCGTAGGGGATCACCCCGAGCCAATCACCACGCTCAGGCAGCCCCTGAGCCTTCCGCTGCGCTCACGGCAGCCCCTGAGCCGTCCGCCACCCTCACGGCGACCACCGAGCCCACGTCCGAACCGGCCCGATCGCCGAAGGCCTACGCCGGAACGATGTTCACCAGCTTCGGTGCCCGCACGATCACCTTGCGGATCCCCGCGCCGTCCAGCGCCGCCACGACCTTCTCGTCGGACAGCGCGACCTTCTCCAGCTCCTCCTCGGAGATGGCCGGCGAGACCTCCAGGCGGGCCTTGACCTTGCCCTTGATCTGCACGACACAGGTGACGGTCTCGTCGACGACGTACGCCGGGTCGGCCACCGGGAAGTCCTGGTGCACCACCGAGTCCTCGTGGCCCAGCCTGCGCCACAGCTCCTCGGCGATGTGCGGGGCCAGCGGCGCGGCCATCAGCACCAGCGCCTCGGCGACCGAGTGCGGCACCGCCCCGCCCGCCTTGGTCAGGTGGTTGTTCAGCTCGGTGACCTTGGCGATGGCAGTGTTGAACCGCATGCCCTCCAGGTCCCCGCGCACCCCGTCGATCGCCTTGTGCAGGGCACGCAGCGTGTCCTCGTCGGGCTCGGCGTCGGCCACCGTCAGCTCACCGGTGGTCTCGTCGACGACGTTGCGCCACAGCCGCTGCAGCAGCCGGAACTGGCCCACCACCGCGCGCGTGTCCCACGGCCGGGACACGTCCAGGGGGCCCATCGCCATCTCGTACAGGCGCAGCGTGTCGGCGCCGTACTCCGCGCAGATCTCGTCCGGAGTGACCGCGTTCTTCAGGGACTTGCCCATCTTGCCCAGCAGCCGGGAGACCTTCTCGCCCTGGTAGTAGTACGCGCCGTCGCGCTCCTCCACCTCGGCGGCCGGCACCGCGATGCCACGGCTGTCGCGGTAGACATAGGCCTGGATCATGCCCTGGTTGAACAGCTTGTGGAACGGCTCCGCGGACGAGACGTGCCCCAGGTCGAACAGCACCTTGGACCAGAAACGGGCGTACAGCAGGTGCAGGACGGCGTGCTCGGCGCCGCCGACGTACAGGTCGACGCCGCCGTGCGGCTGGCCCTCGCGCGGGCCCATCCAGTACTGCTCGATCTCCGCGTCGACCAGCTGCTCGCTGTTGTGCGGGTCCAGGTAGCGCAGCTCGTACCAGCAGGAACCGGCCCAGTTGGGCATGGTGTTGGTCTCACGCCGGTACCGCTTCGGGCCGTCGCCCAGGTCCAGCGTGACGTTGACCCACTCCTCGTTGCGCGACAGCGGCGTCTCGGGCTCGGTGTCGGCGTCGTCCGGGTCGAAGGTGCGCGGCGAGTAGTCCTCGACCTCGGGCAGCTCCAGCGGCAGCATCGACTCGGGCAGGGAGTGGGCGATGCCGTCCTCGTCGTAGACGATCGGGAAGGGCTCGCCCCAGTAGCGCTGACGGCTGAACAGCCAGTCGCGCAGCCGGAAGTTGACCGTGCCCTCGCCGATGCCCTGGTGCTCCATCCACTCGGTGATGCGCGCCTTGGCCTCGGCGACGCCCAGGCCGTCCAGGGAGACACCCTCACCGGTGGAGTTGATGATCTTCGCGTCGTACGACGCGAAGGCGTCCTCCCACGTCGAGGTGTCCGTACCCCGGCCGTCCGTCGGCTCGACGATGCAGTGGATCGGCAGCTCGAAGGCGCGCGCGAACTCGAAGTCGCGCTGGTCGCCCGCCGGGACAGCCATGATCGCGCCGGTGCCGTAGCCCATCAGGACGTAGTCGGCGATGAAGACGGGGATCTTCTCGCCGTTGACCGGGTTGGTCGCGTACGAGCCGATGAAGACGCCGGTCTTGTCCTTGGCCTCGGCCTGCCGCTCGACGTCGGACTTCGAGGCGGCCTGGGCGCGGTAGGCGGCGACGGCCTCGGCAGGGGTCGCGTGACCGCCGGTCCAGACGTCGTGGGTGCCCTCGGGCCAGGCCTGCGGGGTGAACTTCTCGACCAGCGGGTGCTCGGGCGCCAGCACCATGTAGGTCGCGCCGAACAGGGTGTCGGGGCGCGTGGTGAAGACGGTGATGTGCTCGCCGTCGATCGGGAAGTCGACGCGGGCGCCCTCGGAGCGGCCGATCCAGTTGCGCTGCTGCAGCTTGATGGCCTCGGGCCAGTCCAGCGCGTCCAGATCGTCCAGCAGCCGGTCGGCGTAGGCGGTGATGCGCATGTTCCACTGGCGCAGCTTGGCCTTGAAGACCGGGTAGTTGCCGCGCTCGGAGCGGCCGTCGGCAGTGACCTCCTCGTTGGCCAGCACGGTGCCCAGGCCGGGGCACCAGTTGACCGGCGCGTCGGAGGCGTACGCCAGGCGGAACCCGCTCAGGACGTCGGCGCGCTCGGTGGCGCTCAGCTCGCTCCACGCGCGCGTGTGCCCCGGTACGGCACGCTCACCGGACTCGAAGGCGGCGACCAGCTCGGAGATCGGGCGGGCCTTCTTCGCCTCGTCGTCGTACCAGGAATTGAAGATCTGCAGGAAGATCCACTGGGTCCACTTGTAGTAGTCCGGGTCGATCGTGGCGAACGACCGGCGCTTGTCGTGGCCCAGGCCCAGCCGGCGCAGCTGGGACTTCATGTTCTCGATGTTGGCCTCGGTGGACACGCGCGGGTGCGTGCCGGTCTGCACGGCGTACTGCTCGGCGGGCAGGCCGAAGGCGTCGAAGCCCAGGGTGTGCAGGACGTTGTGGCCGGTCATGCGCTGGAAGCGCGCGAAGACGTCGGTGGCGATGTACCCCAGGGGGTGACCGACGTGCAGGCCCGCACCGGAGGGGTACGGGAACATGTCCATGATGAACTTCTTGGGCCGGGCGACGACCTCGGAGTCGCCCGCCAGGTCGCCCTTGGGGTTCGGAGCGGCGTACGTACCCTCGGCATCCCAGAAGTCCTGCCAGCGCGCCTCGATCTCGGCGGCCATGGCCGCCGTGTAGCGGTGCGGCGCGGCCACCTCGGCGGTGACAGCAGGGTTCGTCTCGCTCATGATCCTCAAAGCTCCATCGGTCGTCTCTGCCAGCGGCTGCGGTTCTCCGGAAACGAAAAAACCCCTCGCACAGGAGGGGACGCCGCGCCGATTCCGACCATCCGGGTGGCCCGGGGTCGGGACTGATCAGCGCGGCTCGCTAAGCAGAAGGCGTACGGCACGCATGGCGTCAGGGTACCGCAGCGCCGGAGCGCGTCGCGACGACCTTTCAGCGGGGGCGCGACGGCTTCCGGACGGGGGTGCGCGTGAACAACCGCACCCTGAGTTCCGTACCTGAGGGTTGTGAAGACCTGGAAAAGCTGAACAACCTTCAATTGTTACCTGGCGTAACAGTCGCTAAGGGACAACGCAAGCCCCTCGCAGCCCGTAGATAACAACGCAATAACTCAAACGCCGTACCCCCCGGTATGGAGCCACTTAGAGTGCGGCAGCGGGACCGCCTTCCCGAACCGCTCGGAGTTGCCCCCATGAACCCTCGTCGTAGTAACAGTTCGCTCCCCAGGACGGGCCGGTCGGCCTACGGGGTGGCGACCGCTGCTGTTCTGCTGCTCATCCCCCTGGTTGTGCTGCTCGGCGGCACCTGGCTCCAGGAGTTCCTCAACTTCGGTGCCGGCGTCCTGTCACTCGTCTGCCTCACCTGCTCGGTCATCTGGGGCCTCGTCGCCCAGGACCGGATGATCCTCAACACCCGCCAGCGGATCATCGCGCAGGGCATCCACCGGGTGACGGCCGTGGCCTCGATCGCGTTCCTCCTGGTGCACATCGGCGTGAAGCTGGCGCTGGACCACGCCAGCCCGATCGCCGCGCTGATCCCCTTCAGCCTGGTGTTCGCCGGCGGCGACGAGATCCCGGGCAGCGCCTTCCTCATCGGCCTGGGGTCCCTGGCCGCCCTGCTCATGATCTTCGTGGGTGTCACCGGCGCCCTGCGCAACCAGTTCGCCTCCCCGGCGCCGGTCGCGGCGCGCTGGCGCGCGATGCACATGCTGGCCTACCCGGCCTGGTGCGCGGCCCTGATCCACGGCCTGTTCGCCGGCCGTCCCGCGAAGACGTTCTTCATGGTCTGCTACGAGCTGTGCGTGGTCGCCGTCGCCGCGGCCCTCGCGCTGCGCGCCTCCCCGCGCCCCGTCAAGCGCAAGTTCGCCGACCGGCTCGCCCAGATCATCGGCAACGAAGCCGGGGCCCGCGAGGACCTGGAGGAGAGCCGCGCGCGGGCCGCGTCCGGGTCCGCGCTGCCGGGCTACGACAACCAGCGCCCGTCACGGCCCTCGCGCGACGAGCGGACGGGCCCGCTGCCCGGCATGCCCTCCACGGCTCCCTCCGCGGCGGAGTCCACGGGCGGCTTCGCCGCCGCCTACCGCGCCGTCTCACCCCGCTCCCAGGGTCGGCAGCAGCCCTACATGACCGACCAGACCTCACGCATGGACCTGCCCCTGGACATGCAGCCGACGGAGGCGATCCCGCGCGTCGACGGCTCGGGCAGCACCTCGGGCAGCTGGCCGATCCCGTCCCCGCCACCCGTGGGCGAGGCGCCCCGGTCGTCCTACGACCCGCTCAACGACACGGGATACAACATCCCCGTCTATGGCAATTCGGGCGCCTCGGGCTACGGCTCGAGTGATGTGTACGACACCTCTGAGACGAACGCCGTCTTCGGTACGTACAACCAGGACGACACGTACAACAACAGCGGTCCCGCCACTGAAACATTCCCCGGTGCCCCCTACGACTTCGACGCACCGGGTTCGGGCGAACCTTGGAACACGCCTTCCGGAGGCTTTAAGTGAACGAGGCCCTGCCCGACGTCCCCGAAGTCCGCGTCGTCGGCCTTCCCCAGCTGACGTCGGGCTTCGACCTTGTCGAAAGACTCGATCTGCCCATGCATCTGAAGGTGCACGGGCCGCTCGAACCGATGGGCGGCGAGCAACTCGCGAAGCTCGCCGAGAACATCAACCTGAAGGGCCGCGGCGGCGCGGGCTTCCCCTTCCACAAGAAACTGCGCTCGGTCGCCGAGGCGGCGATCAAGCGCGGCGTACGGCCGGTCGTCGTCGTCAACGGCAGTGAGGACGAACCGGCCTGCCGCAAGGACACGGTGATGATCAACCGTGCCCCGCATCTCATCCTGGACGGCGCGCTGCTGTGCGCCGAGGCCCTGGGTGCCCGCACGCTCGTGGTGGGGGTCACCCGGGAATCGACTCAGCGCTCCATGGAAGCCGCCCTCGCCGAGCGCGGTCTCAGCAACAGCCGTCGGTCCGCGCTACGCGCGTTCGTCCAGCGCAACCCCGTGCGCATGGTCACCGGCGCCGCCGCCTCCCTGATCCGCTCCATCGACGGCGGCCCGGCCATCCCGCCCGGCCGCAAGGTCAGCGCCTCGCAGAACGGCGTCGGCGGCGCCCCGACCCTGCTGTCCAACGCCGAGACGTTCGCGCAGCTCGCCATCGCCGCCCGCATCGGCCCGGAGCGCTACGGCAACACCGGTCTGTACGACGAGCCGGGCACCGTCATGCTCACGGTCTCCGGCGCGGTCGCCCGCCCGATGGTCATCGAGGTGCCCACGGGCGTACCGCTGCGCTACGTCCTCCAGCTCGCCGGCGCCCCGCCCGTCCCGCAGGGCGTGCTGACCGGCGGCTACCACGGCAAGTGGATCGACGCGGCGACGGTCAACGAGGCGATCGTCTCCCGCAACTCCCTGGACGCGGTGGGCGGCGCACTCGGCGCCGGCGCGATCCTGCCGATCACTCAGGAGACCTGCCCGCTGGGCGAGTCGCTGCGGGTGGCGCAGTGGCTGGCCGAGGAGAGCGCGGGCCAGTGCGGCCCCTGCTACCTCGGTCTGCCGGCCGCCGCGCGCGGCCTGGAGGACATCCTCAACGGCGGTGGCCCCGCCGCCCTGGAGGCGCTCAAGCAGGTCGCCAAGAACGTCAAGCGGCGCGGCGCGTGCTCGCACCCGGACGGCTCCGCGATGTTCCTGGAGTCGACCATCAAGGCATTCACCGACGACCTCGCGGCACACGTCCTCGGCAACGGCTGCGGACGGCCCGTGGAGGGCGTTCTGCCGCTCTTCGAGGGCGGCAGGGCGCCTTCGGGCATCCCGGGCGGCGCCGAGGCGGAGGAGAACGGCCCCAGCCGCCAGAAGATCTACGTCGACTGGACGCTGTGCCGCGGCCACGGCCTGTGCGCGGACATCCTCCCGGAGGTCTTCCAGCTCGGCGCCGACGGCTTCCCGACCGTCGCCCAGGCGAAGGTGCCGCGCTACGCCGAGGCCAAGGCCCTGCGTGCGGTACGCCGTTGCCCCGCCCTCGCCCTGCGCATCGAGGAGGACACCCGCGCGCAGGACTCCTCCCGCAACAACCTGCCGGTCCTCTCCCAGGGCCGCGGCAGGCGCGCCCTGGGCCGCTGAGGCGTCCCGAACCCGGGCACGCACGCGTAGAGGGGCCATCCGATCCGGACGGCCCCTCATTTCCATGACCGCATCTGAAAGCGACGGGCTGCGAACAAACGAAAAGATCCCGCCGGATCGAACCGATCCGGCGGGATCTGCTGTGGAGCTAAGGAGAATTGAACTCCTGACCTCCTGCATGCCATGCAGGCGCTCTACCAACTGAGCTATAGCCCCGTGCCATGTTCCTCCGGGCTTCCCCGGCGGCGACGCCAACATTACCGGTCGACCTGGTGCAGCACCAAATCGTTTCCAGTTCGCGCCGATACGGGCACTAATGTCGGGTTCCGTGACCGTGATCGCGCCACCCAAAGTGCACCGTCGAGCGCCGGTCGCCATGGGTGCCTGCCTGGTCTCCTTCGCCGCGTTCTGGATGACCCAGCGGGCCGCGCACGTGTCGATGATCGACCTGATGGTGTACCGGGCCGAGGGCGCGACCGTAAGGGCCGGAGGCGACCTGTACGCGCTGCGGACGACGGCCGCCCGACTGCCGACCACCTACCCGCCGTTCGCGGCCCTGCTGTTCACTCCGCTCACGCTCCTCGACACGGCGGCCCTGCGCACCCTGGGCACGGCCGGGAACCTCGCGCTGCTCGTGGTGTTCGTCCGGCTGTCGCTACGACTGGTCGGGCACGCGCGCGTGGAGAGCGTCTGGTGGGTCGCGGCGGTGGCCGTGTGGTGCGAGCCGGTGTGGACGACACTGCGGTACGGGCAGATCAACCTGCTGCTCGCCGTCCTGGTGCTGTGGGATCTGTCACGGCGCCCAGGAGACCGCTGGGCCGGCATCGGCATCGGGCTCGCGGCGGCCGTCAAGCTGACGCCCGCCCTGTTCGCGGTGTTCCTGCTCGTCACCGGCCTCGTGGCCCGGCACCGGCACGGCTCCGGCGGGCCCTGGCTGCGCCACGCGCGCATGGCGGCCGCCTGGTTCATCGGGGCGACCCTGCCGACCGCGGCCGTACTGCCGTACGACTCCTGGCACTTCTGGAGCCGCATGGTGTTCGCGGCGGGGCGCGTCGGGCACGCCGAGGACACCGCGAACCAGGCCCTGCGCGGCGTTCTCGCGCGGCTGCTGCACACTCCGGAGCCCGGGGCCGCCTGGATCCTCACGGCGGCCGTGGTGGGCGCGGCAGGGCTGGGCGTGGCCGTGGCGGCGGAGTTGCGCGGACGGCGGTCCTGGGCGGTGACGTCATGCGCGGTGACGGCGCTGCTCGTCAGCCCGGTGTCCTGGTCGCACCACTGGGTCTGGTGCCTGCCGGTCGTCCTGCTCCTCGGCACGCACGCGTACCGGGCCGCCGCCGTGAGCGCGCTGCTGGTCTTCTCCTCGTACGCCCTGTGGTGGGTGCCGCACGGCCCGGGGCGGCACGAACTGCGCCAAAGCGGCATCGAGTTGACGTTGTCCGCCCTCTACGGGACAGCGGGTTGCCTTTTCCTCGTGATCGCCGGGGTCGCTTTCAGGGACCCCGGCCCCGGTCAGGACGCGCCGAAGATCAAGCCGTGACGAAGGAATAGAAGCGCTTGAGCGTGCAGTGTTCTTCGAGGAGACGGCCGTAGATCGGTTCGCCCTCGAGTTCACGGTACGTCTCGATCGGATCGCCTTTTATGATCAGCGCCCGCGCGCATTCCTCGCACCAGTACTGGTAGTCGGGGTTCACCGGTTCCATGTCACGGACGATCGGCGTTCCGCTGCCGCACCAGTCGCACTTTCGCCTGTGTGCACCCATCGATCAGCTCCAGCTGTGGCCGCAGGCCGTGCACACGTAGGAAATTCCGCCGTTGTCCCCGAGGAGCTGGGCGACATGGACGGAGCCGCAGGAAGGGCAGCTGAGGCGGGTGATCGTATCCCGTGTCAAGGCTGCTTCGAAGAGGTGACCGACCTCTCCGAGGATGCTCGCAGGCATCACTACTCCCTCCCGTCGGGCCGCGCTCCCTTCCGGCCGTTTGATTCTGCCACGGCCGGACCAATACGGTCAGCGACGCCTCAGTACCAGTCCGGACACGGCAGCCTCCGCGACCGTACGAACCGAGCGAACACGCACCCCGAGCGTCTCCTGAGAGGTATACGCCTGCGAGGCCCAAGTGACTCAAGCCGGACCCGAACAGTTCAGCGAGGCGAGTGCCGCGCGTGAACCGGCCACGGAAGCCCGGCCGTTGATCCGGGCGCCCGCCGCGGATACCAGAAGATCCCGCCGATCGAAGGGATCGGCGGGATCTTATTGTCTCGCTGTGGAGCTAAGGAGAATTGAACTCCTGACCTCCTGCATGCCATGCAGGCGCTCTACCAACTGAGCTATAGCCCCTGGTCACGCGGCGAAGCCGCATGATGTTTCCGCTCCCGCTCGGCGGGGCGAACAAGAAGAACTTTAGCCTGCGACCTGCCGGAAAGTGAAATCCGGGTCCCGGGTCGTCCCGGCCGGGACCTCCGGCGTCAGTCGTCGTCGCCGAGCACGGGCTCCGGCAGGGTGCCGGCGTTGTGCTCCAGCAGACGCCAGCCGCGGGCGCCCTCGCCCAGGACGGACCAGCAGCAGTTGGTGAGGCCGCCGAGACTCTCCCAGTACCGGGGCTCCAGGCCGAGGAGGCGGCCGATGGTCGTCCGGATCGTGCCGCCGTGGCTGACCACGACGAGCGTGCCGTCGTCGGGCAGCTTCTCGGCGTGCCGGAGGACCACCGGGGCGGCGCGCTCGGCGACCTCGGTCTCCAGCTCGCCGCCGCCGCGGCGCACCGGCTCACCGCGCTTCCACGCGGCGTACTCCTCGCCGTGGCGCTCGATGATCTCGTCGTGCGTCAGGCCCTGCCAGACGCCCGCGTAGGTCTCGCGCAGGCCCTCGTCGTGCGTCACCTCCAGGCCGGTGAGCGCGGCCAGCTCGGCGGCCGTGTTCGCGGCGCGCTGAAGGTCGGAGGCGATGATCGCGTCGGGCTTGAGGGAGACGAGCAGCCGGGCGGCGCGGCGGGCCTGGGAGATGCCGGCCTCGTTGAGGGCGACGTCGGTGGTGCCCTGGAAGCGGCGCTCCACGTTCCAGGAGGTCTGGCCGTGCCGCCACAGGATGACGCGGCGGCCCCGGCCGGGCCCGCCCGCGGTCACCTCGCCGGTGGCGCTCACCGCCACTCACCACCCAGCTCGGCGGCCTCCTCGTCGGCCTGCAGCTTGGCGTGCTCCGCGGCCTTGCCGCGGGTGGCCTTGGCGTCGTCGGGCAGCTCGAGCTCGGGGCAGTCCTTCCACAGCCGCTCCAGGGCGTAGAAGACACGCTCCTCGCTGTGCTGGACGTGCACGACGATGTCGACGTAGTCGAGCAGCACCCAGCGGGCCTCGCGGTCGCCCTCACGGCGCACCGGCTTGACGCCGAGCTCCTTCAGGAGCCGCTCCTCGATCTCGTCGACGATCGACTTGACCTGGCGGTCGTTGGGCGCGGAGGCCAGCAGGAAGGCATCTGTGATCGACAGGACGTCGCTGACGTCGTAGGCGATGATGTCGTGCGCGAGCTTGTCGGCGGCCGCCTGGGCGGCGGTGGTGACGAGCTCGAGAGAACGGTCGGTAGCGGTCACTACAAGGCTTTCGGGTCGGCGGTCAGTTGACCTCAAGGGTCTCATGGACCGCCGACAGCACCCCACGTGATTAACGGCTGACGTGGAGTGCCCCGGCGCTTCGCCTGCTACGAGGACGACGGTTCGTAGTCCTGGCCGAGGACCACCGTGACGTCCGCGTTCGCGGACACGTCGCCCTTGGTGACCGCTGCGGAGGAAAGGCCCAGGGTCTTGGCGACCTCGGTGGCGTTGTCCTTGTCGGCGGCGTCGGCGTAGACGACCTCGGACGTGGCCGCGGTGGACGCCGAACCGCCCTCCAGGAAGGTGAAGCCGCCGTTCAGCAGCACCACCCGGGCCTTGTCGGTGTTGCCCTTGACGCCGCTGGCGTTGCGGACCGACACGCGGACGGCGGCGTCCTTGTCGGGGCTCTTGGCGGTGCCGCCGAGGACGTCCTTGACGACGCCGGCGCTCGCCTGTGCGCTCAGCGTGCCGTCGGTCTGGACGGGCAGCAGGGCCGTCTTGTAGTCGCCGCCCTTGGCGAGGTCGGCGAGCTTGGCGAGGAAGGCGCCGAGGTCCTTGTCGGTCAGCGGCGGCTCGATGATCATCCCGAGCGTCTGCACGGTGGTCGTCGCGCCCTGCGTGTCCGAGGTCAGCTTGCGCAGCACGGCCTGCATGACCTGCCCGAACCGCTCCAGCTGGGCGTTCGGGGCCTCGCCCGAGCCGCTGTAGGTGGCGTAGGCGACGGCCATCTTGCCGCTGAGGGACTGGTCCTGGCCCTTGCGTACGAGGGGCGCTGCGCCCTTGGACTTGGCGTCCGGGTCGGGCACGTCGGCGTTGGTGTCGACCTCGATGTTGCCGACCAGGTCGACGAGGTTCTGCAGGTACGGGGTGTCCAGGCGCCAGGTGCCCTGGATCTCGGTGCCGAGGACGGTGTCGATCGCGTCGCGCGTCCCGGAGGATCCGTCGTCGTCGACCGACTTGGCGAGGGTGGTCGTACTGCCGTCGTCACCGGCCAGGGCGAGGGAGTTGGGCAGCAGGACGCTGGTGCCCCGGTTGGTGGTGGTGTTGTCGACGAGCAGCGCCGTGGAGGTGCCGCCCTTCTTGGTGTTGTGCAGATGGACGACGATCACGTCCCGCTTCTGGGCGCCCACGGCCGTCGCGGTGCCCTCCTTGCTGTCCGACGACGACAGGCCGGGCAGCTTCCCGGCGTACCAGAGGTAGCCGACGCCGCCGGCCGCGGCGACCGCCAGGACGACCACGAGCGCGATCACACGCGCGCGTGCCCGTCGCCGGGCCTCTTCGCGGCGCTCGGTGCGGTTCTCCGTGAACTTCAGCCAGTCGATGACGTCCTCGGAGTCCGAGTCGGGCTCCTCGACGAAGGCGAACTGCTCGGTGCGGTAGTCCCGTTCGCCCCGGTCCTGTGCCACCGGCTCCTCGACCGGCCCGGCCTGGTGCGGGATGTACGCGGTCTGCTCGGCGACGCGGTGCTGACCGCTGGTGGCGGTACGGCCGTACGGGTCGTACGCCGCCGAGTGCCCGCCGGCCTGCTGCTGGTGGTGCGTGCCGGTGCCGTACGGGTCGTAGGCGGGCGTGGCCGGCTGCTGACCGGTGTCGCCGCTGCCGTAGGGGTCGTACGGCGGGACCGGCTGCTGCCGGCCGGTCGCGTACGGGTCGTAGCCGTACCCCTGCTGTGCGTAGGGGTCGTACGACTGCTGGGGCGGCTGCTGCTGTGGCGGGACCTGTCGGTACACCGGCCGCCCGTACTCGTCGTATCCGACGAGTTCGTACTGGTCATCCCCGTACCCCGCGTCGTATCGGTCGTTCACCGGTTGCCCCTCTCGGCTCACTCGCCTCACTCGCCGCGGTACAGCTCGCGCTTGTCGATGTAGCGCACGACTCCGTCCGGCACCAGATACCAGATGGGGTCGCCCTTTGCGACTCTCGCGCGGCAATCGGTGGACGAGATGGCCAGCGCGGGAACCTCGACCAACGACACGCCGCCCTCCGGGAGCCCGGAGTCGTCGAGGTGGTGGCCGGGCCGGGTGACCCCGATGAAGTGCGCGAGGGAGAACAGCTCCACCGAGTCCCGCCAGGTCAGGATCTGGCCGAGGGCGTCGGCGCCGGTGATGAAGAAGAGATCGGTGTCCGGGTTGAGCGCACGCAGGTCACGCAGGGTGTCCACGGTGTACGTCGGGCCGCCCCGGTCGATGTCGATGCGGCTGACGGAGAACTGCGGGTTCTCGGCGGTGGCGATGACCGTCATCAGATAGCGGTCCTCGGCCGGGGAGACGTGCCGGTGGCTCTTCTGCCACGGCTGGCCGGTCGGTACGAACACGACCTCGTCGAGGTGGAACTGCGCGGCGACCTCGCTGGCCGCGACGAGGTGGCCGTGGTGGATCGGGTCAAACGTTCCACCCATGACGCCGAGGCGGCGCTTGCCGGGGCTCGACGGGCCGCTTCCGGGGCCGGTAGGCATGTCCTGCTCTCCCATGCGTGCAGACCCTACCGGCCCCGCCTGAGGGGCTTCGGCCGACAGCTGCCCGGGCGGACCGGGAGGGGCCTGGTCGGGACTCAGCGGTCGCGGTTGAAGCGGGTGGTGATCCACAGCAGGAGCAGCAGGATGACGAAGGCGCCACCCCCGGTGAGCAACGGGCTGATGCTGTCGTGGTTGCCCCCGTGCTCCTCGCCCTCGGCGGCGAGGGTGACCAACTGGGCAGCTGCGCTGTGGAAGCTCATCTTCGGCGTGACCTATCGGGTGTGGGCGGGATAAAGATGTCGGCTCATCGTAAGCGGGCGCCATGACGGCGATCACGCCGACTCCACCGTTGGGGCGCCTCCGACGGCCCGCGGGGAACCTTCCCGGGGGCTCACTCGTCCTTCCGCCTGTAGCCCCGCAACAGGAACCACGCGGTCAGCACACAGCCCACGACCATCACGATCAGTACGACCCGGAGCAGATTCCCCGCCCCCTGCTGCTCGGCTGCGCTCGCGGCCTCGGTGAGCCAGGCTGCGGGGTTGTGCTCCATGGCGCGGAACTCCTTCGCTGTAGTGCCCGTCCACGGTAACTCCGCCTAGGCTGGGCTCTGCTTCGGGGGCGCAAAGGGCTGCACAAGGCTCCGCAAAGGGCCGCACAGAGCCATCCACACGCACATGGGGGAAGACATGTCCGACGGCCACGAGCACAACGGGCACGAGAACGTACCGAGCAGGCAGCGCAGGCGTTTCCCGGGGATCTCCTCGCGTGCGTACGAGCACCCGGCGGACCGCTCGGCCCTGGTCGCCCTGCGCAAGCTCAGCGGCTTCGACACGGTCTTCAAGGCCCTGAGCGGCCTGCTGCCCGAGCGCAGCCTCCGGCTGCTGTTCCTGTCCGACTCGGTGCGGGTGTCGGAACAGCAGTTCGCGCACCTCAACGACATGCTGCGGGACGCCTGTTACATCCTGGACCTGGAGAAGGTCCCGCCGATGTACGTCAACCAGGACCCGGTGCCGAACGCGATGTGCATCGGCCTGGACGAGCCGATCATCGTGGTCACGACGGGGCTGCTGGAGCTGCTCGACGAGGAGGAGATGCGGGCGGTGGTCGGCCACGAGGTGGGCCACGCCCTCTCCGGCCACTCGGTCTACCGCACGATCCTCCTCTTCCTGACCAGCCTGGCCGTCCGGGTCGCCTGGATCCCGCTGGGCAACCTCGCGATCATGGCGATCGTGACGGCCCTGCGGGAGTGGTTCCGCAAGTCGGAGCTCTCCGCCGACCGGGCCGGCCTGCTCGTCGGCCAGGACCTCCAGTCCTCGATGCGCGGCCTGATGAAGCTCGCGGGCGGCCACCACCTGCACGAGATGAACGTGGACGCGTTCCTGAAGCAGGCCGAGGAGTACGAGGCGGGCGGCGACCTGCGCGATTCGGTCCTGAAGATCCTGAACGTCCTGCCCCGCTCCCACCCCTTCACCACGGTCCGCGCGGCCGAGCTGAAGAAGTGGGCCGAGTCCCGCGACTACCAGCGGATCATGGACGGCCACTACCCGCGCCGCGCGGAGGACAAGGACACGTCCGTCACCGATTCCTTCCGTGAGTCCGCGTCCCACTACGCCACCCACGTGAAGTCCTCCAAGGACCCCCTGATGAAGCTGGTCACGGACATCGCCGGCGGTGCGGGAGACCTGGGCGGCCGGGTACGAAGGGGCTTCGGCGGGTTCACGAGCGCCCCGCCGAAGGACGAGCCGAGGCGCGACGACACGGACGACCGCGGCACCGAGAACTGACGGAACCGCTTCCTGACGCAGGATGGGACGGGTAGAGGCGGCGGGGGCGGCTGCATTTGTCAGCGGCTCCGCCGCGGGCCGCCCGGCTCACACCTTCGGCTGGGACCCCGCGGCCAGCGACCCGCACAGCGCCGTCGCGCCGCCCGTGGCATACGGGTCGGTCCCGGCCGGCCCGCCCTCCTTGGCCGTCTGTCCCGCCAGCAGCGGATGCAGCCGGTTCGTGGAGTCGTCGGCACACGACAGCGGCCCCGCCTGGACATACGAGACGACCAGCTGGGCCTGGTTCAGCCGCAGGTCCTCACGGTCGAACCGGAAGTGCAGCTCCCGGCGCACGGTGAACAGCGACGCCTCAGCAGCCTGCTTATCTGCGCGCGCCGTCTGATCCGCACCGGCCTCCACCGCCCGCAGCGCATACACAAACGTGTGATCGGCCGTGACCTCGAGCGTCGACGAGTCGGTCTCGGCGGCCTGCAGCGTCCCCTGCACCCGGATCTTGCGATCGGCCAGCTCGGCCTGAGCCGGATCGAACCGAACCAGCCACCCGGTCGGCGCATGCCGCCCGTCCGCGGCAGGATGGCTGAAGCTCTGGTCGAACTGATCCAGTTGGTCGGGATCGAGCAGCACCCGCACCGGACGGATCTGGTCCGCGGTGAGCACCTCGGGATAGAGCGAGGACCGCACGATGTAGTCCTTCGCGATACTCAGCGCGTTCGTCACCTGACTGTCCGAGAAGTGCGCGGTACGCCGCGCGGCCGGCAGCGGAATGCCCTCCGCGCCGATGCGGAACTGCGCGGCGGGGCTCTGTGCGTACAGGTGGTTCGTGTCGCTCGTCCCGGGCACCTTGCCCTGCGGGGCGAGCGGGATGACGGTCATCCGCAGGGGCTCGGCGAGCGGCCCGGAACCGTCGGGGTTCTGATAGGGATGCCGTACACCCATATAGATCGCCGTACCGAAGGCCACGGCGATCAACAGGACCAGGATCAGCGCCTGCCGGGACAGGCCCCGGCGCAGCGGTGGGCGGCGGCGTACGGCGGGCGCGTGGTCGGCGATGCGCTCCTGCGCGGAGAACTCCTGAAGGCGGGCAGCACGGACGAACGACTCGTCGAAGACGACGGATCGGTACTCGTCCTCGCCACCTCCGGGGCCGCCCTCGGGTGTCCCCTCGGGTGGGTCTCCAGGCCCTCCCATATCTTCAGGGTAGGTCGCGGGGAGCCCCGGTAAACGCCCTGGTACACGACAAGTTCTGACAGGTTCTCACCAGGATGGTCAGGCAGCTCTCAGCAACGCTCAGGCCCGCGATCAGGTCCGTTCAGGGCGTGCGGGGGGTGGCCGATATGGCCGGCTGGGAGTGATCGGCGGAGGCGGAGGGAGCCACTCCACTGCCCTGTTCGAGCCCGGTGGACGCAGGCGGCGTGATCTGGTCCCGGCCGCTGGAGGAGGCCCCGCGGTAGACCGCCGCGAAAGCCAGCGCGACCATGCCGATCCCCATCACGAGGGCGAGCACCCAGGCGACGGGACGGTGCCAGCGGACCTGCTTGCCGTACATCCCGGGGGCGCCGTAGCGGTCCTCGAGTATGTCCGTGTCGTCCAGATCGTCGAGCTCGGGATCATGGCCGAAACCGGCGCGGTCCTCGGGGCCGTACCCGTCGTCGAACCGCTCACCCCGGCCGTGTGCCCGGCGCGCTTCCGCCTCGGAGGCCTCCGCTCTCGCCTGGGCGGCGGCCAGGAGGCGCTCGACGGCGGTCGGCTCGTGCACCACGGCCGCCCGTACGAAGGCCTCGTCGAAGACCACGGAGGCGAACTCTTCGTCCGACACCCCGCGGTCGTGGTCGTCGTCGGGCTCCCAGCCGTCAGGGAACGGCGTGCCCCCCACGTCCTCCGGCACGGATCCAGAGTAGTCCTGGGGGGTCAATTTGGGCAGACGGTATGGAGATTCATCCGCCTTGTGAGACGCCTCTGGTGCGGCACAGGGGCAGTCCGGGAGCGCGTGTCGGGCGCATATGCCCTGGCCGCGCGCCGTGCGCCGTCCAGGCCTCCGACACGCCCCCCTGCAGCACCGCTTACGGCGCGCATGGCGGCCGGCGCGGCTCAGCGCCGCACGTGCCCGTCTCCCGTGACGATGTACTTCGTGCTGGTCAGCTCCGGCAGCCCCATCGGGCCGCGGGCGTGCAGCTTCTGCGTGGAGATGCCGATCTCCGCGCCGAAGCCGAACTGGCCGCCGTCCGTGAAGCGGGTGGAGGCGTTCACCGCGACCGTCGTGGAGTCGACCAGCTGGGTGAACCGGCGGGCGGCCTGCTGCGAGGTGGTCACGATGGCCTCGGTGTGGCCGGAGGTCCACAGGCGGATGTGCTCGACGGCCTTGTCCAGCGAGTCCACCACCGCGGCGGCGATGTCGTACGACAGGTACTCGCTCTCCCAGTCCTCGGTCGTGGCCTCGACGACGGTCGCCTTGGAGTCCTTGGCGTACGCCAGCACCCTCTCGTCGGCGTGCACGGTCACCCCGGCCTCCGCGAGGGCGTCCAGGGCGCGCGGCAGGAACTCGGGGGCGATGTCCTGGTGGACCAGGAGGGTCTCGGCGGCGTTGCAGACGCTGACGCGCTGGGCCTTGGAGTTGATCAGGATGTCGATGGCCATGTCGAGGTCGGCCTGGGCGTCGACGTAGACGTGGCAGTTGCCGGTGCCGGTCTCGATGACGGGAACGATCGACTCCGACACGACGGTCTGGATCAGCGAGGCGCCGCCGCGCGGGATCAGCACGTCGACCAGGCCGCGGGCCCGCATCAGCTCGCGCACGCTCTCCCGGCTCTCCCCGGGCACCAGCTGCACGGCGTCGGCGGGCAGCCCGGCCCCGCCCACGGCGTCCCGGATCACCCGGACGAGTGCGGTGTTCGACTCGAACGCGGAGGCCGAGCCGCGCAGCAGCACGGCGTTGCCGGACTTCAGGCAGAGGGCGGCGGCGTCCACGGTGACGTTCGGGCGGGCCTCGTAGATGATCCCGACGACGCCGAGCGGGACGCGGACCTGGCGCAGGTCGATGCCGTTGGGGAGGGTGGACCCGCGGACGACCTCGCCGACCGGGTCGGGCAGCGCGACGACGTCCCGCACGTCGGCGGCGATGGCCCGCACGCGCTCCGGGGTGAGCGTCAGCCGGTCGATGATCGCCTCGCTGGTGCCGGCCTCGCGGGCCTTGGCGATGTCCTTGGCGTTGGCCTCGACGATTTCGCTCGTACGGACCTCCAGGGCGTCCGCGATGGCGAGCAGCGCGTCGTCCTTCTCGGCCCGCGGGAGGGGGGCGAGGTCGGCGGCGGCGGCCTTGGCGCGGTAGGCGGCCTGGGTGACCGGGGACATGGAGTCGTACGGCGAAAGCGTGGTCATGAAAGAAGGGTAGTGCGACCGGGGCCGGCGTCCTGCCGCTGTCCCACCTCCCGAGACGGAACAGATACGCGCCTCTCGCCCTCTTTTGCCCCTACGCGCCGCTAGAAGGGATGGACGCCGACGGGGGTCGCCGGTGGTGGCCCGTAGCCTTCCGCGATCCGCTGGTGGTAGGTCTCGCGGTCGATGACCTCCAGGCCGACGATCTCCCAGGGCGGCAGCCCCGCGCTCTGCCGGTGCTCGCCCCACAGGCGCAGGGCGACGGCGGCCGCGTCGTGCAGGTCGCGGGCCTCTTCCCAGTAGCGGATCTCGGCGTGGTCGGTGGCGTACCTGCTGGTCAGCAAAAAGGGGTGGTCGTGGGCGAGTTGCTCGAGGGCGCGCCGCAGCTCCTTCAGCGGGGCCTCCTGGCCGGAGACGCTGAGGGTGACGTGCCACAGGCGGGGCAGGTCCGCGGGCTCCTCGTACCGGTCGCCGGCCGCGACGCTCGTCAATGCGCGCTCCTCACCGGCCGCACGGGACGAGGCCCCACCGGCACCGCGGGACGCCGTCCCAGGGCGCACTCGTCTCACAACGGCCTCCTTTACGCAGTGACCGACTCGGTGGTCGTACGGAATGTCCCTGAGACAAAGTTGAGCAGGCCGCAAGGGCTCGCGGGGCGCTTTTGCGGAACGTCCACCTCAGGGCGACTCCGATTGCAGGGCGTTCACCCCGTTTTCGGCCCGGGAAGCCGGGCCGGGCTGCCGCCCCCACCGCTCAGGGCTGCCGCCCCCACCGCTCAGGGCTGCCGCCCCCACCGCTCAGGGCTGCCGCCCCACCGCTCAGGGCTGCAGGATCACCAGATCATCCCGGTGTACGACCTCACGCTCGTACTCCGCCCCCAGCTCCCGCGCCAGTTCCCGCGTCGACCGTCCGAGCAGTTGCGGAATCTCCTTGGCGTCGAAGTTGACGAGCCCGCGCGCGATCGCGTCCCCCGCGCTGTCGCGCAGCTCGACCGGGTCGCCCGCGCTGAACTCGCCCTCGACGGCGGCGATTCCGGCCGGGAGCAGCGACTTGCGGCCCTCGACGACCGCCCGTACCGCGCCGTCGTCCAGCGTCAGCGAGCCCTGTGGAGTGGACGCGTGCTGGAGCCACAGCAGGCGGTCGGCGGAGCGCTTGCCGGTGGCGTGGAAGTAGGTGCCGGTGTCGCCGCCGTGCAGCGCCTCGGCCGCGTGGATCGCGCTGGTCAGGACCACGGGGATGCCGGCGGCGGCGGCGATCCGGGCCGCCTCGACCTTGGTGACCATGCCGCCGGTGCCGACGCCGGCCTTGCCCGCGCTGCCGATCTCGATCCCGGCCAGGTCGGACGGCCCGCGCACCTCCGCTATCCGCGAGGTCCCCGGCTTGCTGGGGTCTCCGTCGTAGACGCCGTCCACGTCGGACAGCAGCACCAGCAGGTCGGCGCGGACGAGGTGGGCGACGAGGGCGGCGAGCCGGTCGTTGTCACCGAAGCGGATCTCGTCGGTGGCGACGGTGTCGTTCTCGTTGACGATCGGGAGCGCGCCCATCGCGAGGAGCTTGTCCAGGGTGCGGGAGGCATTGCGGTGATGGACGCGGCGGCTCATGTCGTCGCTGGTCAGCAGCACCTGGCCGACGCGTACGGCGTAGCGGGCGAAGGAGGCGGTGTAGCGGGCGACGAGCAGGCCCTGGCCGACGCTGGCGGCGGCCTGCTGGCGGGCCAGGTCCTTGGGGCGCCGGCGCAGGCCCAGCGGGGCGAGTCCGGCCGCGATGGCGCCGGAGGAGACGAGGACGATCTCCCGCTCCCCGCCGCTGCGGCTCTTGGCCAGGACGTCGACCAGCGCGTCGACCCGGTCTGCGTCCAGACCGCCGGACGCGGTGGTCAGCGACGAGGACCCCACCTTGACGACGATCCTGCGGGCCTCGCGCACACCCTGCCTTGCCCCTGCCACCTGTGCTCTTTCCCCTCACGTGGTCCGGTTCCCTGATCGGCAATCTACGCGAAGCGGATCGTTCGGCGCGCGGGGATTCCAGCCCCCGGACAGGCGACCGGACAAGTGACCGGACAGGCATGCGGTAACTGTTTGCTCACGGGTCGCATACGGCAAAAAGGTTGCGTTGGTTGCCTATAGAAAACAACGACAGGGCAAACTTATTTTGAACGCTGTGCGCATCCTTCTCCGCTCAGGTAAGAGCCCCTACGACGTCTTTTCCGTGGAGGAGGCCCTCCACCGGGACGTCATCGCCACCAACTCCGGCAACCTGATCTTCAGCGACGCCACCCACAAGATCCTCGAAACCCCGCGCACCGAGGTCGTCTCGAACGGCATCCGCACCGACGTCTCGGCGGCCGGCCGCATCAACGAGGAGTACGACGCCTTCGTCGTCCCGCTCGCCAACGCCTTCCGGCCTTCGTTCGAGGCACAGCTGAAGCGGCTGACACGGCTGATCAGCAAGCTGAAAATCCCGGTGGTCGTGGTGGGGGTCGGCGCGCAGGCCGGGCTCGGCTACAACGCGGCACGGCTGAAGGGCATCGAGCCCGCGGTGCGCGAGTTCGTCTCCACCGTGCTCGACCGCAGTGCCTCGATCGGTGTCCGGGGCGAGTTCACCGAGAAGTACCTCAAGGACCTGGGCTTCCGGGACGTCGAGGTCATCGGCTGCCCGTCGCTCTTCATGTACGGCAAGGAACTCACCGTCACCAAGCGGGAGCCGGCCCTCATCCCCGGCTCCCGGATCGCGGTCAACGGCTCGCACAGCGCGGTGAGGTCCCAGGGCTTGGACCGGGTCATCGCCGGCGCCCACGCCCGCTACCCGAACCTGCGCTTCATCGGCCAGAACATCAGCGACGCACGGCAGTTGCACTGGCGGGACCTGTCCGACCCGAACGGCCTGGTGACGGCGATGCCGACGCACCCCGAGCACCCGATGTACCGGGAGGACAAGGTCCGCGTCTACGTCGACCCGGTCACCTGGATCGACGATCTGCGCGCGTTCGACTTCTCCTTCGGCTCCCGCATCCACGGCAACATCGCCGCGCTGCTCGCGGGCACACCCGCGACGGTGCTGTGCGGCGACTCGCGCACGCTGGAGCTGTGCCGCTACTTCGGCATCCCGCACCGCCGGATCGACAAGCTGCCCGAGGACCTGGACCCGGCGTCGCTGTACGAGGAGGCCGACTTCGGCGCCCTGATGAGCGGCCACCAGGAGCGGTTCGAGCGGTTCACGGGCTTCCTCGACGGCAACGGTCTGGAGAACACGTTCACGCACGGCGACGGCGGCGCCGCCTTCGAGGAGCGCATGCGGTCGCTGCCCTTCCCGGCGGGCATCCGCCCCTGGAACGACGCCGACCTCACCTCGCTCACCACCAGGTTCGGCTGGCTGCAGAGCCGTATCAGCGAACTCGCCACGGACAACGACCGGTTGAGGCGCGAACTGTCCCGCACCGGCAAGCCGGGCGCAGGGCTCCCCACGGCGTCCGTCTACCGCCGGGCCCGCCGTGTGGTGGGCGGCCCGATCCGCCGGGCGCTGCAGTCGGGACGGTAGGGGCGACGTTCCGGCAGCCTCGGTCACTCCAAACCATCCGGACACTCGCGTGTCGTCCGGAGGTCGGTGCGCGTTAACCCGGGCGCACCACGTCCCGCCCCGACCTTGGAGTGACCGCAGTTGCCCACACCCCTGTCCCGCCTCCCGGTGAGAGCGCTCGTCACGGCTCTCCTGGCCGCCGCCTTCGGTGCCCAGGCCGTGGCAGCGCTACGCCCGCACGTCCCGCTGCTGCTCGCCGCGACCGTCACGTCCTTGGCCGTCGAGGGTGTGCTGCTGCGCTGGCAGCGCGGCATGCTGTCGGTGTTCGCCAAGTCGCACGCGGACATCACCGTGCGGCATGTGCTGCGGGACCTGCTGCTGGTCGTGGGCCTGCTGCGGCTCGGCGAGCAGCACCGGGAGACGGTGTACGCCCCGCTGGTCGCGGGCCTCCTCGCCTTCTACGCCCTGCACTGCGCGATCCAGGCGGTCTCGGTGCTGGTCCGCCGCACCCGCACCCTGCCGGTGGTCACCCGCAACATCGACGCCAGTGCGCTGCGCCTCTCCCCCGCCCCGCCCCTCCTGCTGCGCCGCCCCGGCCCGCGCCTGCTGGTCTTCGGGCTCCCGGCCACGGTGGGCCTGCTGACCACGGCGGCCACCGACGACCCCCGCTGCGCGGCCCTCGGCATCGCACTGTCCCTCGGGCTCGCCCTGCTGGGCCTGCACGACCTTCTCGTACGGCTGCTGCCGAGCCGTCGCCCGGCGGGCGAGCGGGCGGCGCTGGAGTGGCTGGACGCCTGGCTGGCCGAGTACCGGCCGACGGTCGGCCTGTACTTCTCCGGCGGCGCGTCCTCGGCGTACCAGGCGAACATGTGGCTGGAGCCGCTCGCGAAGCTGGACGGCCGTCCGCTGATCGTGCTGCGGGAGCGGTTCATGGTGCAGAAGATCGCGCCGACCGACGTCCCGATCCTCTGCCTGCCGAAGGTCTCCACCCTGATGCACCTGGAGCAGTCCTCGCTCCAGATGCTCATCCACCCCTCCAACTCCGGCAAGACCTCCCAGGTCCTGCGCATCCCCACGCTCAAGCACACCTTCGTCAACCACGGGGAGAGCGACAAGCTGTCGTCCTGCAACCCGTACGCGAAGGCCTACGACGAGGTGTGGGTGGCGGGTCCCGCGGCGCGCGAGCGGTATGCGTATGCCGAGGTCGGCGTCGAGGACAAGGACGTCGTGGAGATCGGCCGTCCGCAGCTGGACGCCGTACAGCCGTACGCGGGCCCGCCGGCCGGGGCGCGCACGACCGTCCTGTACGCGCCGACCTGGGAGGGCTGGGACGGCAACCCCGGCAACACCTCGGTGGTCGAGGCCGGCGAGAACCTCGTACGGGAGCTGCTCGCGGACCCCGGTGTACGGCTGCTGTACAAGCCGCATCCGCTGACGGGGTCGGTGGATCCGCGAGCCGGGGCGGCCGATCTGCGCATCCGCGAGCTGATCAGGGTGGCGAACCGGGAGCGGGCAGCTGAGCGGCCTCGCGACACCGGTGAACTCGCCCTTCGTGCAAAGGAGTTGGACCACCTCACCACGACCGAGGTCCGGGTGAGCGCCGATCAGGTCGAGCGGATGATGCTCCAGTCGGCGCCGGAGCCGGGGCGGGCGGAGGCGGTGGCACGGGCCACGGCCGCCTGGGAGGAGGCGTACTGGGCCTCGCTGCCGGAGTGGGAGCACCAGGTGGTGACGGCCGCGCGGCCCACGCTGTACGCCTGCTTCAACCAGGCCGATCTGCTCATCAGCGATGTGTCGAGCGTGATCAGCGACTTCCTGGCGAGCGGGAAGCCGTACGCCGTGGCGAACACCAGCGGTCTCGCGGAGGACGTGTTCCGCAAGGCCTTCCCGACCGTGCGCGCGGCGACCGTCCTGACGCCGGACGCGACCGGGGTGCCGGAGCTGCTGGACGCGGTCCGGCACCCGGAGAAGGACCAACTCGCCGAGGCACGGGAGGAGTTGAAGCAGCATCTGCTGGGGCCGGCCGAGCCCACGTCACAGGTGCGCTTCAACGAGGCCGTACAGGCGCTGTGTTCGGCCGCGCGGGAGCACCGGGCGCGGATGGAGGAGCGGCTGGCGGCGGAACTCCCGGCCGAGATCCCGGATCAGCGCCGGTCCCTTACGCGGGAGCAGCCCGCCCACCCGGCGTAGCCTCACGCGAGGACTTCAGCATCCGCCGCACCTTGCGCACCCCCCGCCGCAGGAACGAGTCCGCGCCGCCCTCCCGATAGCCGGGGAAGACACGGGCCTCGCGCGGTTCGGCGAGGTACACGGAGTCGGGTATGCCGGCCGCCGCGTCCCGGAAGTGCGGGTAGGCGAGGTAGACACGGCGGCCCTTCTTCTCCAGGAGGGCCGCCGGCTGCTTCTTGGCCTTGACGAACTCCACGACGGGCAGCAGGAGTTCGGGGCGCTGCTCGGCGACCAGGTGCAGTCGCAGGCGCTCCTCGACCTTGAGGCGGCGGGCGATGTCCGGCGTCCAGTGCGCGTCCATCAAGGGCTTGGCCAGTTCGAGCTTGTGCCGCCTGACCTTCTCGCTGTCCTTGGCGTACTTGGGACCGAACTGCGGCAGCAGGGTGATGAGGAAGGGGCGGACCATGAGCAGGTCGCGCCGGTCGCCCGCGGGGACGTGCTCGGCTATCAGGTTCATCAGGGCGCGCGCGGAGTCGAAGCGCAGGGCGTAGCCGCCGCTCTTGGTCACGTGCTTGCCGTCGTCGCGGCCCACCAGGTAGTAGCAGGTGTAGTCGGCGACCACGGAGACGCCGTCCGCCCGCAGATAGGCCTCCATGGTGAACAGCGCGTCCTCGCCGGTCCACAGGGACTCGTCGAAGCGCATGTGGTGCCGGGTCAGCAGTTCGCGGCGGAACAGCTTCTGCGCGCTCAGCGTGAACTTGATGTTGGAGGAGAAGACGTCGGTCCGGTCCAGCGTCTTGCCCCACATCGACTTCGGCGCGGTGCGGTTGACGCCCTCGACCCGGCCGAGGACGACGTCCGTGCCGTTCTTGTCGCCCATCGCGACCATGCGCTCCAGGGCCTCGGGGCCCAGCCGGTCGTCGGCGTCCAGGAAGAAGACGTAGCGCCCGGTCGCCTTCCCCAGACCGACGTTGCGCGGGCCGCTGGGGCCACCGGAGTTGTCCTGCCGGATCACGGTCACCGGCATGGGCGCGCGGGCCGCGAATTCCTCCAGGCACTCCCCCGTGCCGTCCGTCGAGCCGTCGTCCACCGCGATGACTTCGATGCGCCCTGGGTCGATGGTCTGTGCCTCGACGGACGCAAGGCACTCGACCAGGTACGGCATCGCTTCGTACGCCCCGATGATCACAGTCACATCAGGCTGCGTGACGGTCACGTTTCCCCCTTGTCAACGGGATATTTCCCCCGTATCGCATCATTCGCTACCTGGTAGACGGCTGGGCGTTGCAAGCGGTTGCCTCACGGCCAGGGTTTGGTGAGTCAGATCACAAAAGGGAACTGACATGGAGTCACGCTATTCGGGCAACGTAAGAGGCCCACTAGAAAC
Source organism: Streptomyces sp. T12 (assembly GCF_028736035.1). NCBI lineage: Bacteria > Bacillati > Actinomycetota > Actinomycetes > Kitasatosporales > Streptomycetaceae > Streptomyces > Streptomyces sp. T12. Next base: position 3,409,954 of record NZ_CP117866.1, read on the forward strand.
GGCGCGGCCCCCGAGGATTTGCTCCTCGGGGGCCGCGCCGTGGGCCTTTCAAATGGCCTTTCAAGTGGCCTTGCGGGTCAGGCCGTCACATCGTCCTCGGCCGCCGACAACCGCTGCCCGGGTACGGCCGCCAGGTCGCCTTCGGCGGCTCCGGCCGCCGCCCGTGACTCCTGGCCGACGTTGCGCGCGTCGGCCTTGATCGCGAGGTTCGCCACCGCGGTGTTGAACTGCTCGATGGACGTCGGCTCGTCCGGGCCGAGCAGGTACCGCTTGAGGTCCCCCCGGTCCTCGGCCAGCGGGTCCGACGCCGGGTCGCGTACGGCGTCCAGCAGGCCGCCCAGTTCTGCGGCACTGTTCGACAGGATCGTCGCGGCGCGCACCGCGGTGTTCTGCCGCTTGAACTCCTCCACACCCAGTTCGGCGGAGTCCGTGACGGCGTACGGCTTGCCGCTGGCGATGAAGTCGGAGACCACGCTGGAGATGTCGGAGACCATCGCGTCGGAGACGTTGAAGCAGTCGTACAGGCGCGGCTCGGCGCCCGTGATGACGCGGTGCTCGTAGCTGCCGAAGGAGCGCCAGTACGCGGTGTTCCACTCGGCGCGCAGCCGGGCGATCTCCTCGTGCTTGGCGACGTCGACCAGCCCGTCGCGGGTGGCCTCGGCCTCGTCGCCCTTGCTGTTGCCGTTGCCCTTGCCCTTGCCGGACAGCTCGGCGAGGCGGGCCTCGATGCGGGCGAGCTCGGCCTTGGCGGCGGTCTGCGCGGCGGCGTCGGCCGTGAAGCGCGGGTCGGTGGCACGCTCGGTGCCGGCCTGCTGGACCAGCGCGGAGATCCGCTGGTGGGCGGCCTTGGCCTCGGCGCTGACGGTGCCGGTGAAGGGGTGCGGCTTGTACAGCACGCGGACCGGCGGGTCGGCCGTCACCAGCTTGTTCACGATGTTCTCGCCGGCGAGCACGATCGAGGTGTTGCCGGGGTTGCCGTCCCAGCCCTCCCAGGTGGGGGCGTAGAGCACGGTCGGGATCCGCCCCTCCGGCACGCCCTGCCAGGTCTGGATCGGCGCCAGCTGCGGGCGGCCGACCTCGACGATGTCCTCGTCGCGGACACCGACGTCGGCGATGGCGTACCGGTCGCGGCCCGCGCGCCCGGCGGTCCACACCTCGTCGTAGACCTTGCTGTACGGGTTGACGCTGGCCAGCTTGTCGCTGTCGCCGTGGCCGATGAAGACGTGCTTCATGGTGGGCACGCGCAGCAGGTGGATGTTCTTGCCGACGTTCGCCGCGTACAGCGCGACGCGCACGTTCGACAGGTCCAGGTTCATCAGGTGCACGCCGCCGGGCACGCAGATCACGGGGACCGTGGTGGGCGCCAGGTTGTTCAGGATGACCCGCTCGCGCAAGATGATCAGCGGCTTGGAGTCCAGCTGCTCCATGGTCTCCAGCCACATGTTGACCTGGTACGCGGAGTCCTTGGAGCCGGAGAAGTACAGCACCGTCTCGGGCCGGTACTCGGCCAGCCAGTCGTCGACGGCGGCCAGCACGGTGTCGGCCTTCGGCGGGACCTTGCGGCCGCGGACGTAGGGCACGAGCGCCCCGACGTACAGGCAGCCCAGGCCGACCGTGACGCCGATGCCGATGAAGCCGGCCACGGCCGACTCCAGGGACGCCGAGACGAGGATGCCCGCGACGGCCGCGAGGTCGAGGTGCAGCATCTTCTCCGCGGAACGGTGCAGCAGCCTGCGCGGCGGGGCGTCCGGGATGCGGATGCGCGAGGCGAGGTCGATGTTGCGGGTGGCGACCGGCATACGGCGGCGGTTGCGGATCAGGGTGACCAGCGCGCCGTGCGGGGCCTGGAGGCCGTAGAAGGCGATGAAGCAGGCGATCGCACCGTAGTAGATCAGGTCGTCCGCGAAACCGAGCCGGGCCAGCAGCAGGATCAGCAGCAGTTGTCTGATCAGGAAGCGGATCGACAGACCGGCCCGGACCTTGCTCAGGCGGTTGACCAGATAGCTGCTCTTGCGGTGCAGATAGTGGTCCGCCAGGTACGTCACGGCGGCCGCGGCCGCGAAGGCGGGAACGCTCGGGACGAGCGCGGCCAGCATGAGCGCCGGGAAGCCCAGGATCATGAGGGCCGCCGCGGCCAGCTCGGCCGGGCTGCCCACCCGGGCGACGCGAATAGCGGTGGATATCACGGAGAACCTGCTCAGGGAGAGGGGCCGGTCTGAGGGGCTAAGGACTCAGGCCCCTGTGAATTCTTCGTGAACGAAGAATCGCAGAGGCCTGAATTCCATAAGGCTATTGACTGCTGATTATGCCACGCCGTCCTGGCGGTCCAGAACACTGGCCAGCGCCTGCTCGAAGCCGGAGGCCTTTCCGGCGGGCGCCGTCGGGTCCTGCTGGCGGACGTCGATCACATGGCCGGTCAGCTCGGAGAGCAGCACGTCGAGGGAGGTCCGGGCCACGGCCTCGGAGGAGAGCAGGCTGCCCGCGGGCTCCTGGCCGAAGGCCTTGGTGCGCATCGGGGTGGCGGTGCGCTCCGGGTTGATGCAGTTGACGCGGATGCCGTCGCCGGCCCACTCGTCGGACAGGGCCTGGGTGAGGTTCACCATGGCGGCCTTGGTCGAGGAGTACAGGCTGTACTCGGCGCGGCCGCGGGTGTAGCTGCTGGAGGTGTAGAGCAGCAGCTGACCCTTGGTCTCGGACAGGTACTTGTACGAGGAGCGGGCGATCTGCACCGGGGCCAGGTAGTTGACCTTCAGCGCCTCCTCGATGGTGGCGTTGTCGGTCTCGGCGAGCTTGCCGATGCGCAGCACACCGGCGGTGTTGACGACGTAGTCGATGCGCCCGGTCTCGGCGTACGCCTTGGACAACGCGTCGTCGACCTCTTCCGGGTTCTCCACGTGAGTGCCGGTGGTGGAGCGGCCCAGCGCGTACACCTTGGCGCCGTAGGACTCGGCGAGTTCGGCGATGTCCTTGCCGATGCCGTAGGAGCCGCCGAAGACGACGAAGGTCTTGTCGGTGAGCAGCTGGCGGTAGGCCTCCTCGCTCACCTGCTCGGGAGCGGCGGTGGAGGCCAGCTGGAAGAGCTTGTCGGCGATGAAGACGTCGACGGGCTGGGTGACCTTCATGTTGTACTCGTCACCCGCGACGACGTGGATCGGCACGTCCGGCAGGTACTTGAGCACGACGGAGCAGTCGTCCGTGGCCTGGAAGTTGGGGTCACCGGCGGCGACCTCGTAGGCCCGCTTGATCGTGGACAGCTTGAACGCCTGCGGCGTCTGGCCGCGGCGCAGCCGGGAGCGGTCCGGGATCTCGGTGATGAACTCACCGTCCTCGCCGTGGGTGCGGGTCACGATGATGGTGTCCGCGGACGGGATGGCGACGTCGACGGCCTGGAAGCGCTCCAGCGCCACGACGCAGTCGTCGATCACGCGCTGTGACAGCAGGGGGCGCACGGCGTCGTGGAAGAGGACGTTGAGGTCCTCGCCCTCGGCCAGGCCCTCGCCGAGGGCGTCGATGGCGCGCTCGGTCGTCTCGTTCCGGGTCGAGCCGCCCTCGATGATCTTCTTGACCTTCGTGAATCCGGCCTTGGCGACGATCTTCTCGATGTCCGGCACATAACCGGGCGCCATCAGCACGATGATGTCGTCGATCGAGTCGGCCTTCTCGAAGGTGGTCAGCGTGTGCTCGATGACTGCCTTGCCGGCGATCTTCAGCAGCTGCTTGGGGATCGACAGACCCACCCGCTGACCGGTGCCACCGGCCAGGATCACTGCGGTGGTACGGGGCTTGGCTATGTGCTGGGACACAGGTGACCTACCTTGTGGCGACTGGGAACTTCGAAATGGTCCCACTTGGGGTTACCGCAGTGCAAGGTGAGCGTCCCCGGCTGCATATGTGCGCGCAACCTGTCATTCACCTTGTACGCATGGTCATTGTCGAGCGGCCCTGCGGACGTCCTGGTGAATTGCTGTGAGTAACCGCACAGGGTCACCGAAGGCGCAGCCGCTTGAGGCAGCGGTGGCCGAGGACGCGCACGAGTTCCGTCGACGACGTCTGGTGGACGGTACGCGATTTGGCGGCCGCGGTGTGCCGTACGGGCGCTGCTGCCGCGGCGGCGAGAGCTCCGTACAGCGCCTGCGCGGCGGCCTCGGGGGCGATGCGCGGCTCCCTGTCGGTTCGGGTCGCGGGCTTCTGCACGGCGGACAGCTGCACGGCCGACAAAAGGCGCATGTCGCCGAGGATCCGCACCCCCGCCCTCCCGATACTCTCCGCCATCTCCGCCCCGATCTCGGCGGCCGCCTCGACGGCCCACTGCGGGGTGCGGATCTTCACGTCGCCGGGACCGGGAGTGCACGTGTTCTTCATATGCATCACGGCGCCGTTCCGGACGAGCTGCGAATAGAGCTCCTCGGGCAGTTCATTGGCGCGGAATTCCTTATTAAGATTCCGCAGCATTTCGGTCTCGGCGAGGGTGAGCGAGCGATTCGCCGCGTCCGGAACGGGCCGCAGAAGATGCGCGGGCAGTCCGAGCAGCGCCTCGAAGGTGCGCATCAGGCCCTCCCGGTCCCGGTCGTCGACCACGACGACGGTGACCCGCTCCGGGCCGACCACCCGGGCCCAGCGCTCGACCAGCCGGTCGTGCCGGTGCCGGCGCCAGAAGCTGGGGTTGGGCTTGTCGTACGGCGGCTTCTTGAGCAGGTGCTCCAGCCAGTCCCCGTAGCCCATGCGCAGGCCGTTCTGCACGTACTGCTGCCACTGCGAGGGCATGATCCGCGCCAACGGGCGCAGCGTGACCAGGACGTGTACGCGGTCACCGCCGAGCTGCCCGACGATCCGCGCGATCGTCGCGTCGTCGGGGGCGTCGGCGAAGAACTCGCTGCTGATCACCGACGTGCGCCGCCCCGTGGCCCGCACCTGCTCCAGCAGGCGCTCCCAGTGCCGCTCGGTGGGCGGGGTGTCGCCCATCATGCCGGTGCGGGCGCAGGCGGCCAGGACCGCCTCCATGGGGTGCCGGGTGGCGGCCGGCCACTCGACGCCGTGCCGGGCCATCTCGTCCTTCGCCGCGAACAGCGCGCCCTGGATCGAGGTGGTGCCCGTCTTGTGCGGGCCGATGTGCAGCAGGCGGGTCCCGGTGGGCAGCGGGGTGATCACGCTGCCGTCGGCCTGGGGTTCGTCTCTCGTACAGTCCGTCTCCATGGTCAGAGGACGGTAAGAGGGCTTCCTGAGACTGTGCTGAGAGTGACCTGGGACACGGATGAGTCCCAGGTCCCCCACCGGGTGTTACGGGAGTCACCAGAGTGACAGGAGTTACACGACCTCGACGCCCGGCTGCCCCGCCTCGACCCGCAGACTCGCCAGCGTGCTCGGCGTAGCCGTCTGCTGGCGCACCGTGTCGACGATCCGCACCTGCGCGTCGATGCCGTCGCGGCGGATGTCGAAGAGGTGGTAGCCGCGGTGGGCGTCGAGCAGCTTCCAGTGCGGGTTGTCCGGCACGCGCGGGTCCCACTCCTGGTGGAAGGCTGCCTGGTCCTGGTCGCCGTTGCTGGAGATGGACGTACCGACGAACTCCGCGCCAACCACGGCCGAGTTCGGGTCGGCGTAGTCCTCCTTGAGGTCGCTGATCATGGTCAGGTGGCGATCGCCGGTGAACACGACCGGGTTGCGGACCTGCTTCAACTCCTGCATCAGGGCGTCTCGTTCGACCTGGTAGCCGTCCCAGGCGTCGTAGTACCAGAGCTTGCCCTCGCCGACCTGGAGGTCGGTCTCGGCCATCATGATCTGCGAGCCGATCATGTTCCAGCGGGCCGGCGAGTGGCGCAGCCCGTCGAGGAGCCACTGCTTCTGCTCGGCGCCGAGCATGGTGAGCCCGGGGTCCTGGGCGCCTTCCTGGCTCGTGGCCTGGTCGCTGCGGTACTGCCGGGTGTCCAGCACGCTGAGCCGGGCGAGGCGGCCGAACTCCAGGCGGCGGTACATCTGGATGTGCGGGCCGTTCGGGATGGCGCTCGCACGGACCGGCATGTGCTCGTAGTACGCCTGGTAAGCCGCGGTCAGCCGGGCCACGAACGCGTCGTGCGGCTGCTTGCCCGGGTCCTGCGGGATCTCGCCGGCGAAGTCGTTGTCGACCTCGTGGTCGTCGAAGGTGACCACCCAGGGCGCGTTCGCGTGCATCGCGGCGAGGTCCGGGTCGGTGCGGTACTGGGCGTACCGGTTGCGGTACTGGACCAGGCTGTACGGCTCGCCCGTGCCCTCGTGCCGGCGCACGCCCGTCGCCGACGGGGTCGACTCGTAGATGTAGTCGCCGACGAAGAGGACGAAGTCGGGGTCCTGGGCCAGCATGTCGGCGTACGGCGTGAAGTAGCCGTGCTGCCAGTTCTGGCAGGAGGCCAGCGCCATGCGCAGCCGGCCGCCGGAGCTGTGCGGGTGGGGCGCGGTGCGGGTGCGGCCGGTGGGCGAGATCTGGCCGCTCGCGCGGAAGCGGTACCAGTACGTACGGCCCGGGCGCAGCCGCCGTACGTCCACGTGAACGCTGTGTCCCAGCTCGGGCCGGGCCTGCGCGACACCGCGGCGCACCGGCTTTTTGAACCGCTCGTCCTCGGCGAGCTCCCACTCGACCGAGACGTCGTGGTCGGGCATGCCGCCGCCGTTCAGCGGGTCCGGGGCGAGCCGCGTCCACAGCACGATGCCGTCGGGCAGCGGGTCACCGGAGGCGACGCCGAGGCTGAACACGCCCTCCGGCAGCGGTGTTTCGGCGGCTCGGGCCACGGTCGGCAGCCACAGCTGGGCGGAGGCCGCGGCGCCGAGCACCGCGGCGCCCGCGGTCAGAAAGCGACGTCGGTCGGGCGATACGGATCCGGAAACACCGGTCATCGGCGAACTCCCCTGCCTCGCTGGCCTCTTGGACACTTCGGATGCTCACGCCCGTGGGCGGTCTGGCTGCTGAACTACGAGCTTCGCGTGCATGACAAATAGGGAGACAACAGAAGACCCGTTGCGGCACGGGAACGTGCCCTTGCCACAACGGGTCCGGCGGTCGATCAGGAGTTGAACCCGGAGCCCAGCTTCGCGTTCGCGGCGACCGTGCCGAGGGTGCCGGCACCGAAGGTGAACGAGCCGGTCGGGGTGATCCCGGCCGACGTGGACTTGAACACCCACACCGACCCGGCGTTCGCGTTCTCCCCCGGTGCGCCGACGACGAGTTCGGCGCGGCCGTCGTGGCCCGCGTCCACGAGGTGGGTGGTGCGGCCGAAGGCGTCGTTGGTCTCCGCCGCGCCCGGCACGCCGGTGGTGTCCTGGTTGACCCCCGTGGCGCCGGTGCCGGTCAGACCGCTCGCGCTGCCGCGCAGCACGATGGCGCCGCCGGCGTTGCTCAGCCCGTCGAAGTCCTCGCCGGGCACGCCCGTCGAGACATCGGCGTACCCGTCGCCGTTGACGTCGGCGACCGAGATGTCGGAGCCGAATCCGTCCATCCGCTCGGCGGCGCCCGGGACTCCGGCGCTGTCCTGGTTGACGTACATCGCCTTGGTGCCTATGGGCCCGCTCGCGGAGCCCGGGATGAAGGCGACCCGGCCGCCCTTCGGGATCGGGGTGTCGAGGTCACTGTCGTAACCGTCCACAGGACGCCCCACCACGATGTCCGCGTAGCCGTCGCCGTTCACATCACCCAGGCCGAGCGACTCGCCGCCCTGCACCCGCCAGCCCCTGCTGTCCCGGAGCACGACCCCCTCGGCGAGGCCGTCCTGCGTGCCCTGCCAGTACGTGACGCGCCGGGCGTCGTACTCGTCGCCGTCGTTCATCGTGCCGACGACGTCGTCGATACCGTCACCGTTGACGTCACCGGTGGCCAGGTCCAGGAAGCGGGGGTCGGAGTCGTCCTGGACGATCTGCTCCCCACCGCTCGCGGAACCGTCCCGTCCGAAGGGACCCTTGACGACCCGCAGCTTGATGAGGCTCTCCACGACGACCAGGTCGCTCGCCCCGTCACCGTTCACGTCACCGACGGTGAGCTGGTCCTTGGCGCTGAGCCGGTCGTAGGTGTTGTGCCCGTACGCCAGCGCGGCGCCGCCCGACAGTCCGTTCGCCCCGCCCCAGACGACCTGCACGAGCCCCGTCTCGGCGCCGCCTTCGACGGAGTCCTCGCCGGTGGCGCCGACGATCAGGTCCGCGTACCCGTCCCGGTCGAGGTCGGCGGTGCTGACCGCGCTGCCGAACCGGTCGTCGGTCTCGGCGGAGTCGGTGACACCCGCGGTGTTCTGGCTGATGACCTGCTTGGAGGCGGTGTTGAGCCCGCTCGCCGAGCCGTACACCACGGCCACGTACCCGGCGCGCGTCTTGCCGTCGACGGTCGCCTCGGGCGCCGCCACGGCGAGGTCGGCGTAGCCGTCGCCGTTGAAGTCGTCCTGGGGCTTCGCCGTGGCGGACGGAGTGTCCCCGGAGGCGTGGGCGGCGGGCAGAACGGCCGCTCCCGTCACCGCCATGACGACGGCAAGTCCCGTGCGCCAGGTTCCCTTGCGCCTGTTCATGGTGCTGTCTCCTGTCGTTTGCGTGGGGGGATGGTCGTACGGAGAGTTGTCGTAAGAGAGGGATCTATGCGCCGTACGAGGAAGTCGTCGCCGTCAGTCCGCCAGTGAGGCACCGAATTCGGCCCCGGTCGCGGGCAGGCCCATGGTGGCCGAGCCGAAGGAGAAGGAGCCGCCCGCGGTGATGCCTCCGGAGGTGGCCGAAAAGACCCATACCGAACCGTTGTTGGCGTTCTCGGCGGGGTCGCCCACCACCAGGCCGTCCCTGTTGTCGGCGTTGGCGTCGACCAGTGCGGTCTCCGCGCCGAAACGATCCAGCTTCTCGGCGGTGCCGGGCACGCCGCTGGTGTTCTGGCTGAACGACTTGTATCCGGTGGCGGTCAGGCCGTTCGCACTGCCGCGCAGCACGAGCACGGTGCCCGCGTCGGTGAGGCCGTCGAAGTCCTCGCCGGGCAGCCCGGTCGCCACGTCGAGGTAGCCGTCGCCGTTGGTGTCGCCGATGGACAGGCCCGAGCCCATGCCGTCCCCCTGCTCGGCCGCACCCGGCACACCGGCCGTGTCCTGGTTGATCCACACCGGCTTGCGGGTGGTCGAGACGCCGCCCGGGCCGCCGTAGACGACGGCCAACCCGCCGCCGCGGAAGGGGGGTTCGGCGCTGTCGTACATGTCGTTGGGGCGGCCGACGACGATATCGCCGTATCCGTCCTTGTTCAGGTCGCCGATCGCGGCGTCCTCGCCGCCGATGATGCGGCCCTGGGCGTCCCTGAGCCAGCCCTTGAGGGTGAGCCCGCCGCTGCCGCCGGTGAGGAGGGCGGCCGCACGGGAGTCGGGCGACCCGTTGCTGCCGAGGCGCACGACCACGTCGGCGACCCCGTCGCCGTTGACGTCACCGGCCGTCAGCGAGTGGAAGTTCGTCGCCCGGTCGGGAAAGACGCGGAAGTAGTCCTTCTTCGCGGCTTGTCCGGCCCGGGTGAAGGGACCGTGCCACACCGTGCCGTCCCCGTTGTCCTGGTCGGGGGTGTCGCTGTTCCAGTCGTCGGCGCTCCCCGTCACCACGTCCGGGCGCTTGTCGCCGTCCACGTCCGCGACGGTGAATCCCCCCTGCCACTCGTGCTGCGGGGCCCAGGTCAGGGTCGTCGCCGTGGCCGAAAGCCCCTGCGGGCCGCCCCAGTTGACGAGGAGAGCGTATCCGTTGTCGACGTCCATCATGTACTGCCCGACGGTCGACAGCAGGTCCGCGTACCCGTCCCCGTCCAGGTCGGCGCTCTGCAGCCGGGTGCCGTACCCGCCGTTGTATTCGTCGGCCGCCCGGTTCAGCACCTGCCTGCGCGAGGTCGACAGCCCACCGGAGGCGCCGTACAGCACACTGACCGCACCCGCCCTCGTCTCGCCGTCCGGTGCGGTGCCCGGCGCGCCGATCGCCAGGTCGGGATACCCGTCCCCGTTGAAGTCGTCGTGCAGCCGCTTGACGCTCGGCGTCGTGGCCGTGGCCCCGGTGGCGGCGTTGACGGCGGGCACCGCCAGCACCCCGGCGACGACCGCGACGCCGGTGGCGAGGGCGAGGCGTCTGCGGCGGGTGAGCGGAGTACGGCGGTGGGAAAGCGAAGCCATGTGATTCCTGACGCAGGGAAGGAGTGTGGGCCGGCGAGAAGGGAAGCTGATCAGCGCGGGAACCGGTGGCCGAGCCACGCCCCGCTCGCGACCGTCCCGAGGGTGCGGGCGCCGAACGCGAAGGAGTTCTCGGCCGTGACGCCGCTGGAGCCGGACCGGAACACCCACACGCCACCGGCGTACGAGTCCTCCGCAAACGCGGCCACCACGGGCTCGGCCCGCCCGTCGCCGTTGCCGTCGACGAGATGCACGCGCTCGCCGAAGCGGTCACCCGTCTCGGCGGTGCCGGGAACGCCGGCACTGTCCTGACTGAGGAGTCTGCCGCCGGCCCCGGTGGGTCCGTCCGGTCCGCCGGGTACGACGACGAAGGCGCCGGCCTGCTTCAGCGTGCCCAGGTCCTCGTACGGGTCACCGGCCAGGACGTCGCCGTAGCCGTCGCCGTTGACGTCGCCGACCGCGATGTCGTGGCCGAGCATGTCCTCGGGCTCGTCGACTCCGGGCATGCCGGGGGTGTCCTGGGTGATGCTCCGGGGGGCGACGGAGTCGGCCGGGCCGTTCGCCGTGCCGTAGAGGAACCTGAGCCGTCCACCGCCCATGACGATGTCCTCGCGGTGGTCGCCGTTGACGTCGCCGATCGCCAGGGAGTAACCGGGTCTGATCCTCTCGCCCTGCGCGTCCCTGAGTACGACCAGCGGCCGCAGGCCGTCGCGGCTGCCGCGCAGGAAGTTCAGGTGCTCGCCGCGGTCGCCCTCGTCGTCCGCGTCGAACGAGCGGGCGACGGTGACGATGTCGGTGACGCCGTCGCCGTCCACATCACCGGCCACCACGTCGACCAGGTCGAGGTCGCCGTCGACGAGCTCCGCCCCGGTCACGTCGGCGGGCACACCGTCACGCCCGAAGGGTCCGTACTCCACGCGGCCGTTGTCGAGCAGGTCCTGATGCCCGTCGCCGTCGAAGTCGCCGGTGACGGTCCCGCCCCCGCTCTGGTACCTGCCGTCGCCGACGGCGGGCCGCACCTTCCCCGAGGTGAGGCCGCCGGGGCCGCCCCACAGCACCGTCCGGCTGCCCTGCCGGGCGATGCCGCCCTGCTCCCACTGCTCGCCGTCGGCCGACACCTGCAGGTCGCTGTATCCGTCGCCGTCCAGGTCGGCGACGACGAGGTCCGAGCCGAAGCGGTCACCGGCCTCGACGGTGCCCGGAATGCCGGCGGAGGCCTGCGTGTACACCTTCTTGGCCGTGCCGCGGAGCCCGTTCGCGGACCCGTACAGCACGGCGACGTAGCCGGCCTTGGCCTTGCCGTTCACCGTGGCGTTGGGAGCGGCGACGGCCAGATCGCCGTACCCGTCGCCGTTGAAGTCCTGCCGCACGGTGCCGGTCGCCGCCTGGGCGTACCCGGACGGCAGCACACCGACACTCGCAGCCACCAGGGCGACAGCTATGGCAACCGTACGCCGTGTCCTGCGTGAAACAGCCTCGACCACGTCGACTCCGGGAATCCGATGGGCAGTTGACGGTGGCGGGGTCCCGAAAAATCAAGATCCTCATCCACGCCGCCCAGTACGACTCACAGAGGGACGAAGGGGTTGCCCTGAGATACGCCGGGAATTTTCCCGTCGTTCAGACAGGACGTTCAGGAGACGCGAAGGGCCGGGGGCAACAGCCCCCGGCCCACAGTCACGGCAACGCCGCGCGCTGCTCAGACTCAGAACGCCGCTCAGACTCAGAACGGCTCGAAGTCGTCGAACTCCTGCGCCGCTTCATCATGCTCGGCCTGCTTGTCACGCCGACGCTGCGCGGCAGGGCGCGGCGCCTCGAAGCGGTGGTCCTCGCCCCGGCGACCCAGCATCTCCGCACCGGCCACCACCGTCGGCTCCCAGTCGAAGACGACGGCGTTGTCCTCGGGCCCGATGGCGACGCCGTCACCGGAGCGGGCCCCCGCCTTCATCAACTCCTCTTCCACACCAAGGCGGTTGAGCCGGTCGGCGAGGTAGCCGACGGCCTCGTCGTTGTTGAAGTCGGTCTGCCGCACCCAGCGCTCGGGCTTCTCACCGCGCACCCGGAACAGCGGCTCGCCCGCGATCTCCTCGCGCGTCACGGCGAAGCCCGCGTCGTCGACGGCCTTCGGCCGGATCACGATCCGCGTGGCCTCTTCCTTCGGCTTCGCGGCCCGTGCCTTGCCGACCAGGTCCGCCAGCGCGAACGACAGCTCCTTCAGCCCGATGTGCGCGACCGCGGACGCTTCGAAGACCCGGTAGCCACGGGCCTCCAGGTCCGGCCGCACCATCTCGGCGAGGTCCTTGCCGTCCGGTACGTCGATCTTGTTCAGGACGACGATCCGCGGCCGGTTGTCCAGCCCGCCGTACTCCCGCAGCTCCGCCTCGATGATGTCCAGGTCGGAGACGGGGTCGCGGTCGGACTCCAGCGTCGCGGTGTCCAGTACGTGCACGAGCACGCTGCACCGCTCGACGTGCCGCAGGAACTCCAGGCCGAGGCCCTTGCCCTGGCTGGCGCCCGGGATGAGCCCCGGGACGTCGGCGATGGTGTACACGGTCGAACCGGCGGTCACCACGCCGAGGTTCGGCACAAGGGTCGTGAAGGGGTAGTCCGCGATCTTCGGCTTGGCGGCGCTCAGCACGGAGATCAGCGAGGACTTGCCGGCGCTCGGGTACCCGACCAGCGCCACATCGGCGACCGTCTTCAGCTCCAGGACGATGTCCTGGAGGTCCCCCGGCTCACCGAGCAGCGCGAACCCCGGCGCCTTGCGCCGCGCCGACGCCAGCGCCGCGTTGCCGAGCCCGCCCCGGCCGCCCTGCGCGGCGACGTACGACGTGCCGTGCCCGACCAGGTCGGCGAGGACGTTGCCGGCCTTGTCCAGCACGACCGTGCCGTCCGGCACCGGCAGGATCAGGTCCTGGCCGTCCTTGCCGGACCGGTTGCCGCCCTCGCCGGGCTTGCCGTTGGTGGCCTTGCGGTGCGGGGAGTGGTGGTATTCGAGCAGCGTGGTGATCGACTGGTCGACGGTGAGGATCACGTCCCCTCCGCGCCCGCCGTTCCCGCCGTCGGGCCCGCCGAGCGGCTTGAACTTCTCACGGTGAACGGAGGCACAGCCGTGGCCTCCGTTACCCGCGGCGACATGCAGCTCGACGCGGTCCACGAAGGTGGTCATGGTGGGGTGCCTCCAGCACTTGAAAGGTTCGTACAGCTTTGTCTTCTACGTAACACGCGAAAGGCGGACCCGCCTTCCCACTCGGGAAGTGAGGTCCGCCTCGCGAAAAGTTCGGTCGAAGCCTTGAGTCAGGGGACTCAGGCGACCGGAACGATGTTCACGACCTTGCGGCCACGGCTGGTGCCGAACTCCACCGCACCGGCCTGCAGCGCGAACAGCGTGTCGTCGCCGCCACGGCCGACGCCCGCACCGGGGTGGAAGTGGGTGCCGCGCTGGCGGACCAGGATCTCACCCGCGTTGACGACCTGACCGCCGAAGCGCTTCACGCCGAGCCGCTGGGCGTTCGAGTCGCGACCGTTCCGGGTGGACGATGCGCCCTTCTTGTGTGCCATTTCTCCTCAGTCCCTTACTTCGCAGCCGCGGGGATCTCAGTGACCTTGATCGCCGTGTACTGCTGGCGGTGGCCCTGACGACGGCGGTAGCCGGTCTTGTTCTTGTAGCGAAGGATGTCGATCTTGACGCCCTTGTGGTGGTCCACGACCTCGGCCTGGACCTTGATGCCGGCCAGCACCCACGGGTCGCTGGTCACAGCGTCGCCGTCGACAACGAGCAGGGTCGAGAGCTCGACCGTGTCGCCAACCTTGGCAGTGGAAATCTTGTCAACCTCAACGATGTCGCCGACAGCAACCTTGTGCTGGCGACCACCGCTGCGCACGATGGCGTACACGCGGATCTCACTCTCTCGCTCGGAAACGGCACCCCCGAAGTCCAGCCACCACGCACGCGGGCGGCCTCTCCAGAACACCCTGTGCTCCGGAGGAAGAGGTTTACGGGGATGTGGCGTGCCTATATCCACGGACACGCCGACGGTCAAGGTTACGGGGCCGTGGCCGAGGGGGTCAAACCGGGCCGGGCCCCAACGCCGTGCGGCCGGTCACAGGGACCGGCCGCACGGCGTATCACTCGTTGATGAGCGTCACTCTTCGCTGACCATCACTCGTCTGTGGCGGCCGAGACCGTGGTCTTCTTCGCCGTCGACTTGGCCGCGGCCGTCTTGGTGGTCTTCGCCGCCTTCTTGGCCGTCGCCTTCTTCGCGACCGTCTTCTTGGCCGCGGTCTTCTTGGTGGCGGCCTTCTTCGCCGTGGCCTTCTTGGCCGTCTTACGGGCCGTCTTCTTGGCCGGAGCCGTCTCCTCGACGCCCTCCTCGGCGGCCGGGGCCTGAGCAGCGGCGCCGGGCTCGGCCTCCGCGGCCGGGACGACCACGACGGCCGTCTCCTCGGACGCGGTCGGCGCGGTGGCCTTGCGCACGGCACGGCGCCGCGGACGAGCCGGAGCGGCGCTCTCGGCGACCGCCTCGGCCGCAGCCTCCTCGGCCTGCTCCGCCGGAGCCGTGGCCGGGGCCTCGGCCTCCGGCTCGGGCGCGGCCTCGCTGACCGTGACCACGGCGGCCTCGGCCCCCGCGGGCGATCCGGCGGGCGCGGACACCTTGCGGGTCGCACGACGCCGCGTACGTCCCTTGGGCGCGGCCTCCTCGGCGACCGGTGCGGTGGCCGCGACCTCGGTGGCCGGAGCCTCAGCGGCCGGGGCCTCGACGACCGCGTCCTCCACGGCCACGGGCTCGGCCTTCGCCTCGGCGGCCGACTCCGGCTGCACCGGACGCGCCACCTCCTCGGCGACGGTCACGTCCTGAGCCGTGGGAACCGCCTCGGGCTTCCTGGGCGCACCCGCCGGAGCAGACACCCGTCGGCCACCGCGGCGCCGCGAACGACCACCGCGACCGGCCGCGGCCTCGGCCTCGGCGACGCTGCTGTACAGCTCCTCGTCCGGCGCGAAGGCCGGCTCGGGCAGCGCGGCGGGCTCGGCGATCTCGGCAGCGACCTCGGTCTCGGTCTCCGCCTCCTCCTCGGCCGTCTCGACCGGCTCGACGGCGACGGAGGCCTCGTGCACCTGCTCGGGACCGGCACCGGCACGCGCGCGCTTCTTGCGCTTGCCGCCGCCACCGACAGCCGTCGGCTGCTCCATGTGCACGATGACACCGCGCCCGTTGCAGTGGACGCAGGTCTCGGAGAAGGACTCCAGCAGGCCCTGGCCGACCCGCTTGCGGGTCATCTGGACCAGGCCCAGCGAGGTGACCTCGGCGACCTGGTGCTTGGTCCGGTCCCGGCCCAGGCACTCCAGCAGGCGCCGCAGCACCAGGTCCCGGTTGGACTCCAGCACCATGTCGATGAAGTCGATGACGATGATGCCGCCGAGGTCGCGCAGCCGCAGCTGGCGGACGATCTCCTCGGCCGCCTCCAGGTTGTTCCTGGTGACCGTCTCCTCGAGGTTGCCGCCCTGACCGGTGAACTTGCCGGTGTTGACGTCGACGACGACCATCGCCTCGGTCCGGTCGATCACCAGCGAACCGCCGCTGGGCAGCCAGACCTTGCGGTCCAGCGCCTTGGCGAGCTGCTCGTCGATCCGGTAGGTGGCGAAGACGTCGACCTCGGAGGTCCACTTCGAGAGCCGCTCGGCGAGGTCCGGCGCCACGTGCGAGACGTAGCCGTGAACGGTCTCCCAGGCCTCGTCACCGCTGACGACGACCTTGGAGAAGTCCTCGTTGAAGATGTCGCGCACGACCCGGACGGTCATGTCCGGCTCGCCGTACAGCAGCGTCGGAGCGTTGCCGTTCTTCGACTTCTTCTGGATCTCCTCCCACTGCGCCTGCAACCGCTCGACATCCCGGCGCAGCTCGTCCTCGCTCGCGCCCTCGGCGGCGGTGCGCACGATGACGCCCGCGTCCTCGGGGACGATCTTCTTGAGGATGGTCTTCAGCCGGGCGCGCTCGGTGTCGGGCAGCTTGCGGCTGATGCCGGTCATGGAGCCCTCGGGGACGTACACGAGGTAGCGGCCCGGGAGGGAGACCTGGCTGGTCAGACGCGCGCCCTTGTGCCCGATCGGGTCCTTGGTGACCTGGACGAGGACGGACTGGCCGGACTTCAGGGCGGACTCGATGCGCCGCGGGCCGTTGGCCATGCCCAGCGCCTCGAAGTTGACCTCACCGGCGTAGAGCACGGCGTTGCGGCCCTTGCCGATGTCGATGAAGGCGGCCTCCATCGACGGCAGCACGTTCTGGACCTTGCCCAGGTAGACGTTGCCGACGTACGAGGTCGACTGCTCCTTGTTGACGTAGTGCTCGACGAGCACGTTGTCCTCGAGGACGCCGATCTGCGTGCGGTCGCCGTGCTGACGGACGACCATCACGCGCTCGACGGCCTCGCGGCGGGCGAGGAACTCGGCCTCGGTGATGATCGGAACGCGACGACGGCCCTGCTCACGGCCTTCCCGGCGGCGCTGCTTCTTGGCCTCCAGGCGCGTGGAGCCCTTGATGGACTGCACCTCGTCGGACGGCTCGGCACCCCTTTCCCGCGCGGGGCGGGGCTCGCGGACCTTGACGACGGTGCGCTCGGGGTCGCCCTCGCCGGGCTCGCTCTCGACACCGGTGTCACCGGCGCGACGACGACGGCGACGCCGGCGCCGGCTGGAGCTGGAACCGCCACCCTCTTCGGCGCCCGCCTCCTCGGCGTCCTCTTCCTCCTGCTCGGCGGTGTCCTCGGCGTCCTGCGCGGCCTGCGCTGCGGCGAACTCCTCGCCGTCACCGCCCTCGGCCTCCGCGGCCTCACCGCGACGACGACGCCGGCCACCACGCCGACGACGCCGACGCGACCCGGTCTCCTCGGTCTCCTCAGACTCATCGGCCTCTTCGGCCTCTTCACCCTCGACGACGTCCGCGGCAGCCTCTTCGGCCTCCTCGGTCTCGTCCTCGGCGGCGGCCTCGACGCCCCGGGCCTCGGCGTCCTCACCGAACGCGCCACCCCGGCGCCGGCGACGACGCCGCGACGCGCCCGCCTGCTCCTCCGGGGTCTCCTCGACGTCCTCGGTCTCCGCCTCGGCGGCGGCCTCGGCGGCGGCCCGCTGGGGCGTCTGGAACTGCGGCTCGGTGAACACGGGCGCCTGGAACACGGCCACGGCGGGCCGCGCCGGGCGCGGGGCCTCGGGCGCCTCGGAGGCGGGGGCGTCAGCGGGCGCGGCGAACCCGGCGGCGGCCCGCCGGACGACACGACGACGGCGGCGGGGGGCCGCTTCCTCGTCGGTCTCGGCCGCGGGCGCCTCGGCGGGCGCTCCGACACCGGTGACCGCGGCGGTCTCCGCCTCGATACCGGGGGTCACGGGGGTCTCCGACGTCACCGACGTCTCGGCGGGAGCCTCGGCAACTGCGGCCTCGGGGGCCTCGTCGGCCGCGGACACACGCCGCGTGGCACGACGCCGACGACGCGGGGCGGCAGCCTCGGCGGCCTCGCCGGAGTCGGCAGCCGCAACCGGCGCGGCAGCCTCGGCAGGCTCCTCCGCCTCGGCGGCGATCTCGGCACTCACCGCCGCCTCGGCATCGGCAGGCGCGGAAACCCGACGCGTGGCACGCCGACGCGTACGACGCGGCGCCGTCTCCTCGCTCACCTCGGCGCTCTCAGCCGCAGGCGCTTCAGCAGCGGCCGGCACCTCGACGGCGGCAGCGCTCTCGGCCCCGGAGACCACGGTCTCGGCAGCCTTCTCGCCGGCCTCCGCCTTCGCCGGAGCACCGGCAGGAGCCGACGCGCGACGCACCGCGCGCCGACGCGTACGACCGGCAGGCGCGGCCTCCTCGGTCACCTCGGCGCTCTCAGCCGCAGGCACTTCGGCAGCGGCCGGGCTCTCCTCGGCGACGGACGCGGCGGCAGCCACCGGCACCACGGTCTCGGCTGTCTCGGCCACCTCGGCAGCCGCGGGGGCCCCGGCGGGCGCCGACGCACGACGCACCGCGCGCCGACGCGTACGACCGGCGGGCGCAGCCTCGACCGTCTCTGCGGTCTCCGTGGTCTCTTCGGACTCTGCGGTCTCTTGGGCTTCTGCAGCCTCAGGAGTCACTTCGGCCTCGGCGGCCTCGGCGACCGGTATGGCCGGCTCGACCACCTCTGTGGGCTGTGCCTCGGCGGCGGCCGTCGGAGGCCCAGCCGGGCGCGACGCGGCGCGGCGCCGACGGCGCGGCGGCAGAGTGTCGCTGGGCGTGTTCAGTTCGGAACCCTCGGTGGGTTCGGTCGGTTCGAGCATGCGGGCGTTTCTCCCGTCAGGCTCCCGGGCGCCGCACCTGGTCCGGCGATATGCCGGTGACGTCCGCGGCTCGCGCATTGCGCGACTGCCGCCGTCCGGGGCGCGGGCGCCGCACGGGAGCTCTCTGTGTCCTGTCTCGCCGGTTCCGTACGCCGAATGCGTACGGCCTGGCGAAAGTCTTCTGGTCG
The DNA here is from genome assembly GCF_028736035.1 of Streptomyces sp. T12. NCBI lineage: Bacteria > Bacillati > Actinomycetota > Actinomycetes > Kitasatosporales > Streptomycetaceae > Streptomyces > Streptomyces sp. T12. The sequence continues at coordinate 3,428,556 of NZ_CP117866.1, forward strand.
GTGCGCTGCCCGACCCAGGTGGCTCCCGAGTACGAGGGCGGCGCTTCGACGTGCGTCCCTACGCGGGACCTTCCTTACGCCGGCGCCGTCGCGGCGGCAGCGGTCTCGGCCTCGGTTGGGGCCGTCGCTGCCTCGCGGTCGGGCGCGAGCGGGTCGGTCACCGTGCCGGTCTCTTCATCGAACAGCCCCTGCGCCAGCCTGGTCACCGCTGCGGGGACCGGCGGCGCCAGGTCGGCCACGGCGCGGAGACCGGACAGGACGTCGTCGGGTCGTACGGCAGGCGTCACGTGCCGAACAACCAGCCGCAGTATCGCACAGGCCTGGTCGGTCGGCCTATCAGCTGCCGAACTGTGCGTTTCCGTTCCGTCGGTGCTTTCGAGGTGGACGACCGCCGGGCGGGCGTCGAAGGTGCGCACGCCGTTCTTGGTCATGCGCTGGACCTCGACCGTTTCGGCGGCGTTGAAGGCCGCGACCGCGCGCTCGGCGTCGGCCGGGTCCACGCCGTCGAGCCGCAGCTCCCAGACCGACGCCGTGAGCCGGTCGGCGAGCCCGGAGATCCGGGCCTCGACCGCCTCGGTGACGTCGAGCCCGGCGGGCAGCGACTCGTCGAGGAGCACTCTCAACTGCTCCGGATCGCGCGCCTCGGTGAGCGCGATCTCCAGGTACTCCGCCTCACTGCCCGTACCGGTGGGTGCGGCATTGGCGTACGACACCTTCGGATGCGGCGTGAACCCCGCCGAGTACGCCATCGGCACCTCGGCACGGCGCAGCGCACGCTCGAAGGCGCGCTGGAAGTCACGGTGGCTGGTGAACCGGAGGCGGCCGCGCTTGGTGTAGCGCAGTCGGATGCGCTGCACCGCGGGTGCGGGCGGCGGGCCTTCGGGCTGTCGCTTGCCCAGTGTCGTTCAGTCCTTCGTGAGAGCGGTCGTACTGCTACCAAGAGTACGTGTCTCACGGCCCGGAGGTTCCCGCCGGGCCACCACCTCCCGCTGCTTCGGTTCCCCGAACAGCATCCGCCGGAAGTCGGCCCGCGCCTGCCGTACGGACTCGCGGGCGGCGCTGAGCGCCTGCCGGGTGGCGCGCCCCACACTGCGGGCGGCCTCGGCGACGGGCCGCAGCACCGCGTCCCGGACGACGTGCCCGACCGGCGTGAGCACCGTCCGGTACACCCAGCGCACCGGCTCCACGAAGATCCACCGGAAGAGGCTCGCGAGGAACCGTCCGACGGCGAGCGAGATCCGCCCGGCGACCCGCCACGCGTGCCCGAGCCCATCCCAGATCTCCCTGCCGATGACGGCGAGCACACGGCCGACGGGCGCGAGCACCCACCGGTACAGGCCCACCGCGGGCAGCACGAACAGCACGCGCGCGATCCAGTACAGCGCGATCCCGATCCCGGTGACGACCGTGCTCACGAGCCACACAAGGCCCCTCGCGCACCAGGCGATCGCCCGCCCCACCGGCGCGAGCATCCACTCGTACACCCACAGGGCGGGGACGACGAGCAGATACCGCACCAGCCACGCCACCGCGCCGAACACCCCGAGCCCGATCGCGGCGAGTACCGCACCGAGCCCCCGGAGGACCCACATCACCGCATGCCCGACCGGCGTGAGCACGCGCGCGTAGAGCCACTCCAGCCCGGCCCCGATCCCTCGCGCCAGCCACGCGCACGCGTGCCCGACGGGAGTCAGCACGTACCGGTACAGCCACACCGCAGGTATGACGAACAGCACGTTCCCGAGCCAGGCGAGCCCCTTCGCGACGGGCACGACGACGTACCGCCACAAGGCCACGAACGGCCAGACGAACACCGCCCGCCCGAGCCACAGCAACGCCCGCCCCAGCGGCCGGAGCACCGTGTCGTTCAGGAAGCGCCCGCCGACGACGAGCGCGTCCCACACCATCCGCACCGGCACGACCAGCACGAGCACGACGATCCGCACCGGGATCCGGATCGCGACGACCAGGCACCCTTCGGGGTCCTGGCGCTGCGGTGGCGGTTTTTCGAGGTCCATGTCGTCGTAGACGCCGGAACGGGCCGGGCGGATGCGGATCGGGGATGGAGATCTCGCGGAACTGCTCGGACCGCGCGACGAGCGCGCGCTGACCGCAGCCGGTCAGCCCGCCGGACGCAGCTGAGCCCCCTCCGATCAAGAGGGGGCTCAGAGGTCCTCACACGAGCGACTCGCTCACCTCAGTGCGCGTGACCACTCGACGCAGGCGCCGGCGCGGCGTTCTTGACCGTAAGAGGCAGCAGCTTCTTACCGGTCGGCCCGATCTGGATGTGCGTGTCCATCTGCGGCCATAGCAAGACAGCTCCACATCTAACCTGTACGCTCCGCGACCATGAAGACGTACGACATCGAGAGCGAGTGGACCGCCTCGGACCTGGCTCTCCTGAAGGACCTGAAGCGGGCGGAGGCTCTGCTCCCCGAGGATGCTCCGCGCGCGCTCCTCTCCGTCCGCCTGTCCGTACTTACGGAAGACACCACCTCACCCGTACGACAGGAACTCGACCTGCGTCTCCTGGCCAGAGAGAAGGGGTACCGCGTCGTCGGTGTCGCCTCCGATCTGAACGTGTCGGCGACGAAGGTTCCGCCGTGGAAGCGGAAGGAGCTCGGGGAGTGGCTCAACAACCGGGCCCCAGAGTTCGATGCTCTGCTCTTCTGGAAGCTCGACCGCTTCATCCGTCGCATGACGGACCTGTCCACGATGATCGAGTGGTGCGAGCGGTACGGGAAGAACCTCGTATCGAAGAACGACGCGATCGACCTCAGTACGACCGTGGGCCGGATCATGGTCACGCTCATCGGCGGCATCGCCGAGATCGAGGCGGCGAACACGTCGACCCGCGTCACGTCTCTGTGGGACTACGCACGCACGCAGGACTCGTGGCTCGTCGGGAAGCCGACGTACGGATACGTCACGACGAAGGCGGACGGGAAGCCGACGCTCGCCATCGAGCCGAGCGCACACAAGGCACTGCACTGGGCCCGGCGCATGGCGCTCCGGGGCGTCTCCGCCCGACGTATGGCCCTCTGTCTCGTCCGCTCCGGACTCATGTCGGCAGGACTCACCACGTCGACTCTCCTCCGACGCCTTCGTAACCCCGCGCTCATGGGCTACCGGGTCGAGGAGAACAAGCAGGGCGGGAAGCGGCGGAGCAGGCTCGTCCTCGGTAACAATGGCAAGCCGATGCGAGTCGGCCCCCTGATCTTCACCAAGGAGGAGTTCGAGACCCTTCAAGCGGCACTCGACCGACGGGGTAAGAGCCAGCCCACCCGACAGGCGGGCGGAGCGACCCAGTTCCTCGGCGTACTCATCTGCGTCGACTGCTCGACCAACATGACCGTGCAGAAGAACATGAGCAACGGCCGGAGCTACACCTACCTGCGCTGCGGGAAGTGCAAGGGCGGCGGGCTCGGCGCACCCAACCCGCAGGACGTGTACGACGTCCTCGTGGGCGATGCACTGCGGGTCCTCGGCGACTTCCCCGTCCAGGTCCGGGAGTACGCGAAGGGAGCCGAGGCACGCGCCGAAGTCAAGCGGCTCGAAGATGCCATCTCCTATTACATGGCGGAGCTCGAACCAGAGGGCCGCTTCTCGAAGACGCGGTTCACTCGCGAGCGGGCGGAGAAGACGCTCGACAAGCTCACGGAAGAGTTGAGCGCCATCGATCCCGAGACCACGCAAGACCGTTGGGTACTCGTGCACAACGGCAAGACCTTCCGGGAGATGTGGGAAGCCGGCGGTATGGAGGCCATGGCTGAGGACCTGCGCCGCGTGGGCGTCACGTGCGATGTGACCCGCACGAAGGTGAAGGGAGTGCGAGCCCCGTCCGTACACCTGCGGCTCAAGATCCCGCGCGACGTACGCGAACGCCTGGTCATCAAGGGTGACGACTTCGCCGCAAGGCTCTGACGAAGGAGCAGGGACAGACATCTCCGGGCGGCTCAGCAGCCAGGCCCGGAGGTGTTCCGGCTTGACGGTCGGGCCGGGCTCCGGATAGGAAGACTCTCCCGCTCCTTCTGGGAGCGGACACCGTAGCTCCCGCCGTTCAGCGGCGGTAGAGCTGGCCACTCCGTGAGGGGCCGCGATCCCGAGGGGCTCGCAGGGACGTCGAGGACGTCCCGAAGCGCAGGACGGTACTGCGCGACTTCCACCCAACGCTGAGGCGCGGCTCCGTGCTGCCCTCGGCCAGCGCCAGGAGTCGCCAGCCCTTGAACATCACGATCGAAGTCGTCTGGACCTGTGAGGTCTGCGCGTCGCCTCTTGTCGACAACGAAGCGCACGAGTGCAGCCGCTCCCCGCAGGAAGGGGGCAGCCGGTGACGATCAGCTTCGGCCACAACCGTCCGTGGGGTGGTGTCTCCCAGCACGAGTACCGGCGCATGGCACAGCACCCCGGGCACCCTCTCGCCTACCGTGTCCACTTCGCCGCCATCGGTTGGGCAGACCGGCAAGGCCACGCAGCCTTCGAGCCTGGCCGGCTGGCCGTGCTGCTGGGCAAGGAGGGCAAGGAGGGCAAACCACTGTCCGACCAGAGCACCCGCAACGCGGTGGCCCGCGCCAAGGAACTGGACCTCGTGTCGTCCCGTTCCGGGGCCGCGTGCCTTGTGCTTCCGTCTCACCTGTTCCAGAAGGGCAAGGGCGCGCCGGTCCCCTGCCGCCTCCACCAGGATCGATGAGTACACGCGCTGCGTGTAGTCAGAGCACGTCCGGGGTGTACCGGCACAGCCTCCGACCTGCGAAAACGTTCGCGCCCTCTCTTATCTATTTGGCCCAGTCCGGCCTCTGTCGAGACCGACTGAAGGAAGCAGCCTGCTTCAAGGGCAAGTAGGGGCGCGGCAGCGCCCCCATTAGGGAGAGACAACGGCGCAGAGAAAGGCAGCAAGGGGCGGCCTCCCGGCCGCCACAGTCGCAGTGCTCAACGACAGTGCGGCCCCGGAGGGGGCCGACAGGAGCAAGCCCTAGGGGGGCGCTGCCGCGCCCCGCAGGTGCAGCCGTTAGGCCCTGTTCCTTGCAGCTTTCCGCCGCTGCGAGCAAGGCAGGGTAGGCCTGTGACCAGGCCATACGCTCTCGCCGTGGCAGCCTGCGGGCAGGGCAGACGGACCCTGGAACCGTGGCGGAACCTTGGCTGCTATGACATGGCGGTCGGGCTTGCCCCCTTCGGGGGGGGTCATACCCCACCCCTGCCCCTGCCGTCACGTCTGCCTGCCATCGACAGGCGGACGGCTGTGCGCTGGCGTGAGCGCCAGACGGGGCGCACGCCTGGCCTTGCCGGTCGAACACCAGGGCAGGCCGCGAGACGGGCGCGAAGCGCCTTGCTGTGGACGAAGGGGCAAGTGTCTGCACGCACTTCTTTGGTCCCTGCCCACCAGGGTCTTCTGGCCCACGGAATACCAGGTTGATTCAGCTCCACCCGGGGTGCTCCAGTTGGCACCGCACGAAAGGTAGGACCCATCCGTATGACGAACTCACCGCCTGAACGCACCCTCATCTACGCCGTCGATCTGACCCCCCAGAACGTCCGCGCCCTGGAGACGTTCCTCAACGCGCAGTTGGGGCGAGTGTCCGAGGATGTCTGTGAGACCGGCGAGATCTCTTTCGCGATGCGGTCCCTGCTCATCCTGGTCAGCGACTCAGCGGGCTTCCTGCACCAACTCCTCACGGTGGAGCGGCCCGAGCCGTGGCAGCGGGCTGCGATCGTGCGTGAGTGGCAGCGGCTACGCAGCACCGCCCTTGACTTCAACCACTGCGACGGCTTCGACTACGACCGCTGGTGGAAGCAGATACGGCACTACGACGCCGCCGACGAAGCCGCCGAGCAGGAGCGAATCCGTCACTTCGCCACCCTGTACCCCTGGACGGACGATGAAGCTGACCAGGGCAAGGAGGATTAGCGAGACACTCTGCCCCCTACCAGTGGAGTCACCCGATCAGAGTGGGGCCAGTAGAACTTGGAACCCTGGTCCCAAAAGAAGTGCGCACCGACGGGCAAGCGTCCCGACGGGTGCGACAGTCGCCCCACACAGGCAAGCGTGGGCCGTCTCGAAAACCAAGGTTTGTGAGACGAGAGACGGAGCGCCCCTCACAGGGGCACAGCCCTGTTCAAAACCCGTCTCGAAATCCTCGTCTCGGACTTGATCTTTTGAGACGAGTTCTGAGACGGTCCGTGCCATGACGACGAACACGATCACTGGCCAGCTCATCGGTTACGCCCGCGTCTCCACTGACGACCAGGAAGCGCAGCTTCAGCGCGACGCGCTGACGGCCGCAGGGTGCGTCCGCATCTTCGAGGACAAGGCCAGTGGGAAGAGCACCGACCGGCCGGAACTGACGGCCGTACTGGACTACGCCCGACCGGGCGACGTCCTGTGCGTGTGGAAGCTTGACCGGCTCGGCCGGTCGCTCATCGACCTTGTGTCCATCGTCGACGGCCTGCGCGAGCGCGGCATAGGTTTCCGCGTGCTCGACGGTGCGCTCTCCTCCGTCGACACCACGTCGGCCGACGGACGCCTCTTCTTCCAGATCATCGCGGCCATGGCGGAGTTCGAGCGGTCGCTCATCAAGGACCGCACGCGAGCCGGACTGGAAGCAGCCAAGGCGCAGGGCCGTACCGGCGGCCGGCCGTCTGTGGTGGACGAGGACGTACTCACCGTGGCCCGTGCCAGGAAGGCCAAGGGCGAGAGCGTCAGCGCCATCGCCAAGGCCCTCGGCGTCTCCCGCGCCACGCTGTACCGACACCTGGGAGAGAGCGCCTGAGACAGGCGCACAGCTGTTCAGACAGGCCCCCGGCTACGTCGGGGCCGTTGTCGCACGTGGACGCACAACGCTGCCTTACTCAGCCCGCACCACCATGGCGAACGACGTACAGACCCGCCGAAAGCCGCGATGGTTGCTCAGGCCGGTATGGCTCATGCACTCGACATCGACCGCCGCGCTGTCCGTCGAAGGCTCCGCCTTCCATTTGCAGTGCAGGCACTCCGCTTCGAAGATCACGTCCGTGTCCGGATGCCGCGTGATCCGGTGTGTCACGAACCGCGGGACCGTGCGAGCCATCACTCGGCCCCGTGGTCTTCCCGGAGGTGCGTGCGGAGCACGACGTTCGCGTCCGTCGCCTTCGAGTAGTCGCCGACCGATCGGGCGTTGGCTCGGATCACGGCGACGCCGAGGCACTGCCGACAGCCCGCGACGGGGTCCGGGTCTCCCTCCGGAAGGGTCAGGTTCACCGGCCCTGCCATCGTCGTCTTGGGTGTGCTCATCCGTACGACCTCCCGACTGTTCGCCTGCCGAAGGATGATCCCCCGGGGTGCGCACGGAATGGCGCTTCAGTCGCGTAGTCGACTGAAGTCATGCACGGCAAGCGGCGGACCACTCGGCCAGCCGTTCCCGCGCATCTTCGCCGAAGAGGGCGTGTTCCTCGTACCCGGCGAACTCCCTCAGGTACGCCTGAACATCTCGGCCGTCGCGGAGCACGAGACTTCCCGCCGTCGTCTCGATGGTGACCAACGCGGTGTCGTAGATGGTGAACGTACTCAGAGGGGTTCGGGGCGTCAGTGCACCTACAGGGATCACCCCGATCTGAACGTTCGGGAGGTAGGACAGGGACGCCAGCCGGTCCATCTGCTCGGCCAGTGCCAGTGGGGAGACGACCGGCCAGCGAACCGCCTGCTCAGTCAGAACGAACGTGAACCGCTTCGAGGCGTCGTAGAGGACGGCTTGCCGTCCCAGCTTCCCCGCTACGGCCTTGCTCGTGTCGGCCGTCGAGTGAGCCAGGCTCGCCCGTACATACTCCGGTGTTGCAAGCAGGCCGGTAACCATCGAGAGCAGGAAGTACCGCATCTGCGTGGAGGACGCTTCGAGCGACTTCAGCTCGGCCTGTCTCGTACCGAGCCCCTTGCGCCGAAGCTCTCGGACGTTCCGCCACTCGGTGTTCGCCATCCTGGCGAGGGCGGAGACCTCGGCAACGAGTTCCGGCGGAGCGTCCAGCGCTCGCAAGATCTGCTCGACGTCAACCAGGGACGGCCGTGTCCTGCCGTTCTCGATGCGAGACACCTTCGACTGGGACATGTTGCAGCGTGCCGCGAGCCGGTCCCCTGAGAGGCCGGCTCGCTTGCGCAAGTCCCGAAGCAGAGAGGCGAGTTCGGTACCAGACTCGCCAAGCTGCTCAGCCTCGAACGTCACTCCGTCACGCGCTCCACGTACTCCAGGAAGGGAACCGACTCGGCAACGGCGATGCGCTGCCACTCGATGAAAGGCGCAGGGTCGCCCTCGTACAGCTCCCGGCTGATCTGTGTGCCGTCGCCCTCGTAGTGCATCAGGACGACCGTCGAGCGGTCGAACATCCAGAAGTCCCCGACCTCCGGCAACGGGTTCTCTCGCTCGGTCACGTCAAGGATGCGGATGTCCTCCCCGGCGAGCACGTGCGGGGCGTAGTACCTCGAGAACTCGAAGCGCAGGTACTCGGAGAGCGATCGAGTCAGGACGTGCACTCGCCCCTTACTCTTGCCCTCGCCGCGCAACCGCTTCAGGTCTTCCGTGTACGCGGACGAGTAGGCGTGCGGGTCGACGCGCTTGCCTGCCCGGAAGGCTTCAAGCTCTTCCGCCTCCTGCGGTACGAGGTACTGGGGCAGGGTCTCCAGTCGCCACGCTTCCGACTGGAAGCCTCGGAGCTTCGCCCGCCACTCGTCACCATCCAAGAGCACGAACGGCCTCCCGAAGAACACTCTCGGGGATCTCCACGAGCCCTTCGCCCTGCGGGGGCGTGAAGATGTCGGACACGTCGCCCTGAACCACGATGGAGCCGGAAGCGGTGCGGTAGACGTTCGGGCAGTCGTCCTCTCCACACGTGCCGTTGCCGTTGCCGGTGAGCCGAGTCAGTTCTTCGCGTGCCATGCGGAACCCCCTTGACTTGTCCGGCCCGGGCGGGCCGCCTGAGACGACCGTACGGGGGTCGCTCGCGGCCGTCCATGCACGGACGTGACTCATGCACGTAGTCGCATAAACGGGACCCCAGGAACGCCGAGAGGCGCCCGGACAGGATCGTCCGAACGCCTCTCTACGCCTACACCCACTCGACCGCCGAGACGATGCCCGAGTCCTGCCGAGGGGCGGGGAGCGGCGTGCGCCGCTCGGGGCGGGGAGCCTGCTCGCGCTCCTTCGCGCCGAGTCCTCGCAGGGCTTCGGCGCGGTCCGCCTCGGGTACGTCGGCAAGCGCCTCAGCCATCCGATGGATGGCATCGCCGCTGGTCACGGCTACTTCTTGACCGTGAGCGGGAGCAGCTTCTTGCCGGTGGGGCCAATTTGTATAGCCGTGTCCATCTGCGGGCACACCCCACAGTCGAAGCACGGCGTCCACCGGCAGTCCTCCACCTCGGTCTCGTCGAGGGCGTCCTGCCAGTCCTCCCAGAGCCAGTCCTTGTCGAGGCCGGAGTCGAGGTGGTCCCAGGGCAGGACCTCCTCGTACGTGCGCTCGCGCGTCGTGTACCAGTCGACGTCGACACCGAAGGGGGCCAGCGCCTTGTCGGCGCAACTCATCCAGCGGTCGTAGGAGAAGTGCTCGCGCCAGCCGTCGAAGCGGCCGCCGTCCTCGTAGACCGCGCGGATGACCGAGCCGATGCGGCGGTCGCCCCGGGACAGGAGGCCCTCGACGATGCCGGGCTTGCCGTCGTGGTAGCGGAAGCCGATCGAGCGGCCGTACTTCTTGTCGCCGCGGATCTTGTCGCGGAGTTTCTCCAGACGGGCGTCCGTCTCCTCCGCGCTCAGCTGCGGCGCCCACTGGAACGGCGTGTGGGGCTTGGGGACGAAGCCGCCGATCGAGACCGTGCAGCGGATGTCGTTGGACCTGGAGACCTCACGGCCCTTGGCGATCACGTTCATCGCCATGTCCGCGATCTGCAGGACGTCGTCGTCGGTCTCCGTCGGCAGGCCGCACATGAAGTACAGCTTCACCTGGCGCCAGCCGTTGCCGTACGCCGTCGCGACCGTACGGATCAGGTCCTCTTCCGAGACCATCTTGTTGATGACCTTGCGCATGCGCTCGGAGCCGCCCTCGGGGGCGAAGGTCAGGCCCGACCTGCGACCGTTCCTCGTGAGCTCGTTCGCCAGGTCCACGTTGAACGCGTCCACGCGGGTGGAGGGGAGGGACAGGCCGATCTTGTCCTCCTCGTACCTGTCCGCCAGGCCCTTCGCGATGTCGCCGATCTCGCTGTGGTCGGCCGACGAGAGGGACAGGAGCCCGACCTCTTCGAAGCCCGTCGCCTTCAGGCCCTTGTCGACCATGTCGCCGATGCCCGTGATCGAGCGCTCGCGCACCGGGCGCGTGATCATGCCCGCCTGGCAGAAGCGGCAGCCCCGGGTGCAGCCGCGGAAGATCTCCACCGACATGCGCTCGTGGACCGTCTCGGCGAGGGGGACGAGGGGCTGCTTGGGGTACGGCCACTCGTCGAGGTCCATGACGGTGTGCTTCGACACGCGCCACGGGACACCCGACTTGTTCGGTACGACGCGGGCGATACGGCCGTCGGAGAGGTACTCGACGTCGTAGAACGCCGGGATGTACACCGAGCCCGTCTTCGCGAGGCGGAGGAGGACCTCCTCGCGGCCGCCCGGCTGCCCCTCCGCCTTCCACTCGCGGATGATCTTCGTCATGTCCAGCACGGCCTGCTCACCGTCGCCGATGATCGCCGCGTCGATGAAGTCCGCGATCGGCTCGGGGTTGAACGCAGCATGGCCGCCGGCCAGCACGATCGGGTCGTCGATCGTCCGGTCCTTCGACTCCAGCGGGATGCCCGCCAGGTCCAGGGCCGTCAGCATGTTCGTGTAGCCCAGCTCGGTGGAGAAGCTCAGCCCGAACACGTCGAACGCGCGCACCGGCCGGTGGCTGTCCACCGTGAACTGCGGGACGCCCTGCTCGCGCATGAGCGCCTCCAGGTCCGGCCACACGCTGTACGTGCGCTCGGCGAGGACGCCCTCCTGCTCGTTCAGGACCTCGTAAAGGATCATGACGCCCTGGTTGGGCAGACCGACCTCGTACGCGTCCGGGTACATGAGCGCCCAGCGGACGTCACAGGACTCCCACGGCTTGACCGTGGAGTTGAGCTCTCCGCCGACGTACTGGATCGGCTTCTGCACATGCGGGAGCAGAGCTTCGAGCTGCGGGAACACCGACGCAGCGACTTCGGCAGGCATCTCGCGACCTTCGTGAGCGGGACAGAACTGACAGGGGTGACCATCTAGCCTAACGCGGCCGCGACCACCCCCCGTACGCCCGGAAGGTCAGAGGGTGTCCGCCTCGCCCTTGATCCCGTCCCAGAACCCGGGCAGCTCGGCCTCCACGGCCTGCGCCCGCTGCTCCTCACGGCCGTAGAGCAGCCCGTACGTGAAGGCGCTCTCCCCCGCTGCGTGGGCAACCGCGGACAGCTCGCGCAGAGTCTGCCGGGCCATCACGCTGTCCTGGTGCTCCCCGAGCAGGTTCTGCAGGGACTTCATGGACTTGACCATGGCCTTGGCGGGCTTGCCGAGGACCGGGCAGGCCGCCTCGGCCGCGTAACGGGTGCGCTTGGTCTTCTTGCGGGCCTCGTGGATCGCGACGTCCCGGTCGGTGCCGGGCTCCAGCTCCAGCGCCTGCCCGACGAGCCCGGTGACCTTCCGGAAGTCCTTCCGCACGGCCTTGGCGATCACCGTGTGGGGCTTCTTCCCGGCCGCCTTCAGCAGCGGCGGGTCCGCGATCAGCGCGTCCAGGGTGTCGAGCAGGGCGAGATAGCGCTGGGAGTCCAGGACGCCGATCAGCTTGCCGCGGGCCCCGCCGTGCTTGGCGCTCGCCCAGGTGTCCAGGCGCTCCGAGACCGGGCCGGAGACCAGGGTGCCGGGCACCTCGTCGAGGGCCGCCGTCAGCCGCTCGGTCAGCACCTCGCGGTCCCGGTCCACGCCCAGCTCGCCGGCCAGCCACTTCAGCTCGTCGCCGATCGGATCGGTGACGGCCCGGTCCAGGACTTTGCCGTACGACTTGAAGGTGCCGCGCATCCGGCGGGTGGCGACGCGCATGCTGTGCACGGAGTCCTCGACGTCCTGGCGTACGGCCGGGTCGAGCTCGACGATCGCGTCCCGCTGGGCACGGACGTACGCGAGCACGTGGTCGCCGGCGGTCACGGGGGCGTCGAACGAGGCGGAGGAACGCTTCTTCTTGGGGGCGGTCTCCGCGAGGGCCCGGCCCAGCTTCGAGGAGGACGCGGACGGCCGTACACCCGCCTTGCGCAGCCGCTTCTCCACCTTGTCGAGGAAGGCCGGGTCGCCGCCGTCGGCGAGCTCCACCTCGATCTCGGTCCACTGGACGTCACCGACGCCGCCACTGAGCCGCTCGGCGTGCACGGCGTCCACACTGACCTCCGCCAGCAGCCGTCCCTCCGCGTCGAGGAGGTCGCGCACGTCACGGTCCGAGCGCAGCCGGACCACGGGCAGCAGGTCGACGTCCCTGACCCGGGAGCGGACCAGAGCGGCGAGTTCGTCGGGAAGGGTGTCGGAGAGCGGTGCGCGGATCTCGTCGCGGACGCCCTCGGAGACGGGGAACTTCAGGTGCCAGCCCGCGTCCGATCCGCCGGTGCGGCGGCGCAGGGTGATCGAGGACGCGGTGAGGCGTTCGTCCACGGTGTCGTAATAGGTGGCGTCCAGGTGGACCACACCCTTGTCGACGACGGTCTCGACCCCGGCGACACCGGTCAGGTCGGGCAAGCCACTGTGGTCGGATTCGTACTTCCGCTCGATCTCGCGCTTTGTGTCCGCCATGACCCGAATCTAGTGGGAGTCACGACGTGGTGACAGGGCTTACCGGCCGTGAACCCCAGGTAAACCCACTCATCCCGTCCGGCGATGGAAGCCGAGGCCGTGCAGGCCTGAGCGGGGCCTGGCGGGCGGCCCCCTCAAGGACGCCGCCCTGGCCAACGGTCACCGCCCAACGGCCCCGCCGCCGGAGGCCTACGCGGACATCGGACGCTGCACCCGGATCGACTGCAGCAACCCCACCGCCACCCACACCGCGAACATCGACGACCCGCCGTACGACACGAACGGCAGCGGCAGGCCGGTCACCGGCATGATCCCCAGCGTCATCCCGATGTTCTCGAACGCCTGGAAGGCGAACCACGCCACGATGCCCGCCGCGACGATCGTCCCGTACAGCTCGGTCGTCTCGCGCGCGATACGGCAGGCCCGCCACAGGATCACGCCGAGGAGCAGGATGATCAGCCCGCCACCGACGAAGCCCAGCTCCTCCCCCGCCACCGTGAAGACGAAGTCGGTCTGCTGCTCCGGCACGAACTGGCCGGTCGTCTGCGAACCGTGGAACAGCCCGGAGCCCGACAGCCCGCCCGAACCGATCGCGATGCGCGCCTGGTTGGTGTTGTAGCCAACGCCCGCGGGGTCGAGGCTGGGGTTCGCGAAGGCCGCGAAGCGGGCGATCTGGTAGTCGTCCAGGACGCCCAGCTGCCAGACCGCGATGGCGCCCATCGTCCCCGCGCCGATCAGCCCGAAGACCCAGCGGTTGGAGGCCCCGGACGCGAGCAGCACGCCCAGCACGATCACCACCATCACCATGACCGAGCCGAGGTCGGGCATGAGCATCACGATCAGCATCGGTACGGCGGCCAGGCCCAGCGCCTGCACCACCGTGCGGTGGTCGGGGTACTGCCTGTCCCCCGCGTCCACTCTCGTCGCCAGCAGCATCGCCATGCCCAGGATGATCGTGACCTTCACGAACTCCGAGGGCTGGAGGGAGAAGCCGCCGGGGAGCTTGATCCAGGAGTGGGCGCCGTTGATCGTGGAGCCGAGCGGGGTGAGCACCAGCAGGATCAGGAAGACCGAGAGGCCGTACAGGATCGGCACCGCGGTGCGCAGGGTGCGGTGGCCGAGCCAGACCGTGCCGACCATCAGGGCGAGGCCGATGCCGGTGTTCAGCAGATGCCGGACCAGGAAGTAGTACTGGTCGCCCTGGTTGAGCTCGGTGCGGTTGCGGGTCGCCGAGAAGACGAGCAGCGAGCCGATCAGCGACAGGGCCGTCGCCGCCAGCAGTATCGGCCAGTCGAGCCGACGGGCGAGCGAGTCGCGGGCGAACAGGCGGGTCCAGCCCGCCCGTTCGGGCCCGTACCCGGAGACCTGGAAGCTGTTGACGCCGGTCATGTGAGCAACCTCCGGCTTCCCCGCCTGCGGCTCCTGCTACGCCTGCGCCGGGTGTCCCGGTTCTCGGCCGTGGGCGTCGCGACCGTCCCGGCGAGCTGCTGCTCGTCCGGCGCGGCCTCGTTCTTCTGAGTGGCCCGCTGCTCCTTCGCCGGGTCCTTGGAGACCTTCGGCGAGGTGATGGTCCCGTCCGTGCGGACCTTCGGCAGGCTCTTCTGCGGCGTCGGCAGCAGCGCGTTCTTCTTGTTGATCGTGCCGTCGTCGGAGACGCCGTACAGCGCGTCGTAGATGTTGCGCACGGCCGGACCCGAGGCGCCGGAACCCGTACCACCCTGGGAGATCGTCATGACGACCGTGTAGTCCTTGGTGTACGTCGCGAACCACGAGGTCGTCTGCTTGCCGTAGACCTCCGCGGTACCGGTCTTGGCGTGCATCGGGATCTTGTCCTGCGGCCAGCCGACATCGGCGAACCGCCAGGCTGCGGTACCGCGGGTGGCGACACCGGCGAGGGCGTCGTCCATCTCGGCCAGCGTCTGCCGGCTTATGGGCAGCTTGCCGTGCGACTTGGGCTTGATCTCCTGCACGCTCTTGCCGTCGGCGCTCAGGACGGCCTTGCCGACAGTGGGGTCGTACAGGGTGCCGCCGTTGGAGATGGCCGCGTAGATGGTGGCCATCTGGATGGGGGTGACGAGGGTGTCGCCCTGTCCGATGGAGTAGTTGACCGAGTCACCGGCGCGCATCCGGTTGCCTTCGAGGCAGTTCTCGTAGGCGATCTGCTCGGCGTACGAGCCGCCCTTCTTGCCGTACTTGCACCAGGCGTCCTTGTTGGCCTTCCAGTAGTCCTGCTTCCACTTGCGGTCGGGGATGCGGCCGGTGACCTCGTTGGGGAGGTCGATGCCGGTCTCCGCGCCGAGGCCGAACTGGTGGGCGGTCTTGTAGAACCAGTCCTTGGCGTTCTTCTTCGGCTTGGTGCCGCCGTCCCGCTTCCACTCCTCGTGCGCGAGGCGGTAGAAGACGGTGTCGCAGGAGACCTCCAGGGCGCGACCCAGGCTGATCGGACCGTACCCCTTGACCTCGAAGTTCTTGAAGACCTGGCCGCCGATCGAGTACGAGCTGGAGCACTGGTACGGGCCTTCGAAGGAGTAGCCCGCGTTCACGGCGGCGGCCGTCGGGACGACCTTGAAGATGGAGCCGGGCGCCGACTGGCCCTGGATCGCGCGGTTGAGCAGCGGGTAGTTGGAGGCTTTGCCGGTGAGCTTCTTGTAGTCCTTGGCGGAGATGCCGCCCACCCAGGCGTTCGGGTCGTACGTCGGGTTGGACGCCATGGCGACGATGCGGCCGGTCTTGGCCTCCATCACGACGACCGCGCCCGAGTCGGCCTTGTACCGCTCGTTGGTGTTGCGGTCCCACCCCTCGCGGGCCTTCTTCATCGCGTCGTTCAGCTCGTACTCGGCGACCCGCTGCACGCGGGCGTCGATGCTGGTGACGAGGTTGGAGCCGGCCTGAGCGGCGTCGGCCTCGGCCTGGCCGATGACCCGGCCGAGGTTGTCGACCTCGTAGCGGGTGACGCCGGCCTTGCCGCGCAGCTCCTTGTCGTACTCGCGCTCCAGGCCGGAGCGGCCGACCTGGTCGGAGCGCAGGTAGGGCGAGTCGGTGTCCTGGGCCTGCTGGAGCTCCTCGTCGGTGACCGGGGAGAGATAGCCGAGGACCTGGGCGGTGTTGGCCTCGCCGGGGCTCGGGTAGCGGCGCAGGGCCTGTGGCTCGGCGCTGATGCCGGGGAAGTCCTCGGCGCGCTCACGGATCTGCAGGGCCTGCTTGGGGGTGGCCTCGTCGGTGATGGGGATCGGCTGGTACGGCGAGCCGTTCCAGCACGGCTGCGGCGTCTCGGCGTCGCAGAGCCGGACCTTCTCCATGACCTCCTTGGGCGTCATGCCCAGCACACCGGCCAGCTTGGTGAGGACGTCCTTGCCGTCGTCCTTCATCTTCAGCAGGTCGGTACGGGAGGCGGAGACCACGAGCCGTGTCTCGTTGTCGGCGAGGGGCACTCCGCGCGCGTCCAGGATCGAGCCGCGGACGGCGGGCTGGACGACCTGCTGGACGTGGTTGCCGGACGCCTCCTTGGCGTAGGCGTCGCCCTCGCGGATCTGCAGGTACCACAGGCGCCCGCCGAGGGTGCCGAGGAGGGAGAGGACGAGGACTTGGATGACGATGAGCCGGATCTGGACGCGTGGCGTCCGGCCGGTCTCGGGGATGTTGGTCACTGCGGCTGCCTCCCCCTCTCAGTGCGAGTACCGGTGCGAGTACCAGTGCGCATACGGCTGTGTGTGTACGAGTGATGAACGAAGGGCCCGCGAGGCCGGGTTCCGGCCGGGCTCACTCGTTTCGGTGAACTCCGCTGCCCTCACAGCCGCTTGACCCCCTTGATGCGCCCGGCACGCGCCGTCCGCGCCCGCCCGGCCTTCACCTTCAGGCCGCTCTTCACCCCGCCGAGCCCGCCGCGCTGGCCGCCGATGCGCAGGCCGGTGCCGCCGGAGAGCCAGCCGGAGGAGATGCTGGGCTTCTTCGCCTGGGAGTTGGTCTCCGCGAGCGGGTCGTTCTCCGCGCGCCGGGCCAGCGCCATGATGCCGGGCACCACGAACGGCGCCAGCAGCAGGTCGTACAGCGCGGCCGTGAACAGCAGGCTGCCGAGCCCGACATGGCGAGCGGCGGTGTCGCCGACGAGGGCACCGACACCGGCGTACAGCAGAGTCGATCCGATCGCGGCGACCACCACGACCACCATCGGCCCGGTGGCCGACTTGAGCCGGCCGTTCTCCGGCTTGGCGAGCCCGGCGAGGTAGCCGATCACGCACAGCACCAGCGCATAGCGGCCGGCGGCGTGGTCGGCGGGCGGGGCGAGGTCGGCGAGCAGCCCGGCGCCGAAGCCGACGAGGGCGCCGCCGACATGGCCGTAGACCATGGCGAGGCCCAGAACGGTGAGGAGCAGCAGGTCGGGGACGGCGCCCGGGAGGTGGAGGCGGGCAAGGACGCTCACCTGGACCACCAGGGCGACGACGACCAGGGCGGAGGAGAGCAGGATCCGGTTGACGCGCATGTGGCTTCAGCTCCTACTGCTCTTGCTCGTACTGGTATTGGCCGTCGACCGGGGGCACGCCGGACGGCGTGACGGTCACCGTCACGGTGGGCGTGGGGGTCGGCTCGGGTTTGTCGGGGAGCACAGTGTCGCGTGGGTCCTTCGCGGGGGCCTGGACGACGACACCGACGATGTCGAGCTTGCTGAAGCCGACGTACGGCGTGACGTACAGGGTGCGGGTCAGGTTGCCGCCGGACGGGTCGACACGGGAGACGACTCCGACGGGGACGCCGGGCACGAAGGGCTTGTCGGCCTGGGAGCCGAAGGTGACGAGCCGGTCGCCCTTCTTCACCTCGGCCTTGCCGTTGAGGAGTTCGACGCGCAGCGGTCGGTCGCCCTGGCCGGAGGCGAAGCCGAGCTCGTCGCTGGCCTCCATGCGGGTGCCGACGGTGAAGTCGGGGTCGTTGGCGAGGAGCACGGTCGCGGTGTTCGGGCCGACGGTGGTGACCCGCCCGACCAGCCCGTCCCCGTTCAGGACGGTCATGTCGCGCTGGATGCCGTCGTTCGCGCCGGCGTCGATGGTGATCGTCCAGGAGAAGCCCTGAGCCGCTCCTATGGCGATGACCTCGGCGCCCTTGATGCCGTACTGGCCCTGCCCCGCGATCTTCAGCATCTTGTCCAGCTGCCGCAGCCGGCTGCGGTCGCGGTCGTCGCTGCCGAGCTTCGCCTTGAGGGCGGCGTTCTCCTGCTCCAGCCGGGCGAGTCGGTCGTGGCGCTCGCCGGAGTCGCGGATCGCGGCGACCGCGTTGCCGACCGGGTCGACCGCCGCGGACACGCTGTTCTCGATCGGGCCGAAAACCGTGGCGGCGGCGGATCGGGCGCCGTCGACAGGGGAATCCTCACCGCCGCGGATGTCCACCGTGATCAACGCGAACGCGATGGCGATCAGCAGCACCAGGAGCAGCCGGCTCTCTCGTGTGTCCCTCACGTGCGGCGGCCGTGCCCTTCCTCATAGGAATTGCGGAAACCCCTGGGAAACCCGAAGGGTTCTGTATACGGAGTTTGTCTGCGGAGCTTGTCTGCAGAGGTTGTATGCAGAGCTTGTATGCGGAGGTTTCGAGGCTCTTCGGGGAGCTTATGCCTCTATATCAACGATCCGCCGTACGAGAGGAGATCATCCCGTACGGCGGAATCGAAGAGTTACGTCATCTGCGCGGCTGGGCGTCCAGCACCTGCTGCAACGCCTCGAACTCCTCGACGCACTTGCCGGAGCCGAGCGCCACGCTGTCCAGCGGGTCCTCGGCGATGTGGATCGGCATGCCGGTCTCGCGGCGCAGGCGCTCGTCGAGGCCGCGCAGCAGGGCGCCGCCGCCGGTCAGAACGATTCCTCGGTCCATGATGTCGCCGGACAGCTCCGGCGGGCACTTGTCGAGGGTCGTCTTCACCGCGTCCACGATCGCGTTGACCGGTTCCTCGATGGCCTTGCGCACTTCGGCCGCGGAGATGACGACGGTCTTCGGCAGCCCGGAGACGAGGTCCCGGCCGCGGATTTCGGTGTGCTCGTCAGCGTCGAGGTCGTACGCCGAACCGATCGTGATCTTGATCTGCTCGGCCGTGCGCTCACCCAGCAGAAGGGAGTACTCCTTCTTGATGTGCTGGATGATCGCGTTGTCCAGTTCGTCGCCCGCGACGCGGATGGACTGGGCGGTGACGATGCCGCCGAGGGAGATGACCGCGACCTCCGTGGTGCCGCCGCCGATGTCGACCACCATGTTGCCCGTGGCCTCGTGGACCGGCAGGCCGGAGCCGATGGCCGCGGCCATCGGCTCCTCGATGATGTGCACCTGGCGGGCGCCGGCCTGGGACGACGCCTCGATGACGGCGCGGCGCTCGACGCCGGTGATGCCCGAGGGCACACAGACGACGACCCGCGGGCGAGCCAGATACCGCCGCTTGTGGATCTTCAGGATGAAGTAGCGGAGCATCCGCTCGGTGATCTCGAAGTCGGCGATCACGCCGTCCTTCAACGGACGTACGGCAACGATGTTGCCGGGCGTGCGCCCGATCATCTTCTTCGCTTCGGCACCGACCGCGAGGATGCCACCGGTGTTGGTGTTGATCGCGACGACGGACGGCTCGTTGAGTACGATCCCGCGACCCCTGACGTACACCAGCGTGTTGGCGGTCCCGAGGTCGACAGCCATGTCACGGCCGATGAACGACATTGAGTTCCCCATCAGGATTCGTCTGGCCTTCCTGGGAGCTTTTGATGGCTTTTCAGGTCGGCGAAGTGGGTGCTGTGACGTGAAGGCTTCCATCGTAGACGCGCCTTCGCGAACACTGCGGGAGGGTCTTCGCCATTGTCATCAGATGGCGAGTCGCCCCGCTTGTGGAGACGGGCCATCGGGGGCACTCGTTCCCTCGATCGCCGCGCATATGCACTCGGGTGTGGAGACTTCAGTCCCCACACCCTTTTTGGTCAACCGCCGCAGGCGCTACGCGCGACCCGGAAAGAAGATCTTCACCTCGCGCTCGGCGGACTCCTCGGAGTCGGAGGCGTGGATGAGGTTCTCGCGGACGATCACACCGTAGTCACCGCGGATGGAGCCCGGCGCGGCGGCGATCGGATCGGTCGGGCCGGCGAGCTGACGCAGCCCCTCGATGACCCGCTCGCCCTCGACGATCAGCGCGACGACCGGGCCCGAGGCCATGAACTCCACCAGCGGCTCGTAGAAGGGCTTGCCCTTGTGCTCGCCGTAGTGCTGCTCCAGCGTCTCCTGGTCCAGCGTGCGCAGTTCCAGCGCGGTGATCTGCCAGCCGGCCTTGCGCTCGATACGGCTGATGATCTCGCCTGTCAGGCCTCGACGGACGGCGTCGGGCTTGAGGAGGACGAGGGTGCGCTGGGTCACGGAAGGGCTCCTTCTTACTGCCGGTGGTGCGGTGGGATGAGGTTACAGGGCGTGTCCGGGCCCTTGTTACGCAGCGTCAGGGGTAGAGGAGTCGCCCTGGGCGGCGAATCTCGCCTTCGCCTCGTCGACCTTCCTGCCGAAGTGGACCGACGCCCACCACAGCGCCGCGAAGACCACGCCCAGGAAGAACATCGTCGGCACGATGAAGCCGGAGGCGATCAGCGCGATCTGCAGGGCCCAGCCGAGGGCCACGCCGCCGGGCCGGGTCACCAGGCCGCACAGCAGCACGCACAGGAACATCGCGATGCCGCTGACCGTCCACACCGTCGACATGGACAGGTCGGGATCCTTCATGGCGACCAGACCGGCGAAGCCGATGACGAAGAACTCGCCGATCAGGGTCGAGGAACAGAGCGTACGCATCTTCCGGACTCAGCCCTTCCCGAGCAGCAGCCGGGCTTCGCCGACCGTGATGACGGACCCGGTGACCAGCACGCCGCCGCCCGCGAACTCGCCCTCCTCCTCGGCCAGCGTGATCGCGGCCTCCAGGGCGTCCGGCAACCGCGGCTCGACCTGCACGCGTTCGTCACCGAAGATCTCGACGGCGATGGCGGCGAGTTCGTCGGCGTCCATGGCGCGGTGCGAGGAGTTCTGCGTGACGACGACCTCGGCGAAGATCGGCTCGAAGGCCTCCAGCAGTCCGCGCACGTTCTTGTCGCCGCTCGCGCCCACGACCCCGATCAGCCGGCTGAAGTCGAAGGCCTCCCCGATCGCCTCGGCGGTGACCCGCGCACCGGCCGGGTTGTGGGCCGCGTCCAGCACGACGGTCGGCGACCGCCGTACGACCTCCATCCGCCCCGGCGAGGCGACGGCGGCGAAGGCCTTGCGGACGGTGTCGACGTCGAGCGGCTCGGCCCGCGCGGCGCCGACGCCGAAGAACGCCTCCACGGCGGCGAGGGCGACGGCGGCGTTGTGCGCCTGGTGCGCGCCGTGCAACGGCAGATACACCTCGGTGTACTCACCGCCCAGCCCGCGCAGGGTCGCCAGCTGCCCGCCGACGGCGACCTGCCGCGACACGACCCCGAACTCCAGCCCCTCACGGGCCACGGTCGCGTCGACCTCGACGGCCTTCTTCAGCAGCACCTGAGCCGCGTCCACCGGCTGCTGGGCCATGATCACGGTGGCGTCCTGCTTGATGATGCCGGCCTTCTCACCGGCGATCTCGCCCGCAGTGGTGCCGAGGCGGTCGGTGTGGTCGAGGTCTATGGGCGTCACGACGGCGACATCACCGTCGATGACGTTCGTGGCGTCCCAGGAGCCGCCCATCCCCACTTCCACGACGGCGACATCGACGGGCGCGTCGGCGAAGGCGGCGTACGCCATGCCCGTGAGCACCTCGAAGAAGGACAGTCGGTACTCCTGCGAGGCGTCGACCATCTCGATGTACGGCTTGATGTCGTGGTACGTCTCGATGAAGCGCTCGGCGGAGATCGCGGCGCCGTCCAGGCTGATCCGCTCGGTGATCGACTGGACGTGCGGCGAGGTGTAGCGGCCGGTGCGCAGCTCGAAGGCGCCGAGGAGGGCCTCGATCATGCGGGCGGTCGACGTCTTGCCGTTGGTACCGGTGATGTGGATCGAGGGGTACGACCGCTGCGGCTCACCCAGGACGTCCATGAGCGCGGCGATGCGGCTGACGGACGGCTCCAGCTTGGTCTCGCCCCAGCGCGTCGCGAGCTCCGCCTCGACCTCGCGCAGGGCCTTGTCGACCTCGGGGTCCTCGGGACGCGCGGGCACGTCTGCCTGCGGCAGGCCGCCCTGGGTGCGCAGGGTGCGGCTGCCGGCCTCGATGACCGCGAGATCGGGGTCACGGTCGGTTTCTTCCGCGATGATCTCGTCGAAGGGGTCGCTCTCACTCACGGGGTCAGTCTACGGAGGCCGACCGACAGTGCGCCCACGGCGTGGGGTGCGTGGTGTCGTCCGGCGTCTGCGGCTGCGTCGTGGCTGGTCGCGCCCACGCGGCGGAGCCGCCGCCTGTCGACACGGCCCCGCGCCCCCAAGCGGGTCGGCGAAGGCCCCCGGAACCAAGAAGCTCCGGGGGCCTTCATCGACGTACGAACACCTACGCCTGCGGCAGGCGGTCCAGCTGTGCGGCAATCCGTGCGATGTCCTCGTCCGCCTTTGCCAGGCGGCCGCGGATCTTCTCCACGACATTGTCGGGGGCCTTCGCGAGGAACGCCTCGTTGCCGAGCTTGGCCGTGGCCTGGGCCTTCTCCTTCTCGGCCGCCGCCAGGTCCTTCGCGAGGCGCTTGCGCTCGGCCGCGACGTCGATCGCGCCGGACAGGTCGAGCGCGACCTCGGCTCCCGCCACCGGCAGCGTCGCCGTGGCCGTGAAGGCGTCGCCCTCCGGCTGGAGGCGCAGCAGCTGGCGGATGGCCGGCTCGTGCGGGGCGAGCGCCGTGCTGTCCAGGGTCAGGCGGGCCGGGACGCGCTGGCCCGGCTGCAGGCCCTGGTCGGCGCGGAAGCGGCGGACCTCGGTGATGACCTGTTGCAGAACGGCGATCTCCTGCTCGGCCGCCGCGTCCCGGAAGCCACTGTCCTTCGGCCACTCGGCGATCACGACCGACTCGCCGCCCGTGAGGGTGGTCCACAGGGTCTCCGTGACGAACGGGACCACCGGGTGCAGCAGCTTCAGGGTGACGTCGAGGACCTCGCCCAGGACGCGCTTGCTGACCTCGGCCGCCTCGCCGCCCGCCTGGAACGTCGTCTTGGACAGCTCGACGTACCAGTCGAAGACCTCGTCCCATGCGAAGTGGAAGAGCGCGTCGGACAGCTTGGCGAACTGGAAGTCGTCGTAGAACGCGTCGACTTCGGCGACGACCGAGTTCAGCCTCGACAGAATCCAGCGGTCCGTCGACGACATCGCCGCCGGCTCCGGCAGCGGGCCCTCGACCGTCGCGCCGTTCATCAGCGCGAAGCGCGTCGCGTTCCAGATCTTGTTGGCGAAGTTCCGCGAGCCCTGGACCCAGTCCTCGCCGATCGGGACGTCGACGCCGGGGTTCGCACCACGGGCGAGGGTGAACCTCAGCGCATCGCTGCCGTACTTGTCCATCCAGTCCAGCGGGTTGACCGCGTTGCCGAAGGACTTCGACATCTTCTTGCCGAACTGGTCGCGGACCATGCCGTGCAGGGCGATGGTGTGGAACGGCGGGGTCCCGTCCATCGCGTACAGGCCGAACATCATCATCCGGGCGACCCAGAAGAAGAGGATGTCGTAGCCGGTGACCAGGACGGAGTTCGGGTAGAACTTCGCGAGCGACTCGGTCTGTTCGGGCCAACCGAGCGTGGAGAACGGCCAGAGGCCGGAGGAGAACCAGGTGTCGAGGACGTCTGTGTCCTGACGCCAGCCCTCACCGCTCGGCGGCTGTTCGTCGGGGCCGACGCAGACGACCTCACCCTCCGGGCCATACCAGACCGGAATGCGGTGACCCCACCACAACTGCCGCGAAATACACCAGTCGTGGAGGTTGTCGACCCAGTCGAAGTACCGCTTCTCCATCTCCTGCGGATGGATCTTGACCTTGCCGTCGCGGACCGCGTCACCGGCGGCCTTCGCGAGCGGGCCGACCTTGACCCACCACTGCATCGACAGGCGCGGCTCGATGGTGGTCTTGCAGCGCGAGCAGTGGCCGACCGAGTGGACGTACGGCCGCTTCTCCGCGACGATCCGGCCCTCGGCGCGCAGCGCGGCGACGATGGCCGAGCGGGCCTCGAGACGGTCCAGGCCCTGGAAGGGCCCGTGCGCGGTGATGACGGCGTGCTCGTCCATGACGGTGAGGGACGGCAGGCTGTGCCGCTGGCCGATCTCGAAGTCGTTCGGGTCGTGCGCCGGGGTGACCTTGACGGCGCCGGTGCCGAACTCGGGGTCGACGTGCTCGTCGGCGACGACGGGGATACGGCGGCCGGTGAGCGGCAGCTCGATGTCACGGCCGACGAGGTGGAGGTACCGCTCGTCCTCCGGGTGGACGGCGATGGCGGTGTCGCCGAGCATCGTCTCCGCGCGGGTCGTCGCCACGACGATGGAGTCGTCGCCCTCGCCGTAGCGGATGGAGACGAGCTCGCCGTCGTCGTCCTGGTACTCCACCTCGATGTCCGAGATGGCGGTCAGGCAGCGCGGGCACCAGTTGATGATGCGCTCGGCGCGATAGATCAGCTCGTCGTCGTAGAGCCGCTTGAAGATGGTCTGGACTGCCTGGGACAGCCCCTCGTCCATGGTGAAGCGCTCACGCGACCACGCGACGCCGTCACCGAGGCGGCGCATCTGCCCGCTGATCTGCCCGCCGGACTCGGCCTTCCACTGCCAGACCCGCTCGACGAAGGCCTCACGGCCCAGGTCGTGCCGGGACTTGCCCTCCTTGCCGAGCTCGCGCTCGACGACGTTCTGCGTGGCGATACCGGCGTGGTCCATGCCGGGCTGCCACAGCGTCTCATAACCCTGCATGCGCTTACGGCGCGTGAGGGCGTCGATGAGGGTGTGCTCGAAGGCGTGCCCGAGGTGCAGGCTGCCCGTGACGTTCGGCGGCGGGATGACGATGGTGTACGGCGGCTTGTCGCTCTTCTCGTCCGCCTCGAAGTAACCCCGCTCTACCCAGCGCTCGTACAGCGGCCCCTCTACATCGGCCGGCGCGTACTGGGTCGGCAGTTCGGTGTCGGGCGCTGGTGGCTGCTGCTGAGCGTTCTCGGTCACCCGCTCAGTTTAGGGGTGTCCCGGGCGTGTCCCGAAACGCGTTTGTTCTGTAACGGTGGGCACCCCGGTGCCGTGCGTCCCCTGTGTTTGCGCCAGGATGTCGTGAACGCATAAGCATCTGGAGGGGAACCCAGAAATGAGCTACAACCAGCCGGGCCCGTACGGCGGGCAGCCCCAGCAGCCCGGTCCGTACGGCCAGCCAGGTCCGTACGGCCAGCAGCCGCAGGCGCCCCAGCCCGGCTACGGCTACCCCCAGCAGGCCCCTCCGGCCCAGCCCCAGCCCGGATACGGCTACCCGCAGCAGCCGCCACAGGGCGTCCCGCCCCAGCAGCCCTACGGCCAGCAGCCCCCGTACGGTCAGCAGCCGCCCTACGGCCAGGCCCCGTACGGGATGCCGCAGCCGCCGGCGCCGGGTGGCGGCAACAAGAAGACCGGCCTGATCATCGGCGCGGTGGCCGTCGTGGCGGCGATCGGCGTCGGGGCATACTTCGTGATCGGTGGGGGCGGCGGCGCGGGCAGCCTTGAGGACGACGGCGCGCACAAGCTGGCGACGCCTCAGAAGCTGCTCAGCGACTACACGCGAATCGGCAACGAGGGGCAGTCGTCCAGCGGCGACTCGGCGTCGGAGCTGGAGAAGAGCGGCGTCAAGAACGGCACCGACGTGACCGGTGCCTATTCGACCGCGGACCTCTCGAGTTACGACCCCAGCGACCCGAACAGCACCACGCCCGATCTGGGCGAGTTGGCGAAGGCCAAGAACATCTATTTCGCGGGCGCCTACGGCGAGATCGCCGACCCGGAGAAGGCTCTGGACGCGTTCTTCGCGTCCTTCAAGAAGTCCGCCGAGGAGGACTCCTCCTCCGGCAGCAGCAGCGCCCCGAAGACCGAACTGGTCGGCGAGCCCGAGTCCGCCGACCTCGACGGCGCGGTCATGAAGTGCCAGTCGACCAAGGGCCAGAACCTGATGACCAAGCAGGAGCAGACCAACTGGTTCTGCGCCTGGGCCGACTACAGCACCATCGCCCTGGTGTCGCCGACTGACGCCACGACGGGCATCACCAAGGACGTAGCCATCGACATCACCACGAAGGTGCGCGCGGAGGTCCGCGTCAAGGCCTGACGCCCGGCTCGTCAACTGCGAATGCGAAGGGGCCCCGGTCGGTCGACCGGGGCCCCTTCGTGCGTCTGTCGCGATACGTCAGCCGCGCGGCTACGCCGTCTTCTGCTCGCCAGGCCCGCGCCCCCGCGCATCCCGCGGGATCAGCGTCGGGTTCACGTTCGAGTGAACGACGTCCGCCGTGATGACGACCCGGGCGACGTCCTTGCGGGACGGTACCTCGTACATCACCGACATCAGGACCTCCTCCATGATGGCGCGCAGGCCGCGCGCGCCGGTCTGGCGGAGGATGGCCTGGTCGGCGATGGCCTCCAGGGCCTCGCGCTCGAAGTCGAGCTCCACGCCGTCCAGTTCGAAGAGGCGCTGGTACTGCTTCACCAGCGCGTTGCGCGGCTCGACGAGGATCTGGAGCAGGGCCTCGCGGTCGAGGTTGTGGACCGAGGTGATGACGGGGAGGCGGCCGATGAACTCGGGGATCATGCCGAACTTGACCAGGTCCTCGGGCATGACGTCCTCGAACTGGTCCTTGGCCTCCAGCTCGCGCTTGGAGCGGATCGTCGCGCCGAAGCCGATGCCCTTGGCGCCTGCCCGGGACTCGATGAGCTTCTCCAGGCCCGCGAAGGCACCGCCCACGATGAACAGGACGTTCGTCGTGTCGATCTGGATGAACTCCTGGTGCGGGTGCTTGCGGCCGCCCTGGGGCGGGACCGAGGCCGTCGTGCCTTCCAGGATCTTCAGCAGGGCCTGCTGGACGCCCTCACCGCTGACGTCCCGCGTGATCGACGGATTTTCACTCTTCCGCGCGACCTTGTCGATCTCGTCGATGTAGATGATCCCGGTCTCGGCCTTCTTGACGTCGTAGTCGGCCGCCTGGATCAGCTTCAGCAGGATGTTCTCGACGTCCTCGCCGACGTAGCCCGCCTCTGTCAGCGCCGTCGCGTCGGCGATGGCGAACGGGACGTTCAGCATGCGCGCCAGGGTCTGCGCGAGCAGCGTCTTGCCGGAGCCCGTGGGGCCCAGCAGCAGGATGTTGGACTTCGCCAACTCGATGGCGTCCTCGCGGCTTTGACCGCCGCCGTTCTCGCCGGCCTGAACGCGCTTGTAGTGGTTGTAGACGGCGACGGAGAGGGCCTTCTTCGCCGCCTCCTGGCCGACCACGTAGCCCTCGAGGAACTCGTAGATCTCGCGCGGCTTGGGCAGTTCCTCCCAGCGGACCTCACTGGTCTCCGCGAGCTCTTCCTCGATGATCTCGTTGCAGAGATCGATGCACTCGTCGCAGATGTACACACCAGGGCCTGCGATGAGCTTCTTGACCTGCTTCTGGCTCTTGCCGCAGAACGAGCACTTGAGCAGATCGCCGCCGTCACCGATGCGTGCCACGGTGTGCTTCCCCTTCGCCTGGGAGACGCCTGGACGTTTTCGAATCCAGCGGCTCCTGGTGCTGCCTTATGTCGACGGTACCTTGCCTGGCCCCCCGTTCGGGCCCCCCTTGGCGCGGTTCACTTTGACGTGCACCGTCCCAAACCGTGCCAAGGGGCAGCAGACATTACCCGTCCGCGTCAGCGAACGTCGGCGTTGTTCATCTTCCGGGTGGAGATGATCTGGTCGATCAGCCCGTACGACAGCGCGTCCTCGGCCGTGAGGATCTTGTCGCGCTCGATGTCCTCGCGGATCTTCTCGATCGGCGTGGTGGAGTGCTTGGCCAGCATCTCCTCCAGCTGCGCGCGCATCCGGAGGATCTCGTTGGCGGCGATCTCCAGGTCGGAGACCTGACCGCGGCCGGTCTCACTGTACGGCTGGTGGATCAGCACACGCGCGTTGGGCAGCGCCATGCGCTTGCCGGGCGTGCCGGCGGCCAGCAGGATGGCCGCGGCGGACGCCGCCTGGCCCATGCAGACCGTCTGGATGTCCGGCTTCACGAACTGCATCGTGTCGTAGATGGCCGTGAGCGCGGTGAAGGAGCCGCCCGGGCTGTTGATGTAGACCGAGATGTCACGGTCGGGGTCCATCGACTCCAGGCACAGCAGCTGCGCCATGACGTCGTTGGCGGAGGCGTCGTCGATCTGCACGCCGAGGAAGATCACGCGCTCCTCGAAGAGCTTCGCGTACGGGTCGTACTCGCGAATGCCCTGCGAGGTGCGCTCGACGAAGCGCGGGATGACGTACCGGGACTCGGCCACGGGGCCCGCGTACTCGGCGCGCGTGCGGTCGTACAGGCCGTTGCCGGGGAAGTCGTTCACTGTCTGTCTCCTAGGGGCTGAGGCGGTCGGCTGGGGGCTGTCCTGGGGCCTCAGGCCCCGGTGCCGCCGCCACCCGGCATACCGGCGGCCGTTTCCATCACGTCGTCGATGAGGCCGTACTCCTTGGCCTCGTGGGCGTCGAACCAGCGGTCGCGGTCCGAGTCCCGGGTGATCTGCTCGATCGTCTGACCGGTGTGCTGCGCTGTGAGCTCGGCCATGCGCTTCTTGGTGTGCAGCAGCCGCTCGGCGTGGATCTTGATGTCGGAGGCCGAGCCGGCCAGGCCCGCGGAGGGCTGGTGGATCAGGATCTCGGCGTTCGGCAGCGCGAAGCGCTTGCCGGGGGTGCCCGCGCTGAGCAGGAACTGGCCCATCGAGGCGGCGAGGCCCATGGCGATGGTCACCACGTCGTTCTTGATGTACTGCATGGTGTCGTAGATCGCCATGCCGGCCGTGATCGAGCCGCCGGGGCTGTTGATGTAGAGGTAGATGTCCTTTTCCGGGTCAGCGGCAAGGAGCAGCAGCTGCGCGGTGATCTTGTTCGCGATGTCGTCGTCGACCGGCTGGCCGAGGAAGATGATCCGCTCGTTGAGCAGCCGGTTGTAGACCTGGTCGCCGAGGCCACCACCGATGGAAGGCTCGCCGGCGGCGGAGGGCATCAGATTCGTCACGTATCCACCTGCTCGTCTTACGACGGCGCCGGGCCGTCTTACGTCTTCTGCGGGCAACGGGGGCTCCCCTGCCCTCATATTCATGGACCCTAACGCGCAGGCCGGGCAGTGCCATCCCGGTTCCGTGAGTGTTCGCCGGGGGCGTAGAGCCTCCGGCGGGCGGCCGCCGCATATCGATACGGCCCCGCGCCCCTTCAGCGGCGATGCACAGCCGTACGACAGAAGGGCCCCGGGATTGTGCATCCCAGGGCCCTTCCTACGAGCTACAAGGCGCCGTGGGCTCAGCCCTCGGTCTTCTCCTCGGCGGCCTCGTCGGCGGTGCCCTCGGCGGCCTCCACCGTCTCCGTGGCCTGCTCGACCTCGTCCTCGTCGTCCAGGTCGATGACCTCGCCGTTGGTGTCCTTGACCGTGGCCTTCTCGACCACGACGGCCAGGGCCTTGCCGCGGGCGACCTCGCCGACCAGGAGCGGAACCTGGCCGCCCTCGACGACCGCCTGGGCGAACTGGTCGGGGGACATGCCGGAGGAAGCGGCGCGGCGCATGAGGTGCTCGGTGAGCTCCTCCTGGTTGACGTTCAGCTTCTCCTGCTTGACGAGCTCGTCGAGGACGAACTGCGTCTTGATGCCCTTGACCGCGGCTTCCTTGGTCTCGGCGTCGAACTCCTCGACCGTCTTGCCCTGGATCTCGAGGTACTTCTCGAGGTCGAGGCCCATCTGGCCGAGCTGGTGGTGCTCGAGGTTGTGCTTACGGGTGTTGATC
This sequence comes from Streptomyces sp. T12, assembly GCF_028736035.1. Lineage (NCBI taxonomy): Bacteria > Bacillati > Actinomycetota > Actinomycetes > Kitasatosporales > Streptomycetaceae > Streptomyces > Streptomyces sp. T12. Next base: position 3,458,240 of record NZ_CP117866.1, read on the forward strand.
TCGTCCTCGAGCAGCTTCTCGGGGACGGGCACCTCGACCAGCTCCAGCAGCTTCTCCAGGACGCGCTCCTGGGCCTGCGTGGCCTGGTCGTACTGCTTCATGTTCTCGAGGCGCTTGCGGCTGTCGGCCTTGAGCTCGTCGAGGGTGTCGAACTCGGAGGCGAGCTGCGCGAACTCGTCGTCCAGCTCGGGCAGTTCGCGCGCGGCGACCTGGGTGACCTTGACGGTGACCTCGGCCTCCTTGCCGGCCGCCGAGCCGCCCTTGAGCTCGGAGGTGAACGTGGCCTCGGCCCCGGCCTCCAGGCCCTTCACGGCGTCGTCGATGCCGTCCAGCAGCTCGCCGGAGCCGATGGTGTAGGAGATGCCCTCGGCGACGCCGTCCTCCAGAACCTCGCCCTCGACCTTGGCCTGCAGGTCGAGGGTGACGACGTCGCCGTCCTCGGCGGCGCGCTCGACCGGGGAGGTCGACGCGAAGCGCTCGCGCAGCTGCTCGACCGACTTCTCGATGTCCTCGTCGGTGACCTCGACGGCGTCGACCTCGACCTCGATGCCGGAGTAGTCCGGGATCTCGATGGTCGGGCGGACGTCGACCTCGGCGGTGAAGTTCAGCGTCTCGCCGTCCTTCAGCTCGGTGATGTCGACCTCGGGCTGGCCCAGGACGTTGAGCTCGGCCTCGTTGACCGCCTCGGTGTAGAACTTCGGAAGCGCGTCGTTGACCGCCTCCTCCAGGACCGCACCGCGGCCGAACCGCTGGTCGATGACGCGGGCCGGGATCTTGCCCTTGCGGAAGCCCTTCACCGTGACCTGCTGGTTGATCTTCTTGTACGCCGCGTCGAGGCTGTCCTTGAGCTCCTCGAAGGGCACCTCGACAGTGAGCCGAACCCGGGTCGGGTTCAGGGTCTCCACGGCGCTCTTCACGGTTCGGTCTCCTTGTGGCTGACTTCTTGGGTTCTGCCGGAGCCAGACTGGTCCGGCGGATTCGCCGCCCGGAGGACCTCGTGACTTCGTACGGAGAGACACACGGGCGTGCAGCTTGCATAGTAACGGCAGCGGGGACACGCCCCAAAGGCGATCAAGGGACGCGATCACCCGAGGTCGTCGCGCGTGTGGCCGGTGTGGACCGGTCGTGGTCGGGGTGGCGGGATTTGAACCCACGGCCTTCCGCTCCCAAAGCGGACGCGCTACCAAGCTGCGCCACACCCCGTGTTGGTGCGACACGTAGGGTACATGCCCGCAGGCAGTGGGGCCGCCGCATTTCGCCGGCACCGGTCGCGGTCCCGGGCGGGTGGCAATGGGGTGTGCGTCGAGGGGGCGTGACCCGCTACGATGCCTGCAGTGCCGCGGTCACCTGACCTGCGGCGCGTCCTGTGCGGGCGTAGCTCAATGGTAGAGCCCTAGTCTTCCAAACTAGCTACGCGGGTTCGATTCCCGTCGCCCGCTCTGTACAGCTCAGGGCCAGGTCAGAGGGTGATTCCTCGACCTGGCCCTGATCGTTTTCGGGGGCTCCGATCGCTCCGCCGTGTCCCCTGCGTGCCCCTTCGGCTTTCGATCTTGCTTCTTCTTGGGCTTGCGCTTCTTCTTGCGTCCCTTGTCGACCAGGTTGCTCAACGCCTTGGCGATCAGCCGATCGCGGTCGGCGCCGGCGTGCTGGTAAATCAGCCCGGCCCGAGCGGTGCTATGGCCCATCCGCGACATCAGCTCTCGCGTACTGGCCCCCGTCGACGCGGCGAGGGTGTTGCCTGTATGCCGAAGATCATGGAAGTGCAAGCCCTTGATCCCGGCGTCCTCGCAGGGCTTGCGCCACGGCCGGTTGAAGTGATTCCGGCGCGGAGTCGCACCCTTGGCGCCGACGGGGCTGTATCGCGTCGGCGAGGTCATACACCTCCTGCACGGTTGCAGTAGGCCGCTCGGGTGTGTGCACGGTGCTCGCGCCCTTGATCGTGCACGGGTTGCACCTGATCATCCGGTCGGCGACGGCCGTGCCCATGATCGCGCGCAGCAAGGCGTAGGCCTTGGCGACGGTCGTCGGGCCGGTGCCGGACGTGAGGGGGTCAGTTCGCGCTCTGTGATCCAGGCGGCGGCGTATGGGCCGAACGGCAGCTTCCCGGCGTCAGGGTCGTGCCAGTCTCCGCGCCGCAGCTCTGTCTGCTTGTCGGCAAGCCAGTTGTCCGCGTCCGTCTTGGTGCGGAAGGTCTCGGGAGCGGGCCGGAGCTGACTGTTCCCCCGTGCCCGCGGGCAGAGCCCTCCCTCATGACGACCTTCCCCACTGTCGCGTACAGCACCATTGCAGCAGGCGGTGAAGGGCGCGGGCCGGCACGAGTCATGGCCGCGTTCGGCATCGGGTTGACCATGGTGTGGCTCTTCGTTGGTGACCGGCACCTCAAATTCTGCCAAGCGATCTATCAACGTATCCGGGCGAGGCTCCCCGATGTCGAGGCCACTGAGGCGGTCTGTCGCAGGCCAGGGCCCACCACGTTGCCGTTCATCGTCTACAGCCTGCCTGCGCTGGCCGCAGTGATGTGGATCGTCCTGCTCGTCATCACTTAGGGCGTTTCTGATGGGACTCCACCGACCGCGCCGTGAAGCCAGCCGTTCACCCAATCCGCCCGGTTCCTGAATGGGAGTGCTGGAGCCTGGCTCGCGGAGTTCGAAGCAGCCGTACGGACTTGGCGATCACACGAGGCAGCGACCGAGCAGCCACCGCGCCCTATGCGCGGGCAGGGTCAGCTCGTCCTCGTCCCCGGCGTCGATCACCAGCAGCACCTCATCACTCGGCCAGCGAGAGGCCAGGTCCCGCAGGGTGACAGGCCTGTAGCAAGGCACCTGAGGAAAGGCTCTGCGTAGCCGTTCCTCCGAGGTGAAGACCATGACCGCGGCGGCGTCATGGGCACTTTCGATCACCGGCAGCACAAGCCGGACAAGTTCACTGTGGTCACGCGTGTATCGGATCCCGCCGATCGCAGGGATCAGCACGTCACAGCCGGCCAGCGCTTCCAGCGCCGGCAGGTCCACCGCGGTGGACAGGTCTTGCAGAGCCTTCCGCGCCACCGATTCGAAGACCTCTGCCGGGATCTCAGTCATAGCGCCGCACCCTTTTACACAGAGCCAGTCCCCAACGACGGATTGTCAAGGTCCGACTACCCGCGATCGGTCCGATCATGCGGTGAGTCCACGCACGAGCAACCTACGTGATCACCGAACGAGGCCGAATCGCCACCTACTGCGATCCGGCCAGATTCACGCACACTCGAACACATGGGGGCATTGAGGGATCAAGAGTGGTTATGCCATCACTGCGGTGAGGCACGCCCAACTGTGTGCGATCGAGGCCGAATCGACCTCATGGCGAGACTCTGCGAGTCGTGCTGGAACACCCTCGCGAACGAGATGGCCGAACTCGATGGAGCCGCAGCCGCACCAAGGCCCGAACCTGATCCCGACGACGTGTCATGGATCGAGCCGCCAACCTGCCCCAAGTGCAGCGCCCCGGTTCGTGTCTACCCAACCAATTACGACCGGTGGGTGAGCCTCGCCATGGTGGAGTTGCCCGCCAAAGACGTCCCAGAGCCCTTCCGCTGGCGTTTGACGAAGCTCCCGGGCCGATCCTCCATCACCACCGATATCGTGGCTGTACGGGTCCGTGGAGTCGATCCACTACCGAGTGAACCCGTCGTGCCGGCACACAGCATGATGTGCGTGCCCGACTGAAGCGAGCCCAAGCGGCCCCGGAGCGCATCAGGAATGCCCAGGTCAATGTTCCTCCAGGTGAGCCGGCATCCACATACGCGATCTTCCAGACCAGCTACGCGGGTTCGATTCCCGTCGTTTCACAGGGTGCGTACGTCCACGGTGTAGACGGAGCGGATGCCGTACGGGATGTAGAGGGCGTCGCCGACGAGGACGAGGGGGGCGCTGGTGGCGCCCACGAAGTCGAGGAGGCCGCTGTCGTCGCGGCCCGGGCTGGTCGCGACGACGCTGCCGGTGCGCCGGTCGATGGCGGCGAGGCGGCCGCTGGGGGACGCCAGGTACAGGCGGGTGGCGGACGCGGCCGGGGCGCCCGACTTCTCCACCGTGGAGTCGGTCTTCCAGAGCTGGCGCCCCGTGCCCGGGTCGACCGCGCGGACGCTGCCGCCGGGGAGGGTGAAGTACAGGGTGCCGCCCACGAGGTAGACGGCCGATTGCTCGGGCTGGGCTGGAGAGAGCCGTACGGTCGTCAGGACGTGTGACTTGGCGTTGACCAGGGTCACGGTGCGGTGGATGCCGAGCGCGCTCACCAGCACGAGGCGTCCGTCCACCTGTCCGGCGAGATCCTGATCGCCCTTTGCCTTCACGGTCCAGTTGGGCCGTCCGGTGGTCGGGTCGAGTTGCGCGATGCTCGTCGAGGTGATTTCGGTGCCGGTGAAGTGCGCGCAGACCAGGTACGGGTGCCGGGCAGCGCTGCGCAGCAGGCAGGGCTGCTCCCCCGGGTTGGGCAGCGGGCGCTTCCAGCGGACCTTGCCGTCCTCGGCGTCGAGCAGGGCGTAGAGCTTCGACTCGTTGCCGTAGGTGGTGATGATGCCGGCGGGTACGGCGGTGGAGGCGCCCCGTTCGCTGTTCGGTTCCGTGGCCGCGTCGCCGTCGCCGGTGACGGTCTTCCAGATCACCTTGCCGGATTCGGCGTCGAGGGCCTGGACCGTGTAGCGGGTCCGGGACAGCCCTTCATCGCCGACGGGCCGGTCGTCGGCGCCGTAGACGTACACCCGGCCGCTGCGGGCGGTGATGATCGTGCCCCCGGAGCTGCCGCCGAGGTCGTCCGCCGTCTCGTCGATGGGCCGGGCCCAGGTGTTGCGGCCGTCGGCGAGGGCGAAGCGGGTCGCCATGACGTCGTCGCCGGCACACACCAGGGACCTGCCGGTGGCGGCGCAGCGGTTGAACGGGTTGCTGGCGCCCACCGGCTCCTTGTCGACGCTGGGGTCCTTCGACTTCTTGCGCCAGTTCTGCCAGCCGGTCGGCAGGTCGCCCGGGGCGGTGTCGTCACCGCCTGTGACGGCGAACGTGGTCGCGGTGACGGCGGTGAGGAGGGCGGCGCCCAGCGCGGTGGCCAGCCACAGGCGCCTGCGACGCTTCGGCCGTTGTGCGGGAGGGGTCTCCGCGGGCGCCGGCTCCGGCCTCGGCTCGGGGACATGGCCGTCGCGCAGCAGCCCCAGCAACTCGTCCGGCGTCGGGCGGGACTTGGGGTGCTTTTCCAGGCAGAGGCGGACGAAGGGGAGGAAATCGGGCGGGACGTCGTCGAGTTCCGGGGTGCCGTCGACGACGCGTACGGCCGTCTCGTAGGGGCTCGGGCTGTCGAACGGGCCGTGGCCGGTGGCGGCGTACGCGACGACCGAGCCGAGGGAGAAGACGTCGGCGGCCGGGCCCACGTCCTGAGGGGAGGAGAACTGTTCCGGGGACATGTAGGGCGGGGTGCCCATCACGCGGCCGGTCTGGGTGAGAACGTCCTGGGCCGCGAACTCGGCGGCGCGGGAGATGCCGAAGTCGATGACGCGGGGGCCGTCCTCGGCGAGCATCACATTGGCCGGTTTCAGGTCACGGTGGACCATGCCGGCGCGGTGGATGTCCCGCAGGGCCTCGGCGAGGCCGGCGGCGAGTTCACGCAACCTCGGCAGCGGCAGGGGGCCGTGGCGGCGGACGTGGCTGCCGAGGTCCTCGCCCGGGATGTAGAGCGTGGCCATCCAGGGGCGCGGCGCGTCGGCGTCCGCGTCCACGACGGGGGCCGTGAAGGCGCCGCTGACCTGGCGGGCGGCGGCCACCTCGCGACGGAAACGGGTGCGGAACTCGTCGTCGTCGGCGTACTGGGCGTGCACGACCTTGAGGGCGAGGCGACGCCCGGAGGCGGAGCGCGCCAGGTAGACCACGCCCATGCCACCGGAGCCGAGGCGGTCCTCGATCCGGTAGCCGCCCACCTCCGACGGGTCGGTCTCGCGCAGCGCCATTCCGTACGTTCCCCCGTTCCGTACCGTTCGACGATCACGAACGAGGGTATCCGTAACCTTCCGAGCCGCCCCGCGGACCCTAGAACTGGATCGAGTTGATCGTCTCGGCTATCGAGTTGAGGAACCGCTGGATGTCGTCGGCCATGCCGGTCGAGGCGAGGAAGAAGCCGAACAGCACGGCGACGACGGCGGGGCCGGCCTTCAGGGATCCGCCACGGATCAACACCACCAAAATGATCGCCAACAGCAACACCACTGACAGCGAAATGGCCACAACAGATCACACCCTCGGTCGGTCCGCTCTCCCGGCCCGGGGATGCACCCCTCGCACCCCCGCCAGAACCATCGTGCCACCAACCGGGCCCCGCTATGCGGCACGTGACGTTTCGTTCGCCACACCTGTGCCGGATCTGTGCGGACCCTCCGCCCCCACCGACCTCTCACGTCGTGCCCGTACAGCATTTCGAGGAGACACCCGCGCAGGGAATTCGGCGGGATCGTTTCCATTGGCACACAACGTGTTCGCGGGTATTTCGAATTCTGCGCACCCTGATCATTCCACCGGAGTCAGCTCCTGCATATATGCACCTCTTAGTCCGGATGAATCCGGACAAGACGGGTGTCCAACAGGTGTCCTGCAGGTGCATGTTCGTCGTACACGTGCGGTCGAGCGCAATAACCAGGAATGACCTGGCGGGTTTTACGAAATCACACAGACAACGCTAGGGTGCCTCAGATGTTCCACGCTGCCTCGTCCCCCGCATGCGCAGCAAGGTCCTGGACCGACTCCCCCGGCTTCCGGCGGGAGGGTCTGTGACGGACTCGCTGCGACCGCACGGCCACACCAGAGCGCCACTCCCCCCGGCACAGTCGCCGGCGGACGGAGTGCCGAGTCCGCGCTCACCGCAGAGCCAGAAGACTCAGGCGCACAACAGACCAGCGTCCAGCGGTGCCAAGCAGCGCGACGCGTTCTTCGACAACGCCAAGTACCTGGCGATCGTGCTCGTCGCCATAGGCCACGCCTGGGAGCCGATCAAGGGCGACAGCCGGATCCTGGAGGCCGTGTACACCGTCGTGTACACCTTCCACATGCCGGCGTTCATCATCATCTCCGGCTTCTTCTCGCGCAGTTTCGACGCCAGCCCGAACCGGCTGAAGCGCCTGATCACCGGCGTCGCGGTGCCGTACATCGTCTTCGAGACGGCCTATCCGCTCTTCAAGCGCTGGATCGACGAGGACCCGAGCCAGGACATCAGTCTCCTGGACCCGTGGTACCTGACGTGGTTCCTGTGCGCGCTGTTCATCTGGCGGATGACCACCCCCATCTGGAAGATGGTGCGCTGGCCGCTGCCGCTCGCGCTCGGCCTCGCCATGGCGGCGACGGTCGCGCCGGAGATCGGCGACGACCTGGACCTGCAGCGGGTGCTGCAGTTCCTGCCGTACTTCGTGCTGGGCCTGATCATGAAGCCCGAGCACTTCCACATGGTGCGCACGCGCACGGTGCGGATCCTGTCCGTGCCGGTGGGCGCGGTGGCGCTGGCCTTCGGCTGGTGGGCGGTGCCGCGCATGAACACCGCGTGGTTCTACCACCGTGACGCCGCGCAGGAGCTGCACGCCCCGTGGTGGAGCGGGCCGGTCATGGTGCTGGCGATGTTCGGCTGCTCGCTGCTGCTGACGGCCTGCTTCTTCGCCTGGGTGCCGCGCCGCCACATGTGGTTCACGGCGCTCGGTGCGGGGACGCTGTACGGCTATCTGCTGCACGGCTTCGTCGTGAAGGCCGGGGACTACCAGGGCTGGTTCGACCACGCCTGGCTGCAGCGCCCGCTCGGCGAGATCTTCGTCACCGTCTGCGCGGCCGTCGGTGTCACGCTGCTGTGCACCAAGCCCGTGCAGCGGGTGTTCCGGTTCGCGATGGAGCCCAAGATGGACTGGGCGTTCAAGCGGGACGCGGCGGAGCTGGCCCGTGAGCGTGAGAAGCGCGAGGGTGCGGCCATGCGCGAGAAGGTCAACGCCTGACGCCTGAGCCGACTTGGAGCGTTCCCGTTCCCCTCGTGGGACGTCACTCGCCTACCAGACCGAGAAGTGCGCGCATCCGTGCGTACTTCTCGGTCAGTCGTTTGCGGGTGGCCTCGTCGAGGACCGCGAGGCGGGCCGGGTTCGCGTTGTGCGCCAGGTCCGCTTCCTTCACCAGCAGTGCGCCCTCGGTGGCGAGGATGCGTGCGGCGTAGGCCTCGGGCGGCTCTCCGGGCCGTTTGGTGACCGCCAGCACGATGTCCTTCGTGCGACGGCTCAGTGCGGCTTCTTCCAGTCGGCGTTCGGTCAGCGCGTCGTCCTCCACGGCGTCGTGCAGCCAGGCCGCCGCGATCTGCTCTTCGTCGCCGCCGCGCGCGCGTACGCCTTCGGCGACGGCCCTCAGGTGCTCGGCGTAGGGCCGTCCGGCCTTGTCGGTCTGGGTCGCGTGGGCGGCGCGGGCGATGGCCTCCACGTCGGTGAGGGACAGCAGGGGTCGGTCAGTCTCGGTCACCCGTCCAGTGTCTCGCCCCCGCCGCCCCTACCCGTCCCATCCCCCAGGGGCGCTGCCCCTTCCACCCCGGTCCCTGGGGGCCTGCGGCCCCCAGACCCCCGCTTCGGCCCTGAACGGGCCTCGTCCTCAAACTCCCCCAGAGGGGGCACCCCCAGGCGGGCTGAATGATGCCGACCGGCGCCGGGAAGCGAGCGCCGACGCCGCGAGGCGAAGCGCCGAGCGCCAGTGCCGCGAGGCGCAGCCCCAGCGGGTGGGCGGGGTTGAGGGGTCAGCGTGTTGTTGTCGTTGTCGTTGGGCCCTCGCGGCAGATCAGTAGGAGCGCCCTGTCGTCGTTGACGTCCCTCGCGACCGCTTCGATGAGGTGCCAGGCCGCTCCGTGGAAGCCGCCGGCGACATAGCGGTCGGCCTCGCCGGTGAGGCGGTCGATGCCCTCGACGATGTCGCGGTCGGACGTTTCGACCAGGCCGTCCGTGAAGAGCATCAGCACGTCGCCGGGACGGAGCGTGCCCTTCACGGGGTCGAACTGGGCGCCGTCGTACACGCCGAGGAGGGGGCCCTCGGCTGCCTTCTCCTCCCAGCGGCCGCTGCCCGCGCTCAGTTGCAGGCCCGGTGGATGGCCCGCCGAGTAGAGCTCGTAGTCGCCCGAGTCCAGGTCCAGGACCAGGTGGATCGACGTGGCGAAGCCCTCGTCCCAGTCCTGGCGGAGCAGGTAGCCGTTGGCCGCCGGCAGGAACGCGTGCGGGGGCAGGCTGCCCAGGAGGCCACCGAAGGCTCCGGAGAGGAGGAGGGCGCGTGAGCCGGCGTCCATACCCTTGCCGGACACGTCCGTCAGGACGACCTCCAGCGTGCGGCCGCCGTTGGTGCGGGCCGCCACCACGAAGTCGCCCGAGAAGGACTGACCGCCCGCCGGGCGCAGCGCCATCTCGCGATGCCAGCCGTGCGGCAGGCTCGGCAGCTTGCTCTGGACGCGGATGCGTTCGCGCAGGTCGAAGAGCATCGTGCCGCCGCGCCGCCAGGGCACGCCCACCCGGCTGCGGAACTGCGCGATGAGGAGACCGAAGAAACCGCACGCCGCCACGACCAGGACCACGCCCGGGGTGACGCGGGACGGGCCCTCCGTGTACGGCCCGAGCTGCACCGACTCCACGATCAGCGCCGTCGCCGCCGCCGCGTACAGGCCCAGCAGGCTCGCCGGGCGCAGCAGCAGGCCGCCCGCGACGATGGGGAGGACCAGCGCGGCCGGGGAGAACCACACCGGGTTGGCCATCGTCACGGCACAGATCAGGGGAACCGTGAGGAGCAGGCCGGCCAGTGCGATCCAGTCCGAGCCGTCGCCGCGGAAGTAGTCCACCGCGCTTCTGCGCACGCCGACGCGGGCCCGGTGCCACTGCATCTTCAACCGGGCCGTGAACGTCTCGGCCGCCGTGCGCCGCTCTCGTCCTGCTGCCATTAGTTCGGGACCCTATCCATCGGACCAGCTGCTTGGCACGGGAGGTCCCACTTGTCCCCCGTCCGAGGTTCAACTTCACAGTGAACTTCACGGAAAGCCACCTCGCGGCCACCAACGAGAAATTCCCTCGCTCGTCCCGCAATGCCCTGGTAGTCATGGTTCATGGCGAAAGACAGTGCGAGCCACGCCGGGCACTCCGGCCGTCCCGAGCTGCGGGTGCTGCGGCAGGACGAGTGGGACATCTGGTACGACACCCTGATCCGCGCCTTCGGCGGGGTCCCGGAGTCGTCCGAGGAGCGGGAGTTGTGGAACTCGCTCACCGAGCCCGACCGTTTCATCGGCGCCTGGGACGGGGACGCGTGCGTGGGCACGGCGGGGGCCTTCAGCTTCCGGCTGACCGTGCCGGGTGGCGCGTCGGTGCCCGCGGCCGGCGTCACCATGGTCGGCGTCGCCGCCACGCACCGCCGGCGCGGTCTCCTGACGTCGATGATGCGCCGACAGCTGGAGGATGTGCGTGCGTGGGGCTGGCCGCTCGCCGTACTGACCGCCTCCGAGCCGGAGATCTACGGCCGGTTCGGGTACGGCGTCGGCACCTTGCAGGTCAACGTCGAGATCGACACGACCCGCGTCCGGCTGTCCGTGCCGCCCGGCACCGATGACGTACGTCTGCGCTACGCCGTACCGGCCGACGTCCTCGATGCGTGCGAGGCGGTGTACGCGCGCAAGGTGTCCGCCCGGCCGGGGATGCTCGCGCGACTGCCCGGCTGGGAGCGGCTCGGGCTGCTCGACCCGGAGAGCGAGCGGAGCGGCGGGTCGCCGCTGCAGTGCGTGCTCGCGGAACGGGACGGTGAGGTCGTCGGGTACGCGCGCTTCCACGTCAGGCCGGAGTGGGATGCCGGCGGGCCCAAGGGCGCTGTCCAGCTGCGGGACACCCAGGCCCTCGACCCGGCGGCGGAGGCGGCGCTGTGGCGGTTCCTGTTCGGCATCGACCTGACGTCCACGGTGAAGGCGTACGGGCGGCCGATGGACGAGGCGTGGCTGCACCAGGTGTCGGACATCCGGCGGTGTGCGCTGCGTGTGCGGGACTCGTTGCACGTACGGCTGGTGGATGTCGGGGCGGCGCTTCAGGCGCGGACGTATCAGGCGCCGGTGGACGTGGTGTTCGAGGTCGAGGACGCCTTCTGTCCCTGGAACTCGGGGCGTTGGCGGCTGTCCGGGGACGGCAAGGGTGCGTCGTGCGAGCGTACGACGGACTCGGCCGATCTCTCTTTGTCCGTACGGGAGTTGGGCTCGGCCTACCTCGGCGGCGTGAGCCTGGGCGCGCTGGGCTCTGCCGGGCGGGTGCGGGAGCTGCGGCAGGGGGCGCTGGCGGAGGCGTCGGTCGGGTTCGCGTCGACTGTGGCGCCGTGGTTGCCGCACGGGTTCTGAGGCGGGGGTGAACGGCTGGGGGGTGAGGTGCCTCAGAGGTCGGGGGGGGCTGTGGGGTGGCCGGTCTAGGGGGGCCGGTCTGAGGGGGGCCGGTCTGAGGGGGCGGCCTGCCTACGGTGTCTGGCAGTTCGGGCACCAGAAGAGGTTGCGGGCGGCGAGGTCGGCGGTGCGGATCTCGCCGCTGCAGATGTGGCAGGGCCGGTTGGCCCGGCGGTAGACGTAGACCTCGCCGCCGTGGTCGTCGACGCGCGGTGGGCGGCCCATCGCCTCCGGGGTGTGCTCCGGGCGGACGGTGTCGATGCGGTTGTTGCGGACGCCCTCGCGCATGAGGTCGACGAGGTCCGTCCAGATGGCGTCCCACTGCGCGGGGGTGATGTCCTTGCCGGCGCGGTACGGGTCGATGCGGTGCCGGAAGAGGACCTCGGCGCGGTAGACGTTGCCGACGCCCGCGATGACCTTCTGGTCCATGAGCAGGGCGGCGATCGTCGTACGGCTGCGGGAGATGCGTCGGTATGCCTGGTGCGGGTCGGCGCCGGCGCGGAGGGGGTCGGGGCCGAGGCGGTCGTGTATCGCCTGCTTCTCGGGGTGCGTGATCAGGGCGCAGGTGGTGGGGCCGCGGAGATCTACGTATGCGGTGCTGTTCGCGAGGCGGAGGCGGACGGTGTCCGTGGGTGGGGGTGCGGGGGTGTCGCCGAAGTTGACCTTGCCGAAGAGGCCGAGGTGGATGTGGATCCAGTCGGCGGCTCGGAAGCCGAGGAAGAGGTGTTTGCCGTGGGCCTCGGTGTGGGTGAGTTCTGAGCCGGTGAGGAGTTGTGCGGCGTCCGAGAACTTGCCCTGGGGGCTGGTGACGTGGGGGGTCGTGCCGAGGAATGCGGCGGCGTAGTCCTGGGCCAGCCGGTGGATGGTGTGGCCCTCGGGCACGGTGGCTCCTTCTTCGTCTGCGGGTGGGTGGGGCTGCGCGGCAGGTTTTTCGCCCCCGCCGCCCCTACCCGTCCCATCCTGAAGGGGCTCCGCCCCTTCGACCCCGGTCCCTGGGGGCCTGCGGCCCCCAGACCCCCGCTTCGGCCCTGAACGGGCCTCGTCCTCAAACGCCGGACGGGCTGAGATACACGGACCGGTGCTGGGAAGCGAATGGCAGTGCCGTGAAGCGAAGCCCCCAGGGGTGGGTGGGGGCTCGGGGCGGGGTTTCTCTGGAGGCTACTGCTGGGGGTGGTGCGGGGGGATCGGGGGGAGGTCGCCCGTCGTTTCGTAGTCCGCGAGCATGTTGATGCGGCGGGTGTGGCGCTCGTCACCCGAGTAGGGGGTGCTGAGGAACGTCTCCACGAACTTCGTCGCCTCGTCCGGCGTGTGCATGCGCGCACCCACCGCGACGACGTTCGCGTTGTTGTGCTGGCGGCCCAGCGACGCCGTCTCCTCGCTCCAGGCCAGCGCCGCGCGCACGCCCTTCACCTTGTTCGCGGCGATCTGCTCGCCGTTGCCCGAGCCGCCGATCACGATGCCGAGGGAGTCGGGGTCCGCGGCCGTCTTCTCCGCCGCACGGAGGCAGAAGGGCGGGTAGTCGTCCTGGGCGTCGTAGATGTGGGGGCCGCAGTCGACCGGGTCGTGGCCCGCCGCCCTGAGCCACTCGACGAGGTGGTTCTTGAGTTCGAAGCCCGCATGGTCGGAGCCGAGATACACGCGCATGGAACGAGTGTGACACGGCTGTTTCGGGGCAGCAGCGCCGGGTGTCGACCGGGTTAATAGTGACGTAGGCCATGGAAGCTCAAGGAAACCTCAAGTAACAATCCCGAATCAAAGGTTCCCGAATCCGTTCTCCTCCGATTCACTGGTCCGACTCGTACGCCGCTCCACTACCGCTCGTACGAGAACCGCTCCCCACGGCTCAAAGGAAATCCGTTCCATGACTTCGCAGCCGACTCAGAAGACGGCCGGACCGGCCGCCGGCGGCCACGGCCTACAGGCCGGACTCAAGAACCGCCATCTGTCCATGATCGCCATCGGTGGTGTCATCGGCGCCGGACTCTTCGTCGGGTCCAGCTCCGGTATCGCCACCGCCGGCCCCGGCATCCTCCTGTCCTACGCCCTCGTCGGCACGCTCGTGGTGCTGGTGATGCGGATGCTCGGTGAGATGTCCGCCGCCAACCCGACGTCCGGGTCGTTCTCCGCCCACGCGGACCGGGCGCTCGGGCCCTGGGCCGGTTTCTCCATCGGCTGGCTGTACTGGTTCTTCTGGGTGGTCGTGCTGGCCGTCGAGGCGACCGCAGGTGCGGAGATCCTGGAGGGCTGGATCCCGTCCGTCCCGCAGTGGGGCTGGGCCCTGATAGTGATGGTGGTGCTGACGGCCACCAACCTCGTCTCCGTCGGGTCGTACGGCGAGTTCGAGTTCTGGTTCGCGGGCATCAAGGTCGTCGCGATCGCCGCGTTCATCGTCGTCGGCGGACTGGCCGTGTTCGGGCTGCTGCCGGGCGTCGACAGCGACCAGGCCGGGCTGGCGAATCTGACCGACCACGGGGGCTTCCTGCCCAACGGCGCCGGCGCCATCCTCACCGGTGTGCTGCTCGTCGTCTTCTCCTTCATGGGCAGCGAGATCGCCACCCTCGCCGCCGGTGAGTCCGAGAACCCGCAGCGTGCCGTCACCAAGGCCACCAACAGCATCATCTGGCGGGTCGCCGTCTTCTACCTCGGCTCGATCTTCGTCGTGGTGGCCCTGCTGCCCTGGGACAGCAAGGCCATCGCCGACAAGGGCAGTTACGTCGCCGCGCTGGACTCGCTCGGCATCCCGCATGCCGGTCAGATCATGAACTTCATCGTGCTGACCTCGGTGCTGTCCTGTCTCAACTCCGGCCTCTACACCGCCTCCCGCATGGCCTTCTCGCTCGGCCAGCGCGGGGACGCGCCGAAGGCCTTCTCCCGCACGACCGGCAACGGCGTGCCGCGGACGGCGATCCTCGTGTCCGTCGTGTTCGGCTTCGTGGCGGTCTTCTTCAACTACAAGTTCCCGGACTCCGTCTTCCTCTTCCTGGTCAACTCCTCCGGTGCGGTCGCGCTGTTCGTCTGGCTGGTGATCTGCTTCTCGCAGCTGCGCATGCGGAAGATCATCCAGGCCGAGGCGCCGGAGAAGCTGGTCGTGAAGATGTGGCTGTACCCGTATCTGACCTGGGCGACGGCCGCCCTGATCGTGTTCGTGCTCGGCTACATGCTGACCGACACCGAGCACGACGGCCGGAAGACCGTGCTGCTGTCGCTGCTGGTGGCCGCCGTCGTACTGGTCGTCGCCTTCGTGAAGCAGAAGGTCGGCCACGAGCGCGCGGCGGTTGCCGGGGCGGCTGCCTCGGACGCGGCGCGCGACGAGGTCAAGACCGGCTGAGTGCCTGAGAGTTTCATGGCCTGATCGCCGTAGTCGTTCTGCTCTGGGCCGCTGTTCTGGCCTGGTGGGCCCTGAGGTGCGTGGCGTGTGTACGCGCGCGCCTCAGGGCCCTACCCATTCCCGGCCCATTCCCGGCCCATGTCCGATCTGATGTCCCGACCCCTGTGCTGTCACAGCACCGTGAAGCTGTCCCTCACCTTCTCGTAGGTATTGAGGGCCTGTGCCTCGATGTCCGGCTGGTACCACGTGTTGATCTGGTACGACGTGCCGTCCACGGTGAAGCCCAGCAGCTGGGCGTGCCAGGGGTCGCCCTGGAGGGTGAAGGTGTACTCCCAGACGACCGCCGGGTACCCGCGGAACGTCGTCCGTTCCAGGCGGATCTTGCGGTACTGACCCTGCTGGGCGTTCTCCTCCGACTTCGTCCAGGAGTCCATCAGGTCGTCGCGGGCCAAGGACGACTTGGCGGCGAGTTCCTGTTTCGCGTCCGGTGAGGTGTAGTGCACCTCCGAACCCGTCTTGACGTCCCGCCGCCAGCCCTCGGGCGGCGCCCACGCGAACCCGCCCGCCTCCCGGCGCGCTCCGGGCGGCAAGCTCTGCGGCCTCGATGTGCCCTCGACCGTGGCGGACGGGGTGCCGCCCGGGGAGGACGGCGATGACGCGGGCCCTGCCTGATTGTCCTTGGGTGAACCGGAGTCGGTCGCCAGGACGACCGCCACGACGACGCCCGCCGCGACGATTCCGACGGCGGCTATGAGGCCGGTACGACGACGCCCGCGGCGGGGTCGGGGGTGGGCCGGGACTGCGGGGCCGGGGAGCTCGCCGGGCGGCATGGCGTGGTACGACCGGGCGGCGCCGGGCACGAGTTCCGGTTCCGGGGCCGGCCGTCGCTCGGTCACCGCTTCGGCGCGGGCCAGGGAGATGCCGGTGCGGCGGGGTGCGGGGCCCGTGGAATTGCTTGTCGGGGTGGGTGAGCGCACCTCGGAACGGGCCTCGGAGGCGAGTTCGGTGGAGGCGTTGGGGAGTCTTGGGGTCTCCGGGATCTCCGGGGTCGGGGAGGGGGCGTCCCGCCGGGGGTCGGTGGTGGCGTTTCGGGTTCGCTCGGTTTGTGCGCGCTCCGTTTGTACGCGCTCAGTTCGTATGTCCTCGGTCGGCGTCGAGGGGTGTGGCGGTATCGCGTCGTGCACGGCTTCCGGCTGCCGGGGGGCGGGCGCAGGCTCGGGGCGGCCGGGTTCGGGTCCGTGTGCGGCTTCGGGGTCGGGGCGGTGTACGGGTTCGGGCCGACGTACGGCTTCGGACTCGGGCTCGGACTCGGGCGCAGGCTCGGGCTCAGGCACCGCTTCGGCCCCTTGGGCACCCACTAGCCCACCCACCAGACCACTCACCGGCCCAGCCTCCGCCGCCGCCCTCCACTGCTCCCCCGTAACCGGCGCGGGCTCGCCTCCCCCACCGGCCTGTTCTTCTGTGCCCTCCCGGGGCACCCCTCCCCCGACCACCGGCATCGTCGGCGTCGGCGTCGGCGCCGGGAACGCCACCGGCTGCAGGGCCGTCTCCAGGTCGTCCAGGCCGGGGCGGATCGACGGGTCCTTCTCCAGGAGCGCGGCGAGGATGTCCCGCAACGGGCCTGCGGTCGGGGGGAGTTCGGGCTCCTCGTACAGGACCGCGTGCAGGGTTGCCAGGGTCGTGTCGCGGGAGAAGGGGGAGCGGCCGGCGAGGGCCGCGCTCAGGGTGGCGCCCAGGGACCAGATGTCGGACGGGGGGCCCTGGGGGCGGCCGGATATGCGTTCGGGGGCCATGTAGTCGGGGGAGCCGACCAGCATGCCGACCATGGTGAGGGCCTTCGCGTCCTGGATCGCCGCGATGCCGAAGTCGGTCAGGACCACCCGGCCCCGCCCGCGCGCCACTTCCGACTCCACCAGGACGTTGCCCGGCTTGATGTCCCGGTGGAGTACGCCTCGGGCGTGGACCTGGCGCAGGGCCGCCACCAGGCCCAGGCCGATCCGGGCCGCCTCGGACGGGCCGAGGGGGCCCTCCTCCGCCATGATGCGTTCCAGGGAGCGGCCGGCCACCAACTCCATGACGATCCACAGGCGTTCGCCCTCGTCGACCACGTCGTAGACCCGTACGACGTTGGGGTGGTCGATCCTCGCCGTCGCCCTCGCCTCGCGCAGGGTGCGTTCACGGCGCGTGCGCGTGTCCTCCGGGTCGAGGCCGTCGATGCGCATCTCCTTCACGGCGACCAGGCGATCGAGTATTTCGTCGACCGCTCGCCACACGCGCCCCATTCCCCCCTGGCCGATACTCTCGACCAGGCGATAGCGCCCCGTCACCAGTAAACCGGGAAGCCCACCGCTCCTCGTATTTCCCGCGCTTCCCGTGTTTCCCGCATATCCCGCGTCACCCGCGTCACCCGCGTTGCCCGCATTACCCGGCAATCCGCTGCACCCCCTCTGCCGCGCCTCAGACATCCCCGACTGAAACACAATGGTCACACTTCATGCCGTACCAGCATAGTGCGGAGAAATCTTGTGGTAGCTCTTCAAGTACTGCGAATTCAGGCGCAGGCAAGGGGGACGAACATGAGTTCTCGTCGCACGACGGCCATCGCGGGATCGCTGGTCGCGACATCTTTCTCGGCAGTGATGATCCTTTCCTTCACTGCCAGCGCGGACGACCAGGGACCCGGAAGCAACAAGGGGGGAAAGGTCATCGACGAGGCGCCGGCAGGGGTCGAGTTGACCACTCTGCTGCCCGAAAAAATCTCGGTGGACAACAGTTCGCAAGAGACCGACATCACCGCCACGGTGAAGAACGAAGGGACCGAGGACAGCGGAAAGATCAGGCTTTTGGTCGTCGGTTTCGACGGCCTGACGGTCAAGAATGTCGAGGGCTGTTCCGCGATCGAGAAGAGCGGTCTTCCGGAAGGCTCGAACAGCGGTTTCAGCTGCGCCATCGACAATCTCCCGGCCGGTGAGTCGAAGTCGTACGCCGTCGACGCGACGTACGACCTGAGCAAGGCCGGGAAGATCTGCCTTCCCGTCCAGACCGGTGACGGCAAGAAGACGTACTGGCAGCAGGGTCCGGTGCCGTTCGGTACGACGAACCCGTCGCCCGACGCCCCGGCCACCCCGCTGCTCCTCGGCACGGACAACAAGCCGGTCGCACCGGGCGCCGACGAGCTACCCAAGACCGGACTCGGCCGTGACGTCCTTCCGCTGGGCGCGGTCGGCGCGACGCTGATCGCGGCGGGGGCGGCCGGGCTGTGGTGGTCGCAGCTGCGGCGGCCGAGGCGAGAGGTGAACTGAGCCGCCGTATCCGGACCGCGAAACGCCAAAGAGCCTCGCCGGGTTGAAGTCGCAGCGCGACCCGGCGAGCCTCTTGTGCAGGAACTGCAGCGTCACAGGAACTGCAGCGTCACAGGAACTACGGCGTCACAGGAACTACGGCGTCACAGGAACTACGGCGTCAGCGGTTGAGCAGCTTCCAGGTGGTGGGCAGCGCGCCCATCGCCAGGGCCGCCTTGAGGGCGTCGCCGATCAGGAACGGGGTGAGGCCGGCCGCGATCGCGGCGGACGCCGACATGCCGGTGGCGAGGGCCAGGTAGGGGACGCCGACGGCGTAGATGATCGCCTCGCCCAGCAGCATCGCGCCCGCCGTGCGCAGCGCGGTGCGGTCGGCGCCGCGGCGGGCCAGGGCGCCGACGACGGTGGAGGCGAGGATCATGCCGAGGATGTAGCCGAAGGACGGGGCCGCGGCGCCCGAGGTGCCGTCCGCGAACCACGGCACGCCCGCGATGCCCGCCAGCGCGTACAGCGCGAGGGAGAGGAAGCCGCGGCCGGCGCCGAGGGCCGTGCCGACCAGCAGCACCGCGAGGGTCTGGCCGGTCACCGGCACCGGGGAGCCGGGCACGGGAACGGAGATCTGGGCCGCGAGGCCGGTGAGCGCGGCGCCGCCGAGGACGAGGGCCGCGTCCCGGACGCGGGAGGCGGGGAGCAGGTCGGCGAGGACCTCGCCGGGACGGGCGGTGGCGGCAGCGGTGCTCATGGGGACTCCGCGGGTGAGTGGGCAGATCGGGACACCGTGACGCTAACCCGGGGGACTCACGCCGATCTCGTCGGCGCTCGACAAAGCGTGGAGCGAAGGCTTGGTGGGCTCTGAACAAAGGGTGCCGGTTACACCGGGTACGGCGTGATACCGGTCACTGAGGCAGGGACGTTTCGCTCACTTCACGGGCTGCCGACCGGACTGTGGGATCTCACCAAACGAATCCTAGTGGTCTGGTCGGATTCACCTTCTCTGCCCTACCCTTCGAGCCATGGTCGCCCAGTCCCGGAACTTCTCGTCGCGTCGCCATGTCGACCTGCGGCGCGTGGGCGCGGCCGCCTGTCGCCATCCGGGGTGAGTCGGCCTCCGGTGGTTCCGGTCGCGACTCGCCCGCTTCAGACGGCGCAGTGTCGGACCGGCTCCCGAGGAAGTTCCCCATGCCCCGTACCGCGGCACCCACCCTTTCGTCCTCTTCGACCCCATCACCCCCTTCAGCTCCTTCAACCCCTTCAGCTCCTTCATCCCCTTCATCGCCGGTTCCCCGTATCGCCGACCGCGACCGGCGCCGGACCAGCGCCAGCGCCGTCCTTCGATCCGTCCTCGAGCACGGGCCGGTCGCGCGCAGCACCATCGCCCGGCTGACCGGGCTGTCACCGGCCTCGGTGACCGACTACTGCGCCCGCTTCACCGAACGCGGGCTCATCCGCGAGGCCGCCACGCCCCGGCCGTCCGGTGGTGTGGGGCGGCCACATGTGCCCGTCGACCTGGACAACTCGCGGTTCGTTGTGGGCGGGGTCCATGTGGCGGTGCCCTACACCACGGTGGCACTGCTCGATCTGCGCGGACGGGTCGTCGCCGAGCGGGAGTTGAAGCACTCGGGGGCCACGGATCCGTATGGGTCGTACGGTGTCCTGGCCCGGGCCGCCGACGGGCTGGGCGCGCTGCTGGACGAGGTGCCGGGCAGCCGGCCGCTCGGCGTCGGGTTCGCGGCGGGCGGCTGGGTGGACCGGGACTCCGGGACCGTCGTCGAGCATCCGCTGCTGGGCTGGCGCGAGGTGCCGGTGCGGGAGGTGCTCGGCGCACACACCGGGCTGCCGGTCCATGTGGACGGGCACGCGCGGGCGTTGGTGAACGCGGAGCGGCTGTTCGGGCGGGCGCGCGGCAGCGCGAGCGTGCTGCATCTGTTCGTCGGCAACGTCGTCGACGCGGCGTTCGCGACCAACGACGAGGTGCACCACGGCCCCCGCTCCCAGGCCGGAACCATCGCCCATCTACCGGTGCCGGGCGGTACGGAGACCTGCGACTGCGGGCGGGTCGGCTGCCTCCAGGCCGAGCTGAGCGAGCGGACGTTGTGCCGGCGGGCGCGGGACGCGGGCGTCATCGAGGGGGTCA
This sequence comes from Streptomyces sp. T12, assembly GCF_028736035.1. Classification (NCBI taxonomy): domain Bacteria; kingdom Bacillati; phylum Actinomycetota; class Actinomycetes; order Kitasatosporales; family Streptomycetaceae; genus Streptomyces; species Streptomyces sp. T12. The sequence goes on from NZ_CP117866.1 coordinate 3,478,413, forward strand.
ACCCCATGCACGTGGTCGCGGCGGCGGCCGCGGGCGACCGGGCGGCCGTACGGCTGCTGGTGGAGCGGGCGGGTGCGGTCGGGCGGGCGGCGCGGCTGCTGCTCGACGTGCTCAATCCGGAGACGGTGGTGGTGACCGAGATGGGGGTCGTGCACCGGGAGGACTGCCTCGCCGCGTTGCGCGCGGGAGTCGGGGACGAACGCGCGGCGGCCGTCGTGCCGACGGGTTTCCCGCATTCCGTGCTCGCCGTGGCCGGTGGTTCGGTGGCGCTCGACGTGCTCTACCGGGATCCGCTGGCCGCGTCACCTGAGGCTATTTAATTCAGAAACTCGGAATATTGACAGGGGCCATCGATGGCCAGGAACATGCTGGTCATGAGCCTGTTCGTGAGCTGTCGCACCCTTTGTTGCTGACGCGTGTTGCTGACACGTTGCCGCGTGTGAAGCGCTCATTTCGTCCTGCGTGAATTTTCCCCACCCTGGCTTTTCCCTGCCCGGAATTCCGCACGCATCTCCATCACTTTGGCATTCCCATCACTTTGGCTTACGGAGTCCTGCCATGCCGTCTCTGCCTGCCCCGGGCGTCGACCGCCGTCTCTTCCTGACCTCGCTGCTCGGCGTCACCGCCGCTGCCGCCGGCCTCACCGGCTGCGCCGAGAGCAGCGCCGCCGACGCGGCCGAGGGTGCCTCCACCGCCCCGCTCGCCGCCAAGGTCCCCGCCGGAACCAGCCTGAAGATCGCCTCGTACCAGAACACCCAGCAACTCCAGTTCAGACTTGCCGAGTTGGGTGATCCGCCCTTCAAGGTCGGCAGCTGGGTGAACATCGGCGCCGGGCCCGATGTCATCAACGCCTTCCGCGCCGGGTCCCTGGACCTCGCCAACAACGCGGGCATCCCGCCGATCCAGGCGTACTACCAGGGCTTCGACGCGAAGATCGTCGCGATCAACATCACCCGCAAGCCCAACTACCTCTTCGCCACCAAGCCCGGCAGCGACATCCGGACGGTCGAGGACTTCAGGGGCAAGCGGCTCGCCTTCTCGCAGGGCCAGGCGCAGGGCGTGGTGCTGCTGCGGGCGCTGAAGAAGGCCGGTCTGGAGTACGACGAGGTGGAGCTGGTCCCGCTGACCAGCAACCAGTTCCTCACCGCCCTGCAGTCCGGCCAGGTCGACATCGCGCCGCTCGCCAACCAGCAGGCACCGGCGTACCTGAAGCAGTACGAAGCCAAGGGCGCCCGCGCCATCACCACCGACGTCGTCGACCTGCTCAACCTGCTGTGGGCGCCGGTCTCCGTGCTGAACGACCCCGCGAAGGCGGCCGCGGTCGCCGCCTACATCCCGTACTGGGCCAAGGGCCAGGTGTGGACGTACGAGAACCCCGACATCTGGAACGAGGAGTTCTACGTCAAGACCCAGAACCTGAGCCTCGCGCAGGCGCGGTCCATCTCGGAACTCGCCAACAAGCCGCTGTTCCCGCCGAGTTGGGACGAGGCCATCAAGTGGGAGCAGCAGACCGCGGATCTGCTCGCCGAGGGCGGCTTCGTGAAGAAGTTCGACGTCGGCGGCCTCTTCGACCACCGCTTCGAGGGCATCGCCGCGAAGTCCGTACCCGCGCAGTACCGGAGGTGACGGCCATGACCACGACGAGTGTGAGTACCGCGGCGCCACCGGCGAAGCCGGAGCCGGCGCCGGACCACCGCGTCCGCCGGCGCCGCTCCCTGGCCCCCGGCAAACGCGTCCCCGCCGCCCGACTCGCCGGCCCCGCCCTCCTCGTCGTCCTGTGGGCCGCGGCCTCCGCCGCCGGGGCACTGGATCCCGGCGCGATCCCGGCGCCCTGGACCGTCGTCGAGACCGGCGCCCACCTGTGGACCGCCGGGACCCTGCCCGACGACATCCTGACCTCGCTGCAACGCGCCGGGACCGGGTTCGCCCTCGGTCTCGCCGCCGGGGTCGCCCTCGCGCTGGCCTCCGGGCTCAGCCGGACCGGGGAAGCACTGATCGACGGGACGGTGAACCTCAACCGGGCGATCCCGACCCTCGGTCTGATCCCGCTGTTCATCCTCTGGCTGGGCATCGGCGAGACCTTCAAGGTCGCCATCATCGCGATCGTCGTCTACATCCCGATCTACCTCAACACGCACGCCGCGCTGTCCGGCATCGACAGCCGTTTCGTCGAACTCGCCGAGGTGCAGGGGCTGAACCGGCTGCGGTTCATCCGGCAGATCGTCATCCCCGGCGCACTGCCCGGCTTCTTCGTCGGGCTGCGGCTCGGGGTGACCGGGTCCTGGCTGGGCCTGGTGGTGCTGGAGCAGATCAACGCCACCAGCGGACTCGGCTACCTGATGTTCCAGGCGCAGAACTACGGCCAGACGGACGTCATCCTCGTCGGCCTCGTCGTCTACGGCATCTTCGGCCTCGTCTCCGACAGCGCGGTCCGCATCGTCGAACGGAGGGTGCTGTCGTGGCGCCGCACACTGAGCAGCTGACCCGCCCCGCCGTCCAGCTCCGGGGACTGACCCGCTCCTTCGCCGGACGTACCGTCCTCGACGGCATCGACCTGGACATTCCCGCCGGCCAGTTCACCGCGCTGCTCGGGCACAGCGGCTCCGGCAAGAGCACCCTGCTGCGGGCCGTCGCGGGCCTCGACCACGAGGTGGCCGGGAGCGGGCAGCTCACCGCGCCGGGCCGGGTGTCCGTGGTCTTCCAGGACTCGCGGCTGCTGCCCTGGCGCCGGGTGCTGGACAACGTACTGCTCGGTCTGGACGGCAAGGACGCCGACAGGAAGGGGCGGGAGGCCCTCGAAGAGGTGGGGCTGAAGGGCCGCGAGCGCGCCTGGCCCAGCGAGCTGTCCGGGGGCGAGGCGCAGCGTGCGGCACTGGCCCGGTCGCTGGTTCGGGAGCCCGAACTGCTCCTCGCCGACGAGCCGTTCGGGGCGCTGGACGCCCTCACCCGGATCAAGATGCATGCCCTGCTGCGGGAGCTGTGGGAGCGGCATCGGCCCTCGGTGCTGCTGGTCACCCACGACGTCGACGAGGCGATCGTGCTCGCCGACCGGGTGCTCGTGCTGGAGGAGGGCCGTATCGGGCTCGACCTGCCCATCGACCGGCCGCACCCGCGCTCGTACCGGGATCCGCTGCTCGGGGAGTACCGAGAGCGGCTGCTCGGCGCGCTGGGTGTGACCGAGGACGTCGGGTGACCGCCGGGTGGGGTTTCGCCCCCGCCGCCCCTACCCGTCCCATCCCTGGGGGCTGCGCCCCCCAGACCCCCGCTTCGGCCCTGAACGGGCCTCGTCCTCAAACTCCCCCAGAGGGGGCACCCCCAGACGGGCTGGATGCAGCCACCTGCCCAAACCTAAGGACCCCATGACCAGACAGCTCCACCTCAACGCCTTCCTGATGAACACCGGCCACCACGAGGCCTCCTGGCGCCTGCCCGAGAGCGACCCGTACGCGCACGTGGACCTGGCCCACTACGTGAATCTCGCCCGCATCGCCGAACGCGGCACCTTCGACTCCCTCTTCCTCGCCGACGGCCCCCAGCTGTGGAACAACCTCGCCCAGCGCCCGGCCGGTGCCCTGGAGCCGCTCACCCTGCTCACCGCGCTGGCGACGGCCACCGAGCACATCGGCCTCATCGCCACCGCCTCCACCTCCTACAACTCCCCCTACAACCTGGCCCGCAAGTTCGCCTCCCTCGACATCATCAGCGGCGGCCGGGCGGGCTGGAACATCGTCACGACCGCCGGTGCCGAGGCCGCCCGGAACTTCGGCCTGGACGCCGAGCCCGCGCACGCCGAGCGGTACGCCCGTGCCGCCGAGTTCCTGGACGTCGCCCTGAAGCTCTGGGACAGCTGGGAGGACGACGCGATCGTCGCCGACAAGGCGGCCGGCGTGTGGGGCGACGACGCCAAGATCCATCCGCCTCGGCACAGCGGAACGTACTTCAGCGTCGAGGGCGCCCTCAACGTCCCCCGCTCACCGCAGGGTTACCCGCTGCTCGTGCAGGCGGGGTCGAGCGAGGACGGAAAGGCCTTCGCCGCCCGGTACGCGGAGGCGGTGTTCACCGCGCAGCAGACGATCGAGGACGCGCGGGCCTTCTACGCCGACCTCAAGGCACGTACCTCGCAAGTGGGCCGCGACCCGGACCACATCAAGGTGCTGCCCGGGATCGTCCCGGTGATCGGCTCGACGGAGGCCGAGGCGCGGGCGGCCGAGCAGGAGCTGGAGGACCACATCGTGTACGCGCACGGGGTGGGCCGGCTGGAGAGCCTGCTGCAACTGGCGTCCGGATCCTTGGAGTTGGACGCCGAGCTGCCCGCTTCACTGCCCTCCGAGGACGCCATCGAGGGCGCCAAGAGCCGCTACACGCTCGTGGTGGAGCTGGCCCGGCGCGAGCGGCTCACCGTGCGGCAGCTCATCGGCCGGCTCGGCGGCGGGCGCGGCCACCTCACCTTCGCCGGTACGCCCGAGCAGGTCGCCGACGCCATCGAGACCTGGTTCACGCAGGGCGCCGCCGACGGCTTCAACATCATGCCGCCGGTCCTGCCCTCCGGTCTCGACGCCTTCGTCGACCACGTCGTCCCGATCCTCCGCGCCCGTGGCCTGCTCCGCGGCGAGTACGGCCCGCGCCGGACCCTGCGCGAGCGCTACGGCCTCCCGCGCCCCGCCAACCAGTACGTCAGCCCGTCCGCACCCGCCCTCGTCTGAAAGGACCGCACATGTCTCTCGACTCCCTCGACATCCAGAAGGTCACCGCCAACATCGGCGCCCGCGTCTTTGGCGTCGACATCTCCAAGCCCCTCGCCGAGGAGCAGGTCGCCGCTCTGCGCGAGGCCCTCAACGTCCACAAGGCCCTCGTCTTCGACGACGTGAACCTGGACGACGCCGGTCACCAGGCCTTCGCCCGCCACTTCGGCGACATCACCACCGCCCACCCGACGGTGTCCGCCGTCGACGGCGCCGCGAACGTGCTGCCCGTGGACAGCGAGCGAGGCCGGGCCAACCACTGGCACACCGACGTCACCTTCGTCCTCAACCCGCCGCAGGCCACCACCCTGCGCAGCATCACGATCCCGCCCTACGGCGGCGAGACCCTGATCGCCAGCTCGGCGGCCGCCTACCGCCAGCTGCCCGAGCCACTGCGGAGGCTGGCCGACACGCTATGGGCGGAGCACACCAACGACTACGACTACGCCGTACCGGACGAGGAGGTCGACGACCAGCAGGCCGCCCAGCGCGCCGAGTTCACGTCGATCAAGTACCGCACGGTCCACCCGGTCGTCCGCGTCCATCCGCTGACCGGTGAGCGCGGCCTGTTCATCGGCGGGTTCGCCCAGCGGATCGTGGGCCTCTCCCCGGGCGAGTCCCGCAAGATCCTGGACCTGCTCCAGGCGTACGTCACCCGGCCGGAGAACATCCTTCGCCACCGCTGGTCCGAGAACCAGCTGGTCGTCTTCGACAACCGCATCACCCAGCACTACGCCATCGACAACTACGACGGCCTGCCGCGCCGTCTGCACCGGGTGACCGTCGCCGGTGACGTGCCGGTCGGCATCGAGGGCAAGGAGAGCCACTCGATCGAGGGGGACGCGTCGCACTACACGCCGGCCGCCCCACCCGTCGCGGCGTAGCCGTCACTTCACGCACAGTGCGGCGAGTGTCCGCATAGTGGGCAGCCTCTCCTTCTGGCCGGAGAGGCTGCCCAGACTGTGGGCGTTTTTGCCCTCTCACGCATTGGACGAGCCGCGCCCATGCCCAGCACCTCCACGGAGACGCCCCCGAAGGCGGACGGCGTCTCCCCCGGACTCAACCACGGCCTCAAGCAGCGCCACCTGTCGATGATCGCCCTCGGCGGTGTCATCGGGGCGGGCCTGTTCGTCGGCTCCGGCGCCGGTATCGCCGCCGCCGGCCCGTCGATCGTCATCGCCTACGTCCTCTCCGGCCTCCTCGTGATGCTGGTGATGCGGATGCTCGGCGAGATGTCGGCCGCATACCCCTCCTCCGGCTCCTTCTCCGCGCACGCCGAGCGGGCGATCGGCCCGTGGGCCGGTTTCACGGCCGGCTGGTCCTTCTGGGTCCTGCTCTGCACGGCCGTCGGCCTGGAGGGCATCGGCGCCGCGAAGATCGTCACGACCTGGCTGCCGCATACGCCCGAGTGGGCGTGGGTGGCCCTGTTCATGGTCGTCTTCTGCGGCGCGAACCTGGCCGCCGTGAAGAACTTCGGCGAGTTCGAGTTCTGGTTCGCGGCACTGAAGGTCGGCGCGATCACGCTGTTCCTGGTGCTGGGCGGGCTGGCGATCGCCGGCGTCCTGCCGGGCACGGACGCGCCGGGGACCGCGCACCTCACCGGTGAGGGCGGCTTCTTCCCGAACGGCAGCGAGGGCCTGATCATCGGCCTGCTCGCCTCCGTCTTCGCCTACGGCGGCATGGAGACGGTCACCATCGCCGCCGCCGAGTCGGAGAACCCGGTCAGCGGCGTGGCCAGCGCCGTCCGGACGGCCATGTGGCGCATCGCCCTCTTCTACATCGGCTCGATGGCGGTCGTCGTCACCCTCGTCCCCTGGGACTCCAAGGAGATCGTCGCCAAGGGCCCCTACGTCGCCGCCCTCGACCACCTCGGCATCCCCGGCGCCGGCCAGGTGATGAACGTCGTGGTCCTGGTCGCGCTGCTGAGCGCCATGAACGCCAACATCTACGGCTCCTCGCGCATCGCCTACTCCCTCGTCCAGCGCGGGCAGGGGCCTGCGGCGCTGGGCCGCGTTTCGGGCGGCGTCCCGCGGATCGCCGTCCTCGCCTCCTCCGTGTTCGGCTTCGTGTGCGTGGCGCTGAGCTACTGGCGGCCGGACGACGTCTTCCCCTGGCTGCTGAACATGATCGGCGCGGTCATCCTCGTCGTCTGGATCTTCATCGCCGTCTCCCAGCTGCGGCTGCGCGGCCGGCTGGAGCGCGAGACACCGGAGAAGCTGGTCGTGCGGATGTGGGCGTTCCCGGTGCTGACGTGGGTCGCGCTGGCGGGGATGACGGCGATCTTCGTGCTGATGGCCAGGGAGCCGGATACGCGGGTGCAGCTGTACTCGACCGGGGGGATGACGGTGTTCCTTGCGGTGGTCGGGTACGCGTGGCAGCGGGCCCGCGCGAAGAGCTGACACCCCCTTCTACGGCGCCGAAGCCCCCGTGTGATCCACACGGGGGCTTTTTGCTGTTAGCTTGTTATTGCAAGCTACTTGCAACAAGAGCATCTGAGGGGACCCTTCATGCCCGTCTACACACTCCCGGAACTGCCCTACGACTACGCCGCGCTCGCGCCCGTGATCAGCCCCGAGATCATCGAGCTGCACCACGACAAGCACCACGCGGCCTATGTGAAAGGTGCGAACGACACCCTGGAGCAGCTTGCGGAGGCGCGCGACAAGGAGTCGTGGGGCTCGGTCAACGGGCTGGAGAAGAACCTGGCGTTCCACCTGTCCGGGCACATCCTGCACAGCATCTATTGGACGAACATGAGCGGAGACGGGGGCGGTGAGCCCCTCGCTGCGGACGGCGTGGGTGACCTCGCGGACGCCATCACCGAATCATTCGGCTCCTTCGCCGGGTTCAAGGCCCAGCTGACCAAGGCATCCGCAACCACCCAGGGGTCCGGGTGGGGCGTGCTCGCATACGAGCCCCTGAGCGGCCGCCTCGTCATCGAGCAGGTCTATGACCACCAGGGCAACGTGGGTCAGGGCTCGGTGCCGATCCTCGTCTTCGATGCCTGGGAGCACGCCTTCTACCTGCAGTACAAGAACCAGAAGGTGGACTTCATCGAGGCGATGTGGCGGGTCGTCAACTGGCAGGACGTTGCGCGGCGTTACGAGGCCGCGAAGTCCCGCGCCGACGTATTGCTGCTGGCGCCGTGAGGCACGCCTGAAGTGTCCTGCTCGTGATCGTCTTCTCACCTTTCACGTGGCAGGCAGATAGGGGGAAGGCCCTCGCGAGGACGTGACTCGCGAGGGCCTTCCTTGTGCGTCATGCACACCCAGAGACGACATGACGCAACTTCAAGGGTGGGCACCTATCGTCGGTGCGAGGTTACGGGCGAGTACGTTCAGCGCTTCCGTGACTTCCCTCAGCCGCTGCCGGTCATCAGAACCGAGCGCCGCGGCGAGTGCCTTCTCAATGCCAGTGGCGCGAACCTGCGCCACTCGCTCGGACACCTCGCCCGCCGGACGCACAAGCACGCGCCGCCGATCAGTGGGGTCCGGCACAGTGTGCACCGATCCGGCCTCCTTCAGCCGGGCGACGGCCGCGGACACCTGACTCTGCGGCAGACCGGTGCGGGCAGCGATCTCGCCGACGGCACTGTCCGGATGCCCTGCGATGTCGCTGGCCACGACCAGCACCAGGCGAGTACTGCCCGCATATCGGCCGACACCGCCGGGAGGCTCCGGCAACGCCTCTTCACCGATCTTCATGAGTGCACGCCCCAGCAGGAACAGCTCGACTCCGTTCACGCCCACCAACGTACTTCGGATCAGATCCATCGAACTTGATGTATCTAATTTACAACCGTCGCCGCCCGGAAGGCTGGCTGCCTCCGTCCTTGAAGCACCGAGTGGATACCACTTGCTCTTGGGTCCGGCGCTTGCAGAATTGGGCGCCAGTGACAGAGGTCCACATCGAGCGAACCGCCTTCGATGTGCACGCTATGAGCGTGGGAGTGTCCTTGCAGGGGATCGAGTATCAGCAAGGCACGCTCGCGGGCTATGAAGTGCGCCAGTACCTCCTTGAGCACTGGGGGCGCGCATGCGCATACTGCGGCGCGTCCGGGGTGCCCCTTCAGGTGGAGCACATCAGACCTCGCTCACGCGGTGGATCGGACCGGGTGTCCAACCTGACGCTGGCTTGCCGCCCGTGCAACCACGCCAAGGGCAGCCTCTCGGTGGAGAAGTTCCTGAAGGACAAGCCTCGGCTTGTCGCGAGGATCCTCGCCCATGCCAAGGCACCGCTGCGGGATGCTGCGGCGATGAACTCCACACGATGGTCCCTGTGGCGAAGACTTCAGGAACTCGGTACACAGTTGGTCTGGCGGGCGCACGAAATACAACCGCAGCCGCCACGGCTCCCCACGGGAAAGAACTCCGGAACGCACAAGGGACGGGTCGCCGTGCGCTCCACCGGCAGATTCAACATCCGCACCGACCACGGTCTCGTCCAAGGAGTCCATCACCGCCATGTCCGCCTACTGCAGCGCGCCGACGGCTACGGCTATGGGCGCCGACCCGAGCAGCAGACGGGGAGAACGAGCGATGACGCTACGGCGAGTCCGGATATGACCTGGAACTCGAAGCCCTGCCGCTGATCGAACTGGCGATGCGGCGATGGTGCGCCTGGAGCAACGGGATTGTTGCAGCGGCCGTAGGTGGTCGTGATTTGAGCCCTACGGCCGTCGGGCAGGACTCACTGTCAGGGCTTGCGGCCCAGTCCGCCGTGCTGGCCGATCGGCTGGGCGTCCTGGTCGCCCGGCTCCGGGTGCCACAGCGGGACGGAGACGATGCCGGGGTCGACCAGGTCCAGGCCCTCGAAGAAGGCCGCGATCTGGTCGACCGGGCGGAGGAAGTACGGGACGGCGCCGGTCTCGTTGTAGGCGTCCTGGGCGTACTCGTAGGCCGGGTCGGTGCCCCGGGAGCCCTCGTTGAGGGAGAGGTAGCTGCCGGAGGGGAGGCCGGCCAGGAGGTCGCGGACGAGGTCGCGGGCCTGGTCGTGGTCGGCGACGTGGCCGAGGATGCCGCTGAGGATCAGGGCCGTGGGGCGGGTGAGGTCGAGGGTCCGGGAGGCCGCCTGGAGGATCTTGTCCGGCTCGTAGAGGCTCAGGTCCTCGTACGCCGTCACCCCCTCGGGCGTCGAGGTGAGCAGGGCGCGGGCGTGGGCCAGCACCAACGGGTCGTTGTCGACGTAGACGATCTTCGACTCGGGGGCGAGGCGCTGGGCGACCTCGTGGGTGTTGTCGACGGTGGGGAGCCCGGTGCCGACGTCGAGGAACTGGCGTACGCCCGCCTCCGTGACCAGATACCGGATGCTGCGGCCCAGGAACGCGCGGCTGCTGCGGGCGATGGTGACGATGCCGGGGAAGACGGCGGTGTAGGCGTCGCCGGCCGCCTCGTCCACGGGGTAGTTGTCCTTGCCGCCCAGCCAGTAGTTCCAGATGCGGGCCGAGTGCGGTACCGAGGTGTCGATCTCCGTCATGGGCACATGGTGCTACGGGACGTCCGGCTCGCAGGGCACATTGAGGGAGAGAAGTGCGGCGGATCCGTCGGTTTTTACGAGGAGTTCACTGATCGCCGTGTTGCGCAACCGCGGGAACACCCTGCGGTACTCCCCGGCCGGGATCGACAGCAGGGTGCACAGCACCAGGCGGAACAGGGTGTTGTGGGCGACGACGAGGACGCGTTCGCCGGGGTGGGCTGCGGCGATGCGGCGCAGGGCGGCGGTTCCGCGGTCGGCGGCGGCGACGGGGTTCTCCGCCGCCGGGAACGGGTGGGCCACCGGGTCGGTGCGGAAGGCCTCCGCGGCCGCCGGGTCCTCGGCCGCGAACTCCGCGAGCGTACGGCCCTCCAGCACACCGAAGTCGCATTCGCGCAGGCCTGGTTCGCGGTGCGGAGTGAGACCGAGGGCCCGGCAGGCGGGGTCGGCGGTGGCCACGGCGCGGGAGAGCGGGGACGTCCAGATCGCGTCGACCGGGTGGGCGGCGGCCCAGCGGCCGAGGGCCTCGGCCTGGGCACGGCCCGTGTCGGTGAGGGGCACGTCGCTCACGCCGGCGTAGCGGTTCTCGGCGTGCCAGATGGTCTGTCCGTGCCGGGCCAGCAGCAGCGTCGCACTCGGCGTACTCGTGGTCATGAAGCCGAAGTATCCATGTCCAGGCGGGCGTGTGCGTGCGCCGCGACCGGGGGTGGGAGCCAGCCTCGGGCCGTCAGGGCGTCGACCAGGCGGGCGTACGGTTCGGCGTAGCGGGTGGTGCGGTCGGGGCGGGGTTCGACGGTCGTGCCGATGCGGACCATGCCTTCCGCGGCCTCCTGGAGGTGGGGTGTCGCGCCCGCGCCGTACGCCGCCAGCGCCGCCATGCCCAGGGCCGGTTCCGTCTGCTGCGGGACCCGGGCCGGGCGGCCCAGGATGTCGGCGCGCAGTTGGTTCCAGTACGGGCTGCGGGCGGCGCCGCCCGTGAAGGTGAGGGGGCCGTCGACGGGGGCGCCCAGGTGGTGCAGGTAGTCCAGGCACAGGCGTTCCGTGAAGGCGACGCCTTGGAGGAGCGAGGCCCACAGGTCGGCGTCGGACTCCGGTTCGCCCAGGACGAGCGCGCAGGCGTCCGGGGCGAGGAAGGGGAAGCGCTCGCCGGGGGAGACCAGGGGGTAGGTGATCGCGCCGGACGGCTCGTATGCGGCGGCCAGCTTGTCCATTGCCGCCGGGTCGGCGCCGGGGAACGCCGCCGTGAGCACGCCCGCGCCCACGCTTGAGGCACCGCCGGGCAGCCAACTCCCGTCCGGCGCACGGTGGTTGTAGACCACGCCGGTCGCGTCCCGGACCGGCGTCGCGGACGCGCCCTTGAGGACCAGCGTGGTGCCGAGCACCGAGTTCCAGGAGCCGGGGCGCAGGGCGGCGGAGGCGATCTGGGCCGCGCAGCCGTCGGTCATCCCGGCGATCACGGGGGTGCCGGCGGGGATGCCGGTGGCCTCGGCGGCGGTCGGGGAGACCTCGCCGAGGGGGCTGCCGGGGCGGACGACGTCGGGGAACGCCCGGTCGGGGAGGCTGAGTCGGGGCAGTGCGGTCGGCCAGGCGTCGCGCTCCAGGTCGTAGCCGGTCTTGAGGGCGTGGCTGGAGTCGGCCGGGGGGAGTTCGCCGGTGAGGAGGGCGACGATCAGGTCCGGCTGGTGGGTGATCCGGCCCTGGCCGTAGGCCTCGGTCAGCCACAGCGCCTTCGGCAGCGCCCAGGTGTCCTGCACCGCGAGCCCCGTCGCCCGCGCCCGCGCCGCCTCCTGCGCCGCGCGCCGGTCGTCGTACATCAGCGCGGGGCTCATCGGCCGCCCCGCCCCGTCCGTCAGCAGTACGGTCCCGGACGTCCCGCACACCGCGAGCGCACCGACCCGTACCCGGGAGTGTCCCCGCAGCGCGGCCCGGGACGCCGCGCACAGCCCCTCCCACCACTCCCCCGGATCCTGCTCGTGCCGCACCCCGTCCCGCCGCCCGGCGAGTGGGGCCGAACCGCTGCCGAGGACGGTGCCGTCCCCGGTGACCAGCAGGACCCGGACACTCTGGGTCCCCAGGTCGATCCCGAGCCACGCCTCCTGCTCGTCCGCCATCCGGACCTCCCGCCCTTTTGGGCCGTTCGCACATCCCGATCCGTGAACTTCTCACTCTGCACTGAGATTTTCCCTTGCGCGAGGGATTGACGCCCAACTTCCGCCGTTCCACCCTCTGTTAACGAGTCGACTCGCCGTGTTAACCCGGTTTGCCGCGCGATCTTCGTGCCGGCCCTCCCGGCCAACCCGCTTTTCTGCTGGGGGTCCGGGGGTTATCCCCCGGGAAGACGCAGCACCCCAGCACCCGGATGGCCGAACCCCACGTGGAGGTCACGGATGGACATGCACGTGCACGATCGCCGCCGCTTCCTCGCCCTGACCGCCGCGGCCGCCGCGACCCCGCTGCTCGCGGCCTGCGGGGCCGGGTTCGGCGGTGACGACAACAAAAGCGACGGCTCGGCCGCGGACGACGTCACCGGCTCCTTCGACTGGAAGCGGGAGAAGGGCACGACCGTCAAGGCGCTGCTCAACAAGCACCCCTACACGGACGCGCTGATCGCCGACCTGAAGTCCTTCACCGAGAAGACCGGCATCAAGGTCGAGTACGACGTCTTCCCCGAGGACAACTACTTCGACAAGCTCACCGTCGACCTGTCCAGCGGACGCGCCTCGTACGACGTCTTCATGCTGGGCGCCTACATGGTCTGGCAGTACGGGCCGCCCGGCTGGCTCGAAGACCTCGGCCCCTGGATGCGCAACTCCTCGGCCACCGGCTCCGAATGGGACCAGGCCGACTTCTTCCCGAACCTCCTCCAGGCCGACCAGTGGTCCCTGAAGGCGGGCGCGCCGCTCGGGCAGGGCGGGCAGTACGCGTTGCCGTGGGGCTGGGAGACGAACGTCGTCGCCTACAACACGGACGTCTTCAAGAAACTCGGCCTCAAGCCCGCCGAGACCTTCGACGAGCTGCGCGAACTCGCCGGGACCATCAAGCGGAAGGCGCCGGGTGCGGGCTTCGACGGCATGTACGGGATCGCCGTACGGGGCTCGCGCAGCTGGGCCACCATCCACCCGGGCTTCATGACGATGTACGCCCGCAACGGCCTGCGCGACTTCACAGTCCAGGACGGGAAGCTCACACCCGCCATGAACACCCCGCAGGCCGTCGCCTTCACCGAGGACTGGGCCGGCATGGTCAAGCAGGGCGGGCCGCCGTCCTGGACGTCGTACACCTGGTACCAGTGCTCCAGCGACCTCGGTGCGAAGAAGGCCGGGATGCTGTTCGATGCGGACACCGCCGCGTACTTCCAGGCGGTCGAGGGCGCCAGCCCCGCCTCCGGGAAGATCGCCTTCCACCCCGGTCCGAAGGGACCGGACGGTTCGCTGGCCACCAACATGTGGATCTGGTCGCTCGGCATGAACGCCAAGAGCAAGAAGAAGAGCGCCAGTTGGCTGTTCCTGCAGTGGGCGACCGGCAAGGAGCACCTGCTCAAGAGCGCGATCACGCACAACCACATCGACCCGGTGCGCAAGTCGATCGCCGACGACGGCGCCTACAAGGACAAGATGAAGCACCTGCCCGGCTTCATCGAGACCTTCGAGACGGTCGTCGACCAGACGAAGATCCAGTTCACCCCGCAGGCGCAGTTCTTCGACGCGACCACCAGCTGGGCCGCCGCCCTCCAGGAGATCTACGGCGGGCAGGGCGCCAAGTCGGTGCTCGACGGGCTGGCGGGCGACCTCGCCGACAAGGTGGGCTAGCGCGATGGGATGGCGGCTCGCCCTGCGCCCGTACGTCCTGATCGTCCCCGCGCTGCTGCTGACCTGCGGGATCCTCTATCCCTTCGGACTCGGCCTCTACTACACGCTGTTCGACTTCTCGGCGAGCAAACCGCAGCCGGACATGGTGCGGTTCGAGAACTACGAGACGGTCTTCACGCAGGAGGCCTTCTGGAACTCGGCGTGGGTGACGGTGCTGTACGCGGTCGGGGCGGCCGCGGTGGAGACCGTGCTGGGCGTGGCCGTCGCCCTGCTGCTGCACCGGTCGACGATCGTCGGGCGGGTGCTGGAGAAGATCCTCATCCTGCCGCTGATGATCGCGCCGGTGATCGCGGCCATCATCTGGAAGCTGATGCTCCAGCCGTCGGTAGGGGTGATCAACTACCTCCTGAAACCCTTCGGGCTGGGCGGAGTCCAGTGGACGGACACCCCGACCGGCGCGCTGCTGTCGTCGATCGCCGTGGACGTCTGGGTCTACACCCCGTTCGTGGCGATCCTCGCCCTGGCCGGCCTGCGCTCGCTGCCCACGTCTCCCTTCGAGGCGGCGGCCGTCGACGGGGCGGGCTGGTGGTACACCTTCCGGCGGCTGACGCTGCCGATGCTGTGGCCGTATGTGCTGGTCGCGGTGATCTTCCGGTTCATGGACTCGCTGAAGGTGTTCGACATCATCTACGCCCTGACGGAGGGCGGGCCGGGCGACTCGACCGTCGTCCTGCAGATCCGGGCGTACCTGGAGGCGATCCGCTTCCAGCGGTACTCGTTCGGGATCAGCTACACGATCGTGCTGTGGGCCGTGGTGTATCTCGCCGCGATGGTGCTGGTGAAGCACCTGGGGAAGATCCAGCGGAAGGCGGCCGAGGTGAAATGACCATCAAAAAGCGCCTGTTGGGGTGGCTGGCAGATGCCGCCCTCATCCTCTACTTCGTCTTCGCGCTGTTCCCCATCGCCTGGATGGTGATCCTGTCGCTGAAGCCGACGAACGAGCTCTTCTCCACGTACTTCTCCTTCTCCCCCACCCTCGACGGCTACCGCACGGTCCTCGGTGACAGCGAGGGCATCCCGTTCGTGCGGTTCTTCGTCAACAGCCTGGTCGTGTCGCTGGGCGCGGTGGCCCTGTCGCTCCTCGTCGGCCTTCCCGCGGCGTACGCCTCGGCGCGCTGGCGGTTCAAGGGCTCCGAGAACCTGATGTTCACGCTGCTGTCGTTCCGGTTCGCGCCCGAACTCACCGTGATCATCCCGCTGTTCGTGCTGTACCAGAAGCTCGGACTGTTCGACACCTACGTCGGCATGGTGTGGGTGCTCCAGCTGGTCACGCTGCCGCTGATCGTGTGGATCATGCGGTCGTACTTCGCCGACCTCACCCCGGAGCTGGAGCAGGCGGCGCTGCTGGACGGCTACAGCCGCAAGCAGGCGTTCTTCAAGGTGGCGATCCCGCTGGTCAAGCCGGGCATCGCGGCCGTGTCGCTGCTGGCCTTCATCTTCGCCTGGAACAACTTCGTCTTCCCCCTCATCCTCACCTCCAACGAGGCCCAGACCGTGACCGTGGGCGCCCTGTCCTTCCTGGGCGGCGACCGGCCCAAGTACAACCTCACGGCCGCGGCGGCGCTCGTCTCGGTCGTACCGCCGCTGCTGCTGGCCCTCACCATCCAGCGGTATCTGGTGCGGGGGCTGTCGTTCGGGGCGGTGAAATCATGAGCACGGCCATCGCACTGCGGGAGATCCGGAAGACGTACGGCAGGACCACGGCCCTGGACGGGCTCGACCTGGAGGTCCGGGAGGGCGAGTTCTTCTGTCTGCTCGGCCCGTCGGGGGCCGGGAAGACGACGACGCTGAAGACCGTCGCCGGCCTCGAACTCCCCGAATCCGGCACCGTCGAACTCGACGGCAAGGACATGCGGGACGTCGAGCCGTACGACCGTGGCGTCGCGATGTGCTTCGAGAGCTACGCCCTCTACCCGCACAAGTCGGCCTACGACAACCTGGCCTCGCCGCTCCGCTCCCCGCGCCACCGCCTCCCCGCCGCACAGGCGCGGGAGCGGATCGGTGAGATCGCTGAACTCCTCGGCATCTCCGCCCTGTTGGACCGCCCGGTCGGCCAGTTGTCCAACGGCCAGCGGCAGCGTGTCGCCCTCGGCCGGGTCCTGGTCCGCCCCGCCCGCGCCTTCCTCCTCGACGAGCCCCTCTCCCACCTCGACGCCAAGCTGCGCCAGCAGATGCGGGCCGAGCTGAAGGCGATCGGGGCCGTACAGCGCACGACCACGCTGTACGTCACGCACGACTCCGTCGAGGCGCTGGCGCTCGGCGACCGGATCGGGGTCATCCGGGACGGGCGGATCGTGCAGACGGGGACGCGGGAGGAGATCTGGTACCGGCCCTGCGACACGGAGGTCGCGCGGGCCTTCGGACGGCCGCGGATCAACCTGCTGCCGGGGGTGGTGACGCGGGACGGGGGGTTCCGTTCGGCGGACGGGACGATCGAGCTGCCGGTCGGTGCGCAGGCGGCTCCCGGCACCGACGTACTGATCGGGCTGCGTCCCCGCGACATCACCCTGCACGGCCCCGGGCACGAGCTCACCGGCACCGTCTATGTCACCGAGGTGCTCGGGCGGTCCGTCGAGGTCACCGTCCGGCTGGGCGAGCACCAGGTGTCGCTGGTCGCCCCGCGCTCCGACACGACGGGGCTGCGGCCCGACGATCCGGTCCGGCTGTCGGTCCGGCCTGAGAACCTGCTGCTGTTCGAGGCCGACCGGCCCAAGCGCCCAGGACGACGGATCGAGACACCATGAACACCAGCAGCAGCACCCCGCAACAGGGTCCCGCCGCCCGCCAGGCCGCCATGGCCGAGCGGGTCCTCGCCGACGGCTCCGCGACGGCCGCCGAGCTGGCCGAGCACTTCGGGGTGAGCGTGATGACCATCCACCGGGACCTCGACGAGCTGGAACGGCAGGGCATCGTAAGGAAGTCCAGGGGCGGAGTGACGGCCCAGCCCTCCGGAGTCTTCGAGTCGAACGTGCAGTACCGCCTGAAGACCATGCGCGCCGAGAAGGCCGCCGTCGCCGACCGCGCGCTGAAGCTGATCGAGCCCGGCATGGCGATCATGCTGGACGACTCCACCTCCACCCTGGAGATAGCCCGCAGGCTGCGGCACGGCGAGGTGACCCCGCTGACGGTCGTCACCAACTTCCTGGAAGCGATCAACCTGCTCTCCGACCAGCGCGGCATCCACCTCATGGCCCTCGGCGGCGACTACGACCCGCTGCACTCCTCCTTCCTCGGCGTGTCCTGTGTCGAGGCGATAGAGCAGCTGCGCGTGGACGTCTGCTTCGCGTCGACGTCGGCCGTGCGCGGGGGCTACGCCTACCACCAGGAGCAGCACATCGTGTCGGTGAAGCGGGCCATGCTCGACGCGGCCGCCCGCAACATCTTGCTGATCGACCACACCAAGCTCGCCAGGGTCGCCCTGCACCGGGTGGTCCCGCTCTCCCGCTTCGACCTGCTCCTCGTGGACGACGGGGCGTCGGCTCAGGCGCTGCGGGACCTGGACGAGCACAAGGTCACCTACGAAGTCTGCGCCCGGACAGGTCCTGGGGCACCGACCGTGACGAAGGGCAGCGATGACCGAGCTGGAGCTACGTGATCTGCGCAAGACCTATTCGGCGCGGGGTCGCCCGTCGGTGGACGCCGTACGCGGCATCGACCTGACCCTGCGCTCCGGCGAGCTGCTCGGCCTCCTCGGCCCGTCGGGCTGCGGAAAGTCGACCACCCTGCGGATGATCGCCGGCCTGGAGACGGTGACCGGCGGGGACATCCTGGTCGGCGGGACGTCCATGACCGCGCGCCCGGCCCAGCAGCGCAACATCGGGGTCGCCTTCGAGAACTACGCCCTCTACCCGCCGCTGACGGTGGCCGAGAACCTGGCCTTCGGCCTGAAGGCACGCAGACGGGCCGACCGGGGCGACGTCGACCGCAAGGTCAAGGAGATCGCCGAGCGCGTCGACCTCACCGGCATCCTCGACGCCCGCCCCGCCGGCCTCTCCAGCGGCCAGAAACAGCGCGTGTCCCTGGCCCGCGCCCTGATCCGCGAACCGGACGTGCTGCTCCTCGACGAGCCCCTGTCCCACTTGGACGCGGCCCAGCGCGACACCACCCGCCGCGAACTCAAGCGCATCCAGAAGGACTTGGGCCATACGACCATCCTGGTCACCCACGACCAGGAGGAGGCCCTCTCCCTCGCCGACCGGATCGCCGTGATGAAGGACGGCGTCATCCAGCAGCTCGGCACCCCGTACGAGATCTACGACAGCCCCGCCAACCTCTTCGTCGCGGACTTCGTCGGCGAGCCCGCGATCAACCTCCTGCCCGCTGTCGCCGACGGCGACGGTCACGCCCGGCTGTCCGAGGCGGCGCGGATCGCGCTGCCGGTGCCGGTGGCGGCGGGCCGGGAGGTCGTGGTCGGCATCCGCCCGGAGGACCTGGAGCTGACCGGCGAGGACGGCCTGCCCACCCGCGTGGTGGCCCACGAACCCCTGCTGGAGTCGGGCATCGCGACCCTCGCCCTCGACGGCGTCGAACGCCCCCTCGTCGTCCTCACCGCCCCCGAGGTGCGCCTCGCCCACGACGACCGCGTCCACGTCACCGCCGACCCTCACCTCACCCATGTCTTCGACGCCGTGACAGGAGACTCGCTGCGATGACCAACGGGAACAGCGTGCGCGTGGTGGCCGCAGGCGATCACTTCATCCTGCCGTCGCTCATCACCGAGGCGCTCGGTCACCAACTCGCCTGCGACGTGGACGAATTGACCCTCGGCTGGCCCCTTGACCCCTTCGGCCCGGTGGCCGAGGTGACGGAGGCGAGTGACGCCGAGGACGAGCTGATCGACGCGCTTGCGGGTGCGCAGGTGCTGGTCACCCAGATGGGTCCGGTGACCGAGCGCGTCCTCGACGCCTGTCCGGACCTGCGGCTGGTGGTCGTGTGCCGGGGCGGCCCGGTGAACGTCAACCTGGACGCGGCCAAGCGGCACGACGTCCGGGTGTGTTACGCCCCCGGCCGCAACGCCGCCGCCACCGCCGAATTCACCGTCGGCCTGATGCTGGCGGCCCTGCGCCGGATCCCGCAGGCCCATGACCTCCTGGCTCGGCAGGGCAGTTGGGAGGGGGCGACGTACTACACGTACGAGCACAGTGGGCTGGAGCTGGAGGACCTGCCGGTCGGGCTCGTCGGCTACGGGGCGGTGGGCAGCAGGGTCGCGCGGGTGCTGTGCGCGTTCGGTGCGCGGGTCATGGTGTACGACCCGTACGTGCACGGCGAGATCCACGGCCTGCGGGTCGCCTCCCTCGACGACCTCCTGCGCGCCTCGCGGGTGATCACCCTGCATGCCCGTCTCACCGCCGAGACCCGCGGCCTGATCGGCGCCCGTGAACTCGCCCTGCTGCCGGAGGGCTCGGTGGTCGTGAACGCGGCACGGGGGCCGCTGCTGGACGAGGAGGCGCTGTGCGACGCGCTGGCGAGCGGGCGTCTGTCGGCTGCGGCGCTCGACACGTACGTACGGGAGCCGCTCCCGCCGGACTCACGGCTGCACGCCCTCGCCGACCGGCTCGTCCTGACCCCACACCTGGGCGGTGCGTCCCGCGCGGTGGCGGAGAAGGCGGCGCGGATCGCCGCCGCGGAAGTGGGCCGCTGGGTGCGCGGGGAGCAGCTGGCGCACTGTCTGACCTGAGCCGGGAGGCGTTATGTACGTCGGTATCGATGTAGGCACGTCCACGGTGAAAGCCGCCGCGTTCGACACCGAGGGCCGCGAACTGGCCGTCGCTTCCCGCCCGGTGGGGCTCGCCCTGCACGGCGGGGTGGTCGAGCAGGACATGGACGAGCTGTACGGGGCGGTCGTCGCCGTACTGGAGGAGTTGACCTCCCGCGCCCCGGAACCGATCGAGCTCGCCGGGCTGACCGGACAGGGCGACGGGGTGTGGCTGGTGGACGCGGAGGGGCGGCCGGTGCGCCCCGCCGCCTCCTGGATGGACGGGCGGGCGCACGAACTCGTCGACCGCTGGCTGGCGGACGGCACGTTCGAGACGGTGTTCCGGCGGACGGGAAGCGCGATGTTCCCCGGGTGTCCGGGGCCGCTGCTGGCGTGGCTGGACAGTCACGAGCCGAAGGCGCTGGATGCCGCGAGGGCCGCCCTGTACTGCAAGGACATGGTGTTCCAGCGGCTGACGGGGACAGGGCCGACCACGGATGTGTCGGACGCGTCGATGCCGTTCCTGGACCCGCGGACGCGGACGTACGACAACCGGGTCGTGGAGCTGCTGGGTCTGACCCACCGGCGCGGCCTCCTCGCCCCCGTCAGCGATCCGGTCGCGACGGCGCGGACGCGCGGCGAGGGGCTGCCGGCCGGGACGCGGATCGCGAACGGGCCGTACGACCTGCCGGCCTGCGCGCTCGGCGCGGGGGTGACGTCCGCGGGCGACGGTCTCCTCATCGTCGGCACCTGCCTGGCCAGCCTGGTCGCGACCACCGACCTCGATCTAACGGGTGAACCGGCCGGCCTGTACATCAACACCGACCGCCCCGGGCACTGGCTGCGCGCGATGCCCGCGATGGTCGGGACGGCGGCGCTGGACTGGGTGCTGTCGACGACGGGCGTCCGGCACGAGGAGGTCGACGGGCTGCTGGCCGAGACCCCACCGGGGGCGCACGGGGTGCGGGTGCTGCCGTACTTCGCGCCCTCGGGCGAGCGCGCGCCGTTCGTCGAGCCGCGTCTGCGCGCCGAACTGACCGGCGTCTGCCTGGAGTCGACCCGCGCCGATCTGGTCCGGGCGACCTGCGAGGGCATCGGCTACGCGGCCCGGCACTGCCTTCAGGCGGCGGGGCTGACCGGGACGCTGGCCGTGTGCGGGGGCGGTACGCGCAGCCCTGCCTGGATGCGGCTGCTCGCCGATGTCCTCGGGCGGCCGCTCAGGGTCGTCGAGGGCGAGGTGGGCGCGCGGGGCGCGGTGCTGGCGGCGGCCGAGCGGTACGGGGTGGCGCTGGACGCGCAGGCGTGGACGCGGCCGGCGGCGGTCGTCGAGCCGGACGGGGGCCGGGCGGCGTATTACACGCAGGGCTATGAGGAGCACCTGACCCGGCTGGCGGAGGCACGCGGCCGGGCACGTACCTGAGGCCGTACGACGACGCGCTCGTGAAGAGCCGTACGAGGAAAGGGAGTTGTATGCACCCGAGACGTAGATCCCTGCTGCTCGCGGCCGCCGGCACCACGGCGGCCGCGGCCGTACCCGCGACGGCGGCGGCCGCCGAGGCGGCTGCGGCGACGGCCGGCTCCGGGACACCGGGGCGGCCGCTCGTCATCGGCCATCGCGGCGCCGCCGGCTGGCGCCCGGAGCACACGGCGGCCTCGTACACGTACGCCGTGCAGACCGGCGCCGACTGGATCGAGCCGGACCTGGTGCCGACCAAGGACCATGTGCTCGTCGTCCGGCACGAGAACGAGATCTCGCAGACGACGGACGTGGCGTCCCACCCGGAGTTCGCGGACCGCCGCACGACGAAGACGGTGGACGGGCGGGCGGTGACCGGCTGGTTCACCGAGGACTTCACGCTGGCGGAGCTGAAGACGCTGCGGGCGGTGGAGCGCCTGCCGCTGGTCCGCAACCGCAACACCGTGTTCGACGGCCGCGAGGAGGTGCT
Source organism: Streptomyces sp. T12 (assembly GCF_028736035.1). Taxonomy (NCBI): domain Bacteria; kingdom Bacillati; phylum Actinomycetota; class Actinomycetes; order Kitasatosporales; family Streptomycetaceae; genus Streptomyces; species Streptomyces sp. T12. The sequence continues at coordinate 3,500,137 of NZ_CP117866.1, forward strand.
CACCTTCCAGGAGGTGGTCGGCCTGGCGCGCAGGCTGTCGAAGGCGTACGGCCGCACGATCGCCGTCTTCCCGGAGACCAAGCACCCGACGTACTTCCGCGGACTGGGCCTGCCCCTGGAGCCGAAGCTGGCGGAGGCGATCCGCCGGTGCCGCCTCGGCCGGCGCGAGTGTGTCGTGCAGTCCTTCGAGCCGACGAGCCTGAAGCGGATCGCGGCCGAGCGGCTGGGGGTGCCGCTGTGGCAGGCGCTGGGGACGACGGGTGGGCCGTACGACCTCGTCCTGGCGGGTGATCCGACGACGTACAAGGACATGATGACGCCGGCGGGGCTGGCGCGGATCGCCGCGTACGCGCACTGGATCGGGCCGGACAAGTCGTCGCTCGTCGGTACGTCCGTCCTCGCGGACGCCCATGCGGCGGGGCTGCGGGTGGGGCCGTACACCTTCCGGGCGGAGAACCAGTTCCTGCCGGCGGACTTGCGGCGCGGCAGCGGAGCGAACGATTTCGGGGACGCGTTCGCGGAGTACGCGCTGTACTACGGGCTGGGGGTCGACGCGGTGGTGACCGACTTCCCCGATCTGGCGGTGATGGCGAGGAGGGGCTGATGTTTTTCCGGGACAAGCACTGCCCGAGGTGTGCCGGCAGCGGCACGCAGGAGTTCAGGCCGCTCACCCCCAAGGAACTGGAGGCGATCAAGGCGGACCGTGGCGACCTGTGGCGCTGCACCGGCGAGGGCTGCCGGTGGTACCAGCCGTGGCACAAGCAGCGCGACGGCGGCCTGCTCCCGGAGGAGTTGAAGATCCAGGCCGCCGCCACAGAACCGGCGTGAGCCCTACAGGTTGCTGAAGTCCGGCCCCTTGGTACGGGTGCGCTTGATCTCGTAGAAGCCCGGCACGGAGGCCACGGCGAGGGTGCCGTCCCAGAGCCTTGCGGCGTCCTCGCCCTTGGGGGCGGGGGTGACGACCGGGCCGAAGAACGCGATCTGCTCGCCGTCGGCGCCGGGGACGGCGATGACCGGGGTGCCGACCTCCTGGCCGACCTTCTCGATGCCCTCCTTGTGGGAGGCGCGCAGCTGCGGCTCGTAGGGGGTGCCGTCCCAGTGCTCCAGGAGGGAGTCCGGCAGGCCGACGTCCTTCAGGGCGGCGGCGACGGTCTCCTTGCCGGGGCCCTCTTCCTTGTTGTGGATGCGGGTGCCGAGCGCGGTGTAGAGGTCGCCGAGCACCTCGGCGCCGTGCTCCTCCTGTGCCGCGATGACGACCCGGACGGGACCCCACGCCTTGGTCTCCAGCAGCTCGCGGTACTGCTCCGGCAGTTCGTCGAGCTTGTCCTCGTTGAGGACGGCCAGGCTCATCAGATGCCAGCGGACCTCTATGTCGCGGACCTTCTCGACCTCCAGTACCCAGCGCGAGGTCATCCAGGCCCAGGGGCACAGGGGGTCGAACCAGAAGTCGACGGGGGTCTTGTCCGACATGTCTCTCCTCAAGGGGAAGCGTTTCCCCGGGGAACGTTCCTGGTCGGTCCGCCCATTCCCGCCTGCTGTGCGTCAGGTGCACATGGCAGGATCGGGGCTGTCCGCATACTGAACACCAACTCAAGGGAGTACCGCCCGTGCCCGGTGAGAATCTGTCCCGCGACGAGGCCCGGGAGCGGGCTGCCCTGCTGTCCGTCGACGGGTACGACGTGTCCCTCGACGTCCGTTCCGCCGTGGGCGACGAGGGCTCCGCAAGCCAGGCGCCGCGCACCTTCCGCTCGGTCACCACGATCCGCTTCCGCTGTGCCGAACCCGGCGCCACCAGCTTCGCGGACCTGATCGCGCCGAGTGTGACGGCCGTCTCCCTCAACGGCAAGGACCTGGACCCGAGCGAGGTCTTCGACGGCTCCCGGATCACCCTGGAGGACCTCGCCGCAGACAACGAGCTGATCGTCGACGCCCAGTGCGCCTACTCCCGCACCGGCGAGGGCCTGCACCGCTTCGTCGACCCCGAGGACGGCGAGGTCTACCTCTACACCCAGTACGAGCCGGCCGACTCCCGCCGCGTCTTCGCGAACTTCGAGCAGCCGGACCTCAAGGCCCCGTTCCGCTTCGAGGTGCGGGCGCCCGAGGAGTGGACGGTGTGGAGCAACGGGGCCGGTCAACTCACCGACGGGGTGTGGCGGTTCGCGGAGACGAAGCCGATCTCGACGTACGTCACCTGTGTCGTGGCGGGCCCGTACCACTACGTCACGGACTCCTACTCGCGTACGTTCGCGGACGGCACGACGCTGGAGATCCCGCTCGGCGCGATGTGCCGCAAGGGTCTCGCGCCGTACTTCGACGCCGACGACGTCTTCCTGGTGACGAAGCAGGGCCTGGACTTCTTCCACGACCACTTCGACTACCCGTACCCCTTCGGGAAGTACGACCAGGCGTTCGTGCCCGAGTACAACCTCGGCGCGATGGAGAACCCGGGGATGGTGACCTTCCGGGAGGAGTACATCTTCCGCGGCAAGGTGACGCGGTCGTCGTACGAGGGCCGGGCCAACGTCCTCCTGCACGAGATGGCGCACATGTGGTTCGGCGACCTGGTCACCATGGTGTGGTGGGACGACCTGTGGCTGAAGGAGTCCTTCGCGGACTTCATGGGCACCTTCGCGAACGTGGGCGCGACCCGCTTCAAGGACGCCTGGATCACCTTCGCCAACCGTCGCAAGGCCTGGGCGTACCGCGCCGACCAGCTGCCCTCCACGCACCCGATCACCGCCGACATCCGTGATCTGCAGGACGCGAAGCTCAACTTCGACGGCATCACGTACGCCAAGGGCGCTTCCGTACTGAAGCAGCTCGTCGCGTACGTCGGCCAGGACGCGTTCCTGGAGGGTGCGCGGCGCTACTTCAAGCGGCACGCGTACGGCAACACGCGCCTCGGTGACCTGCTGTCGGTCCTGGAGGAGACCAGCGGGCGGGACATGGGCGCGTGGGCGCGTTCCTGGCTGCAGACGGCGGGCGTGAACGCGCTGACCCCGCAGGTGCTGCTGGACGCCGAGGGGCGCGTCGACGAGCTGGCCGTGCTCCAGGAGGCGGCCGAGTCGCACCCCGAACTGCGCCCGCACCGGGTCGCCGTGGGGCTGTACCGGCGGGGCGCGCAGGGGGCGCTGGAGCGGTTCGCGCAGGCCCAGGTGGACGTCGACGGTCCGCGCACGGTCGTGGCGGAGCTGGCGGGGGCCGAGGCCCCGGAGCTGGTTCTGGTCAACGACGACGACCTGACGTACTGCAAGACCCGCTTCGACGAGACGTCCCTGGCGACGCTGCGGGAGCACCTGGGCGCGCTGACCGACCCGCTCGCCCGCGCCCTGTGCTGGTCGGCGCTGTGGAACATGACGCGGGACGCGCTGCTGCCGGCGCGGGACTTCGTGGGCCTGGTGCTGCGGTTCGCGGGGCGCGAGTCCGACATCGGCGTGCTGCAGATGCTGCACGCGTGGGCGAACTCGTCGCTGGTCAACTATGTGACGCCCGAGTGGCGGCCGACCGGCGAACAGCTGCTCGCCGAGGGTGCGCTGCGGGAGCTGCGGGCCGCCGCGCCGAGCAGCGAGCAGCAGCTGGCGTGGGCGCGGTTCTTCGCGTCGGTGGCGTCGGGGTCGCAGGATCTGGGGCTGCTGCGGGGCCTGCTGGAGGGCACCGAGAAGATCGAGGGCCTGGACGTCGACCAGGAGCTGCGCTGGGCGTTTCTGGGGCCGCTGGCCGAGCACGGCGTGGCGGACGAGTCGGTGCTGGCCGCCGAACTGGCCCGCGACGACACCGCCTCCGGCAAGCGCCACCAGGTCCGCTGCCTCGCCGCCCGGCCGTCGGCGGCGGTGAAGGCGCAGGCGTGGGCGCAGGTCGTCGAGTCCGACGCGCTGTCCAACGCGCTCGTCGAGGCGACCATCGCGGGCTTCACGCAGCCCTCGCAGCGGGAGCTGCTCGCGCCGTACACCGACAAGTACTTCGCGGCGATCGAGCGGGTGTGGGCCGAGCGGTCGATCCAGATCGGCATGGACGTGGTCCGGGGCCTGTTCCCGGGGCTGCAGCAGTCGCAGGCCACGCTGGACGCGACGGACGCGTGGCTGGCGGCCCACGAGGACGCGGCGCCGGCGCTGCGGCGGTTGGTGCTGGAGGCGCGCGACGACCTGGCGCGGGGGCTGCGGGGGCAGGCGTGTGATGCGGCGGCGGCCGCGTCAACCTCATAAGACCTTTGGCCAACGATCACGGCCCTCCGTGACCGTTACGGAATTCAGGCAATAGCAGCCGTAACCCCTGGTCCAACCCGAACGGACCAGGGGTTTTCCGTGCCTACTCGGCATCCGAACACCCGTCCTTTAGTGCCAGGTTGTCCGCTTTTGTCGACGGGCGTGTAACAGCGGTTAAAGGGCGGACAGGACGCGGGAACCTCCCGGTCATGAACCACAACACCCCGCTCCCCCCGGCCTCCCCCCGCCCCCTGCGCCACCTCTCCGACGTGCACCGCCGCGTCATGACGACCGCACAGCTGAAGTCGCACGGCATCTCGCCCGCCGAGATGAACGAGCAGTGCCGCCCCGGCGGCCCCTGGCAGCAGGTCCTCCCCGGCGTCTTCCTGCTCCACCCCGGCCCGCCGACCAGCGAGGAGCGCCTGCACGCGGTGCTGATGTACGCGGCGCGGGAACGGTCGCCCGGGGTGCCGTCCCAGCCGAACGCCGGCGAGGCGCACGCCCCCGCCTACCCGGACGCGGTGATCACGGGCCTCGCGGCGCTGACCCTGCACGGCTTCTCCGCCACGCCGCCGCTCACCGCGCTGGACCAGATCGACGTCCTGGTCCCCCGTATGCGCCGGCTGCGCTCCACGGGCTGCGCCCGCATCCTGCGCACCGCCGCGCTGCCCACCCCCCAGCAGGTGACGGGCCTGCCGGTGGCCCCGGTCCCGCGCGCCCTGGCCGACGCGGTGGCCGAACTGACGGACGCGAGCGCCGTACGCCGGCTGCTGACCGAAGCCGTCCGCGGCGGCCACTGCGAACCGGCGTCGGTGGTGCGGGAGTTGAACCAGGCGAAGCTCCTGTCCCGCCCGCACGTGGTGGACGCGGTGGACTCCCTGCTCGCCGAGGGCCGCGCGATCGCGGAGGACCGCCTGTACGAGATGGTCCACGTCCACGGCCTGCCCGACCCCGTCTGGAACGTCGACCTGCGCCTGCCCGGCGGTCCCCACCTCGGCGGCCTGGACGCCTACTGGCCGGACCAGGCGGTGGCGGTCGAGCTGGACACCCGCGCCCCCCGCCAAGGGCATCGGCAGGACGACGACGCCCTGTGGTCCGAGTACGCCCGCAAGCGCGAACACCTGGAGCGCCTCGGCATCACGGTCGTCCACATCACCCCGAAGAAGCTGCGGGACTCGATGGAGCAGCAGGCGGCGGTGGTCCGTACGGCCCTGATGGCGGCGGCCGACCGCGACCCGGCCGCGTATGTCGTGGTGCTGCCCCGGTAGTGACGGACCGGGAAGGCAGCACCAGGAGGGGAGAGGAGGGGCCGCCGGATCATCGGCGGCCCCTCCTCGCGTCGGCACTGTCAGGCGGCCGGCCAGTCGATGGCGACGGCTCGGCGGGCTCCCGTGGTCCGGACGAAGCGGGTGCGCAGCCGACGCCACGCGGTCCGGCCCCGCCGGGTGTCGTCCGGCACGACCGGTGCGTCCGGCAGGGCCGACAGGGCACCGGCCCTGGTCTGCCAGTCCTCGAACACGCCGCGGAACACCTGGTGTTGCTCCTGGAGCGGCACCGAGCGCCTCACTGCAGCCACGACGGCCTCCTTCACATCCACGCACTCGTCGATGGATCGAAGGTAACGAGGAATGGCTCGCTGATACCGTCCAATGGCATGCGGGAATCACAGACCAATCTGGCGGGCGATCTGCTGCTGCACCTGGGACGGCCCGGCGACGGACCGCTGCACGAGCGGGTGAAGCGGGCGCTGCGTACGGCGATCAGGGACGGGCGGATCGAGGTCGGCACCGCTCTGCCGCCGAGCCGGCAGCTCGCCACCGATCTGGGCTGTTCGCGCTGGGCGGTCACGGAGGCGTACAGCCAGCTGGTCGCCGAGGGATATCTCCAGGCGCAGACCGGCTCCGCCACCCGGGTGCGCTGGACGAACGACGCGGACGCCGCCTCCGGGCGCCGCGCACCGCGCCGGGCCCCCGAGGCGCGCTTCGACCTCGGACCGGGTCTGCCGGACCTGCGCGCGTTTCCGCGCCGCCGGTGGGCCGAGGCGGTGCGGGCGGAGGTGACCACCACGGCGTTCACGGAGTTCGGATACCCGCCGGCCGGCGGTCACCCCCGGCTCAGGCGGCTGCTCGCCGAGTATCTGGGCCGCTCCCGCGGCGCCTTGGCGACCCCGGAGGACGTGACGGTGTGCACGAGCGTGACCGACGGGGTACGGCGCCTGTGCCACGCCCTGCGCGCCGAGGGCATCACCGCGGTCGGCTGTGAGGAGCCGGGCTGGACCCGGCTGCGCGACGTGATCCGCGCCGCGGGTCTGGACCCGGTACCCGTGCGCACGGACGGCGGGGGCCTGCGCGTCGCCGACCTCGCCGGACACGGCGGCCTTCGGGCCGTACTGACCAGCCCTGCGCACCAGTTCCCGCTGGGCAGCGTGCTCGCCCCCGAGCGGCGCGCCGCCCTGCTGCAGTGGGCTCGCCAGGTGGACGGCGTCGTCCTGGAGGACGACTACGACGCGGAGTTCCGCTACGACCGTCGTCCGGTCGCGGCCCTGCAGGGCATGGACCCGTCTCGCGTCGTCCTGTTCAAGTCGCTCAGCAAGATACTGTCCCCGGCGCTCGGCATCGGGTGGATCGTGGCACCGCCCCGCTGGACCAGGCACCTGCACCGGTCCGACCAGACGGCGACCCAGCCGCCGACTCTCGACCAGCTGGCCTTCGCCACGCTGCTGGAGTCGGGCGCGTACGACCGTCACCTGCGCGCCTGCCGGAAGCGGTACCGCGACCGGCGCGACGCGCTCGTGCGGGCCCTCGTCGAGGAGTTGCCCGGCGCGCCGGTCTCCGGCATCGCCGCCGGGCTCCATCTCATTCTCCGGCTGCCTGCCGAGGTGGACACCGCCGCCGTGGTCCGGGCGGCGGGTGCCCGGTCGTTGCGCATCGCCGACCTCGCGGCTTATCACGCCACCGAGGACCACGCCGATCACGGCCTGGTCCTCGGGTACGGCAACCTCGCCGACGGCATGGTGGACGAGGCGGTCGGCCACCTGCGCGCGGCCATCGAGGCCGGCAGCCGCTAGGCGGCCCCAGGGGAGCCGAGCGTCACTGGTCGAACTCGGGAATCAGCTCACCCACCAGCCGCATGCTCCGCAGCACGCTCTCGTGGGGCAGCGCGCCCACCTGCTGGAAGCACATCAGCCGGTCGATGCCCAGGTCGGCGTAGGCGCGCAGCTTCTTACGGACGGTCTCGGGGCTGCCGACGATGAGCGAGTCCTGTTCGGCGAGGGCGTCGTAGACCTCGTCGTCGGGGACCTGCTCGCCCTGCAGTATGCGCCCGATGACCAGCATGGCGGCGCTGGGCGCACCTGCCGCTGCCGCCTCCCGGCGCAGATGTCCTTCCTGACCCACCTCCGAGAGGCGCAGCGCGCACAGCTCGCCGGGTGAGGTCCTTCGGCGCCGGAGGTCGATCCGTTGCCGAAGAACCGCACCTGGGATCGCGGGATCAGATGTCCAGGTCGACACCGATTCCGGGCAGGAGACCGTCCAGGATCGAGCCGGATCCGGGGAGTTGCGGGAGGCCCGGGATCCAGCCCGAGTCGATGACCGTCGCCCCGGTGGACATGGTCTTCGGCTCGGCCTCGTCGAGGTCCCAGCTCGCGCCCGGGCTGGTGTCGTACAGCGGTTCGTCGGGCGGGATGTCGCCGGATGTGAGGGGCCAGACCACCGAGCGGAACTTCCCGGACTCGGCGTACCCGAGGAACCCGTGTCCGGCCGACTCGCCCTTCACCGCCGCCTTCCCGTCCGGGGTGATGACCAGCCACTCCAGCTTCGTGGAGGCGACCGTCAACCGGCCCTGCGCGGCGGGGACTTCGAGGACGGCCGTCCCGGCCGGGACGGTGGAGTCCGCTGCCGGGTACTTGCCCACCACGGTGAAGGCGCTGCCCTCCACGGTGCCGAGGCCCGTGAGGGCGCCGGCCCGCGGGTCGTAGACGACGACCATCGTCCGGGCGTCGTCCGAGGCCCTGTCGTCGTCGGTGACCGTGACCTTGAGGGTGTTCATGCCCGCGTGTCCGAAAGCGTGCGTGACGGTGCACGTGTTGTCCTCGGCCGCGAACGTGGACGTCGTTCCGTCGTCCCAGACGACCTCGCAGGTGTGGGTGTCGTTGGCGCCCGGGTCGGTGAACGACGCGTTGATCCGCACGGTGTCCTCGACTCGGTACACGTCCCAGTCCCGCGGCCCCTCCAGCTTCAGGACGGGCGCCACGTTCTTCACCGTCACCACCGCGCTGTCGCTCACGGGCCGGTTCACCCCGTCGTCAGCGGTCAGCGTCACCCGGTACGTCCCGTCGTCCGTGCATGTGACGGTGGTCCGCGGGCTCGACGCGTCGTCGAACGCGCAGGTCGCGCCATCGTCGACACCTTCGACGGGCTCGTACGACCATGTGGTCCCCGGCTGCCCGGCGTCGTCCCAGGCCTCCCCGGCGAGCTTGATCTTCGACCCTTCGTCACCGCTGACGTCGGGGCCCGCGTCGACGATGGGGGCGAGGTCCTCAGGGGTATCGCCGTTGTCGGTCGGCGGGATGTAGCCGTGGCCCTGTCCCGGACCCCAGTTGCACTTGTGCTCCATCGCCTCGGAGATGTCGGTGATCTCGTCCCAGGGGATGTTCGGCCGTTCGGCTTCGAGGTCCCAGGTCGGCCCGCCCTCGCCGCGGATCTCGCCGCCGATCGCGTACCGCACGTGGCACCACAGCTGCTTGTACATCGAATCGCGCTGGTCGTCAGTGAGGTCGGCGGGCAGCGGAGTGCGTTCCAGGAGCTCGTCCCAGATCCTGTCCGCCATCTCCGTGCTGCCGTCGGTGGCAGCCTCCTTGGTCCATACGAGGCTGGCCGTGACCGTCTTCTGGCTCGTGCCCTCGATGTCCTCGACGTAGACGCTGGAGTGCGGGAACAGCGCGGAGTCCGGGTCGTACGAGTAGGTCCCCAGCCAGTCGTCCAGGTACGCGCTCCCGGCGTACTTGATGTCGCCGTTCTCGTCCCGCAGGGAGACGTACCAGCTCATCTCCTTCAGCTCGGAGGTGTCGTTCCTGATGTTCAGGGTGTGGTAACCCAATGAACCGAAGACCGCGTTGCACTCGTCGGAGAGTTTCGCGACGACGACCCTTCCGGCGACCGCGTAGGTCACGTACGGCGTGAGCCCGTCCTCGCAACGGTCGATGACCTGGAACGAGTTGACGCCGGGACCGGGGCGCCATTCCTTGTGGAAGTAGTGCAGTCCCGAGTTGAATCTGGCGTTCGCGAGCAGGTTTGCGTCTTCGTCACGGATGGTGTCGGCGGACGTCGCCGCGTACGCCGTGGAAGTCAGGCCGGCGGCGGGCAGGGCCAGTAGCCCGATGGTCGCGCAGAACGCGACCAGGAGCCGCAGTATTCGTCTTCGCATGGTGTCCCCCTCAGGTTGTGTGGTGCGGCGTCATGGAAGCGCTTGCGACAGAAGGCGAGCCAACTCGGCGCGCGGGGAGGGGAGTTGTCTTCACCGGCCTTCACCAGAACCTCACGAGGGCGCGTCATCGCCGTGTCCGTCACCGCGGAGCGGTTCGCGCTGCCTCCCTGGGTTTCCCGGTCGCGGTGCAGAGGGCGGCTATGAGGAGGAGACCACGCGACCGGATTCGGCGCCGGGCGCCCTATAACTTTTGAGGTTTCGGGCAGCGTGCCATCGGCCGACGATGAGTGAGCCGTCACCGCGAGAGGTGACGCGAGGAACGGGGCAATGGGTCGCCGAGACGTCTCGTCGTTCCGTCCGTCCTGGTCGTCGTCCCGGCTGCCTCCCCCCGGGGGGAGGGAGCAGCCCGGCTGACCTGACGCTGCCTACGTTCGCAGCAGTGCCGGAACCTGCTTCGACGTCGAAAGGACCGCACGCATGATCGCGCTTATGGACCCTGAGGTGGGTGCCGAGGCACCTGCCCGCGCCCTGGACACACCGGCTCTCCGCCCCGTCACGTTGAAAGGCAGCGGTGGGGGCATCGGCAGCCGCAGGCCCGTCTGCCGCCCTGCCAGGTTGAAGGGCGGCGGCCCTACCGCCGGAACCCGCACCCCTGTCCGCCACCCCGCCACGTCGAAGAACGGCCCTAGCGTCGGCACCCGCAGGTCTGTGAGCCGCACCGCCACTTCGAAGGGCCACCCTGGCGTCGGCACCCGCGGCAAAGGCGGTCCGGGCGCGGGTAACCGTGTGTCTGTCGGCCACACTGTCACGTTGAAGGGCACCCCTGGCGCCGGTAACCGCAGGCCGGTGCACCGCCCTGCCACCGCGAAGGGCGGCTCTGGCATCGACAGCCGCCGCAAGGGCAACCCGGGCGTTTCTGGATGCAAGTCCGTTAGCCGCGCCGTCACCTTCAAGGTCGGTTCGGGCGTCGGTGGCCGCAGGCCCGTCCGCCACCCCGCCACCGCGAAGAGCGGCGGCCCGAGCGTCGGAACCCGCAGGACCGCGCCACCTGCCACCGCGAAGCACACCCCTGGCGTCGGAACCCGCAGGCCCGTCCGCCACCCCGCCACCGCGAAGGGCGGCCCTGGCATGGGTACCCGCAGGCCCGTCCCCCACCCCGCCACCGCGAAGAGCGGCCCTACCACCGGGACCCGCAGGCTGGTGGGCCGTCCTGCCACAGCGAAGATCACCCCTGGCGCCGGAACCCGCAGGCCGGTGCACCGTCCTGCCACCGCGAAGGGGGGCATCGGCGTCGGTACCCGCAGGACCGTGCAGCGCCCCGCCACCGCGAAGGCCGGGCCGGGCGTCGGCACCCGCAGGCCCGTGCACCTCCGCGCCACCGCGAAGGGCGGCGGACCGACCACGGGGAGCCGCAGGCCCGTGCACCTCCCCGCCACCGCGAGGGGCGGCGGCCCGAGTGCCGGTACCCGTAGGTCTGTCCGCTACCCCACCGCACCGCAGGGCGGCATCAGCATCAGGGGCGGCGTCAGCATTGGCGAGCGGTCTCGCAGGTCCATCCCTGTTGGTCCGAGCGGGATCTAGGCGACGCCAGCTCCGGCTGGTGGCGGCAGACGGGAGGGAACTGATGGGGCGCCCACAGATCACGGTGGAGCGGTGGGAAGGGCTGGAGTGCGCCGCGCAGCTCGACGTCGTGCTGCCGATGTACAAGGAGATCTGGACCGAACCGCCGTACTGCGAAGGGCCGAAGGAGATCGCCGAGTTTCTGGACCGGTTCGCGCAGGAGGTCTTTCTTCCCCGCGCCCGCCTCGTCGTGGCCCGCTGCGGTGACCTGCCCGTCGGCTACGCCTTCGGCTACCCCCTGCCGCAGGACACCGGCTGGTGGAAGGCGATGGACGAGGAGACGACGTCAGAGTTCGTGGCCGAGACCGGTAGGCGCACCCTGGGCATCGTCGAACTCGCGGTACGCGCCGACTGGCGGCGGCAGGGGGTGGCGGCCCGGATGCACGACCGTCTCCAAGAGGGTCTGGGCGTCGAGCGCGTCACGCTGGCGATGCGGCCCGATCCGGAAGCGGCACCCGCGCACGCCACCTACGCCGCTTGGGGCTACCGCCAGGTCGGCCGGTGGACGCCGGCCGAGGACGGGCCCGTGTCCCACATCATGCTGCTGAACCTGCCGACCGCCGCGCGCGAGGTCCTCCGGTGACCGGCAACGCGATCGAGGTCCGGGAGCTGACCCGGCGGTATACGCGCAAGGGCAAGCCCGACCTGTGTGCGCTGGATCAGGTGAGCCTGGCCGTCCCGCAGGGCGAGGTGCACGGGCTGCTCGGCCCGAACGGCGCCGGAAAGACGACCTTGTGCCGCATCCTGTCCACGGTGCTGTTGCCGTCGTCCGGCAGCGTCACCGTCCTGGGGCGGGACGTCGTACGTCAGGCGGGAGAGGTCAAGCGGCTGATCGGGATCGTCTTCGGCGGGGACCGCGGCCTGTATCCCCGGCTCACCGGACGGCAGAACCTGGAACTGTGGGCCTCGCTCTACGGGCTGCGCCGCACAGCCCGCCGCGATCGGGTCGGGGCTCTGCTGGAGCGGGTTGGTCTGTCCGACCGTGCCGAGGAGAAGGTCCAGACCTACTCGCGCGGCATGAAGCAGCGTCTGCACTTGGCGCGCGGTCTGGTCTGCGCCCCAGGGGTCCTGATCCTGGACGAGCCGACCGTGGGCATGGACCCGGTCGCCGCCCACGATTTCCGCAAGCTGGTACGGCAGTTGCGGGCGGGCGGGCACACCGTCCTGATGACCACGCACGACATGGCCGAGGCCGCGGCCCTCAGCGACCGCGTCTCGTTCCTCGACAACGGAAAGCTGACCCTGACCGCGAGCCCGGAGGCGGTCGGCGAGCTCGTCTCCACCCACGAGCGGCTGGACGCCCGCGGCCTGCCCGCCGCGCTGCGGGAGCAGGTCGCGGCGCTGCCGGGGGTGGTGGCCGTGACGGCGGTGACTGCGGTGACGGCGGTCGAGCAGGACATCATCCGGATCGAGACCGAGACCCCCGAGGCGACACGCGCCGTGATGCTGCTGCTCGTCGAGGAGGGGGTCACCGACATCGCGCGTACCCGGCCCTCGCTGGAGGAGGCCTATCTCCACCTCGTCGGCCGCCGCCGCGGCATGGCGGTCGGCCAGTGACGGTGACTCCGGATACAGCCCGCCGGGGCCCGGCCGTATCCGGCTTCGTGACCGGTCTGCGCTTCCAGTGGTGGCCATGCGGCGGGACACCAGCACCTACGACGCGCTGAACATCGCGCCGTTCCAGACCCTGGTCCTGATGTCGGTGACGGAGTTCAGCGGCCGGGACGACCTCAACGCGTACGCCGTCGTCGCGCCCACGCTGATGACGATGTGGACCTGCGCGCTGATCTTCACCACCGACCTCGTCTTCGAGGACAAGGAGGACGGCCGGATGGAGACGATGATCGCCACCCCCGCCTCCTTCCCACTGCTGGTCTTCGGCCGGCTCTGCGGCTGCATGCTGCTGACACTGCCGGCCTTCGGGCTGACGATGCTGGTGGCCGGCGGGGTCTTCGGCTACTGGATGCCGGTACCGCATCCGCTGGTGTTCGCGGCCGCCCTGCTGCTGGCGGCGGTGGGCACCGCGGCGGCCGCCACCGCCGTCTCGGCGCTGTTCGTGATCCGGCCGAGCTCCTACGCCCTGGGCAACGCGATGGTCTACCCGGTCCTGCTGCTGAGCGGGGTGATGGTCCCCGCCGCGCAGTTGCCCGGCCCACTGGAGGCGGTCAGCCGGCTGAGTTACCTGGCGTGGGCGGCCGAGCTGCTGCGCGATGCCACCGACCCGTCGCCGGTGGCGTACGCCCTGCTCCGGCTGGGTGTCGTGCTGCTGCTCGGTGTGCTGCTGCTGGGCGTTGGTGTGGCGGCCATGTCCCGGTTCCTGCGCCGGGCGCGGGAGCTGGGCGTGCTGGCCGGCGACGCATGAACGGGACCCGGCCGAAGAGGGAGGAGAGGGAGAGGAGAGGAAGGACAGTGATGGGGCGTCTCGTCGAGGCCTCGGGCGCGGTCCGTCAGGGCGCCGTGGTGGCCACCGAGGACTTCCGCGCCTTCTACACCTGGCGCACATGGCTGGGCGGCTGGCTGGTGCGGCTGCTGTGCCAGGTGCTGTTCTTCAGCCAACTGGCCACGCTCGTGGGCGACCCCGGATACGTGGTGCACGTGGTGGTCGGCGCGTCACTGCTGGTCGGCGTACTCCAGGCGATGCAGGGCGCCTCCACAATGGTGCGCGACATCCTGCTGGGAACGCTGCCGCTGCTCGCCGCGTCCCCGGTCGAGCCCGGCTGCTTCTTCCTGGGCCGGAGCCTGTGCTGGCCGCTGTCCGGAGTGGTGAGCAGCTCGATCGCGCTGCTCACGCTGTCGCCGCTCTTCGGGGCGTCGTGGACACTCACTCAAGTGCCGCTGCTCGTGCTGCTGGTACTGCTGACGACGCTCGCCACGTACTGCGTGGCGCTGGTGCTGGGCGCCGTCGCCCTCGTCGTGCCCATGGCCAACAACCTGCTGAGTGCGCTCGGCACGATGGCCACCACGGTGCTCTGCGGCGCGATCACCCCGGTGCACTTCTGGCCCGGCCCGGTACAGGCCGTCGCGCAGACGATCCCGGCGACCCACGGGCTGTCCGCGCTGCTCCTGCTGGAAGCGGACGCAGGTTTCGGCCCGGCAGCGTACGCGGCCGGACGCGCCGCACTCGCCGGGGTGTGCTGGCTCGCGCTGGGCCTGGTGTGCTACCGGCTGCTCTTCCGCCACGCCCGTCGCGGCGGTTCCCTGTTCTCCTGAACAGGGAACCGCCGACCCGGCCTCCGGTCCGGGTCAGCCGATATGCGGCGGTACAGACATGACCTCCGAAAGAACACGGTGCTCCGTGTGCGAGCCCGCCCGGCTACCGGCCTTCACCGGCTCCTTCCCGCAGAACTCCGCCTCGATCACCGCCTCCGTATCCCCCGCCCAGTCCCCGTTGAGGTTGAAGGCCAGGGAATGGCGGCCGTCCTTGGTCGTGATCGCCTCCGATATGGAGCCGTGGATGCCGCCACCATGGCCCCAGACGGTGACACCGCAGGACAGCTCGGCCTTCATCAGGCCGAGACCGTAGCCGCTGCCCTCATCGAGGGGGACGGTCGTGGTCATCTCGGCCAGCTGCTCGCGCGGCAGGAGCTTGCCGCGCAGGAGGGCCGAGTAGAAGCGGTTGAGGTCGGTCGAGTTGGAGATCATCTCGCCGGCCGCGTAGGCGAGGGACGGGTTGAGCTTCGTGACGTCGTACGACGGCCCCGTCGCCGTCTCCGCCAGCTTGGAGTAGGCCCGGCTGCTGGGCTGCGGCACCGTCACCCGCGTGCCGGGGACGGACGTGGCGGTCAGGTGCAGGGGCTTGACGATGCGCTCACGGATCGCGTCGCCGTACGGGCGGCCCGTGGCCTTCTCGATCACCATTCCGGCGAGCACGAAGTTGGTGTTGGAGTAGTTCCAGGACGTCCCCGGCTCGAAGTCCGGCTTGTGCGTCATGGCGAGCGCGACCAGTTCCCCGGGCTTCTTCGTGTCGTAACGGTGCTCGAAGAAGCCGTCCTTGAGGAAGTACGTGCGCCCGAACTCCTCGTCCGCCGTGTAGTTGTAGATGCCGCTGGTGTGGTTGAGGAGCTGGCGCAGGGTGATCCGGTTGCCGTCGTGGCCGTTGCCCCGCACCCGGCCCGGCAGCCACTTCTCCACCGTGTCGTCCAGCGACAGCCTGCCCTCCGCCTCCAGCTGGAGCAGCACGGTGGCCACGAAGGTCTTGGTGATGCTGCCCACCCGGAAGCGGTCGTCCGCCGAACGCGGCTTCCCCGTCTTGAGGTTGCCGACGCCCGCAGTCGCCGACCAGGCGTCGTGGCCGTCCCTCGCCGTCGCCGTCACTCCGGGGACGCCTGCGTCTACCGCCGCCTGGATGGCCTTGCTGGTCGCGTCGTGGCCGGCTCTGTCGGGCGCCGCCACCGCTGGGGCCGCGAGGGCCACGGACAGTGCCACCGCCGTCGTCGCCCCGAGGGCCGTGCGGGTCGTACGTACGCTCATGCCTCTCCCCCTTCTGCACGCTCACGTCGAGCGTGGTCGGAGGGAGAGACCGGGCGCATGCTGCGAAAGTTGAAGCGGGAGACGCCAGTTGAGCGCGTTTCAGCCCTTCTTGAGGACCAGCTCCGTGTTCCGGTCCCTGCGCTCCCCCGCCAGCGTCGACCGGGCGCCCGGTGCGTTGAAGGACAGCTCGCGGTAGAGGGCGGCCAGGCCCGTCTGGGAGAGGTCCGTGAAGTCCGTGGCGTGCGGGGCCGAGGACTCGATCAGGGTGGTGAAGAGCGAGATCGTGCCGTCCTTGTTGTCCACCACCTCGATGATCCGGGCGAGTTGGGGGAAGTCGACGTGGGAGGCGGTGGAGATCTCCCAGAAGGAGCCGCCGTCGGCGCCGGAGCGCGGGGTGATGACGTTCTTGTGGATGTGGCCGTTCACCCAGGCGAGGACGTTGCGGTGACCGGCGAGCAGCTCGACCACCTCGGCGCCGCCCACGCGCCGCTCGTTCGGGCGGGCCGGGTCGCGGCGGAGGTTGCCCATCGTCTCGCTGGTGTGATGGCTGAAGACGATCGCGTACGAGTCCTTGTTCTCCCGCAGCGTCCGGTCCAGCCAGTTGAACTGGGCCGCCCCGATGGACCCTTCGTAGTGGCCGCCCGGGTCGGTGGTGTCGAGGCTGATGCCGATGACGTCGTCGGCGATGCGGAAGCTGTAGTACTGGGTGTTCGCGTCCAGGTTGGCCGTCGAGTAGCCGTGGCCGACCGGACCGAGGCCGCGGTGGGCCGGGTTCAGGTGGGCCTGCAGATAGTCCCGGGGCGTGAACGGGGCCCGGCTCTCGTCCGGCGTGACCGAGCGCATCGAGCGGGCGTGCGCCTTGAGGAAGTCCTTGAAGACGGTGCCCCGCGGGTCCTTGTCCTGCTTGAGGGAGTCCTGGAGCTTCTTGGCGTCCGCGGCCGAGACGTTCATCAGCTTCTTGCCGCCGACGGCGAGGTCGGTGAGGTAGGAGTCGCTGTGCGAGGCGTAGGTGCCGAGCGGCATCGCGTCGTGGTTGCCGACCGTCGAGTACCAGGGGATGTTCAGGCCGGGGCTGCGCAGTTCACGGATCGCGGCGGCCAGAAAGCCGTCGATGTGCGGGAAGCCGAGCTGCTTGTCGGCGTCGCGGACACTGTCGTCGGCCTGCCAGTACAGCTTCAGGCCGCTGTTCTGGACGCCCTCGTACTGCCGCGGGTCACCGGTGTTCGGGGTGACGCGGCCGCCGCTCATCACCGTCAGGAACCACTCCAGCTCGGACTTGCAGTTGTTGTCCGTGTTGTCGCCGGTGGTCATGGCGAAGTGGAACGGGGCGCCGGTGACGGGGGCGCCCCGCAGCGCGTTGATCCGCTCGACGAGCGCGACGGCGCCGGGCACGGTCAGCGCCTCCTGCGGCCGCCAGGCGTGCACGTCGGTGGAGCGCAGGTACTCCAGCCGCAGCGGGTGCTGGGCGTCGATCAGATGCAGGTCGGTGAGCTGTACGAAGGCGGCGAGCGCCGTACGCCGGCTCTCGCGCCCCGACTTGGCCGCCGCCAGGTTCTCGCGGACGACCCGCTTCCAGCCGGGACCGTGGCCGAGCCGGCGGTAGCCGGAGGTGCCGCGCGGGGCGGCGACCGAGGTGAGGGTGGTGCCGCGGGTGTACGGCGCGAGCGCGACCGGCAGTCTGCGGGAGGCACCGACGGGCGCCTCGGCGGCGGCGGCGCCCGCGGCGGCGCCCGGTGCGCTCGCGGGGGTCGTGGTGGTGGCGGCCTGGCTTTCGGTGGGCCGCAGGGCGTAGCCGACGCCCGCGGAGAGGGTCACCGCTCCGGTGGCGGCGAGCAGGGTACGGCGGTGGACCCCCAGCGCGGAGCTGGCGACAGAGCGTATGCGCGACATGGCGCGGTCTCCCCGAGTGCGAACGCGTCGGCAGTGGTCGCGGGTGGTCGCCGAGGCGAACCTCCCGCTCACTGTGGATCGTTGGCACCGGGGATGACCTGTGCATGAACATGGCGGCAACGGGCAGCGCCGATCACCGTACGTGGATCTTGGCCCACCCTCCGCGTCCACGGCCGCTCCTTCAACGGCCGGAACGCGGTCACTCCGTGTTCATCTTCCGGGGTACTGAAGCTATTTCCCGGCGGTTTGGATCCGCCCCGCGGCCGGCCGTTCGCGCCACAGCGCCAGCCCCTTGTCGACCATGGAGACGCGCGTCAGACCCGTCACATCGTCCAGGGGGTGCCAGGCCGCCATGTCGGTGGAGCCGTTGGCCTCGTAGCGCAGGTCGCCGCCGGTGATCCGGGCCTCGTAGACGAGCCGTACGCCGTGGTGGTCGACGGCCCGGCCGAAGCGGCGGATCGGGAACACGCGATGGGAGGAGTCGATGCCGAGCAGGCCGGTGGGCTCGACGAGGTAGCCGGTCTCCTCCTCGACCTCCCGCACGACCGTGTCGTAGGGATCCTCACCGTGCTCCATGCCGCCGCCCGGCAGGACCCACTCGAAGCCGCCGCCGGGCGCCGGGGACCGGGCGAGGAGGAGCTGTCCGTCACGTACGCAAATGGCGTAGGCCGCCACCCTCAACTTCTTCTGCACGTACGGACGTTAAACGGCCGAGGCCGCATCGGGCAGGCGATTATTCAGCTTGCGGGCGACTTGCCCTTTTCGCTCCCTGCGCCCCAATTGCATAGGGGGTTTCCCCCATCCCTCCATTTCGATTCGGTCAACTCTTCCCAAACATCCTTCCCTTGCGTAAGGCTGTGCGGTCGTCCGGTATCGCATACCGGACAGCCGATGCTCCTTTACCAACAAGGGATGCCGATGACCCTCACCCCCCAGCGCGAACCCAAGCCGGGCGCGAGACGCGCGGCCCGCATAGCCGTGGCCGCAGGTCTCGTCGCCGCGCTCTCCGCAGCCGGGCCGATACCCATGGCCATGGCCGGGGACCCCGCGCCCGCCGCGGCGGACCCGAGCGTCAAGTCCGCGCACGACAAGCTCGGTTCGGACGACGCCGATCTGCTCGCCGAGGCCAAGGCCGACGGCGACAAGAACGTCACGATGATGATCGCGACCGCGCCCGGCCAGACCGAGGAGGTCGCCGAGCAGCTGGACGCGGTCGGCTCTGTGGGCCGTACCTACGACAAGCTCGGCTACGTCCGGGCCACCGTCCCCACCGGCAAGGCCGACTCGGCCATCGCCGCGGCGGCGAAGCTCTCCTCGGTGCACGGCATCGACCTGCGCGAGGAGATACCCCTGGAGGACCCCGCCGTCGACACGAAGGCGTCGACGGCCGCTGCGACCTCGTACTCCGCGCCGAACAAGAACACCCCGGCCGAGAACCCGTACAACCCGTCCTTCGAGACGGGCGCCGTCGACTTCGTGGAGGACAACCCGAAGGCGGACGGCCGCGGCATCACCATCGGCATCCTCGACTCGGGCATCGACCTCGGCCACCCGGCGCTGCAGAAGACCACGACCGGTGAGCGGAAGATCGTCGACTGGGTCACCGCCACCGACCCGCTCCTCGACAGCGACCGCACCTGGCGCCCGATGGTGACCTCGGTCTCCGGGCCCACCTTCACCTACGGCGGCAAGTCCTGGACCGCGCCTGCCGGTTCGTACCAGGTCAGCACCTTCCTGGAGTCGTACACCACCGGCGGCGACGCGGCGGGCGACGCCAACCGCGACGGCGACAAGACCGACTCGTGGGGCGTGCTGTACGACGCCGCGGCCGGCACGGTCCGTGTCGACCTCAACAACAACAACGACTTCGGTGACGACACCCCGATGAAGCCGTACAAGGACGGCTTCCAGATCGGCTACTTCGGCACCGACAACCCGGCCACCGACGTCGCCGAGCGGCAGCCGTTCGTCGTGCAGATCCGCAAGGACGTGCCGATGGACCCGCTGGGCGGCGACTGGGTCGGCCAGAAGCGCGACTTCGTCAACATCGGCGTCATCGAGTCCGAGCACGGCACCCACGTCGCCGGCATCACCGCCGCGAACGGCCTGTTCGGCGGCAAGATGAACGGCGCGGCCCCGGGCGCGAAGCTCGTCGCGTCCCGTGCCTGCACCTGGACCGGCGGCTGCACCAACGTCGCGCTCACCGAGGGCATGATCGACCTCGTCGTCAACCGCGGCGTCGACATCGTCAACATGTCCATCGGCGGCCTCCCGGCGCTGAACGACGGCAACAACGCCCGCGCCGAGCTGTACACGCGGCTCATCGACACGTACGGCGTGCAGCTGGTGATCTCGGCGGGCAACTCAGGCCCCGGCGCCAACACCATCGGCGACCCGGCCCTGGCCGCCAAGGTCATCTCGGTCGGCGCGACCATCTCCAGGGAGACGTGGGCCGCCAACTACGGCTCGGTCGTGTCCAAGCCGTACGCGATGATGCCGTTCTCCTCGCGCGGCCCGCGTGAGGACGGCGGCTTCACCCCGACGCTCTCCGCGCCGGGTGCCGCGATCAACACCATCCAGACCTGGCTGCCGGGCGCCCCGGTCGCCGAGTCCGGCTACTCGCTCCCGGCCGGTTACGGCATGCTGCAGGGCACCTCGATGGCGTCCCCGCAGGCTGCGGGCGCGTCCGCGCTGCTGCTGAGCGCCGCCAAGCAGAAGGGCATCGCCCTGACGCCGGCGAAGCTGCGCACGGCTCTCACCTCGACTGCCGACCACATCAAGGGCGTTCAGGCGTACGAGGAGGGTGCCGGCCTCATCAACATCGAGGACGCCTGGGACTCGATCCGTGACGGCGCCACCGCCCACGAGTACACGGTCAAGGCGCCGGTCGACACCGCGATCGACCAGTTCCTGAAGACCCCGGGCTTCGGCACGGGCGTCTACGACCGCGAGGGCGGCCTCAAGACCGGGCAGAAGAAGACGTACGACGTCACGATCACCCGTACGTCCGGCGCGGACAAGGCGATCCGGCACGAGCTCCACCTGGAGAACAACGCCGGGGACACCTTCCGGATCGTCGGCGACGACGAGATCAGCCTCGGCCTGAACAAGCCGGTCACCGTCCAGGTCGCCGCCAAGCCGTCGTCGGCCGGCATCAAGAGCGCGATCCTGGAGGTCGACGACCCGCGCACCGAGGGCATCGACAAGCAGGTCCTCAACACGGTCGTGGTCTCCGCGCCGCTGAAGTACACGTACTCCGCGGCCGGTTCGGTGCAGCGCAACAGCAACAAGTCGTACTTCGTGACCGTCCCCGAGGGCGCGAAGTCGCTGGAGGTCGCGATCGGCGGGCTGAAGGACAAGAGCCAGACCCGGTTCATCGCCATCGACCCGACCGGCGTCCCGTCCGACACCACGGGCACCCCGAACTGCTACAACAACTACCTTGGCGGCAACGGCTGCAAGCCCGACGTGCGGTCGTACGCCAACCCGCGGGCCGGCGTCTGGGAGATCGAGGTCGAGTCTCGGCGTACGTCGCCGCTGCTCGACAACCCGTACCAGCTCGACGCGCAGGTGCTGGGCGCGACCTTCGACCCGGCGGAGAAGACCATCGCCGAGGCGAAGATCGGCACTCCGGTCACGGCGGAGTGGACCGTCACCAACGAGTTCGCCGCGATCGACGGCAGCCTGAAGGGTAGCTCCCTGGGTTCGGGGCTGGTCAGCGAGAAGACCATCGCGGACGGCGAGTCGCAGGAGACCTCCCTCACCCTCCCCGAAGGTGTGGAACGTCTCGAGGTGGCGATCGGGGGTGTCTCCGACCTGAAGGCGGACCTCGACCTCGCGGTGCTCAAGGACGGCCAGGTCGTCGGGCAGTCCGCCGACGGTGACTCCGAGGAGTCGGTCAGCCTGACCGCGCCGGCCGCCGGTACGTACACGATCGTCGTCGACGGCTACTCCGTTCCCAGCGGATCGACGTCGTACGGCTACAAGGACGTGTACTTCGCGCCCTCTCTCGGCGCGGTGACCACCGATGCCTCGAAGGCCGTGAAGCTGGCGAGCGGCGAGTCGGCGAAGGTGTCTGCCGAGGTCCTGGTGAAGGGCGCGGCTCCCGAAGGCCGCAAGTTCTTCGGCGAACTCCGGCTGGTGAACAGCCGCGGCACGGTCGCGGGTACGAGCACGGTCACCATCGAGAAGGCCGTTCCGTAGCGGTCGGTCCCGACATGGGGACGAGCGGGGCCGGTGCTCGCCAGAGCACCGGCCCCGCTTCCGTCATCCCGCGGACCTGTGTCGTTTGACCACGACGGCGACCGCGACGACCAGCAGAAGTGTCCACGCGGTGATCTCAATGGTCCCGAACCTGCTGCCGAGCAGGACCAACAGGCCGGCGAACACCGCGACAGTCGCGAGAACCTTCAGAAGAAGCTTGACCACCAGGCGTCTTCCTTACTTGTTCGAGCTGGTGAAGGACGTGCCGCCAGTCCCCTTCACCTTGATCCTCGACCAGGGGTAGTTGGTGGCGTAGCAACCATAGACGGGCGCACACAGATCGATGCGCCGCTTCATGAGCGAGGAGGCCGACGCGGCCGGAACCCTGCTCTTCTCGTTGCGCTCCCGCCCGCCCACCTGCACGACGTCCTGCTCGTTCGAGGTGTAGTCGGACCGCTCGCCCCAGGCCGTGACCTTGGATCCGTCGTACTTGAAGCGCGCCTTGTGGTGGTACTTGTAGATCACGTCTCCCATGTAGCTGTAGTTCGTGACGGTGACGTGGGTCCACTTCCACCGGCCCGCGGCCGCTCGCACCGAGGCGGCCGAAGCGCCGGACGCCGCGGTCTCCTCGGGCACCTCCACGACGTCACCCACGGAAGAGTCCCCCCGGTCGGCGCTCAGCAGTCTCTTGAGTCCGTCGCTGGTCTCCGCCGCGGCCGCGTCCGAGTCGGAGAGCCCTGTGGTGGCGGTGGATTCCATGGTGCCGTCGGGAAGGATGACGTACTCGATCTCCTCCACCGTCGTCTTGGGCTCGACGCGCGGGTCCGGCGTCGTGGCGGCCAACTCCGGAATGCCGGCGATCAGTTCGGCGTCCGCGTTGGTCCACGTTCCGTTCTGAATACGCTGAAGCGCGGCCACCACGGCCGGGTCCGGAGTTTCGGCGGCATGGGCTGCCGGAACCGTGGCGGAAAGCGCGGCCACGGCGCTCAGGACCATCGCCGACTTGACGAAGCTGCTGCGAAGAGTGCGTGAAACGAGCATGGTGAAGCCACTCCTGAAATGTGGTGGGTAATGCGCTCCGGAATTTCCCGGCCGCCGTTCGACTGCAACGAATCTAGAACGCCGTCGCGGCGTTCCCGAGAGTTTCCGGGTGGCAGCCAGCGGCCTTGGCACGCGGCGGCCAACCGGCGGGGCGAATCGCCCAATTCACTGCATCGAAGGATGTCTGCCGCACGAAAGCGCTTTTCCTTGCACAGCTTTCGCCTTACACTTCGACCTGACCACAGCATTACTTAGAGTTACATCAGGGGGACAGGTGTCCGTGACGGCAAGTCTGAGCGCCGAAGTCCAAGCCGTTTACCGAGCGCTGCTTCAGCATCCCGAGTGGGGGCTGGCGGACATCGCACAGAACACCCGGCTGTCCGAGGACGAGGTCCGCTGCGCCCTTGACCAGTTGACGGACCGCTCCCTGCTTCATGAGCGCGCCGACAGCGGTGGCGGGTTCATCCCGGTCAACCCGGAGGTCGCACTGACACCCGCGCTGCGGCGCCTGGAGGCGGAACTGGACGCCCGGCGTGCCCATCTCTCCCGGGAGCGGGCGGCCATCGCCGATCTGGCCGCGGAGTACACGGCGCTGACGACCGGCCGCGGCAGCGGGGACACGGAGCGACTGGTCGGCGTGGACTCCGTGCGGGTGCGGCTGATGGAGCTGTCCCAGCGGGCCGAGTCCGAGGTGCGCACCTTCGTTCCGGGCGGCGCACTGAGTCCCGCCGCGCTGGCCGCGGGCCGCCCGCTGGACGAGCAGAACCTGGCACGGGGCGTACGCATCCGCACCGTCTTCCTGGAAAGCGTCCGCAACGATCCGGCGACCGTCGACTACGCGACCTGGCTGACTTCCCTGGGCGGCGCGACACGCACGGTGCCGGTGCTGCCGATGCGCATGATCCTTTGCGACGACACCGCAGGCATCATCCCGATCGATGTCGACGACAGCAGACAGGGCGCCTACCTCGTTCGCTACCCCAGCCTGGTCAAGGCCCTGGGAGAGCTCTTCGAGATGGTCTGGGAGCATGCCGCACCGCTCGGCGCACGCTCGGAAGGCGACCAGGACGACGCGCCCAGCGACCGCGAGCGCGCACTGCTCAAGATGCTCGGCGCCGGGCTGACCGACGAGGGCATCGCCCGCAAGATGGGCGTGTCGCTGCGAACCGTGCGCCGGCACATGGCGGCCCTGCTAGAACGTCTCGACGCCCAGAGCCGGTTCCAAGCGGGGGCCGAGGCCGCCCGGCGAGGCTGGCTGTAGCCGCCCTGCGGGATCGGACGCAGTGGCCGGACCCGGCAATGGCAGCCTCCTGCCATTGCCGGAGGAGCGCGGATGCGCTCGACGAGCGTCAGGATCGAACTGTGTTCGCCGTCAAGGCCGTTCTGGCGCCCCGCGCCGTAGCCACCGCCACCGATCCACCCGATCCCTCCTTCGCAGGGCACTTACTGAGGGCCTCACCACCGGCCGTCGCACACGTCACCCTCCGACAAAGCGGCCCGGGCCTCACCGCCATGATCTTCACGGAGGCCCGGGATCTCCGCGAGGCGGAGTCCCTGGCCCATGCCGCGTGTCTCTCGTGGCTGGACGAGGAGCGGCTACGTGGATGGTCCCTGGTGCGCTGCGAGGGGGATCTCTTCCTCACCGTGGGGGCCACCGAGGAGTACGGATACCCGCCCGGCTGGTGAGCTGCGGGGATGACTGGCATGTGAGTGTCATGTCCTCCGTGGGCCAGAGCGAAGTACTGACAGAGGCACCCGAAGGGGTCGATGATTTCTTCCGGAGCGGGAAAGCGCGATGGATACCGACCCCGTACGCACCGGCTCCGCACAGACCAAATCGGCACAGAAAACGGGTGGGGAAATGAGAAATCACGCGGCGGTGTCCGTCAGAATTGTCGGCATCATGACGGCAGTGACCATTCCGTTCATTTCCCTTTTTGTCAGCGGCACACCGGAAACCGGTTATTCGATGGTGGCCCTGCAGACAGACGATGAGAAAGGTCCGTCCCACGGAAGCGATCACGTGCCCACTCCCCAGAGCAATGGGCCGGACGGCTGGGTGTGGGACTGAGCGGCACGGTCGCGGGCGTGGATGACGTGAAGAGTGAGAAGGTCACTCCGTAGGTGTGACAGGGCAGTTGGGGCGGGCGTCCGTACGGGCGCCCGCCCTTCGTCATTCGCAGGTGACCTCGCCCGCCTCGGACAGCGCGTCGGTGATCCAGGCCCGTTCGAGGGCGATGTCCTTCTCACCGACGGCCCAGACGTCCGCTGCCGCGGCATGCCGCGGGATGCCGACCAGGATGTGTTCGCCCTTGTGGGCGATGTCCTCCTCCATCAGGAAGGTCACCTCGTCGTCCTTGCTCTCCTTCGGGTGGTAGAAGCGGGTCACCCGCAGCGTGATCCGCTCCTGCGCCGTTCCGGGCAGCGGCTCCACGGCGGTGACGTCTCCTTCGGCGACCAGGCGGGCGCAGGCGAGGTAGAGAGGGCTCATGACGTCGGTGGCGGCCTCCTTGGAGCTCGACTGGTCGGCGCTGCCGCCCGAGGCAAGGCCGGCGTCCCCGTTCTGCGACACCAGCCAGCCCAGGCCGGCCACCACGGAGGCGACGGCGGCCACCGCGAGGGTGCCGAAGGCCAGGGTGAACGCACGCCGCCGGGCGCGGGAAGGGCGTCGTGAGGGAACGGGCTCGGGGGCCTGGGCCTGGGCCTGGGCCTGGGCCTGGGCCTGGGGCGGTTCGGCGAGGGCCTGACCGATGAGTCCCAGTTGCTCCCGCAGCAGCGCCACATCGGCGGCGGCCGACCGGTGCTCGGCCATGAAGGCGGCGTCCTCGCGCACCTCGTCCGGCAGCGGTTCGCCGGTGATCGCGGCCATCAGCGCGTCGGCGCGGGCACGGCCCTCGTAGCCGTCGTTGCCGTCGCGACCGTTACGGCTTTCGTTCTCGGCGGTCACGTCACACCAC
The DNA here is from genome assembly GCF_028736035.1 of Streptomyces sp. T12. Classification (NCBI taxonomy): domain Bacteria; kingdom Bacillati; phylum Actinomycetota; class Actinomycetes; order Kitasatosporales; family Streptomycetaceae; genus Streptomyces; species Streptomyces sp. T12. The sequence goes on from NZ_CP117866.1 coordinate 3,525,944, forward strand.
CTCGTCCTCGTGCAGGCGGGCGCGCAGGGCCCGTACCGCCGTGTGCAGCCTGCTCTTGACCGTGCCCTCCGGGATGCCGAGCTCCTCGGCGATGTCGCGCACCGGCAGGTCGCCGTAGAAGCGCAGGACGAGGACCTGACGCTGGGCGTCGGGCAGGTCGTCCAGGCCCCGGGCGACGGCGAGGGAGAGCAGGCTGGTGTCCTCGCCGGAGGGGTGTTCGAGCTGGCGCAGGGAGGCGAGCCGCTCCCCGAGCCGCTCCTGGCGCTTCTTGGCCCGGTGCCAGTCCATGGCGAGGTTGGAGGCGACGACCGCCGCCCACGCCGAGACGTCCCGCGGCGCCTCCCGACCGCTCGCGGCCCGCTCCAGCAGTCGCAGGCGGACCTGCTGTACCCCGTCCAGCAGGTCCGCCTGCGGCACCCCGCCCAGCGCGAGCACCGCCCGCACCCGACGCTCCTGGGCCGCGTCCAGAGGATCTGTGTGATCGTCCTCCTGGGCACGGCGGGTCTTTCTGCGCAGCACAAGCCACCCCCCTCACCGCGTTTCTCCTACGACGCCGCAGCGCACGGAAACGTTCGCCCGGGTCGCCGGGAGTTTCTGCGAGGCGTACGTCACACCGCCGCGCGGGCGCAGCACAGCTTGCGGAACGAAGGCCTCGTTGGGCGAATTTCTGCAGCTCAGTGTGGGTGTGCACGGGAGTTCCAGTACCGCCGGACGGGTCGGGGTGTCCCGGTCCTCGGGCATGGAACGCAAAGAATTGGACAGGCGGACCCGGGTCGGCCGCATGATGGAAAGGCCGCAGACATTCAAGAACACGTAAGGGAGACGCCGTGAGGGTCGGAATCGTCGGAGCCACCGGTCAGGTCGGCACGGTCATGCGCAGGATCCTCAAGGAGCGCGACTTCCCGGTCACCGAGCTGCGCCTGTTCGCCTCGGCCCGCTCGGCGGGGACGGTCCTGGACGGCGTGACGGTGGAGGACGCGACCACGGCCGACTACTCCGGCCTGGACATCGTCCTGTTCTCGGCGGGCGGCTCGACCTCGAAGGCCCTGGCGCCGAAGGTCGCCGCCCAGGGCGCCGTGGTGATCGACAACTCCTCCGCCTGGCGCCGCGACCCCGAGGTCCCGCTGGTCGTCTCCGAGGTGAACCCGCACGCGATCGCCGACCGCCCCAAGGGCATCATCGCCAACCCGAACTGCACGACGATGGCCGCGATGCCGGTACTGAAGCCGCTGCACGCCGAGGCGGGCCTGGAAGCCCTCGTCGTCGCCACCTACCAGGCCGTCTCCGGCTCCGGTCTGGCCGGCGTGGACGAGCTGTTCGAGCAGGTCAAGAAGGTCGGCGACGACGCGCCCAAGCTGACCCACGACGGCTCGGCGGCGGAGTTCCCCGAGCCGCACAAGTACGTGGCCCCGATCGCGTACAACGTCCTGCCGATGGCCGGCTCGATCGTCGACGACGGCCTGAACGAGACCGACGAGGAGCAGAAGCTCCGCCACGAGTCCCGCAAGATCCTGGAGATCCCCGGGCTGAAGGTCTCCGGCACCTGCGTGCGCGTCCCGGTCTTCTCCGGCCACTCCCTCCAGGTCAACGCCCGCTTCGCCCGCCCGATCAGCGTCGAGCGCGCCAAGGAGCTGCTCGCCGGCGCCCCCGGCGTGGCCCTCACCGACGTCCCGACCCCGCTCCAGGCGGCCGGCCAGGACCCGTCGTACGTCGGCCGCATCCGCACCGACGAGACGGTCGAGCACGGCCTCGCCCTCTTCCTCTCCAACGACAACCTCCGCAAGGGCGCCGCGCTGAACGCGGTGCAGATCGCGGAGCTGGTGGCGGCGGAGCTGAAGGGCTAAGCCCTGCGCACCTCGTAGAGGAAGCAGCCGTACTCGACGGCCCGGACGTGGACGAGCGCCACGGCCGGGTCGTCGAACGCGTTCTGGAGGGCCCCGGCGACCCCGTTCGCGTCCGCGACCAGCTGTCCGCCGAGGATGTGCCCCTCGGCCGAGTAGCGGCGCACCGTGCGGTGGGCGTTCGTGAAGGGCAGGGCGTCCCCGTCCGGTCCCGCGCACTCCTCCGCGTGGATGAAGACGGGCCCCTGCTCGTCGTACGCCCCGGGATCGGCGCCGTTCTCGGCCGCCCAGCGGCGCAGGGGAGCGTACGAGACGAGGGCGGTCCGCTCGCCGGGCGCGCTGTGGCGCAGACAGCAGCGCAGGGGCGACCCGCCCTCCTCGTCGGTCACGGGAACCATTCGGCGCCCCGCATCGTCAGCAGAGCGCAACCCCTTCAGGGCCGTCGGGGAGAGAGGGCATGCGAAGTAGGTCGTCATGTCCCCAGCCTCACGCGCGTCCGCCCCGCCCACCGGCGGTAAACGGACATCGCGCTCCGTGCAGGTCCCGTGGAAGGATGGCGCAACCCACACATATCGAGGAGATGACCGCGTGCCTGGCACAAACCTGACTCGCGAAGAGGCACAGCAGCGGGCGAAGCTGCTCACCGTTGACTCGTACGAGATCGATCTCGACCTCTCCGGCGCGCAGGAGGGCGGCACCTACCGGTCCGTGACCACGGTGCGCTTCGACGTCGCCGAAAACGGCGCCGACTCCTTCATCGACCTCGTGGCCCCGACCGTCCACGAGGTGACCCTCAACGGCGACCCGCTGGACGCGGCCGAGGTCTTCAAGGACTCCCGGATCGCGCTGCCGGGCCTGCTTCAGGGCCGCAACGTCCTTCGGGTCGTCGCCGACTGCGCGTACACCAACACGGGCGAGGGCCTGCACCGCTTCGTCGACCCCGTCGACCAGCAGGCCTACCTCTACACCCAGTTCGAGGTCCCGGACGCCCGCCGCGTCTTCGCGTCCTTCGAGCAGCCCGACCTGAAGGCCACCTTCCAGTTCACCGTGAAGGCCCCGGAGGGCTGGACGGTGATCTCCAGCTCGCCCACCCCGGAGCCCAAGGACAGCGTCTGGTCCTTCGAGCCGACGCCGCGCATCTCGACGTACATCACGGCGCTCATCGTCGGCCCGTACCACTCCGTGCACAGCGTCTACGAGAAGGACGGCCAGTCCGTCCCGCTCGGCATCTACTGCCGTCCCTCGCTCGCCGAGTACCTCGACTCGGACGCGATCTTCGAGGTGACCCGGCAGGGCTTCGACTGGTTCCAGGAGAAGTTCGACTACGCGTACCCGTTCAAGAAGTACGACCAGCTGTTCGTACCGGAGTTCAACGCGGGCGCGATGGAGAACGCGGGCGCGGTGACCATCCGCGACCAGTACGTCTTCCGGTCCAAGGTGACGAACGCGGCGTACGAGACGCGCGCGGAGACCATCCTGCACGAGCTGGCCCACATGTGGTTCGGCGACCTGGTCACCATGGAGTGGTGGAACGACCTGTGGCTGAACGAGTCGTTCGCCACGTACACGTCCATCGCCTGCCTGGCGTACGCGCCCGAGTCGCGCTGGCCGCACTCGTGGACCACGTTCGCCAACCAGATGAAGACGTGGGCGTACCGCCAGGACCAGCTGCCGTCGACGCACCCGATCATGGCCGAGATCCGCGATCTGGACGATGTGCTCGTCAACTTCGACGGCATCACCTACGCCAAGGGCGCCTCCGTCCTCAAGCAACTCGTCGCCTACGTCGGCATGGACGAGTTCTTCCAGGGTGTCCAGGCGTACTTCAAGCGTCACGCCTTCGGCAACACGCGCCTGTCCGACCTGCTGGGCGCCCTGGAGGAGACCTCCGGCCGCGACCTGAAGACCTGGTCGAAGCAGTGGCTGGAGACGGCGGGCATCAACATCCTGCGCCCCCGGATCGAGACGGACGCCGATGGCGTGATCACCTCCTTCGCGATCCGCCAGGAGGCCCCCGCGCTGCCGACGGGCGCGAAGGGCGAGCCCACCCTGCGCCCGCACCGCATCGCGGTCGGCCTGTACAACCTCGACGAGGCGACGGGCAAGCTGCTGCGCGACGAGCGCATCGAGCTGGACGTGGACGGCGAAGTGACCGCCGTACCGCAGCTGGCGGGCACCCGCCGCCCGGACGTGGTCCTCCTCAACGACGACGACCTGTCGTACGCCAAGGTCCGCCTGGACGAGGAGTCGCTGGCCTTCGTCACCGAGCACCTCGGCGACTTCGAGGCCTCGCTGCCCCGGGCGCTGTGCTGGGCGTCGTCCTGGGACATGACGCGCGACGCGGAGCTCGCCACCCGCGACTACCTCTCCCTGGTCCTGTCGGGCATCGGCAAGGAGTCCGACATCGGTGTCGTGCAGTCGCTGCAGCGCCAGGTGAAGCTGGCGATCGAGCTGTACGCCGACCCGGCGGCCCGCGAGGCCCTGCTGACCCGCTGGACGGACGCCACGCTGGCCCATCTGCGCGCGGCGGAGCCGGGCGGCGACCACCAGCTGGCCTGGGCGCGGGCGTTCGCGGCGACGGCCCGCACGCCGGAGCAGCTGGACCTGCTGGAGGCCCTGCTGGACGGCTCCCAGTCGATCGAGGGCCTGGCCGTCGACACGGAGCTGCGCTGGGCGTTCGTGGAGCGCCTGGCGGCGGTGGGCCGCTTCGACGAGACGGAGATCGCGGGCGAGTACGAGCGGGACAAGACGGCGGCCGGTGAGCGCCACGCCGCCACGGCCCGCGCCGCCCGCCCGACCCCCGAGGCCAAGGCCGAGGCCTGGTCGTCGGTCATCGACTCCGACAAGCTCCCGAACGCCCTCCAGGAAGCGGTCATCGCCGGCTTCGTCCAGACCGACCAGCGCGAACTCCTGGCCTCCTACGCGGACAAGTTCTTCGAGGTGGTCAAGGACATCTGGGACGCCCGCTCGCACGAGATCGCCCAGCAGATCGCGGTCGGCCTGTACCCGTCGCTGCAGGTCTCCGAGGAGACCCTGAGCAAGACGGACACCTGGCTGGAGTCGGCCGAGCCGAACGCGGCCCTGCGACGCCTGGTCTCGGAGTCCCGGGCGGGTGTCGAGCGGGCGCTGAAGGCGCAGGCGGCGGACGCGGCGGCCGAGCAGTAGCCGAGTAGCAGTCGAGTAGCAGTCGAGTAGCAGTCGTACATACGCCGATCGGGGCGCCCGGTGCTGCACCGGGCGCCCCTTCGCGTGCGGTCAGCCCGCCGGGCGGATCAGGTGGGTCCGGGCGCATTTGCGGAAGGCCGCCACGAGACGGTTGCGGTCACCGGCGCGGGTGGCCAGGGCGACATGGCTGGGCTCGACGCCGTGCAGCGGGACGGTGGTGAGGTCGGGGCGGAGGGTGTGGCCGCGGGCGCCGGCCGCGATGACCAGGGCCTGTCCGTCGGCGACGACCTCGAACTTGTCCTCCAGGGCCGCGATGAGGGGACCGTCGGGCGCCGGGCTGCCGTCCGGCCGGGGGTCGATCCGCCAAAAGGCGTCCCAGGCCGGATCGGCGCCGGCCACCCGCGGCAGGGGTTCGCCGGCGATGTCGTCGACGGTGACGGACTCCTTGCCGGCGAGGCGGTGGTCGAGGGGGACGACCAGGACCCGGGGCTCGTCGTAGAGGACGATCACGTCCAACTGGTCGGTGGGGAAGGGCAGTCGGGCCACCAGCGCGTCCACCCGATGGGCGTGCAGTGCCTCGTGCGCCTCGTCCCAGCCCAGGTGCACGGATCGTACGTCGGCCTCCGGGTGCAGGCGGCGCAGCTCGCGCACCGCCGGGGTGACGATGATTCCCGTGGTGAAGCCGACGGTGATCCGGCTGGGCTCGGCAGCGGCCCGCGCCTGCGCCACGGCCTGGGCGGCGGAACGCAGCAGCGCCTTCGCGCGGGGCAGGAACACCTCGCCCGCCTCGCTGAGCCGGGCACCCTGCGGGGTGCGGTCCAACAGGCGGGCGCCCACTTGGCGTTCGAGGCGGGCGATCTGCCGGCTCAGCGACGGCTGGGTGATGTGCACGGCCTCGGCGGCACGGCCGAAGTGGCGGTGCTCGGCGACGGCGACGAAGTACCGGACCAGGCGGAGGTCGAGGTCCGGGTCGGGGGCTGGGGCTGAGGCGGCGGCCATGGGGTGAGCGTACGTCACCTACCTTCGGCTGCCCGCAAATTCCTTCGACTACCTGGGCTGATGCCTGAAGTGCATTGCCTCATCCGAAACAGGCTTTGGACGCGGGCGGCGCCCCCTTCGGACGATGGAGGCACACCCACTCGTCCTCATTCGAAGGGCTGCACCATGCGCGTATTCGTCACGGGCGCCACCGGTTTCATCGGTTCCGCCGTCGTCCGCGAACTCCTGGACGCCGGGCACCAAGTCGTGGGCCTGGCCCGCTCGGACACCGGTGCCGCGGCGCTGACGGCCGCCGGGGCCGAGGTGCACCGCGGGGACCTGGACGACCCCGACAGCCTGGCCGAGGGGGCGGCCGCGGCCGACGGGGTCGCCCATCTGGCTTTCATCCACGACTTCTCGGACTTCGCCGCCTCGTGCGCGGCCGACCTGCGCGCCGTCGAGGCGATCGGGGCGGCGCTGGAGGGGTCGGGCAAGCCCTTCGTGCTGTCCATGGGGACGGCGGGACTTGAGCAGGGGAGGGTCGGGACAGAGGAGGACACGGTTCCCCCGGAGTCGTTCGGAGCGCTCCGGGCGTGGTCGGAGCACACGGCCATGGCGCTGGCCGAGCGCGGGGTCCGCTCGTCGTCCGTCCGGTTCGCGCCGTCCGTGCACGGCCGGGGCGACCACGGCTTCGTCCCGCAGCTGATCTCCATCGCCCGCGCCAAGGGGTTCTCGGCCCACGTCGGTGACGGCTCCAACCGCTGGCCCGCCGTGCACCGTTCGGACGCGGCCCGCCTGGTACGGCTCGCTGTGGAGGCGGCACCGGCAGGCTCGCGGCTGCACGCCGTCGGCGACGAGGGCATACCGTTCCGCGACATCGCCGCCGTCATCGGCCGCCACCTGGACCTGCCGGTCACCGGCATCTCCCCCGGCGAGGCGTCCACCCACTTCGGCTGGCTCGGCCACGTCACCGCCCTCGACGTACCGGCGTCGAACGCCCTGACCCGGAAGTGGCTGAGCTGGGAGCCGACGGGGCCGGGGCTGATCGAGGACCTGGAGGAGGGGCACTACTTCAACTCGTAGGCGGGGGGTGGGTTCTCCCCGGGCGGAGGCGGCGGCCGCGTCCGGGCCCCCGTCGGCAGCAGTGCCGGGCAGAGTGTCGGGCGTGGGGAGACGGGTGGCCCGTGCGCCGTCGGCGGAGAGTGAGAGGCGCCAGGAGCGGCCCTCGGTGGCGTGGAAGTCGACGGCAGCGGGCTGGTGCGGCCAGGCGCTCGTCGTCGCGCAGCAGGTGAACAGGAACTCTTCGACACCGTCGAGTGGCACCTCGTCCGGCAGCGGCTGCGCGGCACCCACGGTGAGCTGGGCGTCGTAGGTGTGCGTCGCGATCTCCTGCAGCTGGTGTCGGGCGGCGGCACCGCAGGTCTGCGGCGACTGCGACGCACCCCACCACGTCCAGCAACCTCGATCCGGGCCGGCCTTCCGCAGCGCGTCCAACAGCTGCTGAGTCGATGCGGCCAACCACTCCAGCAGGGCCTCGCGCTCCCGAGGCACAGCCGGGCCCTCCGGCGCGGACTTGGCCGAGGCGGTAGGCCCCGCGGCGACGGTGGCGGCCCAGGAGCGGCGCCCCTCGCCCAGATGCTGCACCAGATCGAACAGCGTCCACTCGGGGCAGGTCGGCACCTGCACGTCGAGGCTGGGGGCGGAGGCGACCGCGGCGCGGTACGGGCCGCGTGTCCTCGAGGGCAACGGCGTCCGGGCCCGCCGCCGTGCGCGTCAGCGCGACGGCCCGTCGGCGAGTCCGGACGCGACCGCCCGCAGGGCATCCAGCACCCTGCCCACCGCCGCCCCTTCCTCGGCCCCCTTCCGCACCGCCGCCACCACGTGCCGCCGAGGCCGGTCCGCGGTCAGCTCCCGCATCACCACGCCGCCCTCCCTGCGCACCGCCGCCGTGCGCGGCACCAGCGCGACCCCCATCCCGGCCTCCACCATCGCCAGGATCGCCGTCCAGCCGGCCGCCGAGTGCCCCTGGACAGGGCTGAACCCGGCCGCCTCGCAGGCCCCGCGGGTGATGTCCGACCAGGGCCCGCTCCCGCCGAAGATCCACGGCTCCCCCGCGAGATCGGCGAGCCGCAGCCCGTCCGCGTCGGCGAGCGGGTGGTCGCGGGGCAGCGCGATGTCGAGGGGGTCGGCGAGCAGCGGGACGCGGGTGAAACGGGGGTCGGCGGCCGTCGGGGCCTGCGCGGCGAGGGACAGCGCGAGGTCGACGTCCCCGGCGGCCAGCAGCTCGTACGCCTCCCCGGCCTCCGCCTCCCGTACCCGTACGACCACCCCGGGATGCGCCTCCCGCAGGGCCCGCACGGCCGGTACGACCAACGCGGGCACCGCCGTCGAGAAGGCCCCCACCCGCACCTCCCCCACCTCGCCGTGCACGTAGGCCGCCAACTCGGCGTCCGCCCGCTCCAGTTGCTCGAACACGGCCTCGGCGTGCCGCAGCACCAGCCGCGCCGCGTCCGTCAGCCGCACCCGCCGCCCCTGTGCCTCCAGCAGCGGCACCCCGAGCTGCTTGGCGAGATTCGTCAGCTGCTGCGACACGGCCGACGGCGTCATCCGCAGCGCTTCGGCCGTTGCCGTCACGGTCCCCCGCTCCCTGAGCGTCCGCAGGATCTGCAGCTTCCGGATGTCCCACTCGACCATGGCGGCAACCTACGTCACCGACTCGACCCGGCCCCCAGGACGACCCCGCCGAGGATCAGCGCCATGCACAGCACCTGCGTCCAGCCTGTCGCCTCGCCGAGCACCGCCCAGGACAGCAGGGACACGCACACCGGCTGGAGGTAGTAGACGACCCCGGCGCGGCTCGGGCCGACCAGTGCGATCGCCCTGTTCCAGGCGAAGAACGCGACGGCGGAGGAGACGACTCCCACGTAAAGGATCGGCAGGACGGTCCCGGGCGTCGGCTCGAAGCCGCCCTGCAGCGCCAGGCTGACCCCCTGTGCGGGCGCCAGCAGGACCGCGCCCAGCAGGAACGTGGTGAACAGGAAGGCCACCCCGCCCAGTTCGGCCGGCTTGCGCCGCAACAGACCGCTGTACGACGCGAAGCAGCAGGCCGCGGCCACCATCCACAGGTCCCCTGCCGCGAACCCGGCCCCGCCCGCGCCACCCCCGATCAGCAGCACGACGCCCGCACAGGCCGTCAGCAGCCCCGCCACCCGGCGCGCGCCCAGCCGGACCCCCGCGACCCCTTCGAACACGGCCATCAGGACCGGCGAAGCGGCCATGATCATGCCCATGTTGGCGGCGGTCGTGGTCAACCCGGCCTGGTTGACGAGGGTGTTGTAGGTGGTGACGCCGAGGAGAGAGGCGAGGAGCACGAACCCGAGGTGACGACGGATCACCTTCCGCTGCCGCCAGGCCTGCCGGGCACCGAAGGGAGCCACCGCGGCCAGCGCCACCAGCCACCTCCAGAACGCCTGCTGCACCGGCGGCACGCTGTCGTGCAACGCACGGGAGGTGACGAAGCTGCCCGACCAGACGACCGTGGCGAGGGCGGCGAGGGCGATGCCGAGGACGGGTGCGCTGAGAAGGGAGGCGGTGGTGGGGGTGGAGGTGGCGGTCCTGGGGAGGACGACGGTCACGGAGATCCTTTCGCTGGTCGGTGATCGGGCTCGATCTACCGTTGCAGCGTCGGATTTGTCACGTCCATCGAATCTTTTTGACGCTTCTTTTCAGCAGAACTGAATGATCCGCCACTGAACGATCTGCCACTGAACGATCCCGCGACCGTTCCGCCCACCCCGATCTGCCCCACGACCGTCGCCCCGAACGCGAGCACCATGCCCGCCAGTTGGAGCGGGGCCAGCGCCTGCCCCAGCGCCGCCCAGCCGACCACGGCGGCGGTCAACGGGGACAGCGGGCCGAGGAAGGTGACCTGCGTGGCGCTGAGGCGGCCGATGCCGCGGAACCACAGCCAGTACGCGACCGCCGTGTTCGCCAGCGCCAGATAGAGGTAGCCGCCGACCGCCCGGCCGTCGAGCGCGGGCGGGGCACCCTCGACCAGGAGGGCGAGGGGCGCGATGAGCAGGCCGCCGGCCGTCAACTGCCAGCCGGTGAGGGCGAGCGGGCCGACACCCTCGGGGCGCCCCCACCGCTTGGTCAGGACGGTGCCGGTGGACATGGACGCCGTGGAGGCCAGGGCCGCCAGCAGGCCGACGAGATCGAGCGCCCCGGCCGCCTTCAGCACCACCAGGCTGACGCCGAACGCCGCCACGACCCCGGTGAGCACGTTCCGCACCGTCGGCCGCTGCCCGAGGAGCAGCGCCGAGAGACCCACGACGAACAGCGGGCCGACCGAACCGACAACCGCCGCCATACCGCCGGGCAGCCGGTACGCGGAGAGGAAGAGGAGAGGGAAGAAGGCACCGATGTTCAGCGCCCCCAGCACCGCCGACTTCCACCACCAGGCGCCGCGCGGCAGCACGCGAGCCAGGGCGACCAGCAGCAGGCCGGCGGGGAGGGCGCGCATCAGGCCGGTGAACAGGGGGCGGTCGGCCGGCAGGAGCTCGGTGGTGACCGCGTAGGTCGTGCCCCAGGAGATGGGCGCGAGGGCGGTGAGGAGTATCAGGGCGGGAGAGACACCGCCGACGCGGTTGGCGGCCATGGAACGCACCCTTCGAAGTAGGTCAGCGCAAAGTAGGTCAGCAGGAAGCAGCTTAGCGTCAAGCCACTTTCCGTCAAGCTACTTTCTTGCAGGCCAGCATCAGACCGCCGATACTCGACATATGAGCGAACGCCCCCAGCGCAGGGACCCCGTCGACGCGATCATCGACCAGTGGGCGGCCGTGCGGCCCGACCTCGACACCAAGGCGATGGAGGTCTTCGGGCGGATCTACCGCCTCTCGCGCACACTGGGCGACCGCATGGAGAAGGCGTACGCGCCTTACGGCATCTCGCGCGGCGAGTTCGACGTCCTGGCGACCCTGCGCCGCTCCGGTGAGCCCTACACCCTCTCGCCCCGCCAGCTCTCGGCGACGCTGATGCTCACCACCGGAGGCATGACCGGCCGGCTCGACAAGCTGGAACGGGCCGGCCTGCTGCGCCGCTCCCCCGACCCGCACGACCGCCGCGGCCTGCAAGTCACGCTCACCGAGAAGGGGTTGGACATCATCGACCAGGCGGTCGGCGCCGGCTTGGCCGTCCAGACGGAGGCCCTGTCCACCCTCGACGACGAACAGGCCGACCAGCTGGCCGACCTGTTGCGGGAGTTGCTCGCAGGGGCGCCCGAACCGCGGTAGGGGGATCCGGCCTCCGACAGGAAGGGGCCGACCCCGGTCAGGAGGGGCTTCCCTCACCCCACGTGGACGGCGAGCGCCTCCTCGATCGCCCGCGTGTCCGCGGAATCCGCCGCCCACGCCACGTATCCGTCGGGCCGCACCAGCACGGCCGTACGGCGGTCGCCCGCCCAGCGTTCCACCGCCAGCCGGCCCTTACGGGCGCCCTGACTCCCGTAGGCCTCCGGGACGATCAGGACGAACCGACCGCCACGCAGGGCCTCGTAAAGGCGGCCGCTCTCCAGAGCCACGTCCGGGACGCGGGTGCCGACCAGACGGTGGGAGGCGCGCGGGGCGGGGTACCGGTAGCCGATGCCCGAGATCTGGGCCAGCGCCTTCGCCCGGGCGGGCCGGGCCGCGTTGACGACGACGGAGACGAGGGCGCGTACGGCGCGCAACGCCGGGTTCTGCGCCCTCGCCAGCCGGACCAGCCCACCGCTGCTGCGGAGCACGGCCTTGCCGACCGGGTGGCGCTCGGCCTGGTAGGTCTCCAGGAGCCCCTCGGGCAACCGCCCCTTGACGACCGCGGCGAGCTTCCAGCCGAGGTTGGCCGCGTCCTGGAGGCCGGTGTTCATGCCCTGGCCGCCGGCCGGCGAGTGGACGTGCGCGGCGTCGCCGGCGAGGAAGACCCGTCCGACCCGGTACTGCGGCGCCTGTCGCTCGTCGCTGTGGAAGCGGGAGAGCCAGCGCGCGTCATGCATGCCGTAGTCGGTGCCCAGGGCGCGGCGGGTGACCTCCTTGACCTCGTCGAGGTCGAGCGGGGCGTCGTCGGGGACCTCGTGGTGGCGGTTCCAGCCCATGACGCGGTACCAGCCGTCGCCGAAGGAGGCGATCATCGCGAAGGCGTCACCGGCGCCGTTGACGGTGAGCACGCTCTCGGGCCGCTCGGCGAGCCGCACGTCCGCGAGGAACAGGGACTTGATGACGGAGACGCCGGGGAAGGGCAGGCCCACGGCCTGGCGTACGGCGCTGCGGTGGCCGTCCGCGCCGACGACGTAGGCGGCGCGGCGCGTGACGACCGCCCCGTCCGGGCCGCGCACGTCGAGGTCGACCCCGCTGTCGTCCTGCCGCAGCCCCACGACCTCGCTCTCGAAGAGGAACTCGACACCGAGCTCACGCGCCCGCCGCTCCAGCAGCCGCTCGACCTCGTACTGCGGGGTGATGAGCAGGAACGGGAAGCGGGACGGCAGCGTGCCGAGATCGAGGGAGAGGCGGCGGAACAGGCGCAACTCGGTGATGGTGCTGCCGGTGGCGAGCAACTGGTCGGCGAGGCCGCGGGCGTCGAGCTGTTCCAGGGTGCGGGCGTGCACGCCGAAGGCGCGGGAGAGGTTGCTGATCTTGTGAGGGCGCTTCTCGACGAGGGCGACGGGGACGCCGGCGGCGGCGAGGTCACCGGCCAGGAGGAGCCCGGTCGGGCCGGAGCCGACGACGAGCACGGGGTGGGTGGTGCTGGTGCTGGTGCCGTTCATGGTGGTCATGGTGGCCTCCTGGTGCCAACGCCTGTGGGCCAACAGTTGCTGGCCAACGCTCGTAGGTCAACGCCTGTTGGTCAACGCTTGTTGGCAACCATAGAACCGCCCCGGCGAGGACGTCAACGCTTGTTGGCCCACGAATGTTGGCCTACGCTTGTTGACATGCCCCAGAGCAAGCCCCCCACCCCAGCACGCCGTTCCGAGGCCACCCGCACGGCGATCCTCGACGCGGCCCGCGAGCGCTTCGCGGCCGACGGTTACGAGCGCGCCACCATTCGCGCCATCGCCAAGGACGCGAACATCGATCCGTCGATGGTGATGCGCTACTTCGGCAACAAGGAGGGTCTGTTCGCGGCGGCCGTCGCCATAGATCTGAAGCTGCCGGACCCGGCGTCGCTCCCCCGGGACGAGGTCGGCCGGGCGCTCGTGACGCACTTCCTGGCCATGTGGGAGGAGAACGAGGTCCTCACGGCCCTGCTCCGGGTCGGCGCGACCAATCAGGCCGGGGCCGAGCGCATGCGGGGCATCTTCGGGGAGCAGTTGCTGCCCCTCGCCCGCCGGGTGTGCCCCGACCCCGAGCAGGCCTCGGCGCGGGCCGCACTGGCGTCGTCGCAACTGCTCGGGCTGGCGCTCACGCGCTATGTCCTACGGTTCCCGCCCGCCGTGGCGCTGGCCCCCGAGGAGGTCGTGGCATGGCTGGCGCCCACGGTGCAGCGGTATCTGACCGCGCCGCACCCGGCGTGAGCGCCGCCTGCCCGAGAACACCTGACGGACCTGGCGAAACCAGCGAACCCAGACATTCCTGCAGAGAACACACCGAGGGCGCCGGCCTCGCCCACGTACGGCGGATGCGCGTACGTGCGACAGGGTCGGCGCCCTCGGGGAAGCAGTGACCGGGCGGAAGATTCCTGATCAGCGTGATCAGGCCGAGCCGGCCCAGCCGGCCAATCAGGCCTTCGCCTTGGCCTTCGCCTTCGGCTGGCGGTCCGTGGAGCGGTCCAGGACCATCACGAGGCCCGCGATGACCGCGAACAGCACGATCGGGGCCAAGACGAACTGGCCCAGCGTCTCCATGACGCTCAGGCCCTGACCGGGGTCGTCGCCGTCGTCGCGCGTGAGCGCGAGCGCGGGGGACGACATGAGCAGCATCATCAGCGTCGTACCGGCAGCCAGGGCGCCGGCGCGCAGGGCGTTCTTCTTGTCCACGGGGCCAAAAGTATCGAACGACGGGAAGGGCCGCGCGCCCGGGGTGCCGTATGAGGCGCGGTCCGCTGGGGCGTCACCCCCGCCGGACCGCCTCGCCCCGCAGCACCTCCACCAACGCCCGCACCCGGGCCGACTCCGCCAGTTCCTCCAGCGTCACCGCTCGCCCCTGCGCGTCCGCGATCGGCAGCCGCCAGTTCGGGTACTGGTCCCACGTCCCCGGCAGGTTCTGCGGGCGGCGGTCGCCCACGCCGTCCGGGAGCCAGATGCCGACCATGCGGGCCGGGGTGCGCAGCAGGAAGCGGTGGACGGCCTGGATCTCGGCCTCCTCCTGCGAGGTGCAGTGCCCGCCGTGCGAGCCCCGCAGCAGGCCGAGCCGGGAGAGCAGCTCCAGCCACTCGCCCGTGTCCGCCGACGCCTCCGCCCGTTCCTGCTCCAGTGGGCGGGTCAACAGGCCCAGGCTGTCGCGGAGTTGGACGTGTTCGCCGGTGAGGCGGGCCGCGGTGGGCGGCAGGTCGTGGGTGGTGGCGGTGGCGAGGCAGTCGGCGCGCCAGGACTCCGGCGGCAGCGGGCGGCCGCCCCCGTCCCAGTCCCGCTCGAACCACAGCACCGAGGTGCCGAGCACGCCCCGCGAGCGCAGCGTCTCCCGCACGCCCGGCTCCACCGTGCCGAGATCCTCCCCGATCACCACCGCCCCTGCCCGGGAGGCCTCCAGCACCAGGATCGCGAGCATGGCCTCGGCGTCGTAACGGACGTACGTCCCCTCCGTCGGCGCATGCCCCTGCGGCACCCACCACAGCCGGAACAGCCCCATGACGTGGTCGATCCGCAGCGCGCCCGCGGAGCGGAAGAGCGCCCTGAGCAGTCGGCGGTACGGCTCGTACCCCGACTCGGCCAGCCGGTCCGGCCGCCAGGGCGGCAGCCCCCAGTCCTGGCCGCGGGCGTTGAAGGCGTCCGGCGGGGCGCCCACCGACATCCCGGCCGCGAAGTACTCCTGCTGCGCCCAGGCGTCCGCGCCCCCGGGATGCACACCGACCGCGAGGTCGTGCACGATCCCGACCGGCATCCCCGCCTCCCGCGCGAGCCGCTGCGCGGTGGTCAGCTGGCCGTCGGTGAGCCATGCGAGACGGCAGTGGAAGTCGACCCGGTCCATCAACTCGCCCCGCGCGCGGATGGTTTCGGGTGATCGCGGGTCCCGCAGCCCCTCCGGCCACCGCTGCCAGTCCGAGCCGTGCAGCTCGGCCAGCGCGCACCAGGTGGCGTGGTCCTCCAGCGCGTCCCCCTCCTGCGCGAGGAAGTCGACGTACGCGGCCCGCCGCCCCGGCCCGAGCGGTACCTCGCGCACCAGCTCCAGCGCCTCGCGCTTGGCCTCCCACACCGCGTCCCGGTCGATCAACTCCCCCTTCTCCAGTACCGCTTCACGCAGCCGCCCGGCCCGCTCCAGCAAGACCCGCACGCGCTCACGGTCCTCGACGTGTGCGAACTCGGGCACGTCCTCGACCCGCAGGTGCACCGGGTCGGGGAAACGGCGGGAGGACGGGCGGTAGGGGGAAGGGTCGGTCGGGGATCCGGGTACGGCCGCGTGCAGCGGGTTGACCTGCACGAATCCGGCGCCCAGCGCCCGGCCGGCCCAGGCGGCGAGTTCGGCGAGGTCGCCGAGGTCGCCCATGCCCCAGGAGCGGCGGGAGAGGAGGGAGTAGAGCTGGACGAGGAGGCCGTACGAGCGTCCGGGGGGCGTGGGCAGGCGGGGCGGGGCGACGACCAGGTGGCTGGTCGCCGTACGGCCGTCGGGGGCGGTCGCCGTCAAGCGGTGGACGCCGGGCGGGAGGTGGTCGGCGGCGGCGCGGGCCTCGCCCTGTTCGGTCTCGATGTGCAGCCGGGTGCCGGACGGCAGCCCGGCCAGCGCCTCGGGCTCGGCCCCGCTCCAGCACACGACCGTCGGCGGCAGCAGCCGCTCGCGCAGCTCCCGCTCCCGCGCGCCGAGCGCGGCACCGACGGCCCCGGGTGTGCTCGTGTCGACGTCGAGGGCGGCCAGGGCGAGGGTGAGCGCGGCGGCGGAGGCCGTGACCGTACGGTCGGCGGACGGCTGGTAGGAGGTGGCGACGCCGTGCAACTCGGCGAGCCGGGCCAGGTCGTCGGAGGGGAGATCCTCGGGGCTCTCGGGACCCTCAGGGCCCTCAGAACCCTCGGCAAGGGCTTCGGCCGACCGCTCTGCTGTCATCTACGGCCTCGGGAAATCCATGTCCATACCGGTGTCCATACCCGCATCCCAGACGGCTGCCTCACTCGTCAGCGGCGCGGCGTCGGCGAGCGGCGGCTCGCTGGTGAGGGGCTCGACGTCGGGGAGGGGAGGTTCGCTGGTGAGGGGGGTTTCGGCGGAGGCGCCCTCGGCGCTGAAGACGCAGGCGTGCATCTCCGGTTCGGTGAAGACGCCTTCGTACATCACGGGCTCGCTGGGCGCCTCGGGTTTGGACAGGGCCGATGCTGTGGGCACGGGTGCCCTCCTCTGCTAGTACGGCGTGCGGGTTACCGCAGCCCTACCCACCGGGCGCGGGGACAGACGTCCAGAAACGAACAACGTGCCTCGTGTCACATTCTGTTCCGCACATTCTGCTCCACAGGCCGCCCTTCTCGAACTATTTTTCTGATCACTATTCACTCAGTACATGTACGCAGTACATAATGATCGGCATGAGCACCCGCCACATCCTGCTGGGGCTGCTCGCCACGGGGCCGAGCCATGGCTACGACCTCAAGCGACGCCATGACGAACGCTTCCCGCAGGCCCGCCCACTGGCCTACGGGCAGGTCTACACGACCCTGCAGCGACTGGTCCGCGACGGGCTCGCCGAGGTCGAGGGCACCGATGCGGACGGCGGCCCGGAGCGCACCACGTACCGCTCGACGGACGCCGGAGCGCGCGAACTGGCCAGGTGGGCCGGCGAGATCGCGCCACCCGCGCCGTTCGTGACGAACGAGATCTTCGCCAAGGTCGTCGTGTCGATCCTGTCGGGCGGCGACCCCGAGGCCTATCTGCGCGCCCAGCGCACCGCCCACATGGCACGGATGCGGGAGCTCACGGCGGTCAAGACCGCGTCGGGCACCGATCTCGCGACCGTGCTCTCGGCGGACTACGCCCTCAACCACCTCGATGCCGACCTCCGCTGGATGACGACCACGGCGGCCCGGCTCACCACCCTGACCGCGGAGGTCGACGCAGCATGAGCAACACAGGGGGAGGCGCGGTGCCGCTGCTGGCGGCCCGTGACCTCGTCAAGGCACACGGCAGGACCGAGGCCCTGCGCGGCGCCTCCGTCGAGCTGCGGGCCGGCGAGATCCTCGCCGTCACCGGCGCCAGCGGCAGCGGAAAGTCCACGCTGCTGCACTGCCTGTCCGGCATCGTCCGCCCGGACAGCGGCTCGGTGACGTATGCCGGGGAGCGGCTGGACCGGCTGCCCGAGCGGCGGCTGAGCGAGCTGCGGCGTACGGAGTTCGGCGTGGTCTTCCAGTTCGGGCAGCTGATCCCGGAGCTGACGGCCCTGGACAATGTGGCGCTGCCGCTGCTGCTCGCCGGTGCGCGCAGGCAGGAGGCACAGGCGAAGGCCGGTGAATGGCTGGAGCGGTTCGGGGTGCGCGGGCAGGAGGAGCTGCGGCCCGGCGAGATGAGCGGCGGCCAGGCCCAGCGGGCGGCCCTGGCCCGGGCCCTGGTCACCGGCCCGAAGGTGGTCTTCGCGGACGAGCCGACCGGGGCGCTGGACTCGCTGGCGAGCGAGCAGGTGATGACGGCCCTGACGCACACGGCCCGCGAGTCGGGCACGGCGGTGCTGCTGATCACGCACGACGCCCAGGTGGCGGCGTACGCGGACCGCGAGGTGCGGCTGGCCGACGGGACCGTGACGCCGCTGGAGGTGGCGGCATGAGGGCCGACCTCCGGCTGGCCTGGCTGCTCACCCAGGGATCCGACCGGCGCGAGTGGTGGCGGGTCGCCCTCACGGCGGTCGGGGCGGCGCTCGCGACCGGGTTCGTGCAGGCGGGCGTCGCGCTGGCCTCGCTCGACGGCTACAACAGCGTGCCGCTCGCGCACGGCCTGCTGAACGACCCGGGACAGCGCTCCGGGGTGATCTTCAGCCTGGCGCTCCTTCTCATCCCGGTGCTC
This sequence comes from Streptomyces sp. T12, assembly GCF_028736035.1. Lineage (NCBI taxonomy): Bacteria > Bacillati > Actinomycetota > Actinomycetes > Kitasatosporales > Streptomycetaceae > Streptomyces > Streptomyces sp. T12. The sequence continues at coordinate 3,544,086 of NZ_CP117866.1, forward strand.
GGCTTCCTCGGCCAGACCGCGCGGATCGGTGCCGTCCACCGCGACCGGCGGCTCGCCGGGCTGCGACTGGCCGGGGCCGCTCCCTGGCAGGTGCGCCGGATCGCCGCGCTGGAGACGGGGATCGCCTGTCTGCTGGGCTCGGCGCTCGCCACCGCGGTCGCGGTTCCGGTGCTGCTGTCCCTGTGGACCAGTCCGACCGCCCTCGCCTGGGCGGGGATGACCCTGGTCACCCTGGCGGTACCGGCGCTGGGAGCGGCGGTGGCCGCGCTGGCGTTGCGCCGGGTGGTGGCGTCACCGCTCGGCTGGGTGCGCCGGGTGCGGACCGCCCAGCGTCCGGGCCGGGTGTTCCTGGTGGGGACCGGGCTGCTCGCGGTGTCGGCGGTACTGACCTTGCGCACCTCGGTGTTCGACAGGCCCCACGTGGTCTCCCCCCTTCCGGTGATCATCCTGGCCCTGACCCTGCTGGTCGGTGCCGCGGCGGTGTGGCTGACGGGCTGGTCCTCCGGCCTGCTGGGCCGCACCCTCGCGGTCCGGGCTCAGCGCCCGGCCCTGCTGATCGCTGCGGAACGGCTGCGCGACGACCCGTGGGCGGCGGCCCGAACCCACGGGGCCGTGCTGCTGGTGACCGTGGTCGGCACCGGCTTCGTGGGAGTGCGGCAGGTAATGCTCGCCGATCTGCACGCCATGAGGCGCGAGGGCCACCTCGGCATGCGCATGGAGTTCTATACGACGGGCCTCGATCTGACGGCGGCCGCGATCCTCGTCGCCCTCGGGATCGTCCTGTCGGCTCTCGCTGTCGGTACCGCCGAGTCCCTGGCCACCCGGCGCCGGGGCCTGGCGGTGCAGAACGCTGCCGGGGTGCCGCGCGGGGTGCTGGCCCGGGCGCTGTTCCTGGAGACCGCGCTCCCGCTGATCCCGGCGGTCGTGGCGGCGGGCGCCGGCGGCATGGCGATCGGCGTCTGGTACGCGTCGATCACCACGGAGTACGTGTTGCCGGACGTGCCGTACGTCTCGCTGCTGGTCCCCCTCGCGGTGTACGCCTGCTGCCTGCTGGCGGCGGCCACCTCACTGCCCCTGCTGCACCGCTCGGTGCGGCCGGCGGAGCTGCGGTACGTGTGAGAGCGGAGCCGCGCTGCGGGTGAGGACGGCCCGGCGGCCACGTGACCGTCCGGCCCCGGGGGCACGGGGGACCCTCGGGGCCGGACGGTCACACGCACGGCACGCCGGGTATGCGAAGGCCCGGATCGTCAGGCGGAAATGCCGTCGATCCGGGCCATGGCGTCCTCCGCGCCGAACGGCTGCAAGTACGGCAGCCAGCGCGGGTCCCTATGCCCGGTGCCGATGATGCGCCAGGCGAGGCCGGTGGGTGGAGCAGGTTTGTGGCGCAGCCGCCAGCCGATCTCGAACAGGTGTCGGTCGGCCTTCACGTGGTTGCAGCGGCGGCACGAGGCCACCACGTTGTCCCAGACGTGCTTGCCCCCGCGGCTGCGCGGGATGACGTGGTCGACGCTGGTTGCGACGCCACCGCAGTACATGCACCGGCCCCCGTCGCGCGCGAAGAGCGCCCTGCGGGTAAGAGGAACGGGCCCCCGATAGGGAACCCGGACGAATCGCTTGAGCCGGACCACGCTGGGTGCGGGGACTGTGACGGTTGCGCTGTGCATAAAGGCGCCGGACTCCTCGAGGCATACGGCCTTGTTCTCGAGGACGAGGACGAGCGCGCGGCGGAGCGGTACGACGCCGAGTGGCTCGTACGACGCGTTGAGGACCAGGACATGCGGCACGGATGCCTCCTTGGGCGTCGGCGGCGCGTGGCTCGCGCCGGGACGATCTGGACTCAGTCTCCCCTCTTGCCTGGTGAAAGCGCCACCATGTCCCGGTAACGGGCTGGGAGTGTTTTCGACCACATCTGATTCATCCCCAGGATGACGAACTGTTCATCCCACCAGTTCATCCCCGGGTGGGCACGGTTCCTCCCTCGAACACGGCGACGATCCACACACGATGCCCCGATAGTGTGGTGGACCTGCCCTGCCGGTGACCTTTTCGTGACCTTGACCATCTGCCGGTGGGGCGGGCCGCTGCACTGGAGGTACCAGCCGTGTCCTTGCCCGCCGACCTACTGGCCGCCGGTTCGACCCCGTCACCGTCCCCGTCGGAGACGACGACCCCGGCGGTGCCCTCGATCCAGGACGCCCACGAGAGCGCGACCCAGGCCGCGAGCTGGGTCGAGCAGAACTGGTCGACCTGGCTCGCGATAGGCCTGAAGGTCCTGCTGATCCTGGTCATCGGGGCAGTGCTGAGAGTGGCGATCCGGCGGGCGATCACCAAGCTCATAGACCGGATGAACCGCACCGCCCAGGCGGTGGACGGCACGGCCCTCGGCGGCCTGCTGGTCAATGTCGAGCGGCGCCGTCAGCGCTCGCAGGCGATCGGCTCGGTCCTGCGCTCGGTGGCGAGCTTCCTGATCATGGGCACCGCGGCCCTGATGATCCTCGCCACCTTCGACATCAACCTGGCCCCGCTGCTGGCCTCCGCCGGCGTGGCGGGCGTGGCGATCGGCTTCGGCGCCCGCAACCTGGTCACCGACTTCCTCTCCGGCGTCTTCATGATCCTGGAGGACCAGTACGGCGTCGGCGACTCCATCGACGCCGGCGTCGCCTCCGGCGAGGTCATCGAGGTCGGCCTGCGCGTGACCAAGCTGCGCGGCGACAACGGCGAGATCTGGTACGTCCGCAACGGCGAGGTCAAGCGCATCGGCAACCTCTCGCAGGGCTGGTCGACGTCCGGCGTGGACGTCACCGTCCGCTCCTCGGAGGACCTGGACAAGGTCAAGCGCACCATCGACGAGGTCGCCGAGAAGATGAGCAAGGAGGAGCCCTGGAACGAGCTCCTCTGGGGCCCGATCGAGGTCCTCGGCCTGGACAGCGTGCTGCTGGACTCGATGGTCGTACGGGTGTCCGCGAAGACCATGCCCGGCAAGTCCCTGACGGTGGAACGCGAGCTGCGCTGGCGCATCAAGCGCGCCTTCGACGCCGCCGACATCCGGATCGTCGGCCGCGCTCCCCTCACGACGGAGGAGGCGGCCGCCACCGACCCGACGGCGGGGATGGCGGCTCCGTCGGCGTACTCCAACACGTCCTCTCCGCAGGCCCAGGCGGCCACCCCGCTGACGCCGCCCAGCGTGACGAAGTAGCCGCGCCTCCCTCAGCCGACCCACCCCCGCCACCGCGGCCACGGCGCCTCGCACCGTCCCTCGGCGATCACCTTCTCGTACTCCCGCTGGGCGAGTTCGTCCAGCTCACGCCCGGTCAGCGGCTTGCTGCCGATGGTCCTGACCCGCGAGAAGGCGATCAGGCACTCGCCGTGCGGCATCGCCGGAACCGGTCACCGCACGGTTGCCTGGTATAGACCTCTCTTGACGACACCTCCCCCTCGGGTCTACCTTCCTGGCAACCCGATAGGAAACTTTCCTAACAGTGATCCTGGATGGACTTCCGTCGTAGATCGCTGAGAAGCTGGTCAGCCGAGAGGCAGGTGTCGATCCCCATGGCAGGAACCGCCGGTACGCCGGGCACCCCGCGCGTCCTGCGCGCCATGAACGACCGTGCCGCCCTGGACCTCCTCCTGGAGCACGGGCCGCTGTCCCGCACGCGGATCGGCAAGCTGACCGGCCTCTCCAAGCCGACCGCCTCCCAGTTGCTCGCCCGCCTCGAAGCCGCCGGCCTCGTCCTGGCCACCGGCACGACGGAGGGCCGCCCCGGCCCGGGCGCCCAGCTGTACGAGGTCAATCCGGCCGCCGCGTACGCCGCGGGGCTCGATGTCACCCCCGAACGCATCCTCGCCGCCGTCGCCGACATCACGGGCCGCACGGTGGGGTCGTACGAACTGCCCACCCCCGGCAGGCGGCCGGCCCGACCCGTCGTCCGGCAGGTCACCGACGCCCTCGACGGCGCGGTGAAGGCGGCAGGCCTCGCCCACGACGACATCCACCGGCTCGTCATCGGCACCCCCGGCGCCTTCGACCCCAACACGGGCCGGCTGCGCTACGCCTCCCACCTCCCCGGCTGGCACACCCCGGCGCTGCTCGACGAACTCGCCGCGGCCCTGCCGATGCCGGTCGAGTACGAGAACGACGTCAACCTCGTGGCGGTGGCCGAGCAGCGGCTCGGCGCGGCCCGCGGTCACGAGGACTTCGTGCTGCTGTGGAACGAAGGGGGCCTGGGCGCCGCCCTGGTCCTCGGCGGCCGGCTGCATCGCGGCTGGACCGGCGGCGCGGGAGAGGTAGGTTTCCTGCCGGTTCCGGGCGCCCCCCTGGTCCGCCAGGTAACCAAAGCCAACAGTGGTGGCTACCAGGAGCTGGCCGGTTCGCAGGCGATCCCCCATCTCGCGAGCGAACTCGGTATCGCGAACATCCCGTCGGGGCCGTACCCCGAGGCGGCCGCCGCCCTCGTCGAACGGGCCGCCGCGGAGGACACCGTCCTCAACCGGCTCCTCCTGGAGACCTACGCGACCCGGCTCGCGACCGGTCTCGCCTCCCTCGTCTCGGTCCTCGACCCCGAACTGGTCGTCCTCAGCGGCGCCTCCCTCACCTCCGGCGGCGAGGCGCTGCGCGCCCTCGTCCAGGCCGAGCTGGAGGAACTGGCCGCGGCCCGGCCCCGGCTCGTCGTCGGGGACGTGCGTGAACACCCCGTGTTGCGGGGCGCGTTGGAGAGCGCCCTCGCGACCACGCGCGACGAGGTCTTCGACACCGCACGCTGAGCCCCCCCCTGAGCTCAGCCCTTTAACCCACCCCCCGCCTTCCCTCACTCACCCCGTCCCGCCCTTGGGAGACCCTGCCATGCCCGGAAAGTCCTGGAACGTCATACCCTCACCGTCCCGCAAGGCGGCCGCCGCCCTCGCCGCCACCGCCTCCCTGGCCCTCTTCGCCACGGCCTGCACCGGCCAGTCGGAGTCCGGTGCCACCGACGACCCCAACGCCAAGACGACGATCACCTTCTGGCACGGCTGGAGCGCGCCCGCCGAGGCCAAGGCGATCCAGGCGAACGTGGACCGCTTCGAGAAGGCCCACCCGAACATCACGGTGAAGGTCGTCGGCAACATCAACGACGACAAGCTCAACCAGGCGCTGCGAGCGGGCGGTTCGAGCGGTCCGGACGTGGTGTCGTCGTTCACGACCTCCAACATCGGCAAGTTCTGTTCCTCCGGCGCCTTCCTCGACCTGAAGCCGTTCATCGAGAAGTCGAAGCTCGACCTCGACAAGATCATCCCGAAGCCGATGCTGGACTACACCCAGTTCGAGGGCACCCGCTGCGCCCTGCCGCTGCTGGGCGACGCCTACGGCCTCTACTACAACAAGGACGCCTTCGAGAAGGCGGGCATCACGTCCCCGCCGAAGACCTGGTCGCAGTTCGCGAAGGTCGCGAAGAAGCTGACGAGGACCAAGGGCGACAGCTACGAGCAGCTCGGCTTCATGCCGACGTACCACGGCTACGAGACGGTCGTGGACCACTACATGTCCCAGTGGGACCACGCCTACTTCGACAAGGACGGCAAGTCCAACATCGCCAAGGACCCGGCCTTCGCCGACATGTTCACGTACCAGAAGAAGCTCGTCGACGACCTCGGCGGCTTCGCGAAGCTGGAGAAGTACCGAAACACCTTCGGTGACGAGTGGGGCGCCAAGCACCCGTTCCAGACCGGCCAGGTGGCCATGCAGCTCGACGGCGAGTGGCGCCTCGGCATGGCGAAGGACTCCGGCGTCGACTTCGAGGTCGGCACCGCCCCGATGCCCGTCGCGGACGACGAGGTCGACCAGTACGGCAAGGGCTTCCTCTCCGGCACGATCATCGGCATCGCCCCGCAGAGCGAGAAGCAGAACGCGGCCTGGGAGCTGGTGAAGTACCTGACGACCGACACGGAGGCCGTCGTGTCCTTCGCCAACGCCATCCACAACGTGCCCTCCACGTTCGCCGCGCTGAAGTCGCCCGACCTGAAGGTGGACCCCGGCTTCAAGACGTTCCTGGACATCGCCCGGAACCCGGAGTCGAACACGCCGCCGGCCTCCGTCAACGGCTCGACGTACCAGACGACGCTGCAGGACTTCGGCTACCAGTACGAGTCGGGCAAGGTGAAGGACCTGAAGGCCGGTCTGGAGAAGACCGCCCGGCAGATCGACACCGACATCGAGCAGGCGAAGTAGCGTCCCGATGCCGACGCACACTCTCCGCGCGAAGCGCCGCAGGTCGGCGCTTCGAACGGTGGCCTTCCTGTCACCGTGGCTCATCGGTTTCGGCGTCTTCTTCGCCTATCCGCTGGTGTCCACCGTGTACTTCTCACTGATGAAGTACGACGGCTTCGGCACACCGGTCTTCCGCGGCCTGGGCAACTGGGCCTACGTCTTCAACGACTACCCGCTGTTCTGGCCGGCACTGCGCAACACGCTCTGGCTGGTGCTGGTGATGGTGACCTGCCGGGTGGTGTTCGGGCTCGGCATCGGTCTGCTGATCACGAAGATCAAGACCGGCACGGGTGTCTTCCGCACCCTCTTCTACCTGCCGTACCTCGCCCCGCCGGTCGCCGCGACGCTGGCCTTCGTCTTCCTCCTCAACCCCGGCACCGGCCCGGTCAACTCGGTCCTCGACGGCCTGGGGCTGCCGACGCCCGGCTGGTTCACGGACCCCGCCTGGTCCAAGCCGGCCCTCACCGCGCTGGCGCTGTGGGGCGTGGGCGACCTCATGGTCATCTTCATGGCCGCGCTGCTCGACGTACCGAAGGAGCAGTACGAGGCCGCGGAGCTGGACGGGACGTCGGCCTGGCAGCGGTTCCGGTTCGTGACCCTGCCGAACATCTCGCCGATCGTGATGTTCGCCGTCGTCACGGGCGTGATCCAGACCATGCAGTACTACACGCAGCCACTGGTGGCCGGGAAGGTCGCCTCCGGCATCATCGGCGGCTCCGGCCAGCAGTTCGAGCCGGGCTATCCGGACAAGTCGACGCTGACCCTCCCCCAGCTCGTCTACAACCTCGGCTTCCAGCGCTTCGACTACGGCTCGGCGTGCGTGGTCGCGCTGGTGCTGTTCGCGCTGGCCATGGCGTTCACCGCGCTGCTGATGCGGCGTCGGGGCGGACTGATGCAGGCAGGTGACTGACCATGACCCAAGTGCTGGACAAGCCGGTGGAGTTGAGCGCTCCGAGCATCGCCGAGCGCACGGCCCGGCGCAGGGCGCTGCTGGAGTGGATCGCCGTCCACTCGCTCGGCGTCGCGGCCGCGCTCTTCTTCACCCTGCCCTTCGTGTTCGTCGTCCTGACCTCGCTGATGAGCGACCAGCAGGCGCTCACCCGCGACCTGGTCCCGGACACCTGGGAGTGGGGCAACTACACCAAGGTCTTCGACACGCCCGGCTTTCTGACCTGGTGGAAGAACACCCTGATCTACGCGGGTCTGGGCACCGTCCTCACCGTCGTGTCGTCCGTCCCGGTGGCGTACGCGCTCGCCAAGTTCCGCTTCCGTGGCCGGAATTTGTCTCTGATGCTGGTCATCTCGATGATGATGCTGCCGCCCCAGGTGGTCATCATCCCGATGTACCTGTTCTGGGCGAAGCAGCTGGACCTCTCGGGCACCCTGTGGCCCCTGATCATCCCGATGGCGTTCGGAGACGCGTTCTCGATCTTTCTCCTGCGCCAGTTCCTGATGACGATCCCGAACGAGTACCTGGACGCGGCGAGGGTGGACGGCTGCGGCGAATTCCGCACACTCCTGCGGGTCGTCCTCCCCATGGCGAAGCCGGGGATAGCCGCTGTGGCCCTCTTCCAGTTCTTCTACGCGTGGAACGACTACTTCGGCCCCCAGATCTACGCGTCCGAGAACCCGGGCGCCTGGACGCTCTCCTACGGCCTGGAGTCGTTCAAGGGCGCACACCACACCGACTGGAACCTGACCATGGCCGCGACCGTACTGGTCATGGCCCCTGTGATCCTCGTGTTCTTCTTCGCGCAGAAGGCGTTCGTCGAGGGCGTCACGCTCACCGGAGTGAAGGGTTGAACCACCTGTGAAACTCACCGTGGTCGGCGGAGGCTCGACCTACACCCCCGAACTCATCGACGGCTTCGCCCGCCTCCGGGACACCCTGCCGATAGCGGAACTGGTCCTGATGGACCCGGCGACGGACCGTCTGGAACTGGTGGGTGGCCTGGCCCGCCGCATCTTCGAGCGCCAGGGTCACCACGGCACGATCACCACGACGACAGACCTGGACGCGGCGGTGGAAGGTGCGGACGCGGTCCTCCTCCAGCTCCGCGTGGGCGGTCAGGCGGCCCGCGAGCAGGACGAGACCTGGCCCCTGGAATGCGGCTGCGTGGGCCAGGAGACGACGGGCGCCGGCGGCCTGGCAAAGGCACTCCGCACGGTCCCCGTGGTCCTGGACATCGCGGACCGCGTCCGCCGTACCAACCCCACCGCCTGGATCATCGACTTCACCAACCCGGTCGGCATCGTGACCCGGGCCCTGCTCCAGGCGGGCCACAAGGCGGTCGGCCTGTGCAACGTGGCGATCGGCTTCCAGCGCAAGTTCGCGGCCATGCTCGGCGTGACCCCCGCCGACGTCCACCTCGACCACGTGGGCCTCAACCACCTCACCTGGGAGACCGGGGTACGCCTGGGCGGCCCCGAGGGCGAGGACGTCCTGCCGACACTGCTGGCCGACCACGGCGACACCCTCGCCGCCGACCTGCACCTCCCCCGCCCCCTCCTGGACCGTCTGGGCGTGGTGCCGTCGTACTACCTGCGCTACTACTACGCCCACGACGAGGTGGTGCGAGAACTGCGCACCAAACCGTCGCGCGCCGCGGAAGTGGCGAAAATGGAAAGGAGGTTGCTCACCCTCTACGCCGACCCTTCCCTCGACGAGAAGCCGGAACTGCTCTCCAAGAGAGGCGGCGCGTACTACTCGGAGGCCGCGGTGGACCTGGCGGCCGCGCTGCTGAACGGCGCCGGCAGCCCGTACCAAGTGGTCAACACCTCCAACAAGGGCACGCTTCCCTTCCTCCCCGACGACGCGGTGATCGAGGTACAGGCCGGGGTGGGAACGAAGGGCGCGACCCCTCTCCCGATGGCGCCCCCGGACCCCCTGTACGCGGGCCTGATGGCCCAGGTGACGGCCTACGAGGACCTGGCCCTGGACGCGGCCCTGCACGGCGGCCGCACCCGGGTCTTCAAGGCTCTGCTCTCCCACCCCCTGATCGGCCAGTACGCGTACGCGGAGCAACTCACCGACCAGCTGATCGCACACAACCGGGAGCACCTCGCGTGGGCATGACCGCACGTGTCCTCGCCGTAGACGCGGGCAACAGCAAAACCGACGTGGCGGTCGTGGCCGCCGACGGAACCGTCCTGGCCACGGCCCGCGGAGGCGGATTCCGCCCGCCGGCGGTAGGCGTGGAGCCGGCGATGGACACCCTTGCCGAAGCGGTGAAGGAGGCCTTCACCTCGGCAGGCGTCACCCGCGCCGACCACGTCTCGGCCTGCCTGGCCAACGCCGACTTCCCGGTGGAGGAGGAGCAACTGGCGACGGCGCTGCACGCACGCGCGTGGGGCACGACCGTCGACGTCCGCAACGACACCTTCGCCATCCTCCGGGCGGGCGTGACGGAGCCCCGCGGTGTGGCCGTCGTCTGCGGCGCCGGCATCAACTGCGTGGGCATGCGCCCCGACGGCCGTACGGCCCGCTTCCCCGCGCTGGGCCGTATCTCCGGCGACTGGGGTGGCGGCTGGGGTCTGTCGGAGGAGGCCCTGTGGCACGCGGCCCGGGCCGAGGACGGCCGCGGAGTGCCTACGGCGTTGGCGCACACCCTCCCCGCCCACTTCGGCCTGCCGACCATGTACGCCCTGATCGAGGCCCTGCACCTCGAACGCATCGCCCCTGTCCGCCGCCACGAACTGACCCCGGTCCTCTTCGCGACGGCCATGACCGGCGACCCGATCGCCCGCGAGATCGTCGACCGCCTGGCCGACGAGGTGGTGACGATGGTGACGGTCGCCCTGACCCGACTGGAGCTGCTGGAGGAGGAGACGCCGGTGCTGTTGGGCGGGGGCGTCCTGGCGGCGCGCCACCCCCAACTCATCGACGGTATCCGCGACTTGCTCACATCCCGCGCCCCCAAGGCGGTACCGGGCGTGGTCACGGCGAGTCCGGTGCTGGGGGCGGCGCTGCTGGGGCTGGACCGGGTGGGGGCGGGAGCGGAGGTGCATGAGCGGGTACGCACCCATTTCGAATCGGCCGCAGGCCCCCAGGGGGAACCGAACTGATTCCCGCCGCGTGTTCATGGGCAGGGGTGGTGCGGGGTCCTGCCCAGCCGCTGACAGGCATTCCGCTGCGATCCGATCAAGATCCAGCGAAGCCCGGTGCGGATGTCAGTCCCGGCAGCGATACTTGCGGCGACGGATGACCACGGGGGAGGTCAGCAGTGACACAGACGCCGAAGAGCAGCACGGCACCACCACCGGGACACGACCCGGCACCCGGCGCACCCACCATGCCGTCCGTACCGCCCCAGCCCGTCCGGCCCGCCACGCCCACCCCGCCTGCCGCGGGCCCCCGCCGCACCGCCTTCGCCGAGGGCTTCGACCAGCTCCGCGCGGCCGCCACCACCGAGCCCGGCCGCCTGCGGATCATCGGCGCCCTCCTCGCCCTCTTCGTCGTGGCCTTCGGTGCCGTGGCCGCCTGGCAGATGACCGAGCGGGCGACGGCCGCCGACGACGTCCTCCACCGCAGCCAGCCCCTGCCCTCGGCCGCGGCCGACATCTACGGCTCCCTGGCGGACGCCAACACCGCGGCGACCAGCGGCTATCTCGCAGGACTGCAGGAAAAGCACGCCATGCGCGAGGGCTACGAGCGAGACATCCGCACGGCGGCCTCGAAACTCGTCACCGCCGCCGCCAACTCCGAACCGGGCTCCACCTCGGCGAACACCATCGCCGAACTCAGCAGGCTGCTGCCGCAGTACAAGGGCCTGGTCGAGACGGCGAGGGCCAACAACCGCCAGGGCTACCCCGTGGGCGGCGCCTATCTGCGCGCGGCGAACGAGATGATGCAGCAGAAGATGCTGCCGGCCGCCGAGAAGCTCCACCAGACGGAGAACCAGCGCCTGCGCGACGACTACGCGGACGCGAAGTCGTTCCCCTGGGCCGCGGCCGGCCTCGGCATCCTCGCCCTGGCCGCCCTCGCCTGGGCCCAGCACCGCAACTACCAGCGCACGAACCGGGTCCTGAACCACGGCCTCGTCACCGCCACGGCCGCATCCACCGTGGTCCTGCTGTGGCTGGCCGTGGGCCACACCGTCGCGCGCGCGGGCCTGACCGACTCCTACGACCACGGCGTCCGCTCGCTGAACGTGCTGCACGAGGCCCGCATCGCCTCCCTGACCGCCCGCAGCGACGAGAACCTGAACCTGGTCCGCCGCGGCGCGGACACCAGGACGCTCGACGACGACACCGTGGTGGACGCGTACGAGTGGGGCTACGACCAGGAGATCGAACAGCTCGGCAAGGCACTGGTCCGGGCCGAGGGCCTCGCCGACGACACGGCGGGAAAGAAGCCCGTGCAGGACGCGAACGGCTTCATGAAGGTCTGGAAGGACCGCCACGGCCTCGCCCGCGCCGACAACGACTCGGGCAACTACCAGGCCGCCCGCGACCGCGTCATCGGCGCCGCGAAGGAGCCGACGAGCGTGTGCTTCGACAACATCGACAAGGCCCTGGCGGCGGCGCTCAAGCACGAGCAGAACGAGTTCAAGCAGGCCGCGAGCGACGGCCGTGACTCGCTGGCCGGCCTCCCGACCGGGGCCGCGGTCCTCGCGGTCCTGGGCGCGGCCGGCGCGGTGCTCGGCATCGGTCGCAGGCTGTCGGAGTACCGGTGAAAGGGGGCAGGACGATGCACGCACGCGACGACTCGGTTCGCCTCCGGGGCGCGGGCCGCCGGTGGCGGCGTCTGCGGACCGGCCTGCGCGGCTGGGGCGGGGTGGGCGCGATGGCGCTCGTCTGCGCCCTGGCGGTGGCCTTCGCGCTGCTGCTGCCCCTGTCCCAGCCGTACGGCGGGGACGACGGTGCGGTCATCGGCGGCCAAGGCGTCGCCCACGGCAGCCAGGTGCGGGCCGAGGACTGCGAGAACCCGCAGGACCAGAGCCTGTCGCCGTCCGGCGGCGACGGGAAGACCCCGGCCGTCGACGCCATCAAGGCCCGCAAGGACCGGCGCCTGATCGTCGGCGTCGACACCAACAGCTACCGCTGGGGCTACCTCGACCCGAACAACCCCTCCGGTGAGCTGGAGGGATTCGACATCGACCTGGTCCACCGGATCGCCCAGGACATCCTCGGCGACCGCGACGCGGTGCAGTTCAAGGCCATCCCGACCAGCCGGCGTATCGAGGCGATCCAGAAGGGCGAGGTCGACATGGTGGTCCGCACCATGACGATCAACTGCGACCGCATCGGGCAAGTCGCCTTCTCCGCCCCCTACTTCGTGACCGGTCAGCAGGTCCTGGCGCCCAAGACCTCGACGATCACCGGATACGACAAGACCCTGGCCGACAAGAAGGTGTGCTCGGCGAAGGGCTCCACCGCGTACGACAACCTGAAGGCGGGCAGGAAGAGCGGCGAGCTCCCCGGCTCCACCGACATCAGGATAATCGTCCCCAACCAGCTCGACTGCCTGGTGAAGTTGCAGCTCGGCGAGGTCGACGCGGTCGTGACCGACGGCGCGCTCGCCGCGAGTCAGGCCGCGCAGGACCCCGCGGTGGAACTCAAGGGCGGCCTGTTCACGGACGAGTACTACGGCGTGGCGATGAAACTGGGCTCCGACGATCTGGTACGCCAGGTCAACCGGACCCTGGAGAACTACGTCAAGGACGGCGGCTGGGAGACGTCGTACGAGAAGTGGCTGCATCCGACCATGGACCAGGGCGACAAGAAGTCGGCCTCGGCGACCCCGCCCGAAGCCCAGTACAAGTGACCGACCATCGACTGACGATCGACCGCCGACGAAGACTGACGAACACTGACGAAGACCACTGACGGAACACAACGCAGCGAGAGGTGATCGATGGGCGTCACGGACCCCGCCGGGCCGGTGATGGACCGGGACGAGGTGGACCGTGCGCTGGCGCGGCTCGGCGCGGAGCACGAGGCGATCGAGACCTCGCTCCTCGCCCTGCAGGACCACGCGGGCCGCAGACTTCTCGAAGGCGCCGAGCTCACGGGCGTCACCAAGGAGCGCTGGACGGCCGCGGAGGCGTCGATCACGCTGCTGTGGGCGTACTTCGACGCGTACACGGACACGTTGCGCTCCGCCCGCGAGATCCGCTCCCGCCGCCGCTGGTCCAGCCGCGACGACCTGGTGGAGCTCACGGAACTGCTGCGCGGCGAGTCCGTCACCGTGGCGGGATCGGCGGCCGCCGCGGCCAACGCCCCGACGCTGCACGGCGGTTCGGGCAAGCTCAGCGAGCAGTTCACGCTCGTCACCCTGGTCGACCGGATGAACGAGCTGTACGCGACGTCGCTGGACATGGTCGTCGCCGCCGACGCGGTCTGGTCGGCGCTGCCCGCCCGCATCGATTTACTGGCCGCGGAACTCCAGCGCACCCGCCGGCTCGCACACTCCGTCGGCGTACGCCCCGGCGAGCACCCGGCGGGTGACGACCTGGAGCGCATCACGCGCACGCTCACCAACCTGCGCGCCCAGGTGGTGTCCGACCCGCTCGCGTACTGGGTTCCCACACAAGGGAGTTCGGCACCCGGCGGCGGCAAGCCGGACACCACGGTCTACGACCGGGAGGCGCGCGCCCTGGAGGACGTACGCCGGGAGATCGACGCTGTGCTGACGGTCCGTCAGGACGCAGAGCAGCGTCTGGTCAGGCTGCGTGACGTGCTGTCCCGCGCGGACCGTACGCTCGCCGAGGCCCGCACCGCGCGCGGCGAGGTGCTGGCGAAGATCGCCGCCACGGAGGTGCCCGTCGTCAGCGGCCCGCCGACCGCGCTGCAGGAGCAGCTGGCGACGGCCGCCGAGTACCGCAGACACGCCCAGTGGCACCGCCTGTCCCCGCTCCTGGAGTCCCTGGAGCAGAGGGCGGAGGACGAACTGCTGCGCGCCCGCGAGTCGTTGACCGCGGTCACCGCGCCCCTGGCGGTCCGTGCCGAGCTGCGCGGCCGCCTCGACGCGTACAAGGCGAAGGTGGCCCGGCACGGCCTGGCGGAGGACCCGTTCCTCATCGAGCGGTACGACGCGGCCCGCCGCATGCTGTGGAGCGCCCCCTGCGACCTGCGCGTCGCCGAACAGGCGGTCCTGCGCTACCAGCATGCGGCCGCCGAACTGCTCGGCGGCCCGCGCGTGCCGGGTCCCCGCGGGCCCGAGGACCGGAGGGGGCCGGGGTCATGAGGGACAGGGGGGAGTCGTCGTGAGTCAGCCACAGCAGACCTGCCAGCGACCGGACTGCGGCGGGGCGTACGAGGACGTGGGCGGCGGCGAGCTGTACTGCGACACCTGCGGCCTCGCCCCGGTCGTCTCGGCGACCGGCACGGTCGGCTCGCCGCCCACCGGGGTGACGGCCGGCGGCAAGGACTCACGCGGCTCGGCGGGCAGCGGCAGCTCCCGCTCCACCAGCCGCGGCAGTTCGCGTACGTCGTCGCAGTCGTCGAAGTCCCGGCGCTCGGTGTCGGGACGGCTGTCACGCGCGCTGTCGGGCCGTTCCACGGGCCGCTCGGTGTCGGTGCGCAGCTCCGGCTCGACCGCCGGCTCCAGCGGCCGCGGCCGGCTCGGCGTCGGCCTGGTCCAGGTCCCGGACGTGCCGCGGCCCGACCCGCGCGCGATGGTGCTGGAGAACCCGGAGGTGCCCGAGCGCAAGCGGTTCTGCTCCCGCTCGGACTGCGGCGCGCCCGTCGGCCGGGCCCGCGGCGACCGCCCGGGCCGCACCGAGGGCTTCTGCACGAAGTGCGGCCACCCGTACTCCTTCGTCCCGAAGCTGAGGGCCGGCGACATCGTGCACGGCCAGTACGAGGTCGTGGGCTGTCTGGCGCACGGCGGCCTCGGCTGGATCTACCTCGCCGTGGACCGCGCGGTCTCCGACCGCTGGGTGGTGCTCAAGGGCCTGCTCGACACCGGCGACCAGGACGCGATGGCGGCGGCGATCTCCGAGCGGCGCTTCCTCGCGGAGATCGAGCACGCCAACATCGTGCGGATCTACAACTTCGTCGAGCACCTCGACCAGCGCACGGGCTCGCTCGACGGCTACATCGTCATGGAGTACGTGGGCGGCAAGTCCCTGAAGGAACTCGCGAATTCGCGCCGTACGCAGACCGGAAAGCGTGACCCGCTCCCCGTCGAGCAGGCGTGCGCGTACGGCATCGAGGCGCTGGAGGCCCTCGGCCACCTGCACAGCCGGAACCTCCTCTACTGCGACTTCAAGGTCGACAACGCCATCCAGACCGAGGACCAGCTCAAGCTGATCGACATGGGCGCGGTGCGCAGGATGGACGACGACGAGTCGGCCATCTACGGCACGGTGGGCTACCAGGCGCCGGAGGTCGCGGAGGTCGGCCCGTCGGTGTCGTCCGACCTCTACACCGTGGCGCGCACCCTGGCCGTGCTGACCTTCGACTTCCAGGGCTACACGAACGTCTACGTCGACTCCCTGCCCGACCCCGACCACATCGAGGTCTTCCGCCAGTACGAGTCCTTCTACCGCCTCCTGGTCCGCGCCACCGACCCCGACCCGGCCCGCCGCTTCGCCTCCGCGCAGGAGATGACGGAGCAACTGACCGGCGTCCTGCGCGAGGTGGTGTCCCTGCAGACGGGCCGGGCCAGGCCGGCGCTGTCGACCCTGTTCGGCCCCGAGGTACGGGTCACGGACACGGAGCTGTTCCCGAAGCAGGCCGGCGAGGTGTCGCGGTTGGGGGCGCGGGTCGTGCGCACCCGGAAGCAGCAGCTCTCCCTCCCCGCCGCCCACCTGCCTGCCGTCTCCGCCGCCAACCTGCCTGCCGTCTCCGCCGCCAACCTGCCTGCCGTCTCCGGCGGCATCGTCAAGGTCGTCGACGCCGCCGTCGCCGCCCTCGCGCTTCCGGTCCCCCGGGTCGACCCCTCCGACCCCAACGCCGGTTTCCTCGCGGGCCTGATGACCACCGCGCCGGCCGAGTTGCTCGGTGCCCTCGCCGCCGCTTCCGCGCCGTCGACCGAGACGCGGCTGCGACAGGTGCGGGCCTGGCTGGAGAACGGCGACGCCGGCACCGCGCACGAGGCCCTGCTGAAGCTGGAGGACGAGCGGCCCGACGACTGGCGGGTCGTCTGGTACCGGGGCGTGGCGGCGCTCGGCACCGGCGACCGCGAGGGCGCCGCGCTCGCCTTCGACGCGATCTACGACGCCTTCCCCGGCGAGCCCGCCCCCAAGCTGGCCCTCGGCCTGTGCGCGGAGGTGCTGGGCCAGCTGGACAACGCCGCCGAGTACTACCGTCTGGTGTGGTCGACCGACCCGAGCTATGTGAGCGCCGCCTTCGGTCTCGCCCGCGTCCAGCTCGCGGCCGGCGACCGCCGCAGCGCCGTGGGGACCCTGGAGTCGGTTCCGGAAAGCTCCATTCACTACACGGCCGCACGCGTGGCGGCCGTCCGCGCCCGGTTGCGTGGGCGCACGGCGGTCGCCGCTGACGTACCGTTCCTGGACGACCTGACCGCGGCCGCGGGCCAGGTCGAGGCGCTGGACGCGTACGGTCTGGACCCGGCGCGCCGGGAGCAGTTGTCGACGGAAGTCCTCGGCTGCGCGCTGGACTGGATACTCTCCGGTGGCCAGGGTTCCGCCCCTCCCGCCGCCACCGGAGGACGGACGCTGCTCGGCAGCGGCCTGGACGAGCGGGGACTGCGTTTCGGCCTGGAGCGTTCGTACCGGATGCTGGCCAGGCTCGCGCGGGGCGGCGAGGAGAGGATCGACCTGGTGGAACGTGCCAACCGTTACCGCCCCCGGACGTGGGTGTAGTTGATGTCGCAGATGCCCCAGCTGTCCGCCTGCCCGAGCTGCGAATGGCCGCTCGAGTCGGGTGACCGTTTCTGCGGTGCGTGCGGATACGACCTGTCCGCCGTGCCCGTACGGCCGGACGACAACCCGACCATCGTCATGAACGGCTCGGCGCCACCCCCTGCCACGGGTGCGCCCGGCATGGACTGGCCCGGCGCCGCCGCACCGGACGGCCCCGGCGGCCACGAACTGCCCCCGGGCACGCCCCCGCTCCCCCCGTCACCGCCGCCCGCCGCACCGGTGTCACCGACCGCGAGCGGTCCCGACGTGTCGCCGGGCTCCCCGGCCTCCGCCGCCCCCGGCCTCCCGGGTGGCGTCCCGGCCCCCGGCCACCCCGCCCCGCCCGTTTTCCCCACCGTCCCGGCCCCGGGCGGCCCCGGCGCGCCGGCCGGACCGCAGACGCCGCCCGCCACCGCGGGTCCCCCCGCCCCGACCGGCTCCCCCGTCTCCCCGGCCTCCGGAGTCCGTTTCGACCATCCTCCCGAGCCCGAGGAGTACCCCTTGCAGGCGCCCGATCCGCGCGTCGTCACCGACCTGCCCACCCCGCCCGAGGGCACCAAGGTGTGCGTGGCCTGCCGTGCGGGCCGCGTCGACCACGACGGGTACTGCGAGAACTGCGGGCACGCCCAGCCGCGTGAGCGCGACCACATGGAGCTGGACGCCGGCCTCGTCGCCGCCGTCAGCGACCGCGGTCTGCGCCACCACCGCAACGAGGACGCGTTCGCCGTCGCCTGCACCGCGCTGCCCGACGGCCGGCCCGCGGTCCTGGCGATCGTCTGCGACGGTGTGTCCTCGGCGACCCGCCCCGACGACGCCTCGATGGCCGCGTCCCGGGCGGCGAGCGAGTCGCTGCTGGCCGCCCTGCCGCGCGGCACACACCCGCAGCAGGCCATGCACGACGCGATCGTCGCCGCCGCGAACGCGGTCAACGCGCTGGCCGCCGAGCCGGCCACCGCCCGCGAGCAGGGCCCCCACCAGAACGCCCCCGCCTGCACGATCGTCGGCTCCGTGGTGACGCCCGAGCTGCTGATCGTCGGCTGGGTCGGCGACAGCCGCGTCTACTGGGTCCCGGTGGACCGCAGCACTCCCCCGGCCCGGCTCACCGAGGACGACTCCTGGGCCGCGCAGATGGTCGCCGCCGGCCTGATGAACGAGGCCGAGGCGTACGCCGACGAGCGCGCCCACGCGATCACGGGCTGGCTCGGCGCGGACGCCTACGAGTTGGAGCCGCACACCGCTTCCTTCAAGCCGGACCGTCCGGGTGTAGTGGTGGTGTGCACGGACGGGCTGTGGAACTACGCGGAGGCGGCCGACGAAATGGCCGAGGCCGTACCCCTCGACGCCGCCTCGCGCCCTCTGCACAGCGCCCAGGTGCTCGTCGGTCACGCCCTCGACGGCGGGGGCCACGACAACGTAACAGTGGCCGTCCTGCCGTTCCCGGCGCCGCCGATGGGGGCAGGATCGGCCTGAGGCCGCACCGCGGGGACGGCCTCATCGGACCGGAGGGGACCGGTCCGCCTACAGCCATGGCCCCACCACGGGGTTCTTTAGGGGGATTTGAGAACACATGGCCAATTTCTCGAAGTCGAACGTGCCGCAGTTCTCGGTGGACGTGTACCAGAACGAGTACCTGCCGGAGGGCGGTCGCGAGGTCAACGCGATCGTCACGGTGACCGCGACCGGTGGTGGCACGGTCGGAAGCGCGGTCGCGGCGCCTCACCTCTACTCGCCGGGGCAGGGCCCGTCCGCGGCCGTGGCGATCATGGTCGACTGCTCGGGCTCGATGGACTACCCGCCGACCAAGATGCGCAACGCCCGCGACGCCACGGCCGCCGCGATCGACACCCTGCGCGACGGCGTGCACTTCGCGGTGGTCGGCGGCACGCACGTGGCCAAGGAGGTCTATCCGGGGGGCGGCCGCCTGGCCGTGGCCGACGCCACCACCCGCGACCAGGCCAAGCAGGCTCTGCGCAGGCTCAGCGCGGGCGGCGGCACGGCCATCGGCACCTGGCTGCGCCTCGCCGACCACCTGCTGTCCTCGGCCGACGTCGCCATCCGGCACGGCATCCTGCTCACCGACGGCCGCAACGAACACGAGTCGCCGCAAGACCTCAAAGCCGCGCTCGACGCCTGTGCCGGACGCTTCACCTGTGACGCCCGCGGCGTGGGTACGGACTGGGAAGTGAAAGAAGTCACAGCAATCGCCTCGGCCCTGCTCGGCAGCGCCGACATCGTCGCCGACCCGGCCGGCCTGGCCGCCGACTTCACGCAGATGATGGAGACGGCGATGGGCAAGGAGGTCGCGGACGTCGCCCTGCGCGTGTGGACGCCGGTCGGCACGACCATCAAGTTCGTCAAGCAGGTCGCGCCGACGGTCGAGGAGTTGACCGAGCGTCGCACCGAAGCCGGCCCGCGCGCCGGGGACTACCCCACCGGCTCCTGGGGAGACGAGTCCCGTGACTACCACGTCTGCGTGGAGGTCCCCGCCGCCGACCTCGGCCGGGAGATGCTCGCCGCCCGGGTCTCCCTGGTCGTCCCGCAGCCTGACGGCACCGCGCAGAACCTGGGCGCCCAGGGCCTCGTACGGGCCGTGTGGACGGACGACATGGTCGCCTCGACGTCGATCAACCCCCAGGTTGCCCACTACACGGGCCAAGCCGAACTGGCACAAGCCATCCAGCAAGGTCTGGATCTGCGCAAAGCGGGGGATATGGATGGAGCAACGGCCAAACTGGGCCGGGCCGTTCAGCTCGCCAGCGCCTCCGGAAACGCGGATACGGCGAAACTCCTTGCGAAGGTGGTGGACGTGGTCGATGCCGCGGCAGGTACTGTGCGACTGAAGGCGAAGGTCGCGGAGGCCGATGAGATGACTCTCGAAACACGGTCGACAAAGACTGTTCGTGTAAAGAAGTGACTGAGAACTGACTGAGCAGGACCCTGGAAAGCAGCGAGCCTGACCCCTTGGGGTTGGAGAAATCCGGTCGAACCGGCCGGAAAGGAGAGGGGGAAGCGCCGACATGCCGACCTGCCCGAACGGACACCAGTCGGGTTCCGACGACTGGTGCGAGGTCTGCGGTCACCGCATGGCCGGTGCCGTACCTCCACCCCCTCCGCCGCCGCCCCCGCCCGGCGGTGGCTACGGCTTCCCGCCCCCCGGCGGTCCCGGTGGCCCTGGTGGCCCCGGCGGTCCGTTCGGTGGCCCGAACACCGGTCAGCCGGGTGGCCCGCCGCCCATGTCCGCCGTTCCGGAGCCGGAGCTCTGCCCGCAGTGCCGTACGCCGCGTGAGGGCGGTGCGCCGTTCTGCGAGGAGTGCCGGTGGAACTTCCTGACCAACACGGCGACGTCGTACACCCCTGCCGCCCCGCGCACCCAGGCGCCCGGCGGCCCGGGCCTGCCCTCCCACTTCCAGCAGCAGTCGGCCCCACCGCCGTCGTTCGGCGGCGGTGACTCGTACGAGTACCAGGGCTCGCGCCCGTCCCAGGTGAACCGCCCGGCGGAGCCGATCCCGCCGTTCGGCGCGGAGCCGCCGGGGCCCGGTGGCGCTGGCGGTCCTGGTCCCGGTGGGTCCGGCGGTCCCGGCGGCATGGGTCCTGGTGGACCCGGCGGTCCCGGTGGACCCGGTCCCGGCCCGGGCGGTTTCGGCGCGGGTCCCGGCGGTCCTGGCAACCCGAACCCCGGTGGTCCCGGTAGCCATGGTGGACCCGGCGGCCCGGGCGGCTTCGGCGCAGGCCCTGGCGGTCCTGGCAACCCCAACCCCGGTGGCCCCGGTGCCCCTGGCGGCCCCGGCGGCTTCGGCCCGGGCCCCGGCGGTCCCGGTGGTCCGGGAGGCAACGGCCCCTCCGGCTTCGGCGGCGACCCGTCGCGGTCGGTTCCGCCGCCGCCCGGCCCCACTCCGCCCGGCGGTCCGGGCGCGACCAGTGGTGCTCCGCAGGCGTTCCAGCAGGCCGGCCCCGGCAGCCCGCCGGCCCCGCCCGGGTTCCCGCAGGAGACTCACCGTCCTCCGCAGCAGGGCGGCCCGTCCTTCGGCGGCGGTGACGACTGGGTGATCTCGCCGCCGTCGTCGGGTCCCGGCGCTCCCGGTGGCCCCGGCCCCGCTCAGGGCGGGTACGGCTACCCGCAGCCCGGCTCGAACCAGGCCCCGCCGCCCCCCGGTCCCGGCTACCCGCAGCAGCCGACGACCTGGTCTGCGACCATCGGGCCGGACCGCGAGTACTTCATGGCGATGATGCAGCGCTCCGGCCCCGAGGCCGCGGGCCTGAACCTGCCCGCGTACTCGCCCGAGCAGCAGCGCGCCCTCACCGGCAACCAGGTCACCATCGGCCGCCGCCGCCACTCCACCGGCGACACCCCCGACATCGACCTGTCGGTGCCGCCGGAGGACCCGGGCGTCTCGCACCAGCACGCGGTCCTGGTCCAGCAGCCGGACGGCACCTGGGCGGTCGTCGACCAGAACTCGACGAACGGCACGACGGTGAACGGCTCCGAGGACCCGATCCAGCCCTTCGTGCCGGTACCGCTGCAGGACGGCGACCGGGTGCACGTGGGCGCGTGGACGACGATCACGATCCGGCGCGGCTAGGGCCTGTCGTTTGGATCAGGCCGGCTGAGAGAGACTGCGCCTCTCAACCGACCCGTGCCAGGCCCCGCGACGCCGGCATGATCCAAACGGCAGGCCCTAGGTCTCTCGATACCGGGAGGGGACGGTCGTACGGCACTTTCTCGCCGTACGACCGCCCCCTCCCGGCGTTTCAGCCGGGCAGCGCCCAGGCGTACGCCCCCTCGGGATCGTCCAGCCACGCCCACTCGTGCTCGCCGCTCACGGTGATCCCGTACCGCTCCCGCTGTGGCTGTCCCTCGCGCTCCCACAGCACGTACGCCTCCTGCGGATCGAGGCTGCCGCGGGTCAGGGCCAGCAGGAAGCGGAACAGCTCGTCGTCACGGGCCCGGCGCGGCAGTCCGCCCAGTTGCGCGCGCTCCGGCTCGGAGCGGGTCGCGCCGCGCAGCGGCACGAAGTAGGCGGGCGTGTGCAGGAAGCGCCCCTCGGCGTGCTCGGCGTCGCGTACGGCGAGGGCGATCAGGCCGGTGGCGAGCGGTGCCAGGATGCGGGCGCCGGGGCGGCACTGGGCGAGCCAGGCGCGGGGGATCGACCGCAGGGTGCAGGTCGCGATGATCCGGTCGAAGGGGGCGCGTTCGGGCACGCCGCGTGCGCCGTCGCCGGTGACGACGACGGGGTGGTATCCGGCGGCGGCCAGGTGCTGGCGGGCCGACTCGGTGATGTCCGGCTCCAGGTCGACGGTGGTGACGAGGTCGTCGTCGCCGAGCCGGTGGGCGAGGAGGGCGGCGTTGTAGCCCGTGCCCGCGCCGATCTCCAGGACCCTGTTGCCGTCCTCCACCTCCAGCGCGACCAGCATCATCGCCATCAGGGACGGCTGGCTGCTGGAGGAGAGCAGCTCGCCGTCGCGCAGCCGGGTGGCCAGCGGGATGTCCGCGTACGCACCGCGCACCCAGCGCTCGCGTGCGGCCGGGTCGGGACTCTGACCCCAGCGGCGCTCGTAGCCGCCGACGACGCCGACGTAGTAGTACGGCACGAACAGATGCCGCGGAACGGCGGCGAAGGCCTCCCGCCACACCGGGTCGTCGGCCCATGCCCCGCTCGCGTCGATCTCGCTGACCAGTGCGGCCCGCGCCGCGGCGGCGACGTCGGCGAGCTCCTCGGCGTCCCTGCCGAGATCCTGCGCGCTCATACGTCCACTGTGCTGCGGCGGGCGGCACGAGGCGAGTGCCGCGGCCGGAATCAGTGGCTCGATGCGGGTGGTCCTAGGCCTTGAGTCCTGGGCCGCCCCGTCTGAGACCATGGGTGATGTGAATGAGATTCGGCGCGGCACGCTTCAGGAGCAGACCTTCTACGAGCAGGTCGGCGGGGAGGAGACCTTCCGCCGGCTCGTCCACCGTTTCTACGAGGGTGTCGCCGAGGACCCGCTCCTGCGGCCCATGTACCCCGAGGAGGACCTGGGTCCGGCAGCGGAGCGCCTGACCTTCTTCCTGATCCAGTACTGGGGCGGCCCGACGACGTACAGCGAGAACCGCGGCCACCCCCGGCTGCGGATGCGCCACGCCCCCTTCACCGTCGACCGCGCGGCCCACGACGCCTGGCTGAAGCACATGCGGGTCGCCGTCGACGAGCTCGGCCTCTCCGAGGAGCACGAGCGGACGCTGTGGAACTACCTGACGTATGCGGCGGCGTCGATGGTGAACACGGCGGGCTGAGCCTGCGGCCCCCGCCTCCCTGGTGTAACCGAACGGAAATGCCGTACGGGTATTGACGCGCCTTCGCCCTGGTGCCATGGTTACGCACATCGAGACATCAGATGTCTGACGTCAGATATCTGAGGTTCCTGTCGAGGCCGCCGCACACACCCCGTACGGTGGCTCCGGCACCCGCCGTATCCTCATCCGCCCGCCGGAGGCCCGAAGATGTCGCTCTCCGAAGAACTCGCCGAACGCCTGCTCAGCGAGATCATCGACGGCGTCTACCTGCCGGACGCCGCCCTCCCCCCGGAGGGCGAGCTCGCCGAGCAGTCCGCCGTGAGCCGCCTGACGGTGCGCGAGGCGGTCAAGCAGCTACGGGCACAGAACGTCGTCCGGGTGGTCCGCGGGCGCGGTACCTATGTGAACCCGCCGGACCGCTGGACGGCACTGGAGCCGGTGGTGCGTGCCGCGTCCCGCTCCTCCCAGGCCTCGCTCTCCGAGCGGCTCATCGAGGCCCGGCGCCTCATCGAGAACGGTGCGACGGAACTGGCCGCGCTGCGCCGCGACGAAACCGACCTCGCGGAGCTGCGGGAACACCTCGCCACGATGCGGGAGGCCGCGGACGAGGCCGACACGGAGAAGTTCGTGCAGGCCGACATCGACTTCCACGCCACGGTGATGCGGGCGACGGGCAACCTCTTCGTCCCCCTCCTCTTCGAACCCTTCGGTCCCCTCCTGGCCAAGGGCCGCCGCGAGACCTCCGCGGTCCCCCAGATCCGCGTCAACGCCATCGCCCACCACGAGGCGGTCCTTGCGGCCCTGGAATCCGGCGACCCCGACAAGGCCCGCGAGGCGATGAACGCCCATATGAACCAGACTGCCGACGACTATCGGACGCACGTGGCGAAGCCGGCCGAGTAGCGGCGAAGCCGGCCGAGCAGCAGCGGAGCCGACCGAGCAGCAGCGAAGTCTGCCGAGCAACAAGGCACATCGGGCAGCGGCAGCCCGGTAGTCGGTGTAGCCGCGCCCACCCGGCGCACCCTTCGCTCCCTCGTTCCCTTCACCACCCACCCCTACCCTCACGCACCCTCATCCCAGGAACCGCCATGTCCCTACCCCGCCATGCCCTCCCGGAGCCCGAAGTGCTCCACAATGCCCCACCCGTGAGGAATGTCAGCCCCGCCGAGGTGGCCGCCCGTCTGCGAACGGCCCCCCGCCTGGCCGTCCTCGACGACGACCCCACCGGCACCCAGACCGTCAAGGACATCCCGGTCCTCACCACCTGGACCGTCGAGGACCTCCGCTGGGCCCTCCGCCAGAACAGCCCCGCCTTCTTCGTCCTCACCAACACCCGCAGCCTCTCCCCCCAGGACGCCGCCACCCGCAACCGCGAAGTGGCCCGCGCCCTGAACGAGGCCTCCCGGGCCGAGGAGATCCCGTACGTCATCGCCTCCCGCGGCGACTCCACCCTGCGCGGTCACTTCCCCCTCGAAACCGACGTCCTCACCGAGGAGTTGACGGCAGCAGGCGCCGCCCCCGACGGCGTCGTCCTGGTCCCCGCCTACATCGAGGCCGGACGCCTGACGGTCGACTCGACCCACTGGATGCGCACGCCGCAAGGCCTGCTCCCCGTCGGCGAGAGCGAGTTCGCGAGGGACGCCACCTTCGGCTACACCTCCTCCGCCCTCCCCGACTGGGTCGAGGAGAAGACCAAGGGCCGCACGCCCGCCGACAAGGTCCTGCGCATCACGCTCACCGACCTGCGCACCGGCGGCCCCGCCCACGTCGCCGCCCGCCTGGCCACCCTCCGCGACGGGGCCACGGCCGTCGTGGACGCGGTCTGCGACGACGACCTACGCGTCCTGACCCTCGCCCTGGCCGAGGCCGAGGAGAACGGCACCCGTCTCCTGTACCGAGTGGGCCCTTCCTTCGTCCGCGCCCGTGCGGGACAGCCCGCCCATCCCCCGCTCACCGCCGCCGAACTCCACCCCCTGCGCGCCCCCGACGCCCCGCACGGCCTGATCGTCGTCGGCTCCCACGTCTCGCTCACCACCCGCCAGCTGAACCACCTCCGCGACTCCACCGGCGACCTGGCCGAACACGAACTCGACGTCGCCCAGCTCCTCGACCCCGCGGCCCGGGGCAGGCACATCCACGAGATCGCCGACAAGGCGGCGGCCTCCCTCGCGACGGCCGACACCGTCATCCGCACCACCCGCACGGTCGTCACGGCCACCGACCCGGACGAGAGCCTGGCCATCTCCCGCAGCGTCTCCGCGGCCCTCGTCGAGACGGTCCGCCTGATCACGTCGGCCCGTCGCCCCGCGTTCGTCGTCGCGAAGGGCGGCATCACCTCCAGCGACACCGCGACCCACGGCCTGGAGATCCGCCGAGCCTGGGCCCGCGGCACCCTCCTCCCCGGCATCGTCTCCCTCTGGCAGCCCGTCGACGGTCCCGCAGCCGGCGTCCCCTACATCGTGTTCGCCGGCAACGTCGGCGGCGAGGCGGCCCTCGCCGACGCCCTGGCCCTGCTGAGGAGCGCCGCCTGATGCTGCTCACCGGACCCGAGGGCCTGAAGGCCCTGACCACGGCCTACGAAACCGGCCGCGCCCTTCCCGGATTCGTGGCGTACAACCTGGAGACCGTCCAGGGCATAGTCGCGGCGGCGGAGGCGAACCCCGCCCACCCCGTAGTGCTCCAGGCAGGCTCAAGCCCCTTCAAACACGCGGGCCGCGAACCGCTCATGCGCCTGGCCCTGGACGCGGCGGCCGACTCCCACGCCGCCCTGGGCGTCCACCTGGACCACAGCCGCGACCTGGACGAGATCACGGCCTGTCTGAAGGCCGGCTATACGTCCGTCATGGTCGACGGCTCCCACCTCCCCTTCGCCGAGAACATCGCCCTGACCAGGGAGGCGGTCCGTCGAGCTCGCGACCATGGCGCCTGGGTGGAGGCCGAGCTGGGCGCCCTCGCGGGAGACGAGGACGTGTCGACCGACGCCGACGCGGCCACGGCGGCGATGACGGACCCGGCTCAGGCCGCCGAGTTCG
Organism: Streptomyces sp. T12; assembly: GCF_028736035.1. NCBI lineage: Bacteria > Bacillati > Actinomycetota > Actinomycetes > Kitasatosporales > Streptomycetaceae > Streptomyces > Streptomyces sp. T12. Next base: position 3,570,438 of record NZ_CP117866.1, read on the forward strand.
TGACGGAAACGGGCGTGGACGCACTGGCAGTGGCGGTGGGCAACGTCCATGGCTTCACGGCCACGCCAGTACGCCTCGACCTGGACCGCCTGTCGGCCATCCACCTCGCCGTCCCCGTCCCTCTGGTCCTCCACGGCGCCAGCGGCCTCCCCGAACACCAGCTCCTCGGTGCCCTGACCCGAGGCGTCGCCAAGATCAACGTCAACGCCGAACTGCGCCGCGCCTATCTGCAGGCGGTGAGCGCCGAACTCCCCACGGCACTCCCCGGTTCGGACGTGGTGAGCCTCTGGTCGGCAGGCCGGAACGCGGTCGCAGCCGCGGCCTCCCGAATCATCGGGCAACTCACCTAGCCCCCGAAGAGCCCCCCTCCCGACTCCGGCCTCCCCACCGGACACCGGACACACTCCACCGCTCCCCAGAAAGGCCTCCACCCCATGCACCCCCGTCCCCGCACCGCAGTGATCGGTCTGGGCGCCATGGGCCTCCCCATGGCCACCCGCCTGGCCACCCACCTCCCCGTCACCGCCTTCGACGTGGCCGAGGACCGCCTCGCCCGGCTCACCGCCGTCGGCGGCGCCACGGCCCCCACCCCGGCCGACGCCGCCCGCGACGCCGACGTCGTCCTGCTCGCCGTACGCGACCAGGCACAGGTGGACGCCGCCCTCTTCAGCAAGGGCGGCGCCGCCGAAACCCTCCGCCCCGGCAGCACGGTCATCCTCACCAGCACCGTCGGCCCGGACGCAGCCCGCGCCACGGCCGCCCGCCTCGCGGAGCAGGGTGTCCTCACCGTCGACGCCCCCGTCAGCGGCGGCCCCGTCCGGGCCGGCAACGGCGACCTGCTGATCGTCGTGGGCGCGGACGACAAGGCGCTCGACCTGGCCCGCCCGGTCCTGGACCTGCTGGCCTCCACCCTCACGGTCGTAGGGGAGAACCCCGGCGACGGCCAGTCCCTCAAGGCGATCAACCAGCTCCTCGCCGGCGTCCACATCGCCGCCGCGGCGGAGGCCGTAGCGCTGGCCCGGGGCCTCGGCCTCGACCCGCGAACGGTCGTGGACAGCCTGCGCCACGGGGCCGCGGGGTCCTTCATGTTCGGCGACCGCGGCCCGCGCATGGTCGAGACGTACGAGAGTGACGTCGCCCCCGAGGTGAAGTCCCGCCTGGACATCTTCGTGAAGGACATGGGCATCGTCACCGCCATCGCGAAGGACGCCCACGTCCCCGTCCCCCTCGCCTCCGCCGCCCAGCAGCTCTACCTCCTCGGCGAGGCCGCCGGACTGGCCGCCCAGGACGACTCCTCGGTCGTGACCGTCCTGTCCCCGAAGCCCACCACTGCCCTGTCCCCGAAGTCCACCACCGTCAACTCCTCGGCGGGAGGCCCCCGATGAGCCACTCCACCCTGCTCCTCATAGCCGCGGCAGGCGTCGCCACCCTCCTGCTCCTCATCCTGCGCGCCAAGGTCCAGCCGTTCGTCGCCCTGGTCGTCGTGTCCATCGGCGTCGCCCTCGCCGCCGGCGTCCCGGCCGCCGACCTGGTGAAGACCATCGAGGAGGGCATGGGCTCCACCCTCGGCCACATCGCCACGATCATCGCCCTGGGCGCCATGATCGGCCGGATCATCGAACTCTCCGGCGGCGCCGCGTCGTTCGCGCACTCCCTCATCGACCGCTTCGGCTCCAAGCGCACCCCGCTCGCGCTCACCGTCGCCGGCTTCGTCCTCGGCATCCCGGTCTTCTTCGAGGTCGGCCTGATCATCCTGATGCCGATCGCGTACGGCGTCGCGCGCGCCTCCCGCAAGCCGCTCCTCGTCTACGCCCTCCCGATGGGCGCGGCCATGCTCACCGTGCACGCCTTCCTGCCGCCGCACCCCGGCGCGGTCGCCGTCACCCAGGCCATCGGCGCCGACCAGGGCCTGGTCCTCCTCCTGGGCATCCCGGTCACCGCGCTCGTGGTCCTGCTCGGCTACCTGATCTCCCGCCGTATGACCCGCCGCGAGTACCCGATGGACCCGGCCGTGTGCGCGGAGGTCTACGGCGAGGAGCCCGCCGCCCCCGAGGCGTCCTCGGCTCCCTCCGTTCCTGCGGCAGACGACGGCCACGGCACCGCCGTACTCACCAAGCCCGCGCGGACGACGACCACGGACCCGGCGCTGCGCCCGCCCTCCTTCGGCATGGTCCTCGCCCTGATCGTCACCCCGATCCTGCTGATCCTGGCCGGCACCCTCAGTCAGAACCTCCTCACCGAAGGCTCGACCTTCCGCGCCGTCCTCACCGTTCTCGGCGCCCCGATGGTCGCCCTGCTCATCGACGTGGCGCTGTGCGCCTGGCTCCTCGGTGCCCGCCGCGGCTGGGACCGCACGCACATCGCGAACGTGATGGGCTCGGCCCTCCCCTCCGTCGCGATGGTGATCCTCGTGGCGGGCGCGGGCGGCGTCTTCGGCAAGGTGCTGGTGGCGAGCGGCATCGGCGACGCGATCGCCGACGTACTGGACAGGACCGGTCTCCCGGCGCTCCTCCTGGCCTTTCTGACGGCGCTGGCCCTGCGCGCCGCCCAGGGCTCGACGACGGTGGCCCTGATCACGACGGCGGGCATCCTCACGCCGCTGCTCCAGCGCGCGGACCTGTCGACCGCCCAGCTCTCCCTGGTCGCGCTGGCGATGGGCGCGGGCGGGCTGGCCGTGTCGCACATCAACGACGCGGGCTACTGGATGTTCACCAAGCTGGCCGGCCTCGACGTGGCGAGCGGCCTGCGCACCTGGACGGTCCTGACGACCACGATGGGTGTCATCGGCTTCGGCCTGACGGCCGCGCTGTGGCCCCTGGTGTGACCGGCGTCAGCGCACGCTGACGTCCAACGCCCCAAGTCCCGCACGCCGTACGGCAATCGACCCGTACGGCGTGCGCAGCCGTAGCCACGCACCGGACGAGAGCAACGCCAGATCCCCGGTGCCCCGCAGGAACCCCAGCGACTGGGCGGCGTGCACCGCCCGCACCGGCAGCTGCGTGTCTCCGACGGTCCGGGACCAGATCTCCCGCCCGATCCGGTCGAGTTCGCCGCGCGTACGCCGCTCGGACTCCAACTCCTGGGTACGGGACCGGAATTCGGTGATGCCTGCGCCGACCATCGCCAGCAGCTCGTCCGGCGCGGGCAGCCCCGGCACCGGCAGCCAGCCTCCGCGCGGCGGAAGCACCCCGGCCCAGGGCGGACCGGTGACGGCCGCCGGAACGACAGCCGTGGCAGCCGCCTCGTCGACGGACTCCAGCAGCTCGCCCGCGGACACGGTCACGTCCAGCGTGACGTCGAGCCCGTTCTCGTACGGCTTCGCCAGCCGTACCGCACGGATCGCCAGTACCTCGAAGGACGGCGGCCGCCCGAAGACGGCGAGCGCGGTGCCGGCCGCCTGCAGGCGCACCGCGGCTGAACGGTCGTAGTGGAGCAGCCGGGAGAGGAAGGCCGCGAGGTCCGCCGCCTCCCCCTCGTCGGCGAGGTGGAGCACCGTCATGCGGCGACGGCCTCCGCCTCGTCGGCCGCGTCATCCATGTACTCCCGGAGGAACTCCTTCTCCTCCGCGGTGATCCGGCGCGGCCGTTCCGCCTCGAAGTCGAACGGCACGACCACCGTCGAGGCCCGGACGTAGACCACGTCGTCGTCCTTCACCTCGCAGGTGATGGTGAAGGACGCCGCCCTGATCTCGGTGATCCACAGCTCTATGTCCACCGGGTGGTGCCGGTGCACGAGCTGCCGCTTGTAGTCGATCTCGTGGCGCGCCACCACCGACCCCTGCTTGAAGTCCTTCTCCGGACGGAACAGGAAGTCGATACGGGCTTCCTCCAGGTAGCGGACGAAGACCGCGTTGTTGACGTGTCCGTACGCGTCCATGTCGGACCAGCGCAGGGGGCAGCGGTAGATGTGGCGCAAGATCGATCAGCCCCGGGTCAGCTTCTTGTAGGTGGCACGGTGCGGACGCGCGGCGTCCGGTCCGAGCCGCTCGACCTTGTTCTTCTCGTACGACTCGAAGTTGCCCTCGAACCAGAACCACTTGGACTCGCCCTCGTAGGCGAGGATGTGGGTGGCGACACGGTCGAGGAACCACCGGTCGTGGGAGACGACCACAGCCGCGCCCGGGAACTCCAGCAGCGCGTTCTCCAGGGAGCCCAGCGTCTCGACGTCGAGGTCGTTCGTCGGTTCGTCGAGGAGCAGCAGGTTGCCGCCCTGCTTGAGGGTGAGCGCCAGGTTGAGACGGTTGCGCTCACCGCCGGAGAGGACACCGGCCGGCTTCTGCTGGTCCGGGCCCTTGAACCCGAAGGCGGAGACATAGGCCCGCGAGGGCATCTCCACCTGTCCCACGTTGATGTAGTCGAGCTCGTCGCTGACCACGGCCCAGAGGGTCTTCTTCGGGTCGATGTTCGCGCGGCTCTGGTCGACGTACGAGATCTTGACGGTCTCGCCGACCTTGATGTTGCCGGAGTCCGGGGTCTCCAGACCCTGGATCATCTTGAAGAGGGTGGTCTTGCCGGCGCCGTTGGGGCCGATGACGCCCACGATGCCGTTGCGCGGCAGCGTGAAGCTGAGGTCGTCGATGAGGACCTTGTCGCCGAAGCCCTTGGTGAGGTTGGAGACCTCGACGACGATGCTGCCGAGCCGCGGGCCCGGCGGGATCTGGATCTCCTCGAAGTCCAGCTTCCGCATCTTGTCGGCCTCGGCGGCCATCTCCTCGTAGCGGGCGAGACGGGCCTTGGACTTGGCCTGACGCCCCTTGGCGTTGGACCGCACCCACTCCAGCTCTTCCTTGAGCCGCTTGGCGCGCTTGGCGTCCTTCTGCCCCTCGACCTTGAGACGGGTCTGCTTGGTCTCGAGGTACTTGGAGTAGTTGCCCTCGTAGCCGTGCAGACGGCCGCGGTCGACCTCGCAGATCCAGCCGGCGACGTTGTCGAGGAAGTACCGGTCGTGGGTCACGGCCACGATGGTGCCCTCGTACTTGGCGAGGTGCTGCTCCAGCCAGTTCACCGACTCGGCGTCGAGGTGGTTGGTGGGCTCGTCGAGGAGCAGCAGGTCGGGGGCTTCGAGCAGCAGCTTGCACAGCGCCACACGCCGCTTCTCACCACCGGAGAGGTTGGTGACGGCCCAGTCGCCGGGCGGGCACCCGAGCGCGTCCATGGCCTGCTCCAGCTGGGCGTCCAGGTCCCACGCGTTGGCGTGGTCGAGCTCCTCCTGCAGCTTGCCCATCTCGTCGAGCAGCGCGTCGGAGTAGTCGGTCGCCATCAGCTCGGCGATCTCGTTGAACCGGTCGAGCTTGCCCTTGACCTCGGCAACACCCTCCTGGACGTTCTCCAGGACGGTCTTGTCCTCGCTCAGCGGCGGCTCCTGCAGGAGGATGCCGACGGTGTACCCCGGCGACAGGAAGGCATCGCCGTTCGACGGCTGCTCCAGCCCCGCCATGATCTTCAGGATGGTCGACTTACCGGCACCGTTCGGGCCGACCACACCGATCTTTGCGCCGGGCAGGAAGTTCAGCGAGACGTCGTCAAGGATGACCTTGTCGCCGATTGCCTTGCGCGTCTTGCGCATGGTGTAGATGTACTCAGCCAAGAGAAACCGTCCGGCAGCTTGAAATCAGGCAGTGGGCAGATACACCCCATCTTGCCCGACCGCCACCCCTGGGGGGAAACGCGTATACCGCAGGGGCTCTGACCTGGCGTTTCGCGGATGGCGCCGGAGACTCGCCTGTCACTGCCGGTCGCCGCCGGTCGGGCACGGGCACCCTCGCACCGCCCACGGACGGCCCAGCCCGAGGGTGCCGCTCCCCCACCGCGCCGGGCTATCGTGCCGCCGTGACCAGCGCACCGGAGCGCCCTCTCCTCTTCCTCGACGTCGATGGCCCACTGATCCCGTTCGGGTCACCGTCCGGTCACCCGCAGGTCGCCACTGCCGCCGCGGCGGCGCCTGCCGATCAAGGGAACCCACTGCTGACCCGGCTTGACCCAGGGATCGGGGCGCGCCTCATGGCCTTGGGCTGCCCTCTCGTATGGGCGACCACCTGGATGGACGAGGCGAACGAGGCCGTGGCCCCACGCATCGGCCTACCGCCACTGCCCGTGGTGGAGTGGCTGGACACCGGTGCCGCGGAAGGCCCGCGGGGCCTGCACTGGAAGACCCGCTCCCTGGTCGAGTGGGCCAACGGCCGGCCATTCATCTGGGTCGACGACGAGATCAGCGGCACGGATCGTCAGTGGGTCGCCGGCAGCCACCCAGGGCCGTCACTTCTCCACCGCGTCGACCCGGTCAAGGGCCTCACCGAAGCCGACTTCACAACGCTCGCCACTTGGCTCTGCACAGTTCCGTAGGACCGAGACGCGAGCATTCACCGCCCTGCCATCCGCCAGGAACTCGCACGTCGTCCGCGCGCACAGCTCGCCCTCGGTGATCCCGAGCCGCGTCGCGGTGTCCGCGGGCGCCTGCCGCTCGGCACGAAGCGAATGTCGGCAGGCGCTCGCGCTTGCGTCGGGCGCTCAGTCCTGCGTCCGCGCTTCCTTCTTCCGTACGAAGACCAGGGCCGCGCCGCCGATCAGGACCAGGCCGATGGCGAGGCCCGTGATCAGGGGGGTCATGGCGGAGCCGCCGGTCGCGGCGAGGTTGGTGTCGTCGGATGTGGTGCCGACCGTGGCGGGGCTCGGCTCGCTGACGGTCTGGGTGACGGCGCCTGCCTGGTCGGCCTCGGTCGCCTGCGTCATGCAGTCCAGCACGCCGGTGAAGCGCTGCTCGAAGCGGGCCGGGCCCTGGATGGTGAAGTCGTAGGCCTGGTCCTCCTGGAGCGGGATCGTCACCGTCCGCGACTCGCCCGCCGGGATGCTGTACTCGATCCCGAGCAGCTCGAAGGTGAAGGCCGCGTCGCCCTTGTTGGCCGCGGTGATGTCGACACCGCCCTTGTCGCAGTTCTCCGCCGCCGACAGTGCGGGTATGGCACCGGTCCCCGCCCAGGTCGCGCTCGCCGTCGCCGAGACGGTCGACTCGCTGGAGCCGGCCAGGATCTGCGTCTGGCTGCGGCTCTCGGCGGCGAAGGCCCGCCCCACCGGCACGGTCGTCGAGGCCTGCACGGACAGCTCGGCCTGGCCGGCCGCGGCCTTCTCGGGCACCTCGAAGAACACCTGAGCGCCGTCGGCCGCGGAGGTGACGGCCTTGCCGTCCTTGTCCACGATCCGCACCCCGCTGGTGGCGGCGTCCGCGGGCGGCGTCACCGTCACGCTGCCGGCGTTGGTGTGCACCGTCACCGGACCGAGCCGCTCACCGGGGTGGCCGGAGACCGCGGGCGGGTCGAGCGTCAGCGACGCCTGGGGTTCGGCCACCGAGCGTGCGCTGTGCTCCAGGTAGTCCGCGAGCTTCTCGGCCTGCGGGTCGACGGCGTCGACGGCCACGCCGTCCGAGTAGCGCCAGATGGCCACCTGGGTGCCGGCCGCCGCGTCCTGCTCGGTGAGGCCGCCCTCGACGCCCGCCTTGCCGGCGAGTGCCGCGAGGTCGTTCACCTGCGGGTAGGAGTTCTGCAGGATCCAGCGGATCTTGCCCGCGTCCTTGTTGGCGCCCAGCGAGGTGCCGTTCCAGGGCGTCTCGTGGTACTTGGCGTCGCGCTGCGTGGGGTTGTGGATGTCGACGCAGTACGTCTGCAGGGTGCCGCCGCCGTCGACGGACATCTCGAACAGGCCGGCCGAGATCTCCTGGTCGCCGGAGTCGGCGTGGACGACCGCCGCGCCGTATGTCTTCAGGCCGCCTATGGTGGCGGTCGCCCCGCCCTGGCTCCGCTCCGTCCCGTCGGCCGCGGCCGTGCCCGCGCCGGCCATCACCGAGGCGGCGACGAGCCCGGACACCAGGGTCGCCGCGGCGAGGCGGGCTGCCCCTCGTCCGCGCACCGACAGCGCGGAGAACGCAGAAAACACAGAATTCCCCTTCGAGCAGGACCCGTTGACGTGGGGGATGAGGTCCCACCAGCAGAATCAGAAGCCCCGAGAGCTATGTCCGGCATCCTAGGGACGCGCCGCACCACGCTTCCCTGTGATCCCGTCGGAGGGCCGATCCGACTCGGAATCGTTATCGCCAAGATCCGTTGCGAGCAGGGCTTATCGACAAATCCACCGGGGTGGTTCGGAACGCATTCGTCGATAAGCCGCAGTTCGGTCAGCTCCGGTGTCGGCGGCGGCGAGTGACTGACGTCACGTCACCGCCGCTGGTTCCGGGGCCTGTTGGGCTTCGCTCTCCGCGGGTTGCGTCTCCCAGTTGGGCTCGGGGCGGTCCGGTGCGGCGGTGGCTCCCGCCTCCGGCCTCGGGGTGCGCCGGAAGGCCGACGTGCCGCGGGCGAGGTCGTGGCCGATAGCCACCGCGTCGATGTCGGCCGAGGTCCAGCTCTGGCCCTCGCGCACGTCCGAACGCACCTTCAGCCGACCCTGCACCACGACGGGATCGCCCACGTTCAGCGACCCGGCGGCGTTCGTGGCGAGCTGCCGATTGGCCCACACGGTGAAGAAGTTGGTGTGCCCGTCGGTCCACTCGTTCTTCCCGCGGTCCAGGTAGCGCGCGGTCACCGCCAGCCGGAAGCGCGCGGACGGTCCCGTCGCCAGTTCCCGGTACACGGGCTGCGTCGCCACGTTGCCCACCGCGCAGATGGTCGTCTCGTTCATCTCGAACCCCTCCCTCACCCGGCCGCTCCAGCCGGGCGGATACGCCTACGGGCCCGTCCCGTACGGCTGCGTCCGACATGACGGCGGCGCGCGTTGGCACGTCCCGGTACGTCTCTCGTACGTCCCCGGTACGTCCCTTTGCCGCCGCCGTCACCGCGATCGACCGCGTCCGTCGCGATCGCCGCGAAGCCAGACTGCCTCCGCCGGGCCGAGCCCGCTGAGCCCTGTGGATCACCGCCGATCTGTGGATATCTCCGCCACCCGAACGAGTGAGCCACCGGCCCTCTGCCCAAGGTCGCCCCCCCCGGGCCCTCAGTTCACCTCGCCGCGACCCCCGCCCCCATCACCCGCCCGTACTGCTCCCGAACCTCCCGATAGCGCAGCAGCTCCGCCGCCACCGGATCCAGCACCCGGGCCCGCCCGCACCCGGCCGCCGCCTCCCGCAACCGCCGTTCCGCCTCCAGGCCGTACCGCCGTGCCGGCCCCCGTGCTGCGATCCGGCATCCCCACTCGACGAACGGACCGCCGACGATGCCGGCCACCATCAACAGCACCGGCACGCCCAGGTTGGGTGCCATGACCCCGATGATCTGCCCCACCAGCCAGAGCCCGCCGATGACCTGAAGGATCGTCATGGCGGCCTGCACCAGGACCGCCGCCGGCCACCAGCCCGGCCGCGGCGGTCGCCCCGGCGGCAGTCCGGCCCGCGCGGCCAGGTCGTCCAGCGCCTCGGGCAGCCCCTGGGCCCCCCGTACGGCCGCCTCGCGCACCGCCTGCGCCCAGGCCGTGGGCAGCCCGGCCGACGCATGGTCGGCGACCGTCCGCACCGCCTGTTCGACGCGCTGGCGCGCGGTGGCCTCCTCGTCCGTCTGGCCGCGCAGAGTCAGGCGTCCCGTCGGGGGTTCGCCGCGGTCCTGGTACCAGCGCCACAGCCGCAGCCAGGGCGTCCCGCACGCGCGGTTGGCGTTGCGCAGCCAGGCCCGCTCGGCGGCCTCGCCCGCGGCCGTGGCGCCGATCGCGTCCGCGAGCCGGGCGGAGAACTCGTCCCGCGCCTCCTCAGTGAGCCCGGTCCGCCGGCGCGCGGCGTATACGGGCCGCAGCCGCCACCCGGCGGCGTCCACGTCGGCCGAGATCCGGCGCGCCGCGGCGCCGCGCTCCGCCACGAACTGGCCGAGCGCCTCGCGCAGGTCACCGACGCCGTCCCCGGTGAGCGCGGACAGCGCGAGCACGGTCGCGCCCGGTTCGCCGTGCTCGCCCAGCGCGATGCCGTCCTCGTCGAGCAGCCGCCGCAGGTCGTCGAGGACCTGGTCGGTGGCCTCCCCGGGCAGCCGGTCGATCTGGTTGAGGACGACGAACATGATCTCGGCGTGCCCCGCCATGGGCCGCAGATAGCGCTCGTGCAGCATGGCGTCGGCGTACTTCTCGGGGTCGACCACCCAGATGACCGCGTCGACGAGCGCCAGGACGCGGTCGACCTGCTCGCGGTGCTGTACGGCCGCCGAGTCGTGGTCGGGCAGATCGACCAGGACGAGCCCGCGCAGCTGCCCGTCCGCGGTCGCGTTCTGCGCCGGGCGCCGCCGCAGGCGTGGCGGGATGCCGAGCCGGTCGATGAGGCCGGCCGCGCCGTCGCTCCAACTGCACGCGAGGGGCGCGGCGGTCGTCGGACGCCGTACGCCCGTCTCCGAGATGGTCACTCCGGCGAGCGCGTTGAAGAGCTGCGACTTGCCGCTGCCGGTGGCGCCGGCGATCGCGACGACGGTGTGCTGCCCGGAGAGCCTGCGCCGCGACGCCGCCTCGTCGAGCACCTTGCCCGCCTCGGCGAGCGTCTTGCTGTCGAGCCGGGTGCGGGAGAGCCCGACCAGTTCACGCAGCGCGTCGAGCCGGGACCGTAGCGCCCCGTCGTACGCGAGCGGCGTCACGACCGGCGAGCCGACGGCCCTGGGCTCCACGACGGCGGGCTGCTCGGAGGCGGCGGTCTCATTCACCCGCCGTGCGATGAGCCCGTCGTCCCAGGGGGGCGCGGATTCCGTACCGGAGGGGGAGTCCGCGCGTGAGGGGGGTTCCGTGCGCGAAGGGGACTCCTTGCGGGAGGCGGGCTCCGCGCGGGACGAGGACTCCGGACGTGAGGAGGGCTCCTTGCGCGAAGAGGGCTCCGGACGTGAGGAGGATTCCGTACGGGACGAGGGTGGCTGCGGACGCGAGGAGGATTCGGTACGGGACGAGGGCGGCTGCGGACGCGAGGAGGACTCCGTACGGGACGAGGACGGCTCCGTACGAGACGCCGACTGCGTACGAGGCGAGGACTGCGTACGACGTGAGGTGTCGCCGCTCTCGTGGCCGCCGCCCTCCTTGCCGCCGGCCTCGGAGCGGCCCCCGCGCGCGTCGGTGTCGGCGTCCCCCACGCGCGCGTGGTCGTCGTTGGGCCGCCCCTCCCGCTTCGTCGGCGTCCTCCAGAGAGCCCGCTTGTCCGGCTCCTCGGCCACAGCGGGGCTCTCGCCGTCGCCGGGGCCTCCCTCCGCGCGGCCCTCTGCGGGGAGGGAGCTTTCGGAAGGCTTCTGCGCACCGCGGGCGTCCGCCGCGCCGCGTGCGCCCGCGGTATCGGGAGCGCCATCCCCAGAGACGCTCACAGGGACGTTCACGGGGACGTCCCCGTGGACGTCCGCAGGGATACCGGCTTCGCGTTCGTCGTCCATCGTGACGACGTCCTCCCGCTGATCGGCGTGCTCCGTGTGGTCCTGGTCAGTGACGGCAGTCACCGGTCACCTCTCCTTCAGCAGTACGGACAGCGCGGCGATGAGTTCGGCCTGGGGGTCCGGATGGATCTCCAGGGCGTCGAGTGGGGCGAGCCGGCGCTCGCGTTCGTTGTGCATGACCCGGTCCAGGTGCTCGGCAAGCAGCCGCCCGGCCCGGTCACGCAGCCGCAGCGCCCCGTGCGCCCCGATCCGCTCGGCGAGCCCCTCCCCCGCGGACCGCGCCCGGCGGGCGCCCAGCAGCGCGGTGGCGACAAGGGCGGTGACGACCTCGGAATCGGGGACGACGCTGCGGTCGTGGACGCTCACCTCGTCCTCGGCGTACTCCTCGAGCTCCCGCCGCCATCGCCGTACGGCCAGCCCGATGCGGTGCTCGACACTCGCCGGCCTCGGGTCACGGTCCGTCAGCTCGGGAGCCGCGGCGGCCGGTTCGCGCCGCCAGGCGTCATCGACGCGCTCGTCGGCGGCGGTGACAGCGCACAGCAGGAGGGTGCTCAGACTGTCCACCAGCGAGTCGAGGAGCTCCCCGGCGGAGCAGTCGAGCGGGAAGGCGCGCCAGCGCTTCAGGGCGTCGCCGGCGAGTACGGCGCCGGCCTGCAGCCGGCTCCGCACGCGCGCGTACTCGCTGTCGTACGCGCTGTCCACGGCGGCCGTGAGCCGCAGCGCGGCCGCGTACTGGGCGGCGGCGGCACTGGCGAGCTCGGGCATGCGGGCCTTGAGGGAGTCGAGAAGCCCGTGTGCCGTACGGGCCACGACGTGCTCCCGTGCCGCCGGGTCCTGGGCCTGCTGGACGAGCCAGGTGCGCAGCGCCGCAACGGCGCTGGCCGGCAGCAGTCCGCCACCCCAGGCCGACTCGGGCAGCTCGGGCACGGTGAAGCGGGGTACTTCGCCGAGGCCGGCCTTGGTGAGGAGCGCCCCGTACTGCCGCGACACCTCGGACACGACCTGATGGGGAACCCTGTCGAGAACGGTCACCAGGGTGGCGTCGTACTCCTTGGCGGTGCGCAGCAGGTGCCAGGGGACGGCGTCGGCGTACCGCGCGGCCGTGGTGACCATGACCCAGATGTCGGCGGCGCAGATCAGTTCGGCGGCGAGGGCACGGTTGTCGGCGAGCAGGGAGTCGATGTCGGGCGCGTCGAGGAGGGCGAGCCCGGCGGGCATGGTGTCGGCGGTCTCGACGCGCAGCACGCGCGCGCCGTCCTCGCCCGGCAGCATCAGTTCGTCCGCCGGATCGTGCTCGGGCACCCACACACGTGTGAGATCGGGCAGTACGCGCATCCCGCTGAACCAATGATGATCCTCCGGATGGCAGACCAGCACCGGGTTTCGCGTCGTCGGCCGCAGCACGCCCGCCTCGGTCACGCGTCTTCCCACGATGGAGTTGACGAGCGTCGACTTCCCGGCCCCGGTGGATCCTCCCACCACGGCCAGCAAGGGCGCTTCGGGCTCTCTCAGGCGGGGCACCAAATAGTCGTCGAGCTGCGCGAGCAGTTCGTCGCGGTTGGCACGCGCGCGTGGGGCCCCCTCCAGGGGCAGCGGGAAGCGTGCGGCAGCGACACGGTCGCGCAGGGCGGAGAGTGCGTCGAGCAGCTGAGGCCGTACGTCCAAGGTCACCACATGCGAAGAATGCCCAATTTTAGGGGAATTCTGAAGCATATGAGCATGTCTGCGCGCCGACGGGACACAAGGGATGGAAGGGGCGACTGGGACACAGGCACAGTCCAGGCATAACGAGTGCACAACACCCGGGGCGCAAGAGCCCAAAAGCGGTGCACGATTCGCACCTGCCTGCGATTATCAGGACCGCTTCACCGAACCTCCACATCGAGCCACGGAGGCGAAGCAACTGGGACATGGACGCGGGAGCCCTATCCTTGTCCCCGGCATCGTCACGGACCAGCCCACACCCCGGGCACCACGACCGAGGCCACCACAACCGGCCCCCGTAGCTCAGTGGATAGAGCAGGCGCCTTCTAAGCGCTTGGCCGCAGGTTCGAGTCCTGCCGGGGGCGCCACTGACGCCCTGTCAGGTTGGCGACGTTTTCGCAGGTCAGACCATGCCCAGCCTGCGCTTGCACCCAGCGTGCGCCGATTCGGAGAGCGGCGCAGGCGTCCGGCTGGAACCGGCTTAAACCGGGCCCCTACGGGCGCCTGCCCCCCATGCGTCCCCCAGCCTCCCCGCCTCGAAGGTGCCCGGTGGCCGTCAGCCGGGCCAGTAGCCCCTCCGCGTCCGACAGGTTCTTCGCGCCCATCACGATCGCCACCGCCAGCGAGATGAGCACCTCGGCCCGTTCCCGCCAGGCGCCCGGCCCGCGCGGTAACACCCCGCCCAGTGCGGACGTCAGCCCCGTACGGTCCGCGCAGCGGCGCAGCAGCACCGCCCCCACATGCCCGATCAATTCACCTCACGGCATGAAACGGAAGTGTCGGACCTCAAGGGGTCACTTCAGCCGGATGAGCGCACCTGCCGAGCCGCTGGCCCGCCTAGGCGGCCCTGGCTGATGTCAGTACGCGTGCCGCCAGTGGATCGCTAATATGCGGTTCCATATAGTCAATTGGAATCCGGCGACCACCCGAGCCGACTCTCGGGCCACAGGACTGCCCACCCTCAGCCGCAGAACGCGAAATCATCCGCCGAATCCGTCGGCGGATCATCACGAAAGATCGAGGTCAGGAAGCAGGGCAAGGTGTTCCTCGCGGACCAGGTCGAACCTGAGGGCGAATGCGACTAAGGCCTCACGCTTTGAGTGCATACGGCCTCCGTCCACATACTTGGCCCAATGGCTGACCGGTAGCTTCTGATCGGCCAGGTAGTCGATGTGGTAATTGATACTGCTGCGGTTTGCACCTTTGAACTGATCGGTAACCCTCAACCTCTCAACCACCTCTTGAACGGAGGGCACTGCCGCCATAGATGAACCGCGCAATCGCGGCTCACAGAGCGTAACGAGAACAGCAAAGTACTTGCTCGCCGTATCCAATTTGAACATATCCGACTCGGCCACGCTAGCGGCCCGCTCAGGTCCGAGCATGACCGGCGGCGGACTGAAAACAGTGAGTTCGACTATGTCCAAACCGGACGGAATCAGAATGCGAGACATTTCAAAAGGAATTACCATACCCAATCGACGAGGGCGCGCCTTGATCAGCTCCGTACCCCCCTCTAGGTTCTCGATGACAAAAGTGGAGGACGTGGTGAAATTCGAGAGGAGGAGGTGATTGCTGGAAACCTCAAACGCGCCAATTCCTGGCACGGCTTTGGGTTGAAATACTCCGGTGCGGCTCGATATTTTGAATTCTAGCCGATCGCCGACTTTTAGATTACTACGTCCCCCCTCTGAATTCACCCCGCTAAGGTCGCGAGCATTTCCGCGCCAGGTCACGATCACTTCTACGTCGGATTCGATTTTGGTAGGCATGAACAGCACTTCCCCGTTTTTGTTGACCTCTCGCCATTGTCACACCTTGTCGGATTGAACACCTTTCCGTCGCCTCGACTATCACCGCATCTTAAGGTGACACGAGTATCGCATCGGCAAGTTTCATTGACATGACAAGAGGGATGTTGGCATCGGAGCCCGCCAGCATGAGGTTCGGTGGCCACAGAGCCGGCCGAGACTCCCGCGCCTCATATCTGACTTGCTTGATCATGAGACCGTACAACGCGCACAACTACCCTAGCAAAGTAAAAAGTTGGGGCTCATGGAGTGATCTCGGTTGCTGTCAGGCCGGTACTGCAGGGGAGCTTCAAGAGCTCGCTTGCGTCGTTGCCACTAGTGGATCCGTTTTGCAATGGTCTGATGTGTTCTGCGTGCAAGGGGCGTGTTGATCTTGGCTCTTGACGCTCGACTGGCCTTTGGATACTGTTTCTGCCCCTGTTGATTTGACGGGTCGGCCACTCGGTGGCCACTCCGGCAATCGGCGCGAACTGAACGATCTGTTCATTCTCTGGCGCTTATGCAATGCAGTACAGGTTGAGCAGGCATGAAAATGCCTGTCCTGCCATCCGTCCTAGTACACTCTGATATGCGGGGTAAGGTGTCAACAGACGAAAGCGCTATATCCAGCGCGGTTTTACGAGAACAGCATGGGCGTCAACTCCATGAATTCGCACGGCGACTTCGCGATGGCCATAACCGAAGTCGAGATGCACTGAGTCTGGTCCCGAGCGAAAACCGCCTTTCCCCTTTGGCGCAGTTGCCTCTGCAGCTTGATTTTCACAACCGTTACTTCTTTAATGAAGACCACGACCCGGATTTTTGGCAATTCAGGGGCGGGGAAAGCGTCGCAGACATCGAAACGGATGTGGCGCATAGCAGCTTGAGCGCGCTGTCCGATGCGCCGTTCGTCAACCTCCGCCCGGTTTCCGGGCTCAGCGCGATGATCGTCGCGATCTCGGGCCTGGGTGGCGACCCGGGCAGCACGGTCGTCTGCATCGACCCCGCGAGCGGAGGCCACCACGCCTCCGCGGGAGTGATCGAGCGCTTTGGCTTTGTTCCTGCCACCGTCTCTGTTGAGGCAGGCGCCGTGGACATCGACGGCCTGCGGAAGATCCTTTCTTCGCAGAACGTATCCCTGCTTTACCTTGACCTGGCGAACAGCCTGCATCTGCTGGACGTTGCCGCAGTCGCCGCATGCCTCGCTGAGCACAGCCCGCACACCTTGCTGCACATCGACGCCAGTCACACCCTCGGGCTCATTCTCGGCGGCCAGGCGCCCAACCCACTTGATCTCGGCGCAACCAGCTTCGGTGGCTCTACGCACAAGACCTTTCCCGGGCCGCACAAGGGCGTCCTGTTCACCCGGCTGCCGCATGTGAGTCGGCTCATCAAGGACGCGCAGCGTATCTTGGTAAGCAGTCACCACTTCGCCTCGACCCTTGCGCTGGGTCTGGCCGCACGCGAGTTCCAGCACTTCGGCCCAGCTTACGCGCGACAGGTCGTTGCCAATGCCAAGCGGTTGGGTGCCGAGTTGACGGAGCGGGGCTTTGATGTTCACCGCTGCACGGACGGGTTCACCGATAACCACATGCTCTGGGTCAATGTCGGGGACCCCGCCGCAACCAACAAGCTCGCTGGGGCCCTGGCCGAGGCTGGGATCCGGGCCAACGTCCAGACTGAGAATGAAATGCCGAACGTCTCAGGTGCTGTGTTCCGACTGGGCACCAACGAGGTGACGTTCGAAGGTGCTACCGAGACGTCCATGGCCCTAATTGCCGAGGCATTCGCGGCGGCTCGGGATGGTGCAGTCGACCGTGCTGCCAAGAACCGCTCACAGGCGCGGCAGTCGTTCGAGAGTCCCTACTTCTTCGCTGACACGGAGTAGGCGTCGGCGCCCGGAACCACGTACTACAGCCTCAGATCATGTGACCTTGGGGGATTGCCCCCGTTTATGGACATTCCTTGAGGATCGGATCGTGGGGTCCGAGGAGGAGGTGTCCGGGTGGCTGCATGGCGGTATGCGGAGGAGTTCAGGCGGGACGCGGTCGAGCTGGTGGCATCCACCGGCCGCCGGTCAACGCGGTGGCCAGGCAGGGCGGTTGCAAGGTCCCGGTGACCTTGCGAGTGCGCAGGTCACGACAGTGTGACCATGCTGGGTGAGCGCTCGACCAGATACAACGAAGCTCCGTTGCGGAGGTGACCTTCCCAAGTCCCCTTCGCGCAACGGAGCTTCGCTGTGCCGCCCGTCTGCCACCGTCTGCCTGGTCGAGTCGCCCACCCGTCAGCACCGCGCGGTGGGCTCGATGGCCGAGCGGCCGGCCACGCTGGCTGATCCGCGGTGTCGGCGCGGCAAACGTCGCCCCTTCGCGGCGGTACTGCTGACTGCCTGTTCCGCCGTGGTCTGCGGGGCGAAGAGCTTCGCGGCGGTCAACGAGTGAGCTTCTTAGAAGGGGGGCGGTGCGAAGAGGGACGCGAAGAGCACGCCGGAGGACAAGGATGCGGTGATCGCACGTCTGATGGCGGAGAACGCGGCGTTGAAGAAGGGCAACAGGGAGCTGGGGGATGGAGCGTGATGTCCTCATCCGAAAATGAATCACGGTGGTGGGCAGGCTGAGGTGCCCCGGGTGTTGGTCGATGGGCGACCGGCAATGGAATGGCCGATTGGGACAACCCGGACTGCGGGCGCGACCGACACGACCAGCATGCAGGCCGCAATCACACTGTCCGCACCTAGCGTGGAAGAGTTCGACACACGGATCGCCGACGATTCGAGATTGGTATACGGAACAGGTCTCACTTCCTCCCTACGAATGGGCGACACTGTGGAACCCACATCCCTCATCAAGCTCGCAACCTGGAACATAGGAGGCGGGATTCTCGGCGCATCCCATCAGCGCGGCGGAATCCCCTCGCCGGACTACTATGCTTCGGTGCTGCGGCAGCATGCGCCCGATGTGGTCTGCCTCCAGGAGGCTCACGACTACCTCGGGCGTTGCGAGAGCCAGCCGCACTACCTGGCGCGCCGAGCGGGGTATCCGCACGTGGTGTCGTTCCCCACCAGCGCCTCGCACCTAGCAGGAGACGCCAACCTCACGCTGGCGGTCCTGTCCCGGTTCCCGCTCGGGAACGCGGTGTACAGACAATTCCCAAACCCCGGCCTGACTGGCACCGGCCCAGACGGAGAGGCATGGTCGCTGGCAGACAAGGGATACATGATCACAAAGGTCGACCTGGGTGGCCGTCAGGTCGGGCTGATTAACGGCCACTGCTTTCCGCTGCGGTACTTCGGCGCACGTGCCACAGACCCAGCATTTACTGAAGTATGGGACATGCTCACACGGGACATGCTGACCCTCAAGGAGTCCGGTCCGGCCGTGGTCGCCGTCGACCTGAACCATGACCCGATCGAGGACGTGCTGAATGAGGTCCTCAGGCAAGACAGGTACATCAACGCGTTCGCGAATACCGTCACGGCCGTCAAGGGCGCCAAGCGGGACCATATCCTCTACGAGCAGGGGATGCGCCTACTGTCGGCTACTGTGACGGCCACCGAATCCGATCACGCGTACCGTCAGGTGAGCCTTTTCGTCGAATGATCTACCTCCCAAATCCATAATTGAGCTTCTTTGGCGTTGCTGCTCCGGGGCCCGGTTGGCGGCGTTCTCGGTGCGGGTGGGTTCCTGCGGGGGCCTGCGTTTGATGCCTGTGGTCACCCAGGGGCCGCCGTCCTGGCAGGCGAGGCCGACCGGGATGGGGACGCCCTGGCGCTCGTAGATGCGGATGATCTGGTGGGTGCGGGACGCGGTCGGGTCGTGAGCCCGGCCCGGCAGGGCGGGGGACAGCCGCAGCGGCCGGGCTGTTCGGATCGGTGGCCACCTCCACGTTCACTCCGTGCCGGCGGTGTGTGTGACGAAGTCCGCATCGGGGCGGAGCTTGCAGCGCCGGTCGCCCTCGCGGGTGAGGACGGGCATCGTCACCCGCTCCACGAGCGCATGCGGCAGGTCGGGTGCGGCAGGATGGATGACCAACGAGGCCCCCGAGCAGCGTGGTTGAGACGATAGACATCTCGATCAATAGCTCGGAGGCCTCGCTCCTTGCGCTCCGGAACCCTCACCTGATCGGTGACCAACTCGAAGAAGCTCAATAACGAGCAACGTCCGGCCCCTGAGCTGGCAGTCCGTCGTTCATGTTCATCCTGCCGTCGCACACGGGCCGGTTGCCGACCCGAGACATCCGAGCGCAGATCCCCACGATGAACGACGCGTCCACCCGATACGTCCCCAGAACCAAAGACGCCCAACAACAGTACGTGCGGCGACGTCCGAGGCGACGTCCCCGCTGGCCGGGACCCGGGGCCGGATGAGCGCACCTGCCGTGCCACCGCCAATCATGCACAAGCTCGTTAGGCGGCCCTGGCTGATGTCAGTACGCGTGCCGCCAGCGGATCGCTAGTATCCGGTTTCGTATGGTCAATGAGCTGCCCCGGCTCAGGAATTTGCACCACCTCGCAGGAGATGACCGAGCCGCAATAGAGATTGGATGCCACGTATGGAGACGTTCAATCCGACCTGGCCCCCGTCGGAGCAAATCCAGTCTTGCAGCTTCTTCTCACGTGGCCAAAGCAGCCCGTGAGTGAAACTCAGAATTGCTTACCAAGATGGCCGTCTGGCTACATAGCGTCCCTGGCCGGGGCGAGGCCGACGCGCCGCTCGGCTCATCCCAAATGCGCTCCGTTTCGCGGTCTCCCGCGGGGGGCCGCCAGGTAGGGAGCGGCAGTCACTAGACACACCCGGTGTATGGGGAACCAACGCTCGCACAAAGGATCCGATTCATGGCACAACTTTTCGCAAAGACGCTACTGCCTGAAGTGCGCGACCACCTGGAAATGACGGGCCACCTTGGTGACGGCACACTCTCCGAACGAGCCGGGGCGGTGGTCCGCAGCCTGGCCAGGCGCGACGAGATGCGGTCCCTGATAGATCACGTACTGTCGGACGACGTTCAACTCGCCGAGATCGCTGCGCGGTCGTATTACCACGCGAACAGCTTTCTCAAACTCGTTTTGGCGGTCGGCAGCGAGAACGCCTGGAAGCTTCGCCTCCATGTATGGCATCCGCAGTCGGAGGAGGATCGCCCGCCGAGGGAGGACATCCACTCGCATCGCTGGGACTTCACAACCGCCCTGCTGCTCGGCGAGTACAACGCCCGCGAGTACATGATCGCCCCCGGCAACGAGTACCACCACTACAAGTACACCCCAGTTCGGGCGGACCAGTTCTTCTCGCTGGAGGCCATGGGGACCAATCAGCTAGCCCAAGTATTCGAATCCAACCTTCAGGCCGGCACGGTCTACCACCTTGACCACCGCGTCCTCCACAGCATCGCGCGTTCCCACGACGGGCCTACGGCCACGCTCGTCCTGCAAGGGCCCACCGTGCGGAATTCGACGAATGTCTATCGCACGACCCCGGTCAGCGAGGAGGGCGGAGATAGGAAGATCGAGAAGGGCGGAGGCAGGCAGATCGAGAAGGGCGGAGGCAGGGAGATCTATGTCGAACGGCCTTCCATCGACCAACTGCGCGCGGAGCTGATTCAGCTCCACGGCTGGTTGTGACCCCGGGCCCGGTGCACAGAATCGTGACTCAATACAAATACACGGCTGAGGCTGCGGCACGCTTCAACAAGCACGGTGTCGACCTGACCGTGTACGGGCAAGCGGATCCGTCTGTGACCACCGTCCACATCAGTGTCGCGGAAGGTCACTTTCAGGAGTTCTGCAACCTTAAGAGCACCTATACGATTTACGTCATCGGTGGCCATGGCACCTTCTACCTCAACGACGAAGCCGTGGAGGTGAACGCCACGGATCTAATTGTCGTTCCACCGGAGACACGTATTTACTATTTCGGAACCATGGAGCTGCTGCTCACTGTCTCTCCAGCGTGGGACGAAGCGAACGAACGCCACATTAGGATTCTGGAAAAGAACCAGATTCCGAACACTCCCCGCCCCTGAAGGCCGCCGCCCGGCCTGGATAAAGCTGAACTCAGGCAGTGGCAGAGAAGATCCTTGGGGGAACCGTAATTTTGAAAGCTCCCCCTATCCGCATGACGGAAAGGCCGTACAATGAATGCTCCTGAACGGGAAACAGGTCACGTAGCCGATCTACCACACCTGGCCGCCTCGCAGTCAGCGGCTGATCTCTTCAACTCGGCAGTCGCGGCTTGGGCGATCGCTGCAGGATGGGAGATCGGCGCACTTGACGAGCTGAGCGGGAAAGGCAAGCTCGAGGCGCGCGACTTCGCCGAGGAGCACGACCTGCACATCCAGTCGACAAGGGGCATGTTCACCGCGCTGGCCAGCGTCGGCGTCGTCGAGCGTGAAGGCGACACCATCCTCCCCGGCCCGTTGTTCGACGACGTGTTCCGGACCAAGTCCTTCTTCCATTGGCTCTCCCGCGGCAGTGCGCCCTTGTTCACGGCGATGCCCACGGTGATGCAGAACGCCAACCGAGTCGGCAAGTTCTACACCCGGGACGCGCCGGCGATCAGTTACGCCTGCCGGGAGATCAATGCGGAGGTCTTTGACCCTGCCTTCTGGGCGGCGATGGACAGCCTGGATCTCCCCTTCACCAAGGTTGCCGACCTCGGATGCGGCAGCGGTGAACGACTGCGGCAGATCGCCCGGCGTCATCCCGGAGTCCAGGGGGTCGGGCTCGATATCGCGCCCGATGCGCTGGAGGCCGCCAAGGCCGCCACAGCGGAGGCTGGGCTCGGAGACCGCATATCGTTCGGTGTCGCGGACGCCCGCGCGCTCGAACCACGTCCCGAACTCGCTGACGTCGACCTCGTCACTAGCTTCATGATGGCGCACGACTTCTGGCCCCGAGAGGAGTGCATCGCCTCTTTCCGGAAGCTTCGCGAGGTGTTTCCGAACGCGCGCCGACTCCTGCTGGCGGACACCGCTCGACTGACCGATCTGCCCGACCACCGATTCCCGATGTTCAACCTGGGTTACGAAGTCGGACACGACCTCATGGGCGTTTATCTGCCGACCATGGAGGATTGGGAAGACGTCTTTCCCGAGACGGGCTGGCGACTTCTGCGGACTCACCAGGTGGACGGGTTGACAAACGGATTCATATTCGAACTCGAATAACACCTGGACAAGGAGCTGAGAAGCACGTGCAGGAACAATCAGCAGAGGCCTCCGACCCGTACTACGAGGCGCGACGTGCCGAAATAGCGGCCTTGGCGGATCGCTGTGGTCCGGACGATCCGATCCCAACGGTCGAGTACACGGAACAGGAACACGAGGTCTGGCGGCTGGTGTGCGGAAAGCTTGCCGTACACCACCGCTCGGACGCCGCGATCGAGTACCTTGACGCGGCGGAATGCCTCGCAATCCCCCAGGAACGGGTTCCGCAGCTCCGGGATGTCAGCGGGCGTATTGAATCGCTTTCCGGCTTTCGTTTCAAGTCAGCGCCTGCGCTCGTTCCCTTCCGGCAGTTCTGCAGCGGTCTGGCAGATTCAGCCTTCCACTCCACACAGTATTTGAGGCACCCGAACACCCCCTTCTACACCGCAGATCCGGACATGTTGCACGATGTTATCGGGCACGGGAACGCTCTGGCGAGCAAGCGGTTCGCCCGTTTGTACCGCCTGGCTGGTGAGGCTGCCGCGCGAGCCGAAAGTGAGGCGGCGTTGCAGTTCATTGCCAAGGTGTTCTGGTTCACGCTCGAGTGCGGCCTGATCCGGGAGCGGGGAGAGCTAAAGGCATACGGCGCGACGATCGTTTCCTCGTACGGAGAGCTGAACCATTTCCGTAACGCTGACATCCGCCCGCTAGAGCTGAAGAGCCTGGCCGACGTCGCATACGACATATCGACGTACCAGAAAATTCTGTTCGAAGCGGACTCGATGAACCAGCTCGAAGACATTGTGGGTAGCTTCTGGGAGACCTGCGACGACAATACTATTGAGGCTCTGCTAGCCGAATCCGTCTGTTGAGATTGAACTGGTAGGGCTGGGTTGCGGTAGCGCAGCAGGCCTATCCCGGCTGCTTTCATCGCCCTTCAGGGTCGTTGCGGCTGATCTGAACGTCAACCCCGAAACGCTCCGTAGCTGGGCGCGCGTCGCCGATAGCCGCCCGGCCGGCAGCGGCGGCCAGGACGAAGAAGGCGTGCAGAGCGAGGTCGCCCGGTTGCGGGCGGAGAACGCCCGGCTCGTGAAGGCCGAGAAGGAATGGCAGCTGGAATGCGAGATCCTGCGCCGGGCGGCGCAATATTTCGCGTAGGAGATGAAGTGAAGGCCCGCCGCTGCGACTTCACTTCACCTCCGAGAAAACCGAGTCCTTCGGCGGTGGATCGCCGGCGCGGACGCGCGCGCCGAGCGGCAGGCCAGGGAGGACGCCCTGGTCGCCGAGATCCATGCCGAACACCGTGGGAACTACGGCGCGTTGAGCGTCCACGCCGATCTGCGGGGCTTCGGCCACACCGTCACTCGCAAGCGGGTCCCCCGGCTGATGGGCAAGAACGACATCGTCGGCCGGTATCTGCGCAAGAAGAAGCGGACCACCATCGCGGACCGTCTCGCCCCGCCTAGGACTTCAGGTGTGCGAGGCCGCGTTCGACCGGTGTCCGTGCCGTGGCCGGGGCCCGGTTGACGGTCTTCTGGGTGCGGGTGGGTTCCTGCAGGGGCCTGCATTTGATGCCTGTGGTCACCCAGGGGCCGCCGTCCTGGCAGGCGAGGCCGGCCGGGATGGGGACGCCCTGGCGCTCGGGCTCGTCCGTCTCCGGCCCGGTCGCACTCGGCGGGGGTGCCGTCCCGCAGGACGAAGTCCGCATCGGTCTCGCGCAGAACCATGATCCGCTCGACCTTCTTGCGGTTGATCCGCCAGCCCTTCCGCCGCAGCGTGGCGGGCACGCGCGGGGCGCCGTGGGCACCCCGGGGCTCGGCGTGGACCTTCCGTATCCCGTATCGCCTCGGCGAGCTCGTCCTCGCCCGGCGACGTCCAGGACGCGACACAGGGCAGCGACAGTGAAGCCGCCGGGGTTGTGTTCGGTGGCCTTCTCCACGTCGATGAAGCGGCAGGTCTCGCCCACTTCATCTCCTTCGCGAAGTAGGCGAGACCTCTTTTCAGGATCTCTATGGTCTGCTGCTGTTCACGGCCCCGCTTGCGCAGCTGCCGGAGTTCTTCACGCTCGACGGGTGGTCAACGCACCCGCCGGCCCCTCGCCCCGGTCGGTCTTCGCCTGCTGCACCCAGCCCTGCAAGCTCTCTCATGCAAGGGTCGTCAGACCCGCGGCGAAGGTCTCGAAGAGTTCCGGCGGCGCACTGAGGAAGCGCTGGTGCGGGCCGTTGAGGAGCACGAACTGCGTGTCCCCGCAGGCCGTCCATCCGCCCATGTGCCGATGGTCGACCTCGATGTCCTCGCTCCATCCGATCGTGGTGATCGGCGTCGCCAGCCGCTGCGGGTTCGGCATGACGTACCGCTTGTTGGCGGCGATGTCCTCTTCGAGGATGTCCAGATAGACGTCGCTGAGGTCGGGGATGGGCGTGCCGCCCATCGCGATGGTCATCTTGTCCAGCTCGTCGTTCAGCTCGGACCGGTTCATCACGAGCCATCGCCCGGTCGGTCCGTCCTGCGGTGCGACCTGCGACGAGATGAACAGGCCGCTCGGCGTCGGCCATCCGCGCCGCTCGATCTCCGCAGATACCTCATACGCCGCGAGCGCGGAACCGCAGTGGCCGAAAAAGCCGTAGGGGACGTCGAGGTAGGGCTCGACGGCGTCCGCCAGCGCCGCCGCCATCTCCTGGTAGGTGGCGAAGATCGGCTCGTTGAACCGGTTCTCCCGGCCCGGCGGTTGCAGGCGGCAGAAGTCGATCCCCCGATAGGAATCCGGCCACTGCCGGTACATCATCGCCCCGCAGCCGGAGTAGGGGATGCAGAACAGGCGCGCCGACGCCTCGGCCAACGGCGCACGCGGAAACCACTTGTTCGGAGCCAGGCCTGCGGTGACATCGCTCATCGCAGGTCCTCCGAGATAGCGTCGATCACGAACCGCGTCGCATTCGCGTCGAGGAAGTGCCCGCCGTCGATGACGTTCATGACGAACGGACCGGTGGTCTCCTTGCCCCACGGCTCCTGCTGCTGCGGTGAGGATTCTTCGTCGGCCGCACCGGCGAAGGCTGTGATCGGGATGTCGAGCAGCACGTCGGGCTGATACGTGTGCGTACTGAGCACGGTCAGGTCAGCGCGCAAGGTGGCCACGATTCCCTCCAACAGCTCAGGGTCGTCGAGGAACTGGGCCGGGGTGCCTCCCAGCGTCTTCATATACTGCACCAAGCCCTCGTCCGGGCCGTTCCAGCCGCGCACCTCGCGATCAAGGCTCGGCGCCGAGCTCGCCGAGACGTACAGCGCGCGCAGCATCGGCATCCCCCTCTCGCGCAGGGCATGTGCGAGCGACCACCCGACCCGCGCACCCATGCTCGCTCCGAACAAGGCGACGGGCCGGTCCAGCAGTGGCTCGACGGCATTGACGAGGTCGTCGACCAAGTCATCCATGGCGAGGAACGGCGGTTCGTCCATCCGGTCGGCACGGCCGGGCAGCTGCACCGCGATCGGATCGATCGACGGCGGCAGCAGCCGCGGCCACTCGCGGAACATCGCCGCGTTGCCGCCCGCGTGGTGCAGGCACAGCAGCGTGGTCGCCCCGGCTGCCGGGCTTCGAAAACGCTTGAACCAGCGATGTCCGTCGGACATGGAGCTTCTTACCTTCCGGTGTTCGTCAGATGGGGCGTGCCGTGATCGGCAGGTGCTTGTAACCGGACACGAACGTCGAGCGCATCCGTACCGGAGTGCCAGCGGACTCGAACCGGTGATACGAGGTCAGCAGCTCTTCGAAGAGGATCTTCAGGGTGGCGCGGGCGAGTGTGTGACCGACGCAGTAGTGCGGGCCCATGCCGAACGAGAGGTGCCGGTTCGGCTTGCGACGCAGTTGGAACTCGTCGGGATCGGGGAACGCATCCCCGTCTCGGTTCGCCGATCCGAACCAGACGACGAGCGGGTCGCCCTCCTTGACGGTGGTGCCCCGCACCTCGACGTCCCTGGTGGCATGGCGCATGAAGTAGTTCACGGGCGCCGCGAGCCGCAAGGCCTCCTCGACCGCCGACGCGGTGACGCTGATGTCGGCGGCCCACTCGTCGAGCAGTCCGGTCCCGATCTGCTCAGCCATCACGTAGTTGGGCGAGTGCGGAGTCGTCACCGACGCGCCGAGCAGCACGCTGTAGCAGTTGGACATGACCTCGCCGGGCGCCATCGGCCGACCGTCCACCTGGGTGGTCATCAGAACACTGATGAGGTCGTCGCCGAGCTTGCGCTTCCGCTCGCGGTAGATCTCCTGGAAGTACGCGAACAGCTCCCGGTGCGCGCCGTCCACCGTCGCCACGGCATCGCCGGAGGCGGTGTCCAGATAGTCGGGATCGTGGCCCGCGATCGAGGCGTTGAGCAGGTGGCACAGCCGCGGCCAGTCCTCCCGGGGCAGGTCCATCTGGACCCCGGCCACCGCTACGGGGAGCATGAGCATGGCCTGGGCGAAGTCGAAGGTACCGCCGTCACCCAGCGGCGCGAACAGCTCGCGCACCAGACCCCGGATCGCCGCGTGCTGCGCCTCCAGCGACTTGGGCGTCAGCGCCTTCTGCAACCGCGCGCGCATCCCGGTGTGCCGCGGAGGGTCGGTCACCGGAATCTGACGGCCGCCCGCGGGGTCCTGGGTGCCCAGGGTGTCGAGCATCGTTCCGCGCTCGGACGTGAACGTCTCGTGGTCGCGCAGGACCCGGTCGGCGTCCTCGTACTTGACCACGGACCAGAAGCCGCGCCGGTCGTCCACCTGCTGCCAGGTGAGCCGATCCAGCTCGCGCAAGTGGGCCCAGGTGGCGCGGTAGTCGCCGTCGCTGAACAGCATGGGGTCGGCGACGCCGTACGCCGCCGTGTGGCTCACCGGGCACTTGCCCACCAGGCGGACGGGCGTCTCGTCGACATCGGTCATCTTCATCACCCTTGTCCGGCCTCGACCGCAGCACTGTCCAGCCGCCGCGAGACCTCTTCGGCCAAAGCCTCGATCGTGGGATTCAGGAACAAAGTACGGGCGGACATGGCCACCTTGAACCGACTCTCCAGCGCGGCCAACAGCTCGGCCGCGAGCAGCGAATGCCCGCCCAGCTCGAAGAAGTCGTCGGTGATGCCGATCGGCTCGATCTCCAGGGCGTCGCTCCAGACCTCCGCCAGCTGCCGCTGGAGATCGGTGGAGGGCTCGACGTATTCATTCCAGACGTTGCGCGGCATCTTGGCCGCGGGCAGGGCCGAGCGATCGACCTTGCCATTCGGGTTCAGCGGGATGTCCTCGACCGGGAAGATCCCCCACGGGACGAGGTGCGCGGGCAATGTCTTGTGCAGGTAGTCGCGCAACTCGTTGCCCAGGGTGGTCGCTTCGTCCGCCAGGAGCTCGCCGACGGCGACGGTGGCGATGAGCCGGGCGTCGCCTGCGCCGTCGGTGTGGGCGAGCACCACGGCCCGCTGCACCTTCGGATGGGACATCAGTTCCATCTCCACCGTGCTCGGCTCGACGCGGTAGCCGCGGATCTTGAGCTGCCGGTCGGCACGGCCCAGGAAGTCGAGGTCGCCGGAGTCGGTGGCGACCACGAGATCGCCGGTACGGTACATCCGGGCGCCGGGCCTGGAGGGATCGATGTCGGCGACGAACTTCTCCGCGGTGGCCACCGGCCTGCGCAGGTAGCCGGTGGCGACTCCGGGCCCGCCGACCCAGAGCTCGCCGACCTCGCCCGGCTTCACCGGCCGGAGCGTGTCGTCGAGGATCATGGTCGTAGTGCCTTCGATGGCCCGTCCGATCGGCACCCGGGAACCGCTGGGCGCCGTGCGCGACGTCCAGCAGGTCGTGTACGTCGTGTTCTCGGTCGGGCCGTACCCGTTGGTGAAGATCAGGTGCGGGTGTGCTTCCAGGAGCTGCCGGACGTGCGTCGGCGACAGGACGTCTCCGCCGGCCAGGAGGTGACGGACCCCACCGAGGCCGTCGAGATGGTGGTCGACGATCTTGTGGAAGAGTCCTGTGGTGAGCCACAGGACGGTGATGCCCTCGTTCTGTACCGTGGCGATGAGCTCGCTGAAATCGGCGTGGCCGGTGCTGGCCAGCGCGAGCCGGTTGCCGCGCACCAGCGGGGTCCAGATCTCGAAGGTGGAGACGTCGAACCCGACACGGGTGAGCTGCAGGAAGACGTCCTCAGGCTGGACATCGATCCAATCGGGCTTGTCGATCAGCCGGAAGACCGCGCGGTGCGGCACCACGACGCCCTTGGGCTCGCCGGTGGACCCCGAGGTGTAGCAGACGTACATAGGAGTGTCCGCCGTGATCGGCGTCTCGTCGGCCGGCTCCGGCGAGAACCGGTCGGCGGTCTCGTCGTCGACGCACAGGATCTGGCCGATCTCCGGGACCGCGTCCGCCGTCTCGCGGGTGACGACCGCGAACCGGGCGGCGGAGTCCGCCACGATCCGGCGCCGCAGGTCGGCCGACTCGGTCGGGTCGAGATACAGGTACGCCCCACCGGCCTTGAGGACGGCCAGCAGCGTCGTGATGAGCGGTAGCGACCGGCCGAGGACGACGGCGACGACGGATCCGCCACCGACGCCCGCCGAACGCAGTCGAGCGGCCAGCAACTCGGCCTGCGCGTCCAGTTCCTCGTAGGTCAGTGCGGTGCCTGCGTGGCTGACCGCCACGTCGTGGGGCGTACGCCTGGCCTGCTCGGCAACCAGGTTGTGGATAAGCGGCACCGGGTCGTGCTCAGGTGCGGCGCCCCGGGAACTCGCCGGCCGGATGTCGGACCACGTCGATTCGATGAACGCATGGCACTCGTCGCGAGAGCCGTCCTCCCGCGCCACCCGCCAGCCGGATGGGCGCTCTAGCTTCGACGGCCACAGTGAGTACTGTTCCTCATCGTTGACCAGGACCACAAACGTGCCGTTGGGGTTATCAAACTCATTCAAGTCGGGAGATCTTTCTCTGTCAGTCCGATACGGCCAAACATGGTCAGCACACGGGGTGCGTCCAACCGAACTCATCTGGGATGCGGCCGTATTGGATACCGAGCAACTCCTCGCGAAGCCGCATGGTGACCGGGCCGGGGCGGCCGTCGCCGATCGTCCATCCGCCGTCGGCACCGCGCACCTGTCCGACCGGTGCGATGACCGCCGCGGTCCCGCAGGCGAAGACCTCGGTGATCTGGCCCGTTTCACACTGCTTGCGCCACTGATCCACCGAGATGCGTCCCTCCTCGCAGTCGAGGCCGAGCCTTCCGGCGAGCTGGAGCAGCGAGCTCCGCGTCACCCCCGGCAGCAGCGTTCCAGTCAACGCAGGTGTCATCAGCGTCTGAGAGTCACCGGAGCGTTGGACGAAGCAAAGGTTCATCCCGCCCATCTCCTCGACCCACGTGCGCTCGACCGCGTCCAGCCAGACGACCTGGTCGCAACCGTTGTCCACGGCGTTCCGC
Source organism: Streptomyces sp. T12 (assembly GCF_028736035.1). Lineage (NCBI taxonomy): Bacteria > Bacillati > Actinomycetota > Actinomycetes > Kitasatosporales > Streptomycetaceae > Streptomyces > Streptomyces sp. T12. Next base: position 3,599,852 of record NZ_CP117866.1, read on the forward strand.
TGGGCCAGGAACGCCGCGGCGTAATTGCCGCCGGCCTTCGCGAATCCGGTCCCACCGGGCGCGGCGCGGCTGTATTCCTCGGACAGCCAGACGGACAGCGCCGACGGCCCGGTGCGCCCGCGAAAGTACCCGGGCGCCGGGCTGGCGATCACACAGAACAGATAGCTGTTCGACGGAAGGGTGAATCCCAGCGTCGGCTGGGTCGCGATCATCATCGGCCGCAGATACAGGCTGTTGCCCTCGCCGTCCGGCACCCATTGGCGATCCTGCCGGACGAGCAGTTCAACGGCGTGGACGAACGTCTCCACCGGGATCTCCGGCATCGCGAGCCGACGGGCGGAGGCGTTGAAACGGGCGGCGTTGCGCTCCGGCCGGAAGAGGGCGATGGACCCACCTTCCTGACGGTACGCCTTCATCCCCTCGAAGATCTCCTGCCCATAGTGGAAGACCGACGCCGACGGCGGCAGGGAGATGGGCTGAAAGGCCTCGACCCGTCCGTCGTGCCACCCGCGCTCCTCATCCCAGCGCAGAGTGATCATGTGATCGGTGAACACCTGGCCGAACGCAGCAGTGTCGAGAGCCGCGCGGCGCTCCGCCTCGGGCGCCGGCTTCCGGTTCGGCCTGATCTCGAAGTCGACTATGGCTACTGCCCTCTTCCCTCTTCCAGTGGTTCGTGTGAAACGCTTCTTCCGACTCGACAGTCGCGCAGGCCCGCGCCCTGGCACAGCCCTGACCGCCGATGCGCCGGAATCGCGCTACCGGCTGCCCTGCTCTGCGGTCCGCTCGTAGAGCACGGCCGACTCCGCCTCGAGCTCGCGCGGGGACGAGAACTTGAACACGAGACTCGCTGGCGGCCGCCAACCCGAAAGCGCCTCGTAGCGCCGCAACAGCTTCGGGATCAGCAGCGAATGGCCACCCGCCTGGAAGAAGTTGGTGTCCTCGTCGATGTCGGCGGACTCAAGAACCTCACGAAATGCTTGCAACCAGGCCGAGTCGGAAGATTCTCCACTGTCAGGCTGTGGCGTGCCAGGTGTGAACAAGAGGTCCCCCAGGTAATGCGAACGATGCCGATCAGGCATTTCGAAAGGTGGTCGGAGGGGATGGTGGAGCAGTCTGGAACGACGCTTTAGCAGTCAGTCACCAGGACTGAAGGTTGAGGCTATGGCACCGACCGGACGCGTACGTACTGGCACCAGTCAGGGTCTCCTCCGAGTGCTGAACTCCTGGCAACGGGCCGCACCGGATCCCGGACGGAGTTCCCCGGCCGGTTTACTCCGGGCGAGACGGACCTAAGACTCTTGAGCCGACCAGGGGAACCCTCCACTCCTGGGTCTGGCAGTTGGCCGGCCGCGATGCGCCCGATGCAGGCGGGACGGTGACCGTCGATCTGGATGGGGTGCTGGTGATCGCACACTCGCACAAGCAGGACGCCGCCCCGACCTGGAAGCGGACCTACGGCCGTCACCGGCGCGGACGGCGGACGCTGATCCGCACCGATTCGTCCTATTCGGTCGGCATGGTGATCCTGGACGGCCGGCCGCCGGGGATGCGGCTCATCGTCCGGAAGGAACGACCGCACCCAGGAGCCCAGTTGAGGCTCACCGACGCGGACGGCATGCGGCTCACGGACCAGAACCTACCCGTCGTCAAACCCTGTCACCAATGACCATCGGATCCGATTGGATCGGCGGTGGCGCGAGCCCCGAAAATCCACGGTCGATTGGATCTTTGCCGCATCTTTCTTCATTCGATCGATTGACGACAGGCATGCCAGGAGCAGCCGCGGTCTCCAGCCCCTCTCGGTTCGCGGCCCGTTCGCTCTATTCGAGATCCGCCGACAGAGCGTGCCCGTCACCAAGAGCCACGTAGGCGGAGATCGAAACCGAAGGGCGATCTTGACAGTGTATCCGCCAGCTATTCAGGATGGCCGTGCTGAAGTCCCCCCCGATGCCCAGCACTTGGGGCTATCTGCATGTGGGTAGCCCCAAGTGCTGAGCATCCGGGGGGACTCGCATCGTATGGCCGCGCTGTGAACGGTATCTGGTTGCCGTGCTCCGACCTCGCACAAGCTCTGCCCTCGACTCCGGAGCCGCCACGCATTCGGCCGCTGCCGCATATGAGAACACCCACGGTCGACCCGCCACTCAACTGGCGATCGGCTGCGGTGCGGAAACGAATGCCACGGACACCCACGCTTCCCCGCCTCCACAACCACCAGCGATACCGATCGGTGCCGCTCTTGTTCCGTCCCGCCCATGCCGCTCATCGCAACCAACAGCAACGAGAGGTACCGCCTTGCCCACAGCAGCACTTAAGACCGTCGTCCATGACGTCTTCCACCGCCCCATGCACGTGGATGAGGCCTCAGCCGACGCGCTCGCCGCGTTGCGCCGGTCCCGACGCGACGCTCTGCTCGAACGGGCTCGGTGCGAGCACCTGGGCCAGGTGCCGTGGAGCACTCGTGCCTTCCCGGTGCTCGCCGCGCTCGCGCCGGTGATGACGTCGCCCGTGGGTGAGATCACGTACCCCGGCGACCCGATGTGCCTGTACGCGGCGCTCAGCGTCGTCGTCGACAGCGCCCTGAAGTCGGCCCGGAACGCGGCAGACGGCAACGAGGACTTGCCGTTCACGGACTTGTGTCCTGACTGGCAATGTCGCCCGAGTAAAGAGCGGCGGCTGTCCGCGCGGCACGGGCTACGCGCCGAGCGGGATATGGAGAGCACCCCCGACAGTGCCGTCTTCGACCCCCGGGTGTGGGACGAGCAGGCCCGCAACGACCTGCGGGCGGTTACTCGGCGGTTACGCCCGAAGGTCTTCCTTGTCAGCACGGTCTCTCCGGGACACCGCTACGCCTTGGAGATGGCCCGTCTGGTCAAGGAGGAGGCGCCCGACTGTCTCGTAGTGTTCGGGGGACGGCACATGGACGAGACCATGCGCTATGCCCCTGCGGACCGGTCCCTCAGCCTGGAGTACAGCAGCACGCTGCGCGCTATCGACGAGGGCCGTGCCGAGCCGGTCGTGGACTTCTGCGTCGGGGGCGAGGGTTACTTCGCGCTCGACCTGTTGATGAAGGCGGTCGCCCTGGCGATGGACCTTGACCGTACCCGGGCTCGCGTCCGCGACGTTGTCGAGATGCTGTCCCTGCTCGGTGCCGCGGGGCTGCGCCTGCCGGGCAGCTCGCTGCTGTGCGCGCGGGACGAGGACGCTCTGCACGCCTTCCCTGTCAGAGGTGAGAAGTACGATCTGGCCCAACTTCCGTCCCCGTACCAGGGTTTCGCCGTCCGCGCCCGTTTCCCCGTCTTCCCGCTGCCCGACGGCAGCCCCGCCCGCACGGCTCACATGACCGTGACCAACGCCTGCCCCTACCACTGCGACTTCTGCTCCGAGTCGGCCCTCGTGGTCGGCGGACTCAAGCGCTTCGGTGCCTCACCGGCCGAGGCCGCCCTTGAGCGGGTGTGCGAGTACGTCAGCTACGGCGCCGCGGCGGTCTTCTTCGACGACTCCATCTTCTGGGCCGGCACGTTCCGGGCCATCCACGAGTTCTGCGAGGTGCTGCGCGCGGCCCGTACCGCGCCGTCGCCTGAGCAGCTACCCGAGCGCTGCCGCCGGTGGATCACCGGGGACGACGACTGGCAGCGTCTGCGTGACCTGCAGTTCGGCTGCCAGGTGACCGCCGATCTGCTCACCACGCTGCACGGCGAGAGCGAGGTGCGCGCGCTGCTGTCCACCCTGCGCGAGGCGGGCTGCACTTACCTCTACATGGGCATCGAGAGCATGTCGAGCGAAGTCATGGAGCACGTCCACAAGAACCTCCGCCGCACCATCGACCTGCCGTGGAAGAAGAAGGTCCGCACTGCCCTGGAGCGGATACGGGAGGCCGGCATACCCGTCGGTACCTCCGTGCTGTTCGGTCTGGAGGGCGAGAACCGCCGGACGATCGAGGAGACCGTCGAGGAGGTGGGGCAGCTCGTCGACGACGGCCTCGTCATGCTGGCCAGTCCCAATATCCTCACCTACCACCCGGCCACCCGGATCACGCGAGACCACGGCATGCAGGACCAGCTCGACTACCACTCCCCGGACGTCGACAACCGGCCGCCGTACATCTACTTCGAGGAAGCCTTCCCCGGCGTCGTCTCACGCCGTCTGTCCGAGGACGACATCTGGTTCATCCATGACGCGACCGACAAACGCTGGGGCACCACCCGCAACTCCGCCGAGCTCGCACTCCCGTAACCCGCCGACCGAAAGAGTCACCACAGACATGGACGACATCCTGGGGACCTTGCGCGCCGTCCTCGCCGAGCGCAGCCGCGATCTACCCGACGACGACTTCCGGCTGCGCAGCCTGTGGAGCGTGGACTACCGGTCTCAACCCTCCGACTACGAACGGTTCATGGTCTACAGCTTCGTACTGGCGCAGACCGTCCGGCAGGGCTGTTGTTACGCCGACTTCGGCTCTGTGAGGATCGGCGAGGGCAGTGACGGGCTCATAGGAAAGGACGCGCGCCTGGTGCGTGGCAGCACCCGAGAAGAGGACATCGCCATCCTGGACGCCGCGTTCGGCGCGCTGCCCCGCACCCCGGCCGAGGTCCTCACCGTTGACGGGCCGCCGGAGGAGAAGGCGCTGGCCAGGGCGCGGACCGTGGTCGGTGAGACGATGCGGCTGCTGAACCGCTCGCCAGGCCGTAAGGTCGCCCAGATCGGGGTCATGGGAAATCTGATCCACCACCTCCAGCGTGAGGACGTCGACCTCACTGCCAGCGACTTCGACCCCCACCTCATCGAGAACGGCATCCTCGGCGTCCCGGTGTACTCGGGTGACGAGAGCGCACGGCTGGTCGCGGAGAGCGACGTGGCGCTGGTGTGTGGCGAGACGTTGGCCAGCCACACCCTGGAGGAACTGGTGGAGACCGCCGCGGAGCACAACACCCGCCTGGTGGTCTTCGCCGTGACCGGATGCCACTTCGCGCAGGAGTACTGCGGGACGTTCGGCATCGACACGGTCATGGCCGAACCTCAGCCCCAGTACCTCTTCCAGGGCCCCTCGACCCTGGAGATCTATCGGAAGGACGCCCTCGGGCGCACCCCCCACGGCCGGCTCTGAACCTCGCATGGGCATTGGCGGCGTCGTGCTCCTTGCCGTCGCGGGCCGGTCGGTGCTCCCGGTGCTGCGTGGCGGGGCCCGTGTGTGGCGCACCGTGCTGTGCGAGGGGATCGGCGAACGGGCGCTGCCCCATGCCCGTCGGGTGGGGGCCAGCGCAGTGTGCACAGTCGGCGTCGCGCTCGTCGTCGCGGGCTCATCGCCGGTGCGGCGTACGCCATTTACTCCTACAGCGCCGGACGCCTCATCCGCCGTGGGACCCTGTCGCGTTCCGTGATGGGAGCGGTGTTCGGTCTGGGCGGGTTGATGCTCGTCCCGGTGCTACTCTTTGGCGCCGATGACACCGGCGTACTGCCTCTTCGGCCGGGGCTTGCTCCTTGTGGCGGCTAGCACGGCGGCCACGCTGATCCTGGTCGAGCCGGTGACGGCCGCGGTAATGAGCGTGGTGGTGGCGGACGAGGGTCTCACTCCGATCGGCTGGGGCGGGATCGTCTTGGTCGGTATCGGATTACTCATCCTCGACGACCGTAAGTAACGTCGGCCATGCCTGATCGATCCCAACAGGCAGTCCCCTGGACCAACATGAGACAAGGACGAGGAGCGCGATGACGGCCACCGAGTCGGAGAAGATCGACGCCGAACAATTCTTCGCCTGTGAGCTGCGGGTGGGGCGGGTGGTCGAGGTCGAGGACTTCCCCGAGGCCAGGAAGCCGGCGTACAAGGTGGCCGTCGATTTCGGTCCCGCGGGCGTCTTGCACACGAGCGCCCAGGTCACCCACTACGACCGGGAGGCCCTCAAGGACCGACTGGTCGTTGGCGTGGTCAACCTCAAGCCCAAACGGATCGCGGGTTTCCGGAGCGAGTTCCTGCTGCTCGGGTCGTACGATGCCGAGGGTCGGGCTCAGCTCCTCGTTCCGGCAGATGGGGCGATGCTCGGCGACATTGTGGGTTGAGACGGCATCGGCTTGACGATGTCCTGCACGTGGGCGGGTCGGACAGCTCCAGCAGTCGCACCGGACGGGCGGCTTCGGGGCCGCGCAGGCCGTCAGGCGGGCGCGGCCGTTCCGCTGCGCCCCCTTACCCAAGTTCGTCGTCGATGTATCGACGGACTGTACGGCGGCAGGTCAGGCCGCCTGGTCGTAGCCGTCGCCGCCGGCGCTCTCGCCGCACAGCCGGCTGAAGTCACCAGCGCGGTCTTCTCCTGCACGACGGGGTCGTTGTGCACGTACTGCGCCTGCGCCGTGGGCCGGTAGAAGGTGAGGTCCCGCCAGTTTCCGGATCCTGGGCATCAGATCGAAGCCCAGCAGATGGGCCAGGGCGAACACGGGGAAGCTCTGGCCCTGGGTATCACGCTGGTCTCGGACAGCAGGTTGTTGAGGTACGTATCCATGTGAGTGCCGTCCGCGGCGGTCGTGGAACCGTCGCCCCACGCCTGCGAGATGTCCAGGCGGGCGTGCCCCGGCGCAGCCGCAGCGACACGCGAAGATCCCGCCCGGCACCCACCGGGACAAACAGGGATGAACCAATCAGGTCAGCTGTCCGCCGAAAGCACGAAGCTCTCAGCTGCCTGAATCAGCGACTCGACGACCTCTTCCGGAAAATAGTTCTCGTTGTAATAAACAACGATCTGCGGGTCCGCTCCATCCAGTTCCCACCTGAATTGAACGGTTTGCGGCCAAGTCACCTCGCCCGGCACATAAAGCGGCACGATTTCCGCCTTCGTTCCGACAAGAAGTGACTCTGACTCCCCGAAGGTCACCGTCCGCTTGTCGAGGACCACGTTCACCCCGGCTTGCCGGTCCACGGACGCCAGTTCCTCATTCCAGAGCCTTCCGGCGGGCCGGAGCGGGAGCATGTACTCGAACACGTCGAGGGTATGAGAAAAGACTTCGCGAACCGTTTCCAGCGGACTGCGCGACCCCGCGGCCAGCTGCAGGGGAACCATCTGGACGAACAGGCCGGCGATATCGGCTGTACCCGGCAGCACGCGCCCGTGAAAAGGGGTCGTGGCCCCCACGGTCGGCGCGCCGCTCACCTCTTGCAAACCTGCCAGCACAGCGGAGGCCACCGTTACGAACGATGTCGCCCGGGCACGTTTCGCGATGTCGAGTACTCTCGCCTTCGCGTCCGCCGGCAACGCGTGATGCACCGCCGTGAGCCTGGATTTGCCTTTCGCTTCACATGCGATCGGAAAGGCGGGCGGAAACGTTCCGAAGCGCTCGGTCTGGGAGCGCCAGAACGCTCTACGCTCCTCACCCCATGCACTGGACAGCTCGCGGCGCTCAAGCAACGTAAAGTCGTGATACGCGTTCTTCTCGACCTTCTCGGGGACGCTCGCCCCTTGAGTGGCGCGCTCATAGAACTCGCCGAAATCTGCCATGAGACGCTTCCACGTCTTCTCATCGACGATGATGTGGTCCAGCACTATCGCGAGGAGGTGCCTGCGCTCGTCGCGCTGCACGATCGCGATGCGCGACAACCCCACGCCGGCGAGGTCGAAGGGGGTCGTGATCCGGCGTACCGTCTTGAGCGCCTCCGTGTCCGTATCGGCGGTGTAGAACTCCACCTCCCCCAACACGTCTTCGTACGTGCATGCTTCGTCCGGCGAGACGTAGGCCCGGCGCAGCACGTCATGACTCAGACAGACGCCCCGCCACGCCTCACGAACGGCGGCGATGTCCAGCTCCCCGGTGAGCCACAGCACGCAATAGACAAGATTGTGCCTGTCCGCGAACTCCCCCGACAGCCGGGCCATCTCGGCGAGTGATGTCGGACCCCGCGTGACCTCAGTCCGGCCCACAGTCATTTCTTTACCTCCGTATGAGCCGAGAAGGGCGACAACGGTACCGAAATACGCAGCGCGGGGGTCGGCTGGGTGATCGGCCCCCACGGCTGCCAGAGCACACCCGGAGAAGCTGATCGGGTCATGTCTCCACCCTCCATGGATCAGGTTGTCAGGATTGCCGTGCGGGAAAGCACGAGAACGCTTCCGTGAGCCGATGGTGCCAGCGGGTACCGAGGTCCTGGGCCCCGTAGCCGGTCCCCTCGTCCACCATGAGATCGAGCCCGATCTCGTGCTCACGGACCGCCGCACCAGCGGTGAACGCCGACATCGGCAGGTTGTGGCCACACCGCAGCGAGACCTCGACAGCCTCGATCCCCGCGATGTTCACGCTGCCCTCGGTCGCGATCGTGTAGACGAACATCCCCGCGACCGAGCCGGAGAAGGCAGATCCGAGCCCTGCGAGCGAGACGAACGGCACATCCGCATGGTCGATCTCCAGATACCAGTCGTCGAGGAAGTCGTCCATCGCCTCGAGCAGGCTGCGTGGTCCGGTCAGGTCGAGCGAGATGGCGGTGTTCAGGAAACACCCGGTGACATCGGAGAACGCTTCGTTCCGCCGTCCCCACGGGTAAGCGACGGCGGTTGCCTCGGCCCCCGTGACGTCGCGCAGAGCGCGGTGGAGCGAGAAGAGGGCGTACGGGAAGTAGGAGCCACGGATGGTGCTCGGGCTGGCGACGGCCGGGAGGTCGATGATGGGGACGACCTCAGAGGGCACCTTCGCCGCCCTCTCGGGAAGCTCTCCGTGGAAGTTCTTCAGGCGGTCCGCCCAGAAGGCGACTCCGCGCCCGCCTGCCGCGGCGCTCTCGGACTCGGCTCTGTCCCGGACAGCGGCCTCGAAGCGCTCCCATTGCCCGTCATCGGCAGGCCCCGGGGCAGCCAACTGCTGGATCATGATGTCCTGCGACGTGCCGTCGACCAGTGCGTGGTCGAAGACCAGCAGCAGATAGTCGGCGTCGTGGGAGCGTACGAGATGTGCCGCCATCGCGGCACCGTCCAGAGAGGCTTCGAATTCATCGACCACCGTCACGGAAAGTCTGATGACGGCCTCTTCGTCCTCCGCCTGCACTTCGGCGAAGTCATACGTAGCCGAATACCGTTCCTGGTACGCCTCGCCACGGGAAAACCCCATGCGATAGGACAGCGTAGGATTCCGGAGCATGATCGAGTGCAGGACCCGATTCAGATCGACGGCTGACAGGACAGAGGGCGGCATACGAAAGAGCCTGTGTATAGAGATTCGCTGACCGGTGCGTTCCGTCGTTAGCGCGAAGCCAAGTTGCGTGCTCAGCAACGGGAGCCTGTCCGCCATGTGTGCCCCTTTCGGCCACGACAACGGCCCTGCCGACCGCATGAAGAATCTGGTTCAGATTACTGACGCAGGAGCCTCTGAAGTCCTAACAGCTAACAGGAGGAGGGATGCGGCCGGGAGGCGGTGGCTCCGCGGCGAGGTACTTGAGCATCCGCAGGAACGTGCAGCGAATCGCCGATCTGGGGCAGCATGCCCGCGATGACGAACACGTCGGTGCCGATGAGGACTTTGTGTTGGCGATCGAGCCGGTCAGGCGAGCGACCGCGGTACATAAGTGGCCCCCAGCGAAATCCCGGGTTTGGAACGACGCGGTGGTGTGCTGGGCCCAGGCGCGCGCCGCCGGGTCCGTTCCGCCGAGGCTCAGCAGTGCCTCCAGGAGGGCGGCCTCCTCGCTTGCCAGGCGGCGCGTTCGCGCGCTCCGTCATGTGCGGTGGGAAGGGTCATGCGGCAGTTCGTCCCCTGATCAGCGCGATGACCGATTCCACCGTAGGCTCGGACAGGAACTCCTGCACGGACACCTGGACTTGGAAGCGCTGATGGATGCGGGTGACAGCCAGCGCGGCGGAGAGCGAGGTGCCGCCCAGGTCCATGAAGTGCCGGTCGGGTGGTATGTCGGCAACGCCAAGCACCGTCGACAAGATACCGGCGACGGCCGACTGCATATCGGCGGCTTCCGGGAGCGGCCCGGCGCCGTCACGAGCATCGCCGGGGGCCGGCAGGCGGCGGCGATCGATCTTCCCGTGTGGGGAGAGCGGCAGTTCGGACGCGTGAACCACGTGGTGAGGAACCATGTAGTCGGGCAGCAACTGTGCTGCATGTGCGCGTAGTTCGCTGGTCTCCAGTGGGCTGCTGCCCGGCTCAGGCACTACATGAGCGACCAGCCTGCGTTCCTCGCTGTCGGGCGGCGTCCAGGCCACCACGGCACACTCCCGGACGGCGGGGTGGCGGAGCAGCGCTGCCTCGACGTCACCGGGCTCGACCCGGAATCCGCGGATCTTGAGCTGGCCGTCGGCCCGGCCCAGATACTCCAGGGCTCCGTCGGGCCGCTCGCGCACGAGGTCACCGGTGCGGTACGCGCGTACGGTCCGTCCCTCGATCTGTACGGTACGGAACCGCGCCTCCGTCTGCTGTGGATCACCCACATACCCGCGGGCGAGACCGACCCCTGTCACCCACAGCTCGCCGCCCTCCTCCTGCGGGATGACATGGGCCGTCATGCCAGGCAGCGGCCGCCCGATGGGGGGAAGGTCGGGCCAGGAGTGCGAAGGACCGGTGAGGGTATGGGCGAGGGCGACATGGGTCTCCACCGGCCCGTAGTGGTTGTGCAGACGCGCCGCGGGCAGCCGTCGGAACAGTTCCCGGACGGCAGGCGTGATCTGCAGCGCCTCTCCCGCCACTGCCACTTCGCGCAACGCGCCGGGCACTATGCCGAACTCGACGGTCAGTTCCGCCAGTCGACGCAGCGCCACGGGCGGCAGGAAGATCCGCTGGATCTCCCATGCACGGCACAGCTCCCACACACGCTGCAAGTCGACGCGTTCGGCGTCTGACGGTATGTACAGGCAGCCCCCACTGCACCAGGCTGTGAACACCTCCTGGACGAATATGTCGAAGCCGAGCGGGGCGAACATCAGCGTGCGCAGTGGTTCGGGGGACGTACTTGCCAGCGTCCACTCGATCAGATTGTTCAGGCACCGGTGCGGCAAGGAAACCGCCTTGGGCCCTCCGGTGGACCCGGACGTGAACACCACGTAAGCGGGATCCTCGCCGCCCGGCTCCGTCCGGCCAGGTGCCGGGGCATCGTGCGCGGAGCCGGCAGCGGGGTCCTCCTGGAGAGGGAGCACGACAGGCCCGTCCGGCACGTCCGGGAGCCGCAGACCCGGCTCGACCAACGCGAACCGGGCACCGCAACGCTCCCACATGTGCTGGATGCGCTCCGCCGGATAATGCGGATCCACCACGCAGAAGGCCCCGCCCGCCCGGAGCACGGCAAGGACAGCTACGCCGAGTGCAATTCCGCGGGAAGCCTGGACAAGCACGACGTCGCCGGGGCGCACCCCGTGTCGCGTCAGGCGACCGGCCAAGTCGGCGGACCTGCGGTCGAGTTCGGCATAGTTGAGCCTGCCGTCGGGTGCGACCAGCGCGGCTGCCAGAGGGTGGCGCTGTGCCTGGGAGGCGATCAACTCAACTACTCGGCTGGGCAACGCTCTGTCCTCTCCTTCGTGTCCGACGCAAGCGGAAGGCCCAGCGCCTCGAGGACCGCGGCACGCGTCTCCTCGGCCCTGAGCAGTTCAAACCGGTCGCAGCTCAAGCGCAGTGCGCGCTGGTGCCCGGCAGTGCAGGCGTAACCGGCCGGGTCGGCGTCCGCGGAGTCGACGCGCAGCACATGCCCCTCCCAGGTCGGAGTACGGGAGTGGTGGGCCGCCACCAGATGGCTCAGCCAGTCCGTGTACGCACTGACCATCTGCGTGGCGCTTGCCGCGATCTCCGTCTCGTTGGCGCCTGCCGCACGTAGCGCCGCATGGGCCTGGCGGGCCAGTTCGCCGGTGAGGTCGGCGACGAAGCGCTCCGGGGCCTCGGCCAGTGTGTCGGCGTCGACGAGCTCGCTCAACTCCTGTTCGTCCAGCTGGACGCCGAGTCCGGCGAGCCGCGCGCGGTATTCCGCCGTGATCGATTCCAGCGACGTGCCCTCGGGGTCGAACAGCATGATCACCGGTGGCTCCCCACCCAGGGCGGCGGCCACCTCGAAGGCAAGCGGCGCCGAGGCGCAGTATGCGGCGACCGCCGCGACCGGGCCCGTCCCGGCCGGCACGTTCGCCAACAGGCGGGCCGCGTAGGCCGCGCCGCTCACCGCCCTCGGCAGGTGGGCGCTCAGCAGGTCCTGGACTCGCACCCCGTGCCGCTCCAGGGACAGTTCGTCGATCCGGGCCTCCTTCCGGTATCCGGGATAGTCGAGTGCGAGAACCACAGGGCGTTCGCTCTGGTCCATGGGCGAGTTCCTTTCTCTGCTGGTGAATTCGCCAGCGCATCGTCATGCGGCCGTGACCAGCACACTCACTTGATCATCAAGACTTTGAAACCGCCCTGCCGGCGGACCCAGTGACTGGGAGACTCATACACCTTGCTAAGCCTGGGAGCTGTCGATGAATGCCGACAGACTCTGCGGCGAGGCGTGCGCGAAGAGGTCGCGCAGCCGGACGTCCACACCGAGGACGTCGTAGACCTTGCCGACGATCTGAAGGAGGTGCAGGGACGTGCCGCCGCTGTCGAGGAGGTCCGAGGTCTCGTCGAGTTCCTCCTTCCCAAGGACTTCGCGCCAGATCTCCGTGAGTGCGGCTGTGCGGTCCGAGACGTTCTGGTATTCGGTCTTCATACTTGGCAGCTCCTTTGATCGTCATTACCGAAGAGGTCTGGGCACATGCTTGCGCGGAGAGTTCGGCGTAGGCCGGCGTCGCGGATCCTGATGTGAGTGCGACGGCGTCCGGGCGGGTGCAGACCTTGGGCATTCGCGTTGCCCAACTCCTCGTTTACTGCGAGGCTCGCACCGTCTCGGCGAAGCGCTCCGTCAGCTGCCCCTGCTCATGCGCCACCCGGCCCTCCGCTTCCGCTTCGGCTGCCGCTCTCTTCCGTGAGCCGGGCGACCAGACGCGCGCTGATGTTCCGGGCCGTACTCTCGGTCACCAGCGCGGTTTCGTAGGTGACCCGCACCGTCGACGCGATGCCGTCGTCCGCGAGCAGTTCGACGAGCAGTGGAGCCTGGAGGCGGATGTACGGCAGCTCGATCCCGTGCACCGCGCAGCCGTCGAGCTGGAGCTCAGCGCTGGGCGAGTCCTGCACCGCGCCGATGACGTGATACAGCTGCTGCCCTGCCTGCCCGGCGATCCGGGCCGCCTCGGCGATGGACAGATCGTTGTTGCGCAGGGCGGTGAGAACTGCGCTCTCGGCCCGGGCGGCGGCATCGTGAGCCGTGGTCGTCCGCAGTCTGACGCCCATCATGTTGATCAGGCATGCGATGGTGTCCTGCAGAACCGGAGTGGAACGCTGGGATATCGGAATGCCGATCGTGACATCCTCGGCGCCGGTGACCTCGGACAGCGTTCCGCCAAGCGCGGCGATGAACAGCGGGAGGAGGCCGCCGCCGATGGAGCGCCGACCCAGGGAGTCCGCCTGCTCCGGCATCAGGGGCACGTCGATCTTCGTCACGCCGGCTTCCGTGCACAGCGCGGGCGTGACCCACGGTGCAGGGTCGACCGGAAGCTCAGCCAGTTCCTTCGCCCAGTAGTCCCGTTGCGCCTCGAGATCCGCCAAGCCACGGATCCGCTCCGTCTCCGCGTAGATCTCCGACGGTGCGGCGACCGGATGCGCGAACCGTGGTTCGCGCCCATCGCACCGCGCGCGGTACGCCTCGGCCAGATCCTCCACGAAGATCCGCTTGGACCATCCGTCGAACGCGATGTGGTGAACGGACATGCCGAAGATCCATCGCTCGGGCTCCCCGAGCTTGCAGAGCACCGCGCGCCAGACTTCTCCCTCGAACAGGGAAAAGCTCCTGTCGAGTACGGCCCTCAACTGCGGGAGGGCCGTCTCCTCGTCCGGGGCGTCGATGTGCTCGACCGTGACCGGGCGGTCGGAGCGATTCCACGTAGCCAGGTCCTCGAAGGCGTAACGGCCCTGGAGGAACAGGTGGCGGCGGTGGACGTCTTGCAGCGCCTCGACGAAACGGTCGATGTCGAGCGCGCCCGCGATGCGCCAGGCCAAGTAGAGGTGATTGTCTGTGTCGTTGCCGTCGAGGTGCTGCAAGAGGAATCCGGACTGCATCCCGGTCAGCGGTGCCGGCGCGGCTGCGTCCGCCCGGTCCGCGCTGTCCGCTGCGTCTGTCCCGTTTGCACCGTCCGGCGTCGCTGCGGACTGCTTGGCGATCCAGACCCGCATCTCGTTGACCGACGGGTGGCTGCGCACAACCGATACCGGAATGCTGAGACCGGTCACCTGGCTCAGGGCCGTGCACAGACGAACCGCGCCCAGCGACGTGCCGCCCAGGTCGAACAGCGAGGCGTCGGGATCCACCGATGTGCCACCGAGAGCCCGGCTGAACGCAGCCTCGATCGGATCGCTGGGGTTGGCCGCTGCGCGAGCTGCGGTCAGCTCCACGATGGCGGAGTGCAGCGCGACCGTGTCGAGCTTCGCGTTGCTGGTCAGCGGCAGCGCCGCCAACCGGACGACCGCATCCGGAGCCCACCCCGGAGGCAGGTCGGCCGCCAGCGCAGTCCTCAGGCTCTCCTCGTCGAAGTGGTCACTGGCCGAGACCACGGCGAGGGCGAGTGACTCCGGCCGGCCGGAGAGGCCGAGCAGCGGGACCACGGCGCACCGCGCGACTCCGTCGAAAGCGGCTGCCGTCCGCTCGATCTGGCCCGCGTCGATCCGGTGTCCACGGATCTTCAGCTCGCGGTCGCGACGCCCCGCGTACGTGAACACGCCACTGGCGGTTCTGCTGCCGTAGTCCCCGGTGCGGTACACCCGCAGACGTCGGCCTCCGACGAGCACCTCGGTGAACTTGGCCGCGGTCAACGCCTCGTCACCGAGATATCCGGGAGACACTCCGTCGCCTGAGATGCACAGCTCCCCGATCTCGTCCGGGCCGCACTCCCGCTCGCCGTCCAACACATGCACGCCGGTGCGGGGTATTGGTCGGCCCAGCGGGATGGCGCCGCGGGTGTCGTCGAGTGTCACTCGGTGCATCAAAGCGATGCACGTCGACTCGGCGGGGCCGTAGCCGTTGATGAAGGGGATGTCCGGATGCGCGGCCAGGAAGCGCGCAACATGCGCGGGGGAGAGCGCTTCGCCGCCGGCCATGGCGACGCGCAGGCCTTCGAACGCGGACACGTCCTCGTCGACCAGAACGTTGAACAGCGAAGAGGTGACGAAGAGGGTGTTGAGGCCGTGGTCCACGATCTCGTGACGTAGCTCGTCGGGCGTGAGTGCCCGATGCTTCCGGAGGAGGGAGGCGCCGCCGCGCAGGAGCGGGCCCCACACCTCGAACGGAAACGCGTCCCAGTTCGAGGAGCCCAGGTGCGCCAGCACGGTCTCCTCGTCGATGGAGGCGATGCCTTCCCCGGTGAACATGCGCAGGGTCGCTTCGTGCGTCGAGAGCACTGCCTTCGGCTCGCCGGTGCTGCCCGAGGTGAAGAAGACCGTCGCGATATCGGTGCCTGCAACGGGGATCGATTTCCAGGCGCGGTCCGCAGAGTCCTCGGAGGGCGTGTCGAAGCCGGGCAACTCGATCTCACGCCGGAAGCAGCCGCTGGACCCGCCCGGCGCGGCGACCGCGAGGGCGCCGCCGAGAATCTCGTCGATCCGCCGCAGGCGCCGTTCGTTCCACGCCAGATCCATGACCGTGTAAGCGGCGCCGAGCTTCAGCACACCGAGGGCTGCGGCGATCAGTTCAGATGATGTCTCCAGCTGAAGGGGGACGATGCTGCCGGCTCGGACCCCCTCCGCTGCCAGCCACTCGGCGACGGCGTCGGACCAGGCATCGAGCTGACCCCGACTGACGACCTCATCGCCGTGGATCAGTGCGGGACGCGCAGGATCCGCCTGAGCAAGGTCATGCAGAACCATATGGATGGACACGGCGCTCATGACTCAGCCAGCTTCCTTCGTCAAAGTGAAGACAGTTCGTGCACTGAAGCAGCAAATGTGAACGGTTGGCCACATGGCTGGAGCAAGGATGCTTCCCTTACGCCACTGAGTGACGAATCCAGACGCAGCCTAAGTAAGCCACCAGGGCCGCGGCGTCCTTTCGTTTGCCCGCTTTTTCGTCATCCTGCGGTAGCCAAGCTCGTCCGGTCGTTGCTGCGAGCACGACGGAGTGGGCTGCAGGCGCCCGATGCAAAGCAGACAATTCGTTAGGAGGCCGGGATCCTGGGCTCGTCGAGAAACTAATGGCGTGCTGCTCCGGCATGCAGCGATATGGTGCGACATGCACCACTAATTCATCGACGGGCCCCCTGAGTCTAATGCTGGGCCGTCCTGCGTCGCCCCTGACATATGGCAGTGACCGACCACAGCCTCCGACTCCCGCTGCGCCGGCCGGACACGATCCGCTCGCCCTCGGGGCGAGCCTGGTCAGCCTCCGCGCGACACGGCAACTACAAGGTGGAGGGTGCCGGTCTGGAGCTTCCCTGATGGGGGGTCTGTGTGACTTCGGGGAGCGTGCCGAAGTCGCCTACTGCCCTGAGTCGTTGATTCGTATGCAGTATGCAGTGAGGGTTTCAGATGCCCACCACATCGCGGACCTTGGTCACGAATCGCCCGACGGCGGCTTCTGCCCCAGCTTTTTGGCGATCAGGCCCTCGGCCTGCTCATCGGTGATCTTCCGCGGGGCGCCCGAGCGCGACTTGTCCACCAGCCCCTCAAGCCGGTCGGCGGCGAACCGGGCGCGCCAGCACGGTCTTCGACCGCATCACCAGCGCCTGGCCGGCGATTGACGGCTAAGGGAGGCTGTGATTAGCATCCCAGACGACTTCAAGATCGTGACCGGGTCACGGAAAATCGGGGCACACCCTTCGGAGGGCTTTCAGTGGTGAACTCATTTCGTCGCGCCAAACTACCCTCCAGTTCATGACCCTTTTACCAAACGGGGCATTTGGCGCAGGTAAAACCTCGGGGCCGGCAGAAAAATGGCGCCGCATGAGTGTGCACTCTGAGCGAGCCTTATATGCATCGGAGTGCCATTCGATGATCGGCATAGGAGCGGTGTTGTTGGTCATTGATGGGCACCGAGACGGAGAAGGCGCTTGACGTTCCGTACCTTGACCGGGCTCCCCCCCGCCTTCCGGTGGCTCCTCGCGGGCCGTACGCTGTCGATCTTGGGCAACACCGTTGCACCCATCGGACTCGCACTCGCCATCATCGATGCCGGCGGGAGCGCCGCCACGATAGGCATCGTTGTCGGCGCGAGGTCCGCCGGCAACCTGCTGTTTGTTCTGGCTGGAGGAATCTTCGCCGACCGGTTCCCACGGTCCGTGGTCCTCGAGGGGTCGAGTGCAGCCAGCGCGGTCACACAAGGCGTCGTGGCGTGGTACGTCTTGTCCGGTGGCAGCTCCTTGGCCCCGCTGACTCTACTGGCCCTGATAAACGGGATCTGTGCGGCGTTCGCGTCCCCGGCCTCGTCGGCGCTACTGCCGCAGACCGTCCCGTCCAACATGCGACCCCAGGCCAACGCGGCCATGCGGCTGACCCTGAATCTATGCTCCGTGGCCTCCGGAGCACTCGCGGCGCTATTCCTGCTCGTAGCCGCCCCTGGCTGGCTAATCGCCTTCGACGCGCTCTGCTTTGCCGTCGCCGGAGTCCTGTTTTCACGGGTCCGGGTCGCAGGCGGCACTGCGTCAAAGAAGGAATCGCTGATGAGTCAGGTCCGGGGGGGCTGGGCGGCCTTCTCGGAGCAAAAGTGGTTGTGGCAGGCCATCGTCGGCTCAACGTTGATGAACTTGTGCTTCTCCGGCACCATTCCAGTGCTGGGGCCGATCTTGGCCGAGGAAACCTTCGGCAGTAACCTCTGGGGCCTCGTACTCGGCGCCCAAGTCGGCGGCTTGACAGTAGCGGCCGTTCTGATCATGAGAAGCGGCCGGCGAATCTCGCTGCGCGCCGGACTCCTGGCGCTTCCCCTCGGCGCCGCGCTGCCGCTCGCCCTGGGCGTTTATCCGACATTCGCGCTGTTGCTACTGGCCGCGTTCGTCGGAGGCCTGTCGATGGAGGTCTTCGGCACCGTCTGGGAGACGACCCTCCAGGACCGGATCGAGCCGGACAAGCTGGGGCGAGTGTATTCGTATGACGCCCTCGGGTCCTTCATCGGCGTACCGCTGGGGCAGGTGTTGGTGGGTCCTGTCAGTGCTGAACTGACTCCTCGCGCAACCCTGGTCATCGCGGGTGTACTGATGGTCGGCGCGGCTCTGACGATCGCGCGTGCACTCGGCGGCGAACGGGCGACGGTAAAGGCGGCCTGATGTATGCGATGAGATACTGGAGGGCTACGGATGCTGCAGCATGATGAGGGACTGGTCACGGCCACCCTTGCAGCGAACGACCACTTGGCGTGGAAGGCACTCGAGTGCCGCAAAGACCTGCACGTCGTCAACGTGGCGCCGCCGCCGGCATCCGGCGGCGAGTGGCTGACCGAGGGATTCCGCTTCCGACCTACCAACGTCCTCTGGCTCGCGGATCCGAAGGGATCCGAAGAGGAATACATCGAGGGGCTGGGGCATAACCCGCGGTACGCCGTGCGAAAGGCACTCAGGGATTTCCAGGCCTCCACGATGACGCTTGAGCATGTCGAGAAAATCACGCATGCGCTGGCCGTGGAATGGCTGCCACTCTACCGAGAGTCCCTGGACGGCATGGCCTTCGCAACCCCCGTTGTGAACTCGCCGGAAGAGGTGGTGGGCATCGGGCCGGACGTGGAAATGCTGGTGATCCGAGACGCCCACGGAAACATGTGTGCCGGCATGGTTGCGCTCAACGATCACCGCCGCGGTGTCTACACGGCCGGGCTGTACGGCGAACGGAGCGGCCTGCGAAGCCACAACCTCTCCCGGGTGCTCTATCTCGCCTTGATAAATGTCACCCGGGCCCACGGGATGCCAGTGGTCAGCGCGGGGTGGGAGCCCAACCTGTATGGGCACATCGCCAAGGCCGGCCTGGCGGCATACAAGCGGTCGTTGGGGTTCCGTCCAGTACCTCGAGCTGCGCTGCGAGCCGACGGTTCCGAAGACGTGCTCACACGTGTGGTGCATGACGAGGGGCTGGCTCCACCGGTGGTGTTCTTCGCGTATCCGACCTGGCCGCCGGAGCAAGCCGACCTGTTGGACGTCCGGCTTCGGGCCGTTGTACACCCCAACACGAACACGCCATTCCAGTTGAGTGCGTTTGGCTCCGATGTTGAGTCATTGTCACTGGCGGCAGCCGACAAGGCGGCGGTGCGCTGAGAGGGCGTCAAGTCCGTTTCTGGTAGAGGCCGCGTCCTGGCCGGGTGAGGTGACCTTGGCGTAGAAGACGTCCGAGGCGGGCGCGGGTGACGTTGACAGGATGTGCTGGTAGGCGGTGGGCGAGTCGGCCTCGGTCAGCTCCTCGGCCAAGCGGGCCATCTGTTTGCGCAGGTCGGTAACGGTCTCGGTGGCGGCGTCGTGTTGGACCTGTAGCGCGGCCAGGAGCTCGGTGACGTTCATGCCATCGCCCGGACGTCATCGCGCCAGCGCGGGGTGGGTGCGGTGAGCCGGCGGACCAGGATCGCGGTGGATGCCCAGTAGGGGACAGCACCCCCCACGGAAGTATGGGCAATCACACACGCCCGATACCGAACCCTAGGAAACGGGACTTAACGCCCACTCGCAGCGCCGGAGACCTGTCCCATGTCAGGAGACGCGCGCCAACCCCTCCGTTACCGTCCGCGCATGCCTAGATCCACCCTAGATGTACCGCCGCCTACCCCTCGCAGCCCGTTCCCTGGCCTGCTCCGGCGAATGGCCCCGCCGTCGCGGACTGCGGGGCGAGTCAGTGCTCAGGCGCTGCTCTACGGGCTGGGCACCGGCAGCTACTTCACCACCAACGCAGTCTTTTTCACCAAAGTTGTAGGCCTCTCCGCTGCCGAGGTCGGCCTGGGCCTGACGATTGCCGGAATCGGCGCGTTCTTCGCCGCTGTGCCGTTGGGCCGGGCCGCTGACCGGGTCGGCCCGAAGGCTGCGTGGGCTGCAGCGTCTCTCGCGGAGGCGGCCTGCTACCTGGCCTACCCGGCGGTTCGCGGGTTCTCCGCCTACCTGGTGATCGTCATAGCCCTCGGGGTGACCAACGCCGCTGGGACTGCAGGTTATGGCGCGTATGTGCTCAACCTCTACCCCGACAAGGAGCGGATCGCGGCTGTCGCCTACAACCGAAGTGCAGTGAACGCCGGGTTCACCATCGGCGCGGGACTTGGCGGCCTGGCCCTGGCAACTGGAAGCGAGACGGCCATCCGGATGCTCCCCTTGTTCGTCGGAGTGGTGATGCTGATCAACTCAGCGGTGATCTACCGACTGCCCAAGGCGGTCAGCCCCGTCCAGGATCCCACCCAGTCGGAACGGCGCGAGCGTCGGAAGTGGGGTGGCGCGCTGAGCAATCGTCCGTTTCTCGCCATCTCCGTCCTGAGCGGTGTGGTGTCTACGAACCAGGTAATCCTCTTCGTGGTCATTCCACTCTGGCTGGTGGAGGACACCAACGCGCCTCGGGCGCTCCTAGCAGGACTGCTCGCGACCAACACCCTAATGACGGTAGCTCTGCAGACCATGACTGCCCGCGGCACCGACACACTGTCAGGCGCGATTCGGGCGACATACCGGAGCGCCGCCTGCTTTGTCGCCTCCTGCGTGATCACCGCGTTCACTGACGGCAGCGTCGAGTGGCTGACCATCGCTCTGGTTTGGTTGGCGCACATCGTATTGACCGGTGCCGAACTCTTCCAGGCAGCGGCGGGCTGGGGATTCACGGCGCTCTTGTCCGATCCCGCTCGGCGCGGCGAATACCAGGGCGTACAGCAGGTCGGCCACACGATCGGTAACGTGTGGGCGCCGGCCGCTTACACCTATCTGGCCATGAACTGGCACATGACGGGCTGGCTGACCATCGCTGCCATCGTCGCCCTTGCAGCCGTCCTCACCCCGTCCGTGGCCCACGCCGCCGAACGCTCGCTTGGCACGGCGGTTGCCGGAACCGCATCCAGCAATGATCGACTCTGTCGGGAATCTTGAGATCCAGAGTCATTTTCCCTGTCGCCACCACAGAGGTCGAGGCAGGCCGCGTGCGCAGGACACCGGCGGCGCAATGGCCAGCCCGTAGAGCCTGCGCCAGTCCGGATCCTGCTGGTCGGCGCGGTTCTTGGCCTGGAGTTCGTGCAGGCGGCGGGGCGGTCACGGATCCACATCGCGGTGGTTCCGTCGGGGTTGCTGGCCCGGGCGACCCGCATGGTCAGCGGCGGGATCCCGGCTCCGGGGCGAGGCTGGAGGGACATGTCGTCCTTCTAAGCGCTTGGCCGCAGGTCCGGGTCACCGTCACAGGTCGGTGCCCCCGCTGACGTCGAGGTACTGACCGGTGATCCAGCGGGAGTCGTCCGAGGCGAGGAACGCCACCACGTCCGCCACGTCGGAGGGCCTGCCGATGCGGTCGAAGACGGACCGCGCGGCCAGGGCGGCCCGTGCCTCGGGCGTCGCTCTGCGCCGGGCGTTCATGTCCGTCTCGATGAACCCCGGACCGACCGTGTTGACGGTGATGCCGCGACCGCCGAGCTCCTTCGCCAGGCACAGGGTCATGGTGTCCAGCGCACCCTTGGACATGGCGTACGCGACGGACTCGGGGAAGGCCCGCCGGGTGGCGAGCGAGGAGATGTTGATGATGCGCCCACCGTCACGCATCCGCGGCAACGCGCCCTGCACGAGGAAGAACGGCGCCTTGGCGTTGACGGCGATCATGCGGTCGAAGACCTCGGGTACCGCCTGCCCCACCGGCCCCGAACCGCTCACCCCCGCGTTGTTCACCAGGATGTCGAGCGCGCCCCCGACGCCGCTCTCCGCGCGCAGCCCGGCGTCGAAGGCCGCGAAGACGGCGTCGGCATCGCCCGGCACCCCGAGCTCCGCCTCGACCGGGAAGGCTCGCCCGCCGTTCTTGCGTATCTCCGCCACGACCTCCTGGGCGGCGGCCGCGCTGTGCCCGTAATGGACGCCGACGAGCGCCCCGTCGTGGGCGAGCCGCCCGGCGATGGCTCTGCCGATGCCCCGGCCGGCCCCGGTGACCAGTGCGATCTTGCCCGTCAGTGCGCGTTGGGTATCCACGAAGACCTCACGAAGACCATGTGTAGAGAAGGAAGAACCAGCGGAAAGGAGAACGTGCCCCGTCAGCCGGCCACGAACTCCCGGTACCAAGAGGCGTGTTCGGCAAGGCTCCGTGCGAACCCCGCTCCGGGATCGGCCCCGGCACCGCTCCAGAACCCGTCGTCCGCGAACCAGTGGTCCACGGCGAGTATGCCGAGGTGGTGCAGCGCGCGCGGCTTCCCGGCGAGCCGGGTCCGGGCCTCGTCGATGTCCAGGCGCGCGCCCGGCAGGCGCAGGCCGAGCCGGTCGGCCAGCGTGTCCAGCAGTTCCGAACAGTCCACCGGTTCCGGGTGGTTGACGTGATGCGCGCCCGCCAGATCCCGGTCCGACAGCCCGGCTGCGACCACCGCACGCCCCAACGCCCGTACGTCGACGACGGAGTGCCGTGCGGTGCAGCCCTTCAGGCCGGCCGACAGCAGCCCCAGCAGGCCGGCCAGCCCGGGCACCACCCATCGGTCGCCGGCCCCGAGCACGAGGTGCGGGCGCAGCACGACCCCGCCGGCGTCCAGCACATGCCGCTCGGCGGCGGCGCGGGAACGGCTGGTCGGCGAGACCGGCGCGAGCGGCAACTCGCCGGGGAGCGCTCCGGTGAAGGGCCCCCGGCCGTATACGGCGGCCGTACTCACGTAGACGACACGGGTCGCGCCGGCGCGCATCGCCTCCTCGACGAGGGCGTGGGTGCCGTGGTCGTTGACGGTCCGGGTCAGACGTTCGTCGTCGCCGATGTGGGAGGCGCAGTGCAGTACGACGTCGATGCCGTCGCAGACACCGCGCAAAGACGCCGGGTCGGCGAGGTCCGCGCGTACGACATCCGCCGCCGGGGCGCCTGCGACGGGGCCGCCGGCCGGTGGCAGGCTCCTGGGGTCGCGCAGCAGGAGGCGGATCCGGGACGGCGTCACGGCCTGCGACTCCCGGAGGGCCGCGACGACATGACCTCCGATGAAGCCGCCGGCACCGGTGACGAGTAAGCGTGGTGACAAGGTGAGTTCCTCCCTGCCGGCCGACGGACCGTCTCGGCGGCCAGGTCCTTCACGGTACTGCGCGTTCCGTACAGTCATTCCACCTGGCCATGGAAAGGAACCACCGTGCGGCTGCGCTGTGCTGTGCTCGACGACTTCCAGAACGTGGCGACCGAGGTCGCCGACTTCTCGCCCCTCGCGGACGACGTGGAGGTCGTCCCCTTCACGACCCACTTCCCCGACGAGGACGCCCTCGCCGCGGCCCTCGCCGACTTCGACATCGTCGTCACGCTGCGGGAACGCGTCCCCTTCCCCGCCTCCCTGATCGGCCGTCTGCCCCGGCTGAAGCTGCTGATCGCCTCCGGCATGCGCAACTCGGTCATCGATTACGCCGCCGCCGAGGCGCACGGCGTCACCGTCTGCGGTACG
Source organism: Streptomyces sp. T12 (assembly GCF_028736035.1). Classification (NCBI taxonomy): domain Bacteria; kingdom Bacillati; phylum Actinomycetota; class Actinomycetes; order Kitasatosporales; family Streptomycetaceae; genus Streptomyces; species Streptomyces sp. T12. Next base: position 3,623,391 of record NZ_CP117866.1, read on the forward strand.
GCAAGCTCCTCGACCCCGCCCGTCGAACTCACCTGGGCCCTGCTGCTCGGCCTCGCCCGCGGCATCGTCGAGGAGAGCAATGCCCTGCGCTCCGGCGGCCCCTGGCAGCAGACGGTCGGCGCCGACCTGCACGGTCGCCGCCTCGGGCTGCTCGGCCTGGGCAAGATCGGCAGCCGGGTGGCCCAGGTCGGCCTCGCCTTCGGCATGCACGTCAGCGCCTGGAGCCAGAACCTCACCAAGGAGTACGCCGACGAGGTGGGCGTCCATCTGGCCGCGTCCAAGGAGGAGTTGCTCGCCGACAGCGACTTCGTCTCCGTCCACCTGGCCCTGAGCGACCGCACCCGAGGCCTGCTCGGGGCGCCGGAACTCGCCCTGCTCAAGCCGACGGCGTACCTGATCAACACCTCACGCGCGGCGATCGTCGACCAGGACGCCCTGCTCACCGCCCTGCACGAGGGCCGCATCGCCGGCGCCGGCGTCGACGTCTTCGACATCGAGCCCCTCCCCGCCGACCACCCGATGCGCACGGCCCCCCGCCTGCTCGCCACACCCCACCTGGGCTATGTCTCGCAGGCCAACTACGCGACGTACTACGGCCAGGCGGTCGAGGACATCCAGGCGTACCTGGCGGGTTCACCGGTACGACAGCTGCCCTGAAACCGGCGATCCGGCGGCCGCCAGGCGGCGGTCAGGCAGCGGTCAGGCGATCTCGGCGTCCCCGGTGTGCGCGGCCTCGGCCGGCCGCCGGTAGATCCCCTCGCTCCGGTGCAGATGGTGCAGGTCCACCAGATAGCGCCGGAGCGCCACATGGTCGATGTCGTCGCTGTCCTCGCACCAGGCGCGCAGCTTCTCGTTGACGGTCCGCTCCGGGTACTCGACGCCCGGCTCGAAGGTCTGCTCGGCGATGTGGCGCAGCACCAGCTTCTTGCGGGTCCACCGCGCGGGCAGCCGGACCAGCCGCCCGTCCTGGACGAAGGTCCGCAGGACCAGGTCGGTCGGCTCGTCCCCGGAGGCGGGGTTCCCGGCGGCCGCGGAGTCGTTCTCCCGCTGGGCCGCCTCCCGCGCGTACTCCTTGAACAGGCCGTACGCGACGCCCAGCTCCCCGTCGCCGCCCGCCACCACCACGCCCTGCTCCCGCAGCCGGAGCAACGCCACGGCCGTCTCCTTCGGGGACAGCCCCGCCGCCCGGGCGACCTGCTCGCTGCTCCCCGCGCCCAGCGCCACGGCGGCGAAGGCACGCACCCGGCTCTCCTCGGCGAACAGCCGGACCAGTTGTTCCGTCGGATCGGTAGCCATGCCCGGAGGCTAGTGGACGTCGGCCGCGGAGATAAGCGATTTTCCGTCGGGCGGGGCAGGCAGGCCTCAGGCGTACCGGTAGATCGTGGACATGTCCTCCAGCTCGTCCGGAGTCATGTCCCACGGCGGCAGCCGCTCGTGCCGGGCGACGATCCGGCCGTACTGCGCGCTGCCGCGTCCGGGCGGCTTCGCCGGCAGGTAGCGGTGTTTGCGGTGGCGCCGCTGCCAGCGTTGCCACTGCATGTCCACGAAGGCGTGGACCAGCCAGAAGACGGGGTCGTTGACGGACGCGCCGCCGAGCATGACACCCCCGACCCAGCGATGCACCCGGTTGTGGTTGCGCCAGACGACCCTGCCGTTGCCCCACCCCTCCATCTTGTTGCGGAAGCCCTTGGTGACCGTCGAGTCCCACGGGGCGACGTCGTAGACAGGGTCCTTCAGCGCCCAGCTCAGGTCGTCCCTGGTGGGCAGGTCGATCGGATCGCGGGGGCGGCCCAGGTTCCGGGTGAGGAACTCGACGTTGGTGATGCTCTCCCTGATGGTCCAGTTGCCCGTCCGGTAGGCGAACGGCCCGGTCATCACCTGCCGGTCCACGGGCCGCCCGGTGCCGCCGAGCAGATCGTCGGTCCACGGCACCGAGGTGGTCGAACGGTCCCGGGTCCAGTCCCAGTACGGCACCGTCACCGAGGAGTCGACACGCTGCAGGGCACCCTCCAGGTCCAGCACGAACTGGCGGTGCCAGGGCAGGAAGGAGGGCGTCATGTGCGCGGCGCGCAGGCCTCGGTCGCCGTCGCCGACGAAGTGCTCGATGTGCAGCCGTACGAACTCGTCGTACTCACCACTGCGTTTGATTTCGAGCAGCGCCTCGACGAACCGCCGCCTCTCGGTGCGCGTCAGCTTGCTGACGTTCTTACGCACGTACACCATGCTCCGCCTCCATGTGCAGGTGCCCGCCGTGGAACGGCCCGGGAGCCAGGTCGAGCAGCCGCCTGCGGGGCCCGAGTTCGTCGACGGCCGCGCGGGTCGCCTCCAGCGGGGTCCGGTACCAGCTGTAGTGGTCGAGCATGCTCAGCCAGGTGCCGTCGGCGCGGCGCATCAGGTGCAGCGGGCGGCCGTCCACGGTGACGCGCCATTCGGCGCCGAGGACGCTGAGGCCCTCGAAGGGAAGCGGGGTGCCCTGGATACGGCGGCCGCGGTAGGTCTCGTCGAAGGGGATGTCGGTCTCCTGCTGCCCATCCGCGGACTGCGAGGGCCGGGATGCGGCGAGCACCGGTGTGAGCGCCACGGCGGCGGAGGCGAGCAGCATCCGCGTCGCCTCCCGCCGTGTCCGCCGCTCCGGCTCGCTGCTGAGCGGGGTGTCCGCCCCCTGTACCGCACCCACCGACACTCCGTCTGCACTGACGGCCATCGCTCACTCCTCGTACGGTTCGGCTGTTCGTACGAGTAACCGTCCAGGACGCCCCACGGTCACCGCCGGAACGCCCATACGGCGGTGTCACCCGGTCGGCGTCAACTCGTCCAGAAGTCCCACCAACGGGTCAGGATCAGCATCCCGACGATCCCGGTGTGCAGCAGTGGAAGCACCCAGGTGAACTCCGCGAAGAAGGCCTTCACGAAACCCGGCGCGGGCAGGAAGGCGTTGCGCACGAGGAGGGAAGTGACGTACCAGAACAGCAGGATCGTGGCGAGCCAGGCCAGGCAGCACCACAGGCACAGCGCGTTGATCCGGTACAGGGACTCGAACTGCAGCCAGGAGACGAACCCGATCCCGAAGAGGCATCCGGCCTCGAAGGTCAGCCAGTACCAGCGCGGGAAGGCGGCCCCGGCCAGCAGGCTCATGCCGACGCAGATCACGATGCCGTAGGCCACCAGGCCCAGCATCGGGTTGGGGAACCCGAAGGCCTCGGCCTGGTCGCTCTCCAGCACGCTGCCGCAGGACACCACCGGGTTCAGGCTGCAGCCCGGGGTGAAGTCCGGGTCCTCCAGCAGCTTGAACTTGTCGAGGGTGATGACCCAGGAGGCCAGCAGTCCGGCCGCCCCGGTCAGCACCAGCAGCAGGGCGAACGCCCGGCCGCCGCCCACGGTCCGCCGCGCGCCCGGGTCCGGGGTCACCACCGCGCTGCCTCGCGGTGGACGCGGAGGTAGTCGACGCCGAAGGTGATCGGAGCGGGGCCGCAGGGCGCTGGATGGTACTCGCCGGCGCACACCGACAGGTTCAGGATCAGATACGCCGACCAGTCGGCGCCGACGCCGGTGCCGTCGGAGTGGACGCACGCGCCGTTGACGTACCACTCGACCGAACACGCGCCGTAGCAGGTGCCGAGGGTCACCCACCTGTCCGGGGCGATCGCGTCCGCGTCGGTGTAGTACGCCGAACCGCAGTTGACGTGGTTGGACAGCTCCAGCAGGTGCGGGTTGTCCGGGTGGTACTCGAAGGAGTCGACCTCGTTCGCGCCGTCCTTCCAGGTCCACAGCGCCGGCCAGGCCCCGGTCCGGGAGGGCAGTTCGACGCGGGTCTCGACGTAGTCGCCGGTCCTCACCCGGAAGCCCTCGTCGGAGTACTCGGTGGTGAGCAGGCCGGTGTGCCAGGCCTGTCGGCCGTTCTCCAGGGTGCGGTCGGACGGTGTGGCGGTGAAGGTGGCCATGCCGCCCGAGACGGTCACGCAGCCGGGGGTGAGCCAGTCGAGCTTGTTGTCGTCGGGGTTGTGATCGCAGTAGCGGTAGGCGCTCGTTCTGTCGCCGACCCATTTGGCGCCCCAGTCGATCGGCGTGCTGAACTCCTCCGACCAGATGAGCGACCTGTCGGCGGTCGCGGTCGATGTGGGCGTGACGCTGTCGGTGGTCATGGCGGCGAGGGTAATTCCTCATCCGTATCGCGCAGGCAGTCGGCCGAGCTGGACGCACCATACGATCAATCGATTCGCCGACCAGCTGCCCATCCCTCCGAATGCCTCTGTGCATTCCATTCTTCACCCCTGCGAATTTCACGCGTATGGAGCAACGCGTCGCTTTTGCAGGGGCCTTGGACTGCTATGTTCTCCAACCGTCGGATCAGAGGTACTTTCAAGCGAGGTGAATCATGAAGAAGGCAGTTTTCACCACTGCTGCGTTGGCCATCGGTGCGGGTCTTGTGGGTGGCTCCGCCGCTGCGGCGTCGGCCGCCGGGGGATCGGGAATCTCCACCAGCCCGCTCGCGGGGCTCATGTCCCCGACCAAGGTGAGCCCGGCGGTCCTGCCTGCGGCCGATGCCGTGACGCGGCTGGCCCGCGAAGGCGGTGTTGCGAAGGGCAGCGCGTTCGACAAGAACAAGTCGGGGGGAATGTCCGGCATTTACCTGGACGGAATGGACCCGCAGGCCGCCAAGAAGCCCACGATTCCGGTGAAGAACCCGGCCGGAAGCGGCGAGGTTCAGGTGCACCCGCTGCACGCGCCGACCGCCGCGGGGCTCGGCACCTTGCTCCGCAACAAGTGAAGACCTTGGTTCCGTCTTTTCGCGGGACAGAGCTGGGCCCGGAATTCTGAGACTCTGATCCGGTTCCCGGGAGCCGGAGACCGACAGCAGGCCCAGGCGCTGGATCCGGACCCGCAGCTCCCCCTCCGCACACGGCGGGCCCGAAGCCCACGGCACCCGCGAACCAACTGTCCGGCCCACCGGCCCTCCCCCTGCCGGTGGGCCGGACGCATGCGGCCGCCGTTCCGGCCGACTCCATTCGGCGCAACGCACCCTGATTTCCCAGGAACACCACGCGGATTCCCCCTCGGTTCCCGTCCGGGACGTTCCCCGGGAATGAACGCAATGCGGGTTGTCACGGCGGGCACGCCGCGTTGCGCCATCCGAAGGAATCTGGCCACGTTTGAATGTTCCCGCCGTGACTTAGGCGTGCATATACGGGTTTCCTTTTCGTAAGCGTGCGCAACCGTGAATTCAGGAAGGAACCGAGTTGTCCAAGAAGTTCGCGGTCATCACGGCCCTCGCCCTCAGCACCGTCGTCGGAACTGCCGGCCTTGCCTCTGCTGGCGAATACGACGGCAACGGCAAGACCACCACGGTCAAGGGCGGTGACGGCTTCTCGTCGGCCCCCGTCGTCGTGAACGCCCCCCAGCAGGGCATTCTCGTCGTCAACGGCACCGTCGTCGACGGTCGCTGCCTCGCCCCGTGGTCCAACGGAGCCGTTCTCGGCGGCGTCGTCCCACCGAACTCGCACTACGCCGCCTGCAACACGGCCGCGGTCAACCAGTCGCAGAACGCCCCGTACGCGGGCGGCCTGCTGTTCTGACCTCTGCTCCGAACCATTCGCAGGACGTGAATCACCCCAACGCAGCCCGAAAGGCGCAACTCATGCGTAAGAAGGTTACGGCCATCTCCGCGCTCGCGGCAGGCATCGCCCTCGCGACCGGCGGCACCGCCGCGGCCGACGCTGACACCACCACCGTCAAGGGCGGTAGCGGCTTCTCGACGTCCCCGGTCGTCGTGAACGAGCCCCAGCAGGGCGCCATCATCGTGAACGGCACGGCCGTCGACCTCCGCTGTGCCGTGCCGTGGTCCAACGGAGCCGTCCTCGGCGGCGTCGTCGCCCCGAACTCGCACTACGCCTCGTGCAACACGGCCAAGATCGACCAGTCGCAGAACGCCCTGTACAAGGGCGGCCTGCTGTTCTGACTCCTGCTCCGAGCATTCGGAGCAGGTAAATCCCGAACGCAGCCCGGAAAGGCTCAACTTATGCGTAAGAAGGTTACGGCCATCTCGGCCATCGCCGCGGGCATCGTCCTCGCGACTGGCGGCACCGCCGCGGCCGACGGTGACACCACCACGGTCAAGGGCGGTAGCGGCTTCTCGACGTCCCCGGTCGTCGTGAACGAACCCCAGCAGGGGATCGCCGTCGTCAACGGCGCCCTCCTCGACGCTCGCTGCCTCGCCCCGTGGTCCAACGGAGCCGTTCTCGGCGGCGTCGCTGCTCCGAACTCGCACTACGCTGCCTGCAACACGGCCAAGGTCGACCAGGCGCAGAACGCCCCGTACGTGGGTGGCCTTCTGTTCTGAGCAGTGCTTCACCCGATGGCGGCCTGCCGGTTTCCGGCAGGCCGCCATCGGCTTTTGCGCACGGAGATTTCGGTACCAAACTCGTGGGCCCTGTCTGCATCGGTGCGCAGACAGGGCCCAAATGAGGGAGCGCCAACAAGGAGGAATGAGCGCCCATTCGATGGGAACAACGGAGCTGGGCCGTCCGTGGTCACCCTGATTCCTTCGTTTGGCCCAACGCGGCAAAGAGCAAAGGCAATTGCACTCCCCGCCATGCCGGTCGCACTCCCCTCGAACATGACGAAGGGCCGACTCCGCGAGATACGGAGCCGGCCCGGAACGTCGAGCCGATGGGCGACGAAGTCGAGGAACGAATCGCCTACCTGATCGCCTACCTGATCGGGAGCCCGCCGAGCAGCTGGCCGTCGACGGGGTTCGGCAGCGTGCCGCCGAAGACGGGGGTCTTCACCACGGACGACTTCTTCACGCCCTGCTTCACGCCGTCCGCAGTGCGCTTCACGTTGTTGCCCACGTAGCCCGTCGGCAGCTTGGCGGCGTTGGGGAGGCTGCGGGCAACCGTCTTGCCGTTGTCGACGAGGCCCTGCGCCGGCATGTCCACCGCGGCGGCGGGGCCGGCGACTCCGGCGACAGCGAGGGAGCCGGCGACGACGGCAGCAGCCTTCAGGTTCTTCATCATGTTCCTTTCGTGGGGACTCGACTTCGGTTCTCCCGGGCTAACGAGAGGGGATCCCTGTGGAAACTCTGCTGCCGACAAGTTCCAGGAACTCATACGAAAAGACCCGCTGTACCCCGACTGGGTGATCCCGCGCGAGAAACCACTCAGAAAACGTGACCATTACAACACCGTTGACCGGTTGGGAGATAAATATGGATAAGTGGCTGGTGCTGCTCGTCCCATGACTCCAGGAAGCCGAACGCGAGCCACACATCGTGTTGCTGGTTCGGACTCTTTTCTTCGGAAGGGCGGCCTCGGTCATGCGCAGTTCCGTGCCGCACATTCTGCATGTCGCACAGCCCGTCGAGGGCGGAGTCGCGCGGGTCGTCGCGGACCTGGTGGCGGCACAGCTCGCCGCCGGGCTGCGGGTGACGGTGGCCTGTCCGGAGGGCGGCGCGTCGGCGGACGCCCTGCGCGGGCCCGCCTGCACGGTGCTGCGCTGGGACGCGACCCGATCGCCGGGGCGTCGACTCCCGGGTGAGGTACGGCGGTTGGCGCGGCTGGTGCGCGAGGTGCGGCCGGACCTGGTGCACGCGCACAGCGCGAAGGCTGGGCTCGCGGCCCGGCTCGCGGTGCGCGGCCGCCTTCCTACCGTCTTCCAGCCGCACGCCTGGTCGTTCGAGGCCGCGGACGGCGTCGTGGCGCACCTGGCGCGGGGCTGGGAACGGTTCGGGGCGCGGTGGGCGACGCGCGTTCTGTGCGTGAGCGAGGCCGAGCGGCATACCGGGGAGCGGTGCGGGATCGCCGCCGCGTGGCGGGTGGTCCCCAACGGTGTGGACACCCGCAGGTTCCGGCCGCAGGGTGACAGCGCGCGGTCCGGGGCGGGGCCGCTGGTCGTGTGCGTGGGCCGGCTGTGCCGCCAGAAGGGGCAGGACGTGCTCCTGACGGCCTGGCCCGAAGTGGTGCGGCGGGTGCCCGGCGCGCGGCTGGTGCTGGTCGGCGACGGCCCGGACGCGGACCGGCTGCGCTCGGGTGCGCCCGCGTCGGTGGAGTTCGCCGGCGCGACGTCCGACCCCGCCCCCTGGTACCGGGCCGCCGACGTCGTGGTCCTGCCGTCCCGCTGGGAGGGCATGGCGCTCGCCCCGCTGGAGGCCATGGCGTGCGGTCGGCCGGTCGTCGTCACGGACGTGGACGGGGCGCGCGAGAGTCTTCCGGCCGGCCGCCCGCCGTCCTGCCTGGTACCGCCGGAGGACCCCGGCGCGCTGGCCCGGGCGCTCACGGAGCTGCTGCAGGACGAGCCGCTGCGCACGGCGCTGGGCGCACAGGGCCGGGCACATGTGCTCGTCGCCCACGACCTGCGGCACGCCACGGACGCGGTGACCGACGTGTACCGCGAGTTGCTCGGCGTCGCCACCGCGCCGGTCGTACCCAACGAGGGCAGGAAGTGCATCACCACATGACCGCGGACAGCACCGTCGCCTCGCCCGCGGGGCAGCAGTCGGCGCCCGAGGGCGCCGGCTCCGTTCTCAGCCCGCGCGGCCTCGCTGCCGGTCGCCGGGCGCCCGCCGGCCGGGGTGCCCGGCGCCGTCCGCGGCGGATCTCCGGGGCGTTCCTGGGGCTCGCCGACGTCGGCGCCGCCCTGCTGGGCGCCCTGGCCGTACCCGCGCCGCACAGGTATCCGCTGGTCCTCGCGCTGCTGGCCCTCGGTGTGATCGGTCTGAACCGGCGGGCCTCGTTGTACGACACCTCCCTCGTCCCCGGCGTGTTCGACGAACTCCCGGCCGTCTGTGGCCGGATCGCCGTCGGCTGGGCGGCCGTCGTGGCGCTTTCCCCGCTGCGGTCGCTGTCGCTGACCGTGCTGATCGTCGCCGTCGCCGTGCACTGCGGGGCGGCCTGTGCGGGCCGTGCGGCGGTGCACGGCGGTCGGCGCCGGGCGCTGCGGCGCCGGCCCTGTCCCGCCCTGGTGGTCGGGCCGGTCGCGGCGGCCCGGCGGGTCGCGGCCGCGTTGCTGCGCCAACCGGGCTGCGGAGTACGGCCGGTGGGTGTCGTCGCCGACGAACGGGAAGTCCGCGGTGGCATCGACGACGAGTCCGGTCTGCCGGTACTCACCACGGCGCAGGACGCGCTTCGGGCGCTCGTTCAGAACGGTGTGGAGACGGTGCTCGTCGTAGGTGCCGCGACCCGGGTGGAGAAGGCGGTGGTGCTGCGGGGGCTGGCCGCGTACGGATGCGTGCTGTGGGAGCTGGACGCCGACTCCCCCTGGTACGGGCCCGGCGGGTACCGCGAGGGGGCGGGACAGCTGGCCGGTTTCTCGCGCAGGTTGCTTTGGCCGAGGGGCGGGCGGCGGCGCGGCAGCGCGGGCAAGCGGGCGCTCGACGTGGTGCTCTCGGGCTCGCTGCTGGTGCTGGCCGGCCCGGTGCTGCTGGTGTGCGCGGTCGTACTGCGGGTCATGGACGGGCCGGGCGTGGTGTTCCGGCAGGAGCGGATCGGCAAGGACGGGCGGCCGTTCACGATGCTGAAGCTGCGCACTCACCGGCCCGCCAGCGCACACGAGGCGGCGACGCGCTGGAGCGTAGCGAACGAGCAGGACATGAGCCGCTTCTGCCACTTCCTGCGCCGCACCTCGCTGGACGAGCTGCTGCAGCTGTGGAACGTCTTCCGCGGTGACATGAGCCTGGTCGGCCCGAGGCCCGAACGGCCGTACTTCGTCGCCAAGTTCAGCCAGGCCCATCCGGGCTATCCGGCCCGCCACCGGATGCGGACCGGGATGACCGGGCTCGCCCAGATCCACGGGCTGCGCGGTGACACCTCGATCGAGGACCGGTGCCGCTACGACAACGCCTACATCGACAACTGGTCGCTGTGGCAGGACGTCTGCATCCTGCTGCGCACGGCGGCACAGTTCGTACGGCCGACGGGGAGCTGAGCGCCGGTGAGCACTTCCTCGGCGGCCTCTCCCCCGCTGGCACCGCCGCTGCCGGCGCCGCCGCCGTCGCCGCTGCGCCGGGCCCGCTCCGTCCTGCCCGTCCTGCCGGTCGTGGCGGTCGTCGTCCTGCTGGGGCTGCCGGTCGCACCCGACAGCACCGCCACTCCCGCCGACGCGGCCTCGGGGCTGGTCGTGCTGTGGGCCGCCGTGGACACCGTACGGCGGGCGCGGCGCCCGCTGACGCGGACGGCGGCCCTCGTGCTGGGGCTGCCCGTGGTGGGCATCGCGGTCGCCGCGGCGGGGGCGGTGTCGGCCGGCGACGCGGTCACGGGACTGGCCCGCTACCTGCAGGTGTTCGTGCTCGTCCCGGTCGCGGTGGTGCTGTTGGTGCGTGACCGGCGGGGCGCGCGGCTGGTGCTGTGGTCCCTGGTCGGCCTCGCGCTGTGGCAGGGCTCGGTCGGAGTGCACCAGTACCTCACCGGGACCGGGGCCCTGTACCAAGGTGCCGGCATCCGGGCGGTGGGCACCTTCGGGCCATCCGACGTGATGGGGATGGCGAGCGTCGTCGCGTACGGCGTGGTGGCCGCGACCGGTCTCGCCCTCGGGACGCGGGCGCGGCGGCTGGGGGTACCCCCGCCCGAAGGGTGGGGGAAGGTCCTGGCGGTCGGATGTGCGCTGGTGCTGCTCGTGCCGCTCGCGCTGTCCTTCAGCCGGGGTGCCTGGATCGCCACGGCGGTCGCCTGCGGGGTGCAGCTGTTGCTGGCCGGGATGCGGCGGGCGGTGAAGGTGTTCGCGGCGGCGGCTGCGGCCTCGGTGGTGCTGGTGGGCGGGCTGGGCGTGGGCGCCGCGGCGTTGCAGGAGCGGCTGACCAGCATCACCCAGGTCGCCGAGGCGCCGGACCAGTCGGTCGTCGACCGGTACACCATGTGGGCGGCGGCGACCGACATGTGGCACGGGCACCCGGTGACGGGCGTGGGGCTGAAGGCCTTTCCCGCACACCGGGACGGCCATGCCTCGCTGGCGCTGTCGTCGGGCAGCGACACCCAGGGAGCGGGCCAGGCCTTCCGGCGCCAGCCCCTGCTGTCCCCGCACAACATGTACCTGCTGCTGCTCAGCGAGCAGGGCCTGCTGGGGCTGCTCACGGTGGCGGGCAGCTGGCTGGCCCTGCTGGTGTGCGCACTGCGGCGGCTGCGGCGGAGCGGGCACGCCCGGGACTGCGCGCTCCCGGCCTGCGGGCTGCTGCTGTGGCAGCTCGTCAACTTCCTGTACGCCGACATCGGCGGCCCCTCCACCGTCCTGACGGCGGTCTGCTTCGGCCTCGCCGCCTGGTGGGCGCTGGCACGCGACGGAGCGACGGCCCCGGCCGCGGAAGCAGGCCCGCGATGAGGCTCCGCCCGGCGCCCCCCGGGGACGCTTTCGAACACGGCCCCGGCACGGCCGGCCCGCCCCTCGCCGAGGGTATCCGCCCCGACCACCCGACCGCCGTGACGACCCCGCTCCCCACCGACCACCGCCCCGGCCCGCCGCCCGCCGCCCGGCGGACCGTCGGTCCCTCGGGCCGGTTTCTCGCCAGGGCCACGTTGCTCTCCGCCGCGCTGTCCATGGCGGGGGCGCTGCTAGGGCTGGGGCGGGACCAGGCGCTGGCGCATCTCTTCGGTGCCGGTGTGGAGACCGACGCGTTCCTGGTGGCCTGGACGTTGCCCGAGATGGCGTCGACGCTGTTGATCGAGGACGGTATGGCGTTCGTGCTCGTGCCCGCGTTCAGCGTGGCGCTGGCGCGGCGGGCGAGCGGGACCGGCATCCCCGACCCCGTGCACGCCCTGGTCGCCGCCACGCTGCCGCGGCTGTGCCTCGCGCTCGCCGGCGCGGCCGCCCTGCTCGCGGCCGGGGCTCCGCTGCTGGTCTCCGTGCTCGCGCCCGGGCTGCCCGACCCGTCCCTGGCCGTGTCCTGCACCCGGCTGACCGCGACCTGCGTGCTGAGTTTCGGGCTGGCCGGGTACTGCAGCGCCGCACTGCGCGCCCACCGCAGCTATTTCGCCCCGGGCTCGATCTACATCGCGTACAACGCGGCGATCATCGCCGCGATGTTCGTTCTCGCCGCACGCTGGGGCGTGCGGTCCGCCGCTCTCGGCGTCGCGCTCGGCGGGTGCCTCATGGCCGCCGTACAGGCACCGTCCCTGTGGCGGCGGATCGCCGGGCGGCCCGGCCGGTCGGCGTCCGAGTCCGCGTCCGAGTCCGGGGCGCCGTACGTCGAGGGCGGTGGCCGGCCGCTCGCGGTCGGCCTCGTCTGCGCGGTCCTGCTCTTCGCCCTGTGCCGGCAGTCGCAGGTCCTCATCGAGCGCTACTTCGCGTCCGGGCTGCCCTCCGGTGCCATCTCGCACCTCAACTACGCCCAGAAGGTCGCCCAGTTGCCGATGTCGCTGTCGCTGATGGTGTGCGTCGTCACCTTCCCGGTGGTGGCGCGGGCCATCGCCGAGGGCGACACGCGGCGGGCCAGGGACCGGGTCGAGCGGGACCTGGTGCTGACGGCCTGCCTGGTCCTGCTCGGCGCCGCCGTGGTCGTGGCCTGCGCGCCGCAGATCGTCCAGCTCCTGTTCCAGCGCGGCGCGTTCACGGCCGAGGACACCGCCGCGACCGCCGCCGTCATGCGGGTGTACGCGGTCGGACTGCTCGGGCACACGCTGGTGGGGGCGCTCGTGCAGTCGTACTTCTCGGCCGGCCGTACCACCTGGTACCCGCTGGGCGCGATGGGCGTGGGCACGTTCGCCACCGTCGTCATCAGCGTCTGGGCCGTGGGTCCCTGGGGGGCGCGCGGCATCGCCGGGGCCAACGCGGCCGGCATCACCCTCACCGCGCTGCTCCTGTTGCACGGCCTGGGTCCGCGCACCGTGCCCGTGCGCGTCCGCCGGGTCGTCGCCGGACTGGCCGGACCGGTGTACGCGGCCGTGTGCGCCACCGCGGCCGGGCTGGTCTGCGCGGGGCTGTTCGCCTCGCCCGTGGCGGCCGTCGCCGCCTGCTGCACCTGTGTGACCGCCGTCTTCCTGCTGCTGACCTGGGTCCTCGACGCGGCGGACGCCCGGTCCCTGCTCCTGTCCGTCGCACGTTCCGTCGCGCATACATTCCGTCGCTCCGTCACACGAAAGCCTCGCCATGGTCGCTGACATCTCCGCCGCGCCCCGCGCGGACGCGCCCGATCCCCCACCGATCGCGGGGAGGCGCCCGAAGCGGCGCCCCCTCGCCTGGGTGGCCATGTACCACTCCGTCTCGGACTGCCGGGACGACCCGTACAACGTCACCGTCACGCCCGCGCGCCTCGATCGGCAGCTCGCCTGGATGGCCGGCCGCGGCCTGCGCGGGGTGAGCGTGCGTGAGCTGCTCGCGGCGCGCGCCCGTGGCGCCGAGGGCGGGCTGGTGGGGCTCACCTTCGACGACGGGTACACCGACTTCGTCACCACCGCGCTGCCCGTGCTGCGCCGCCGGGGTTTCACGGCGACCGTGTTCGTGCTGCCCGGGCGGCTCGGCGGCGACAACGCGTGGGAGCCGACCGGCCCGCGCAAGCCGCTGCTCGACGTGGACGGCATCCGCCGTGCCGTGGCCGCGGGCATGGAGGTCGCCTCGCACGGTCTGACCCACCTCGATCTGACCACGGCCACGGACCAGGTGCTGCACGCCGAGGTCCACGACAGCCGTCACCGGCTCGCCGGGATCACCGGCGGCGACATCGAGGGCTTCTGCTACCCGTACGGCCGTCTCGACGAGCGTGCCGCCGACGCCGTACGCCGGGCCGGTTACCGCTACGCCTGCGCGATCGACCCCGGCCCGGCCGGCTCCGGCGAGTTCGCGCTGCCCCGCATCCACGTGGGGCAGGCGGACACCTCGGTGCGGCTGGAGCTGAAGCGGCGCCTGGCCCGGTTCTACGGCCGTGCCCTGGAGGCCGTGTGAAGGCCCTGCACATCATCACGGGCCTCGGCGTGGGCGGGGCGGAACAGCAGCTGCGGCTGCTGCTGCGTCATCTCCCGGCGCAGTGCGACGTGGTGGCGCTGACCAATCCCGGCCCGGTCGCCGCGGGCCTGACCGCCGACGGCGTCCAGGTCACCCACCTCGGGATGGACGGCAACCGCGACCTGCGCGCGCTGCCACGTCTGTCCCGGCTGATCCGCGACGGCGGCTACGACCTCGTCCACACCCACCTGTACCGGGCCTGCTTCTACGGCCGTATCGCGGCGCGGCTCGCGGGAGTGCGGACCGTCGTGGCCACCGAGCACTCGATCGGCGACACCCGGCTGGAGGGCCGGCCGATGACCCGGGGCGTCCGTGCGCTCTACCTGGCCGGCGAGCGCCTCGGCCACACCACGGTCGCCGTCTCGCCGACGGTGGCCGAACGGCTGCGGCACTGGGGCGTGCCCGGGCCGCGCATCCGGGTCATCCCGAACGGCATCGAGGCGCCCCGGTTCCGCTACGACGAGGTGCGCCGCAAGGAGGCACGGGCGTTCCACGGGCTGCCCGACAACGCGTTCGTCGTCGGGGGCGTGGGGCGTCTCGCCCCGGGCAAGCGCTTCGTCCTGCTCCTGCAGGCACTGGCCCTGCTGCCCGGCAACGTATGGCTGCTGTTGGTCGGCGGCGGCCCCGAGGCGGAGGTGCTGCGGCGCACCGCCCGGGATCTGGGCGTCGCGAACCGGGTGGTGATGACGGGCGAGCGGCCGTATCTGCCCGACCCCGGCGACCACGCACCCGACCTGGTCGCCCTGCTGTCCGCGATGGACGTGCTCGCCTCGCCGTCGCCGGAGGAGTCCTTCGGCCTGGCCGTGGTGGAGGCGCTGGCGGCCGGGCTGCCCGTGCTGTACGCGAGCTGCCCCGCCGTGGAGGACCTGCCGCCCGAGGCGGTACCCGGCGCCCGGCACGTCCGGGGCGGCGCGGGGGCGTTCGCACGGGAAGTGCTGCGGCTGCGGGCGGCAGGACCGGGCGAGCGGGCCGCCCCGGACGTCGTACGCCGCTACGACATCGCCTGCACCGCCCGGCAGCTGATGGATCTGTACACGGCCGCTCTGTCCGGCTCGACCCTGGAAGTGAGCTCCTGATGACCGACAACCCCGATCGGCGTGGCCCGCTGTCCGACCGTGCGGGGGCACGTGCGAAGCGACTGCCCTCGTGGTGGCTGCTGCCCGCCGGCGCGCTGCTCGGTGCCGTGGCCGGCGGCGCGTACGGCCAGCTGAGGCCTCCGCAGTACACGGCGACGAGCTCCGTCGTCGCCGTGTCGACCGGCGAGACCGACGCCGACTGCACCGATGCGCTCGGCTTCGCGCAGGCGTACGGCCGGGTGGCCCCCCAGCTCGCGGTGCTCGGGGACGCCCAGATGTGGGCGGGCGTGCCGGTGACGACGCTGCGCGAGAGCGTGCAGGTCGCGACGTCGCCGGACGCGCCGATGGTCGCGGTCTCGGCGACCTCGTCGAGCCCCCGTCAGGCCGTCGACATGGCCGACGCCGTGTCCCGCGCGCTGGTGACGCAGGCGGACCACACCAAGGGCGACACCGGCATCAAGCTGGAGCGCCTCGCCCGTGCCCTGAAACCCACCGAGCCGTCGTCCGCGTCACCGGCGCTGACCGCGCTCGTCGGCGCGAGCGCCGGAGGTCTGCTGGGCGGTCTCGCGCTGCTGGCCCGGCCGCGGCGGTCCGCCGAGGACGACGACCGGAGCGTGGCGTCGGTACCCGGCCCGGCAGGCGCCGCCGACGCCCGCGGGACGCTTGGATGACCGCGTCCGGCCGCGCGCTGTCGGTGGAGGTGTGCACCGAGGAGCGCGCCTTCGCGGAGCTGGCCGGTCAGTGGGAACGCCTGTACCGGGCGTGCCCGTCGGCGACGCCGTTCCAGAGCCATGCCTGGCTGCACTCGTGGTGGCTGTCGTACGGCAGCCCCGGCCGGCTGCGGCTCGTCCTGGTGCGCAGGGGCGGTGAACTGGTGGCGGCGGCACCGCTGATGAGGGTGCATCACCCGCTGCCCGCGCTGGTGCCGGTCGGCGGTGCCATCACCGACTTCTGCGATGTGCTCCTCGACCGGGCGGCGGGCCCGCAGGGCGCCGGTGCGCTGGCGGACGCCCTGGCCGACCTGGCCCGCACCGCCCTGATCGACTTCCGTGAGGTGCGGCCGGGCGGCGCGATGGAGCGGGTCTACCTCTGCTGGCGCGGCCCGCGTCACCGGGTTCGCGACTCGGTGTGCCTGGAGTTGCCGGCCGTACCCATGGGCGAGTTGGTCGAGCGGCTGTCGTCGAGGCACGCCCAGCGGGTCCGCAACAAGGTGAACCGGCTCACCCGGCTCGGCGTCGAGTGGCACGACGTGCGCCCCGACGAGGCCGGGGACGCGCTGCGCCGGCTCCTCGAACTGCACCGGCTGCAGTGGCAGGGCAGGGGGATGTCGCCGGAGCACGCGCGACCGCGGTTCCTGGAGCACCTGGTCCGCTCGGTGGTCCCCATGGCCCGGTCCGGCGAGGCGGCGGTGACGCGGTTCGTGCTCGACGGGGAGGTGGTGGCGGTCAATCTGAACGTAATGTCAGGAGGGCTGGCGGGCACGTACCTGTACGGCTTTCACCCGCGGTTGCGCGAAGAGCGGAAGGTGGACGTGACGGCGATGCTGCTGCACGCGTCCACCGAGCACCTCGCGTCCTACGGCGGGCCCCGGGTGCTGAGCCTGCTGCGCGGCGCCGAACCGTACAAGTACCGCTGGCACCCCGAGACCGTCCCCAACCAGCGTTTCCTGCTGGCCCGGCGCCGTACCGTCCCGCTGCTGGCGGCCGCGGCCGGGGAGGCGGCCGCGCGACACCGGGCCAAGCAGGTCCTGCGCCCGCACGCCGGTCCGCCGGATCCCCGTTAGTGCTCCGCCCACTGCAGGCAGACGGTGAGCTTTCCGCCGACCTGCTGCTCGAACCACTTCGCGAGGTCCAGCGGCGCGCAGTACGGCAGCTTGGAGGGCATGGGCGTGGGCGTCGCCGGCCCGTCCGGCGCCGGTTTCGGGTCCGGCTCGGCGGGAGTCGTGGGCGCGGTCGGGACGGTGGCGGACGGCCCCGGTTCCGGCTGCGGGTGCGGCTGCGGGACTGAGGGGCTGGACAGCAGCAGGCGGTACAGGGCGGAGGCGCGGGGATTGTCGGAACACAGCCACACGCCGTGCGGGCAGTAGTCGGTGATGGTGTTGTACAGCGGCTTGTGCTCGTCCATCCACGCGAGCATGCGCAGCATCCACGTGATGTTGTCGCCGTTGCGGAACAGGCCCCATTCGGGATACGAGATCGGCTTGTCGTGGGCCCGCGCGAACTCCACGTGGTGCTGGAGCCCGTAGGGCTCGGACACCTGCTGGTCGAAGGTGAGTCCGCGCGGCTGGTCGTACGCGTCCATGCCGACGATGTCGACGTAGTCGTCGCCGGGGTAGCACTGCGTCCAGGGAATCGCGTCCCTGCCGCGGCTCGGGGCGAAGTCGAACCTGAAGTCCTGCCCGGGAACCGAGCGCATGACGGTGACGATGCGCCTCCAGTACCGCTTCCAGCGCTCCGGGTCGGGGGCGCAGCGGTGGGTGTAGGTGACGCCGTTCATCTCCCAGCCGAGCACGATGACCGTGTCCTCCGCCCCCAGCTCGACCAGCCGCTCCGCCAGCGCCTCGAAGTGGTCGTCGAACTCGCCGTCCGCGGCGCGCCGCAGCAACTGCCTGACCTCGGCGTCGGGGACGTTCTCCTCGTTGCGTTCCATCATCGGAACGTTGAGCACGAGCATCCGGTCGGCCTTGTCCTGCCGCCACTCGGCCCAGCTGTCGAGGAAGCCGCGCCCGCCCTCGATGTTGCGCCACAGGTCCCCCGGCAGATACGTGTGCCCCACGCGCGGTTCGTGGCCGCCCAGCCAGCGGCCGAGCTCCTTCATGCGCTCCAGCCCGGCGGGCCCGTAGTGGAGGTAGGCGCCGAACGCGGGCAGGCGCGCGATCCTTCCTTCAGGGGGCTCGGCCGGCGGCGCGGAGTGCGTCACGGGCGCGGGGCGCGGCGGGTCGGGGTGGGATGCGGCCTGGGCCGGGGAGCTGGGGCCCGGCGCGAGAGCCGCTGACACGACCACTCCGGCGGTGATGAACGCCAGCCGCCTGACGGCGGACCGGCGGTGTTCAGGGGCCATGCGTCCTCCCTCGGTGGCTCCTCCCTCACAGTCAGGCATGGGCATATATACGCTTATTGCACCGATTGAGTGCGGCGTCACGGCAGGGATCGCCCGCAAGAGTGAGTGACCCGGCGACCGCGAGCGTGCCGCTGAAAAGTCCTCAGTTGCCGTACAGCGTCTCGATCTCATCGGCATACGCCGCCGTCACCGCGTGCCGCTTGACCTTCAGGGACGGGGTGAGCATGCCGTTCTCCTCGTTGAACTCGCCCTCGACCAGGGTGAACGCACGGATGGACTCGGCCCGGGAGACGGCCGCGTTGGCGTGGTCGACGGCCTTCTGGACGTCGGCGCGCATCCGGGGGTCCTGGATCACGTCCGCCATCGGGGTGTCGGCGGGCAGTTTGCGTACGGCGAGCCAGTGGGCCACCGCGTCCGGGTCGAGGGTGATCAGGGCTGCGACGAAGGGACGGTTGTCGCCGACGACGACGCACTGGCCGACGGGCGGGCGGCTGCGCAGGCGGTCCTCCAGGACGGCCGGGGAGACGTTCTTGCCGCCGGAGGTGACGAGGATGTCCTTCTTGCGGCCGGTGATGGTGAGGTAGCCGTCCTCGTCGAGGGAGCCGAGGTCGCCGGTGGCGAACCAGTCGTCGTTCAGGACGGCGTCGGTGGCGGCCGGGTTGTTCCAGTACGAGCCGAAGACGATGCCGCCCTTGATGAGCACCTCGCCGTCGTCGGCGATGCGGACGGCGGTACCGGGGACGGGTTGGCCGACCGTGCCCGGGCGGGGTTTCAGGGGCGGGACGATGGTGGCGGCGGCCGTCGTCTCCGTCAGTCCGTAGCCCTCGTAGACGATGATTCCGGCGGCGTAGAAGAACAGGTTGAGGTTGCGGTCGAGCGGCGAGCCGCCGCTGATGGCGTAGCGCATGCGGCCGCCCAGCTCCTTGCGGACGCGGCGGTAGACCAGCAGGTCGTACAGGGCCCACGCGGCGTAGAGGCCGGCGCCGGGGCCCTTGCCCGTGCCGAGGAACTTGTTCAGGTACGCCTCTCCGAAGCGGACGGCGATGCGGCCGGCGCGGTCGAAGGAGGAGCCGCGGCCCATCTTCTCGGCCGTCGCGCGGCCGGTGTCATGGATCTTCTCGAACAGGTAGGGGACGCCGACGAGGAACGTGGGGCGGAACTCCTTGAGGGCCGGGCGGAGTTCGTCGGGCTTGATGCTCGGGCAGTGGCCGATCTCTATGCGGGCCATCAGGCAGGCGATCTGGAGGGTGCGGCCGAGGATGTGGGCGAGGGGGAGGAAGAGGAGGGTGGAGGCGTCCTGGTTCGTGACCTCTTTGAAGATGGGGTGCAGCAGCTCGACCGTGTTGGCCGCCTCGGCGTGCAGGTTGGCGTGGGTGAGGACGCAGCCCTTCGGCCGGCCGGTGGTGCCGGAGGTGTAGCAGACGGTGGCGATGGTGTCGGGGGTGAGGGCGGCGCGGCGCTTGGTGACCTCGTCGTCGGAGAGGTTCTGGCCGAGGGTGGTGAGGGCGGCGAGGGCGCCTGAGTCCAACTCCCGTATGTCTGGGGGCTGTTCGTGGGAGGCCGTGCCTGTCGTCACCGTCGCGGTGTTCTCCGCCGTCTCCGTGATGACGTGGCGGGCCCCCGAGTCCCGGACGATCCACTCCACCTGCTCGGCCGACGAGGTGGCATAGATGGGGACACTCTGGCCGCCGGCGGCCCAGATGGCGAAGTCGAGGACCGTCCACTCGTAGCGGGTGCGGGACATCACGGCGACGCGGCCGCCCGGTTCGAGGCCGGCCGCGATCAACCCCTTGGCCACGGCGGTGACTTCGTGCGCGAACGCGGTGGCGGTGACGGGGTGCCAGGCGGTGCCCTGTCTGCGGCGGAGGACGACGGCGTGAGGGGCCTCGGACGCGTTGGCGTAGGGGAGGTCGGCGGTGGTGCCGGTGGTGACCTGCGGTGCGAGGGAGGGGGTGCGGGCCTCGCGGACCACGCCCTCGGCGTCCTTGACGACCTCGACCCTGGTGCGGTCCATCAGGTCGGTGCGCTGCTTCGCCCGCTTCAGGTCCTTGCGTACGCCCATGTCGGCTCCCGGTGCCAGTGGACTTACCCGAGAGTCAACTTACTCATGCGTAACAGAAGGTCAATGGTTCACGCGCAGTGAAGGCGTGCGCGCCTGGTCTGTAGGTTGCTGTCTGACCACCCCCCACGGAAGGAACCCCCTGTGCACTCCCCGATGCACTACCCCATGCACTCCCGCCGCCTCCGGTCCGCCCTGGTCGCCGTCTGCGCCCTGGCGGCCGTGTCCCTCGCCGGCGCCGCACCGGCCGCCGCGCACACCTCGCCTCCGGTTCACGCGGCCGCCGTCGCCCCCGGGCTCACCCCGCTGACCGACCTGTTCGCCGAGCGGCTGCTGGTCGCCGACAAGGTGGCCGCCGCCAAGTACGGCACCGACAAGCCGATCGACGACCCGGTGCGCGAGCAGCAGATCCTGGACGACGTCGCCGCGCGGGCGACCGGGCTCGGACTGGACCCGGCGGCCGTGCAGGCCGTCTTCCGGGACCAGATCGAGGCGAACAAGCTGGTGCAGCGCGGGCTGTACGCGCGCTGGGACGCGCATCCCGAGGAGCGGCCCACCGAGCGTCCGGACCTGGTCAAGGAGGTGCGGCCGGTGCTCGACCGCATCACCACCCAGCTGCTGGACGCCCTGAAGGACACCCAGCGGCTGCGGACGTCGCCGTCGTGCGAGCCACGGCTGGGCGTCGCCGCCGTCCGGTCCGCGTACGGCCATGAGCTGGACGCGCTGCACGCGCAGGGGCTCGTGCGGGCGCTGCCCTCGGTCTGCGCGGACTGAGCCACCGGCCCGTACCTCAGTCCATCGCCGAGCCCGCCTGGCCGATGGCCTCGGCGAGCTGCCGCACCGCCCGGTCCTCCGTCTCCTTCGCCAGGTCCTCGGCGGTCTCCTCCAGCTCGCGCAGGGACGGGGTACCGGGCAGGGAGCTTCGGGTGTCGTCGCCGTCGCGCAGGACGTCGGCGAAGTAGGCGGCGGTGGCGGTCACCTGGAACCTCGGGGAGGCGTCGCCCAGGGAGTCGTGCAGGGAGCCGGTCTCCAGGCGGCCCGACTCCTCGTGCGGGGCGCGGGTCTTCGGGTCGAGCCAGCGCACGCTCGCCGTGGCGAGGTGGCCCGAAGTGCCGGGCCTGGTGTGGACGGCGTAGAGGGCGGTGACCGTGTGGCCGGGGCCGATCTCGCCGCCGTCGACGCTGTCGTCGCGGAAGTCCTCGTCGGCGACCTGGCGGTTGTCGTAGCCGATGAGACGGAAGTCGGAGACGGTTGCCTGGTCGAAGGCGATCTGGGCCTTGGCGTCGCGGGCGGTCAGGTCGATGTTGCGGGGGAGGTCGTCGCAGAAGACCTTGCGGGCGTCGGCTTCGTCGGAGACGTAGACGGTGTGGCCGTCGCCCTTGTCGGCCAGGCGTTCCATCAGGGCGTCGCCGTAGTCGCTGCCGACGCCCACGCCGAAGAGGGTGATGCCGTGTTCGCGGCGCTCGGAGGCGATGCGTTCGAGGATGGTGTCCGCGTCGGTGTCGCCGGTGTTGGCCAGGGCGTCGGAGATGAGGACCACGCGGTTCGTGGCGCCTTCCCTCAGGCCCTCCTCGGCCGTCTCGTAGCCGGTTTCCATGCCCGCGCCGAGGTTGGTGGAGTCGGTGGGCTCCAGGCTGTCGATGGCGTCGTGGATCTCGTCGCGGTTTCCGTCCAGGCGGGTCATCGGCAGGACCGTCTCGGCCTCGTCGCTGAAGGTGACGAGGGCGACCGAGTCGTCGTCGCGCAGCCGGTTCGTCATCACGCCGAGGGAGTCCTTGGCGAGGTCGAGGCGGCCCGGTTCGCCCATGGAGCCGGAGATGTCGATGACGAAGGTGAGGGCGGCGGGCGGGCGTTCGCCGGGGTCCTCGGCAGGGCGGGTGGCCAGGCCCACGCGGACCAGGGACCAGTCCTCGCGGTCGGTGCGGGCGCCGTCGACGCTGACCGTGAAGCCGTTGCCGTCGGGGCGGTCGTAGTCCTGGCGGAAACTGTTGACGAACTCCTCGGGGCGGACCGTCGACGGGTCGGGCAGGCGGCCCTCGGCGAGGGTGCGACGGGCGTAGCCGTAGGAGGCGGTGTCGACGTCCAGGGCGAAGGTGGAGAGGTAGTCGGGGGCGGGCGCGAACTCGCGGGAATCCGGGTCGTCGGAGCCGTCGGAGTCGTCGGTGCCCTTCTGCTCGCCCGTTCCGCCGCTGCTGTTGTGGTAGTCGGGGGCGGGCAAGGCGTTGCCGTTGCTTGCGTCGTCCGCCTTGTAGCCCCCGCTGTTGCTGCCGTCTCCGGCGCCGCAGCCGGTGAGCAGCAGGCCGCCTGCCGCGGTGAGTGCGAGCAGGGCGGCGCGCAGCCTTCGTACGCGGTACCGCTCCATCTTCCGTGCCCCCTTGGTCCGTTGACGTCGACTTCTGTGACTGTGACGGGCCAGGGGGCCGGAACGTGCGCTACGGAGCGTTGCGGATGAGTATCGAAGAGGGCACGGGAGCGGCCCGTCGAGACCGGTAGGTGATCTTCCGTTGACCTACGACACGATGTCCTTGCGGGCGAAACCGCGGAAGGCCAGGGCGAACAGCACGAGGGCGTACGTTACGGAAATCGCTGTGCCCTGGATCATGCCGGACCACTCGAGGCGTGCCTGCACGGCGTCCGCCCAGGCGAACTGCCAGTGCGCGGGCAGGAAGTGGCGCCAGTCACCGAGGGCGGTCACGGCGTCGAGGACGTTGCCGACGATGGTCAGGCCGACCGCGCCGCCGACCGCGCCGAGCGGGGCGTCCGTCTTGGTCGAGAGCCAGAACGCCAGGCCCGCGGTGACCAGCTGGGACACGAAGATGTACGCCACGACCACCACCAGGCGCTGCGCCGCCGTGCCCGTGTCGAGCGCACCGCCGGTGGGGATCTGCAACGGACCCCAGCCGTACGCGGCCGTACCGACCGCCAACGCCACCACCGGCAGCAGCACCATCGCGGCCAGGCTGAGACCCAGCCCGACCACGAGCTTGGACCACAGGAGGCGGGCCCGGGGCACGGGCGCCGCGAGGAGGTAGCGCAGGGAGGACCAGCCGGCCTCCGACGCCACCGTGTCCCCGCAGAACAGCGCGACGGGAATGACCAGCAGGAAGCCCGCGGAGACGAAGAGGTTGACGGCGGCGAAGTTCGCGCCGGACGCCGTGGCCGTGTCCATCAGGTTGATGCGGTTGCCGGAGCCGCCGTCCGCGTCGCCACCGATCGCGAAGGCGACGACCAGCACGAACGGCAGCAGAGCCAGGATCCCGCCCATGACCAGCGTCCGGCGGCGCTTGAGCTGACGGACCAGTTCGACCCGGAGGGGCAGCGTGCGGCCGGCCCGGTAACCGGAGGCGACCTCGGTGCGCGCAGTGCTCTCGGCGAGTGTGCTCATGCGGAACCTCCGATCAGGGTGAGGAAGGCGTCTTCCAGGCGGCGGTGCGGGCCGACCGACTGGACGGGCACCTCCAGCCGTACGAGTTCGGCGACCAGGCGCGTCGCGTCGCCGTCGGCGTCGAGCCGGACCAGGAGTCCGTCGTCGGTGCGCACGGCCGAAGCCACGCCGGGCAGGGCGGCGACCTTGTCGACGACCGGCTCCTCCACGGCGGTGGGGGTGCCGACGAGCAGCGTGTCGCCGGAGCCGACGATCTCGCCGACCGGGCCCGCCTGCACGAGGCGGCCGCGGTCCATCACCACGAGGTGGGTGCAGGTCTGCTCGACCTCCGCCAGCAGGTGGCTGGAGACGATCACCGTGCGGCCGGCGGCCGCGTAGCGGATCATCACCTGGCGCATCTCGCGGATCTGGGGCGGGTCGAGGCCGTTGGTCGGTTCGTCGAGGATGAGCAGGTCCGGCAGGCCAAGCATGGCCTGGGCGATGGCCAGGCGCTGGCGCATGCCCTGGGAGTAGGTGCGCACCGCGCGGGCGAGCGCGTCGCCGAGGCCCGCGATCTCCAGGGCCTCGTCGAGGTGCGCGTCCTGCGGCGGGCGGCCGGTGGCCTGCCAGTACAGCTCCAGGTTCTCCCGGCCGGACAGGTGCGGCAGGAAGCCCGCACCCTCCACGAAGGCGCCGACCCTGGACAGGACGGGCGCGCCCGGGCGGATCGCGTGGCCGAAGACGCGGGTCTCACCGGCGTCCGGCTTGATCAGGCCCATCAGCATGCGCAGGGTCGTCGTCTTGCCGGCGCCGTTCGGGCCGAGCAGGCCGAGGACCTGGCCCTTCTCGACGCGGAAGGACAGATCCCGTACCGCGTAACGGTCCTGCGAACCCGCGTACCGCTTGCTCAGATCGGTGATCTGGAGCGGTACTTCGGCCAGCTCGGGGTCGGGCGCGGGGGTGGCGGTGCGACGGCGGGCCGTCAGCAGCAGGGCCAGCGCGATCACCGCGCCCGTGAGCGGCAGCCACCACACCCAGGACGGCAGCGGGGCGGCGGCGGTGCTCACGCCGGGGGCCGTCGGGACCGACAGGTCGCCCTTGAGGGAGACCGTGTACGTCGCCGGGGCGAGGGGGGAGGCGTAGCCGAGGTCCGTGGAGGACAGGACCAGGCGCAGGCGGTGGCCGCTGTCGATGTCGTGGTCGATGGCGGGGAGCGTGATCGTCACGTCCTTGCCCGCCTTGGCGTCCGCGACGCGCAGGGGCGTGACGAGCTGGGACGGCAGCACCTGCTGGGTGCCGCCGGGGCCGACGTCGTAGACCTTGGCGAAGAGCACGGCGTCCTCGCTGGTGGACTTCACGTGGACGGTCGCCGTCGGGGAGCCGGTGATGCGCAGGTCGTCGCGGACCGGCGCCGACTCGAACCGGGCGAACTGGCCCGGGAAGTCCAGTGACACCCCGACCCCGAGCGAGGACAGCTGGGCGAGGCCGCCGGAGCCGCCGAGGCCGGGCAGGGCCGAGACGGCGGGCGGGTTGGCGCCGGCCGGGTTGGCGAAGCTCTGCTCGCCGCCGGTGAGGGAGACGGACCGGCGGCCGCTCTCCAGGCCGGGGTAGGAGTCGGCGCTCGCGCCCCTCAGCGTGGCCTGGCCGTCGGTGGAGTCGACGCCTCCGGTGCGGGTGACGCGGAAGGCCGGGCCGGTGTCGACGCTCTTGTCGTCCTTGAGGTAGCGGTCGAACCAGGACCGCACGCGCTCCTGGATCCGGCCCGTCTCCATGTCGCCGCCGTCGTGGCCGCCGGCGATCCAGTCGACGTCGACGGGGGCGCCGTTGGCACGGATCGCCTTCGCGGCGGCGTCGGCCTGGCCCAGGGGGAAGAGGGAGTCGGACTGGCCCTGCATGAGCAGGGTGGGTACGTCGATGCGGTCGCCCACGGCGGACGGCGACCGCTCCTCCAACATCGTGCGGGCGTCGGCGTCCGGGGTGCCGGACTCGGCGACCCGGTCGTACATCTCGCAGATCTGCGTCTCGAACTTGTCGCAGCCGCCGCCGGAGTTGACGAATATGCCGGCCCAGAGCTTCTTGAAGACGCCGTTCGGGAACAGGGCGTCCGCGAGGTTCCAGTACGTGATCGCCGGGGCGATGGCGTCCACCCGGTCGTCGTGCCCGGCGGCCAGCAGCGCGATCGCGCCGCCGTAGGAACCGCCCGCCATGCCGACCCGCGGGTCGCCGGCCTTGTCGAGCTCGACCTGGGGCTGCTTCGCCAGCCAGTCGAGCAGCTTGGAGACGTCGGCGACCTCGCCCTTCGGGTCGTTCAGCCCGATCTTGCCGGTCGACTTGCCGAAACCGCGGGCCGACCAGGTCAGGACGGCGTACCCGTCCCGGGCGAGGTCCTCGGCCTGCTGCCGTACGTCGTCCTTGCTGCCGCCGAAGCCGTGTCCCAGCAGGACGGCCGGGCGGCGTCCCGAGCTGCCCGAGGTGAAGTACGAGGTGTCGATGCGCACCCCGTCCCCCATGTCCATGACCCGGTCGGTGCTGCGCACCGGCGGCGCGTCGTCGTCGGCGACGGCCGTCCATGTACCGGCACCGGCGAGGACGACGACGGAGGCCGCGGCGGCGAGCCACCGTCGCGGCCTCCGTACGCGCCCTCGCAGGCCGGGCAGTCGAAGATCCATGTTTCAACGGTACGGGGTGAACCTGTCGGTCAGTTATCGACCGAGGGCTGAATCCCGGCCCCTTCCGTGGGGGTACGGAGGGGGATTTGTCTACCGCGTTCGTGGTAGGGCGGGTGGGAGCTCGATCCGTCCTGTGGTCTGCCTGGTGCGGGTTCGTGGGGGTTGATCGCGCCCACGCGGCGGAGCCGCATATCGATTCAGCCCCGCGCCCCTTTGGGGCGCGTTCACGCCTCCGGGATCGATACCAGCCAGCGGGTTTCTCTCCGGGGGCGGAGGTACAGGGCCCAGTACAAGGTTGCGACCGCCGTTATGCCGCCCGTCCACAGCAGGTAGCTCGTCTCCTGTTGGCTCAGGATGTACAGGAGGACCGCGATCAGCAGGACCGGCATCGCGGGCCACAGCGGCATGCGCCATGCCGGGCCGTGCTTGTGGGTGCCTCGGCGGGACAGTAGCGCGGCTACCGCGACGAGCAGGTACATGCCGGTCACCGAGACGCCCGTGATGCCGTACAGGGTGTCGAGGTTGACGAAGCACAGGGCGGCGCCGGGGATGCCGACCGCGAGGGTGGCGACCCAGGGGGAGCCGAAGCGGCCGAGTTTGGTGAGGACGTTGTTGACCGGCTGGGGCCAGGCCTTGTCGCGGGCCGAGGCGAACAGGACGCGGGAGTTCTGGATGACCATGACGATGCCCGCGTTGATGATCGCGAGGGCCACGCAGAGGCTGACGAAGGTGCCGACCGCGGAGTTGGACCAGGCGGTGACCATGGTGCTGATGTCGCCGCCGGTGAGTTCGTCGATGTTCGAGGCGCCCAGGGTGATGGCGGCGACCGGGACCAGGATGATCACGGCGGAGATGGCGAGGGTGGCGAGCACCGTGCGGGCGACGTTGCGGCGCGGGTTCTCCAGTTCCTCGGAGAGGTAGACGGCGGTCGAGAAGCCCTGGGTGACGAAGAGGGCGATCGCGAGTCCGGAGACGATCAGCAGAGCCGTCACGGTGTCAGTGCCGCCGTCCGCGCCGGCCACCTCCATCGAGACCAGGCTGCCGGGGCCGCGCTCGGCGTGCGCGAACCCGAGCACCGCCACCACGGCCGCGGCGATGACCTCCAGGACCAGGAAGACGCCGGTGATCCAGGCGTTGGCGCGCAGGTCGAGCAGGCCGGCGAGGGTGGCGAGCAGCATGACGCCGGCGCCGGCCATGGACGGGTCGAGATGGACGATCGGGGCGAGGTAGTCGGCCGTGCCCATCGCGATCACCGGCGGGACGATCATGACGACCAGCAGGGAGAGCACGAAGACCAGCCAGCCCGCCAGCCGTCCGGCCAGCGTGGACACCATCGCGTACTCGCCGCCCGCGCTGGGGACGAGGGTGCCCAGCTCCGAGTAGCAGAACGCCACGGCGATGCACAGGAGGGAGCCGATGGCGATCGTGAGGGCGGTGGCGGTGCCGAGCGAGCCGAACAGGTCGGGGACGACCACGAAGAGGGTGGAGGCGGGGGTCACGCAGGAGAGCGTGAGCAGGGTGCCGCCGATGACGCCGATCGAGCGCTTGAGCTTCCGAGGGCTGTCCGACGCCTCGACGACGGCGCCCTCGGCTGGGGTGAGGGTGTCGGTCACGAGGGGGATGCAACATTGACGGAAACCGTCACGTCAATGGCTCATTACCTACGGAATTCGTTGCCGAAAGGCATCTTGACGCGTGTGAGCGTTGCGTCAAAGCCGTGTACAGCACGACTTTCGAGCATGCGGGAACCGCAGCCCGGGCCCGCAAAAAAGTGGGGCCGTCCGCGATCCGGACGGCCCCACACGCTCAAGTCGGTGCGTCAGTGGTTGCGCGGGAACCCGAGGTCGACGCCGGACGGGGCGTCCGCCGGGTCCGGCCAGCGGGTGGTGACGACCTTGCCGCGGGTGTAGAAGTGCGTGCCGTCGTTGCCGTAGATGTGGTGGTCGCCGAAGAGCGAGTCCTTCCAGCCACCGAAGGAGTGGTAGCCGACGGGGACCGGGATCGGGACGTTCACGCCGACCATGCCGGCCTCGATCTCCAGCTGGAAGCGGCGGGCGGCGCCGCCGTCCCGGGTGAAGATCGCGGTGCCGTTGCCGAACGGCGAGGCGTTGATCAGCGCCACGCCGTCCTCGTAGGTCTCGGCGCGCAGCACGCACAGCACCGGGCCGAAGATCTCGTCCTGGTACGCCTTCGCGCTGGTCGGCACCTTGTCGAGGAGCGAGATGCCGATCCAGTGGCCGTCCTCGAAGCCGTCGACCGTGTAGCCGGTGCCGTCGAGGACGACCTCGGCGCCCTCGGCCGCCGCGCCCGCGACGTAGGAGGCCACCTTGTCGCGGTGCGCGGCGGTGATCAGCGGGCCCATCTCGGAGGTCGGGTCGTTGCCGG